>JBAUAN010000041.1:0-8370 GCA_049675725.1 Candidatus Sulfotelmatobacter sp. | reverse complement strand
GAGGAGGACGCTCTCAACACCGCCAAGCAACAGCGCGTCTACCTGCAATCCATGGTGGATCAGTACCAAACGCTGCAGGGATCATCCAAGACTTCGGATGGAACCACGACAGTCGGCTTGCCAGCTCTCGATCAGGAACTGGACAAACTCAAGGCGCAGCTGGCCGACCTCAGTTCGCACTACACCGACCGCCATCCCGATGTGCGCAACCTGAAAGAACAGATCGCGAAGACGGAGAAGATGCGGGACCAGTTGGTGGCGAGCATGAAAGTGAAGGATGCGGCCGTGCAAGCGGACGGGGGCGATGCGGCAGCCAGCGCGGGGAGTACGGATCCGACACAGGTTTCCTTGCTGGCTCCGATTGAAGGTCAGCTGAAATCTAATCAAGTCGAGATTGCCAATCGCGAACATACCATCGCCGCCCTTAAGGTGAAAATGGACGAGTATCAGTCGCGTCTGAACCAGGAACCCATTCGCGAGCAACAGTTGGCCGACCTGACGCGCGGGTACGACCAGTCGAAAGCCAACTACGACGATCTGCTGAAGAAGAAAAACGATTCCGCCATGGCCACGAGCATGGTGATGCAGCAACGGGGAGAGCGATTCCAGGTAATTGATCCGCCGAGTTTTCCGCAAAAGCCTGACTTTCCGAATCGCCTGAAATTCTGCGGCATCGGGCTGGGTATCGGATTGGCGCTGGGAGCGGCTGTAGCGGGAGCGTTCGAGTTCATGGACGACCGCATGTATGACGAAAAAGAGCTCACGAAATTGTTGCCGGCAGAGGTAATGGCCGAAATTCCCGCCATCGTGAATCTTGCGGACGAGCAAATCGCGACCCGGAAAATATGGCTGGGATGGGCAACCGCTGCGGTGGTGTTTGTTACCATATTGGCTGGGTCGGCGATCAGCTTTTTGCGCGGATAACTGGTTGATTTCCAATGTATAAGCGTTTCTACAATCTGCAGCGCAATCCGTTCGAGATTACTCCTGACCCGTCGTTTCTTTTCTCGACGAAGAGACACAACGAGGCGCTGGCAGCCCTTTACTACGGAGTGCGCCGGCGCAAAGGCTTCGTGGTAATGACGGGAGAAGTGGGCACGGGAAAGACATTGCTGGTGCGTTGCCTGCTGCAACTGTTGAGCCGCAGCAACGTGACCTATGCGTATGTCTTCAACCCGCGTCTCACGCCGATCGATTTCTTGCAGTACGTGGCCGGCGATTTTCGCCTGCCCACCGCGGGCAAGACCAAAAGCGACTTTCTGCTGGATCTGAGTTCGTTTGTCATCGCGCGCCATCAGAAGGGTCTGACCACGGTGCTGGTGGTGGATGAAGCTCACCATCTTCCAATCGAAGTGCTGGAAGAAATCCGGCTGTTGACCAATCTGGAAACGTCCCAAGAGAAGCTGCTGCAGATTCTTCTAGTCGGGCAGCCCGAACTCGACGAGAAGCTGGACTCGGTCGATTTGCGGCAGCTCAAGCAGCGCATTGCGCTGCGTTCGCATCTGGCACCGCTGGATATCAACGAGACCAAAGGCTACATTCACCGCCGACTGCAGCTGGCGGGAAGCGCGAATCCAGGAATGCTTTTCCCGGACGACACCATCCTCGAAATACATCGCTGCTCGCACGGAATCGCGCGCTTGATCAATACCTTATGCGAGAACGCGCTCATTCAAGGGTATGCGAGGCAAACACGAACCGTGACTCCTGAAATGATCGAGGAAATCGCTGCGGATTTCCGGATGAATGTGATGCATCCGTCGCCGGGCGGGACGGTGAGCGGGATGGTGAGTGGCGACGAACATGCCACCGAAGTACAACGCGCGGCCAAGACCCTGCTAGATCTCTACACTTATATGCGGCGCGTCCAATCGAACGAGAACGATCTAAACGACGCGATGGAAACGGGAGTCAGGAAACATGAGCCGTATATTTGACGCGCTGCAAAGATCGGGAACCGAGCAGTCGGGGGTCGAATACCCCGACCTCGTGTCTGTGGTCACCGAAGTGTTCGAGGCGCCGAGGGAGCAACGGCCCATCGCGGAGCCGGCGCCAACTCTTGAGCCAGCTGCTGCTCAGCCCGCTATTGTCCAACCAATTTCTGTCCAACCTGTCCCAGTCCAGTCGGCCAATGTGCAAACCACCACAACCGAGCCTTTTACGAAGGAAGTCACTGGCGACGGTCCGGTGGACTTTCCGTCCCTCGAAGTGAGCGTTCTGCCTACCAGCCGGCTCGTTTTCTTAACCGAGCCCGACAGTCTGGCGGCGGAAAAATTCCGCTTCCTGGGGGTTCGGTTACGTCAGCTGCAGCAAAGCCGTCCCTTGAAGAAGGTATTGGTCACGAGCACGATCCCCGAAGAAGGCAAGAGTACGGTGTCGGCCAATCTGGCGGGAGTGCTGGCACGGAGGAAACAGAGCGTTCTGTTGATTGAAGGTGATTTGCGACGTCCAACGCTGGCTCAGCAATTCGGCCTGGGAAGGCTGGCTGGTCTTGGGGAATGGCTGCAGAGCGGCCGCCAGACGGTCACGAACGTCTACCGCCTGGAGGGTCCGGATTTCTGGTTCATGCCTGCCGGCAACCCGCCCGAGAATCCACTCGAGCTGCTGCAATCGGGCCGCCTTTCCTATCTGATGGGACAGTTGGCGAATTTGTTCGACTGGATCATTGTAGATTCTCCGCCATTGCTTCCCCTGGCAGACACCACGGTCTGGGCGCGTGTAACGGATGGTACGTTGCTCGTGGCTCGGGAAGGAAAATCGGAAAAAAAGCAGCTGCAGCGAGGGCTGGAAGCGCTGAAGAAGTCGGACATCCTGGGAGTTGTTCTGAATGGCTGCGCCCACCCCGATCACAAGAGCTACTATCAACGGTATTCGCCAACAACAAAGTGATGGAACGTTTCAGCACAATCGATCCGAACCAATTCTGATCGAAACCAAAGATTGTTGACCTCAAAATTCAACCAAGTCCAAGTCTTCTCTCCCCCCGTAAGAGTCAAACGCAAGCCGGCCATTAGTTGATCCGAAAACTCAACGCAGAAATTCCAGGAGATGAAGTCGTGAATTTGCGCCGCTTCAGTGTAGGTATTGGACCCTTTGCCTCGAACTCCGGATCGACCGGAGATCGCGGTATTCTCAACGAAGAAACATTCCTCCGGATGATTTCGCTCGAACGTCGAAGGACGGAGCGATCCCGCAAGCCCTTCCTGTTGATGTTGCTGGACATGGGGGATCACCTCCCTTCCGGAGCGACCGCGAAAATCTTGAGCAAGATCGTCGCCGGGCTCTCAGGCTCGACGCGGGAAACGGACGTAGCCGGGTGGTACAAGAGCAACTGTGTCGTGGGCGTCATGTTCACCGAGATCGGACTCGATGATCGCGACTCGATCATCAGCACGATGATCGAGCGGCTGGGCACGGCTCTACGCACCGACCTGACCCCGGAACAGTTCGATCAAGTCAGCCTTTCTTTCCATGTGTATCCGGAAGAGTGGGGCAACGACCACGAGGCGCCGCCCAAACGTCCGAGCAATCCGGCGCTGTACCCTGATCTGTCCCGGCAAGCCGATACCAAGCGGGTTTCCAATGGATTCAAGCGAGCCATGGATGTTGTCGGCAGTACCGTGGCCCTGATCCTGGGTTCTCCGCTGTTTCTGATGATTGCGCTCGCCATCAAGGCGACCTCGGACGGGCCAGTTCTGTTTCGTCAAAAGCGGATTGGCCAAAACGGCACGCCCTTTGATTTCTTGAAATTCCGGTCGATGTATACCGGCAACGACTCTAGCAAGCACAAAGAGTACGTCCAGAAGCTGATTGCCGGGAAGGCGGAGTCGCACACGGACGCGAATGGCAACGGTGTGTTCAAGCTGACCAAGGACCCGAGGATCACGCGCGTGGGAGCTGTCCTGCGCAGGGCAAGCCTGGATGAGCTGCCGCAGTTGATTAATGTGTTGAAGGGCCAGATGTCGTTAGTCGGGCCCCGTCCTCCACTTCCCTACGAGGTCGAAAAGTACGACGTTTGGCATCGCCGCCGGTTGCTCGAGGCCAAGCCCGGAATCACCGGACTCTGGCAAGTCAGCGGTCGATGCCGCGTGGCTTTCGATGACATGGTTCGTCTCGACCTCAAATACGCGCGAACCTGGTCTCCCTGGGAAGACATCAAGATCCTGGTCCGTACACCAGCCGCCGTGGTTTTCGGCGACGGCGCCCATTAGACAAGTTTTTGCCATCCCTCCCCCTAGCCCTCCCCCCAGAGCTCATATCTATATGACAAACGTACTGGTCAAAACTCGCGAGTCAAACGCAAAGCAAGACCAACGGGGAGAAGTCATGGTGAAGTTTGGGGTTGTGGGCTACGGATACTGGGGACCGAATGTGGTGCGGAACCTGGACCGTCTGGAGTCGGCCGAAGTGGTTGCGGTTTGCGACAAGAGCCCGGCGTCGCGCAAGAAAGTGGCCAAGGCCTATCCCCATGTGCTGGTGACCGAGGACTCCGCAGAGTTGATGTCTTCACCGGACATCGACGCCATCGCCGTGGTGACCCCCGTCTGGACCCATTATGAGCTGGCCAAAGCGGCCCTGCTGAACGGCAAGCACATTTTTGTCGAGAAGCCGTTCACCAGCAACGCCGCTCAAGCGCAGGAACTCATCGAACTCGCCGCGCAAAGAAACTTGAAAATTATGGTGGATCACACCTTCCTGTTCACCGGTGCGGTCACAAAAATCAAGCAATTGCTGGACGACGGATCCCTGGGGAAGCTCTACTACTACGATTCGACGCGCGTGAATCTGGGACTATTTCAGCATGACGTGAACGTGGTTTGGGATCTGGCTCCGCACGACCTCTCGATCATCGATCACCTGATCGAGCAAACCCCGGAGGCGATTTCCGCAACCGGGCAGACCCACTTGAACGGACACGAAGACGTCGCCTACATCACCGTTTATTTCCCCGACAAAGTCATTGCGCACATTAACGTCAACTGGCTGTCCCCGGTGAAGGTTCGGACCACGCTGATTGGCGGGGAAAAGAAAATGCTGGTGTGGAACGACCTCGAGGCCGATGAGAAGATCAAGATTTATGACAAGGGCGTGAACGTCACCAGCCGTGAAGGACTCTACAATTTGCTGGTGCATTACCGCTCGGGCGATATGTGGGCTCCGCAGATCGAACAGGTGGAAGCCCTAACCCGTGAACTCTCCTATTTCGTCGACTGCATCGCCAACGATAAGACTCCGGTGAACGACGGCGAAGCGGGCCTGCGTGTGGTCCGAATGCTCGAAGCCGCAAACGAGTCGATCCGCCAGCGCGGAGCCATGGTGCGTCTCTGAGTTGTCCGTGCCGATTCTCTCCTCTCGCCCGAAGGTCTGAATAAAAGTGAAACCTAAAGTCTTAGTCGCCACGACTTTCTGCTGGTACCCGACTGCCCGCCTGGCGATGGCGTTGGCCGCCGCAGGGTTCACGGTGGACATGCTGTGTCCTCGTCGGCACCCGCTCCACAAGACGACGTTGGCACGCAAGACGCACAGATTCAACGGGCTGACTCCATTGCGCTCGTTGCGAGCGGCTATTGCCAGCGCCGAGCCGGATCTGATTGTATCCGGCGACGATCTGGCAACCCGACATCTGCACCGCCTCTACGACCACGAGCGCCAGGACGGAAAAACGGGATCTCCAATTCGCGCGTTGATCGAGCGTTCACTGGGAGCGGCGGAAAGCTTTCCAATCTCCTATGCCAGGGCTGCCTTTATCGAGCTGGCAGAGCAAGAAGGTATTCGCATTCCGAAAACGGAAGTGATCGAGAGCTTCGACGATTTCAAGGACTGGATTATCCGAAATGGATTTCCAGCGGTCCTAAAAGCGAATGGCACTTCCGGCGGAGACGGTGTGCGAGTTGTCCGCACGGTGGACGAAGCAGAGCGCGCCTTTCGGTTTCTGCAAGCTCCTCCACGGTTTCTGCGGGCCGCCAAGCACGCCCTCCTGGATGACGACCTGACTCTGATCTCGCCGGTGGTTCGCCGCGAGAAGTTCGTTGTCAATGCGCAAGCCTTTGTTGACGGGAAGGAAGCCACCAGCGCCGTGGCCTGCTGGAACGGAAAGGTGCTGGCGGCCCTCCATTTCGAGGTGATTAACAAGGCCAGTTCTGTCGGACACGCCACGGTAGTGCGCTTGATCGAGAACCCTGAAATGTTGGCGGCAGCCGAAAAAATGGTCCGGCGACTTCGTCTCTCGGGCGTGCATGGATTTGATTTCATGCTGGAGGAGCAGACTGGCAACGCTTACCTCATCGAAATCAATCCCCGGGCGACTCAGGTCGGACATTTAGCGTTTGGACTTGGGCGCGACATTCCAGCAGCTTTGTATGCTGCGGTGTCAGGCGAAGAAGTGCAACCAGCGCCGAGAGTTACAGAGAAAGATACGATCGCGCTGTTTCCGCAAGAATGGATACGAGATGCAGAAAGCCCGTTTCTGCGGTCGGCGTACCACGATGTTCCATGGGAAGAACCTGAGCTGGTTCATGATTGCGTCAACAACTGGCAGAAGCAGAATGGCTGGTATGCCCGGGAACGGAAACAGGCTTCTTCGACGGTTCCATCGCGCAATCGGGTGAGCACGCCAGTCAAGAGCGCTTCATCCCAGAGTCCCGCGGTTGGGACTGAATCGGGGAGCAAGTAAATCCCGCTATGGCAAATGTGAACAGACCGCTACGAGTCGTGAAGTTCGGCGGGACGAGTGTCGGCGATGCGTCGCGCATCCGGAAAGTGGTGGAGATCGTTCGCGACGCTGCGCGAGAGAGTGACCTGGTGGTGGTGGTCTCGGCCATGAGTGGCGTGACCAACAAGCTGGTCGAGGCGGCTGCGCATTCCGAAGCTGGCAACCGCGAAGCGGTGGGTATGATCTTCGAAGAACTCCGCGAACGGCACCGCGTAGTGGCTGGCGCGTTGATTCATTCCGCTCCCGTGCGGAACCGCATCCACCACGAAGTGGAACAAGTATTTCAAGAGGGCGAACGGCTGTGCCAAGGGACTGCGCTGTTGCGCGAGTTGACTTTGCGGGCGCGGGATTCGATCTCGAGCCTTGGTGAACGTCTTTCCGCTCCTATTGTCGCTGCGGCCTTGGCCGAGTGCGGAGTTAAAAGCGAAGCGGTCGAAGCTACCGAGCTAGTCGTCACGGACTCCTGCCACGGCACCGCTGATCCTTTGATGGACCTCACGCGCGAACGCTGTGAGACTCGACTTCGTCCGCTTCTGCGCGACGGCGTGATCCCTGTCGTGACGGGCTTCATCGGTGCTACTCCCGATGGCATACTCACGACTTTGGGCCGCGGCGGGTCCGACTATTCAGCGACGATTCTGGGCGCGGCTCTCCATGCAGACGAGGTGATCATCTGGACCGATGTGGATGGATTGATGACCGCCGACCCGCGCCTGGTACCGGGCGCGGCTACAATCCCCGAAATCTCGTATCGCGAAGCAGCTGAACTGGCGCACTTTGGCGCCAAGGTTCTGCATCCGAAAACGATCAGTGCAGTGACTCCGTGCGGTATCCCGCTGTGGATTCGCAACACGTTTTCTCCGGAGCTGCCGGGCACGCGAATCACTCCCACAGGCCCGTCGACGGATGGAGGAGTGAAAGGGCTGACAGCGATCAGCGAAGTCGGGTTGATCACCGTGGGCGGTCCGGGAATCGTGGGTGTGCCCGATGTTCTGGGCCGCACATTCGCGACCACCGCGTCAGTTCGAGCGAATGTCCTGTTGATCTCGCAATCCTCGTCCCAGAATGACATTTGCCTGGTGGTTGCTTCTTCCGCGGCAGAACGTACGGTTGAGGCTTTGCGCCGCGAGTTTGCGCAGGATCTCGCGCACGAAAAAGTGGAGCACGTCACGCTTGACCAGACGATAGCCATCGTTACGGTTGTCGGCAAGAACATGCGCGGTTTCGGAACGGTCGGCCGCACGTTCACTGCGCTGGGCCGGGAGAACGTCAACGTCGTTGCCATCGCGCAAGGTTCCTCGGAGTGCAACATTTCTTTCGTCGTGTCGAAGCAGGATGTGAAAGCAGCACTTGATACTACCCACCGAGAATTTCAGCTAGGCACACCGGAGTCACTCGCCCTGCCTGTGAAGAACGTGGGCGTCAGCCCCGCGGCGTGGCAGTATGAATCGGAGCAGCGGACCGCCAGCGCCGATTGAACCGCGTCTTACTCTCCCCGCCCGTGGTTTGCTTCCAAAACTAAAAACCAACCGTCAGAGCGGGAGTTATTTCTTTCATGAACCCTCATGTATGCATCGCGCCGGATGTGAAGCTTGGGCAGGATGTGAAGCTTTCCAAGTTCATCAACCTCTACGGCTGCGAAGTTGGCGATGAAACCA
>JBAUAN010000040.1:0-25768 GCA_049675725.1 Candidatus Sulfotelmatobacter sp. | reverse complement strand
ACTCACTTGTTGCCAGCTGGGATGGAAATCACATCCTATAATCATCATCTGCGAAGGCTCCTTTCTTCCCAGCGTCTTTGTCCTCAAACCAAGACTACCCGGGTTCAATCGAGCCTTCGCACTTATCCAATCAGTCCTTCGCGTTTTTTGCGAAGGGCGGGAACCACGAACGTCGGCAGAGGAGATCAACAGACTGCAGGCAGCCTCGCTACCCGCCCTTGCAAAATACGCAAGGACGGGGCACCCTCTGCCGTGACGGCGTAGGCAAACGCAGTCAAAGGCGGGCCAGGTGCCAACACAGATATGTCATCGAATGAAGTCCGTCATTCCTCCCCAGTGCTTGCTGTCGTCACAATGGGTCTTGTGATATTCGACTCCTTCCAGCAGTACGCTTAACCCGTACAACACAAAATAAGCAACAGCAGACAATGCGAAGATGATAAAGGAACTGGCAACGAGGAAGCCGAGCGCTCCCATAAAGTCACAGGTCAATCGAATGGCCAACACTATCGACGCCAACGCCATGCTGGCAACAAGTGCCAGCCAAAGCATGGTTATCCATCGCGGCACTCGATGCTCTGTCATCAACGTTTAGGATACAGCGGCACTTCGCTTCGAAGTCATGACTGTCGTAATCAGTCAAAATCCCCACTTCTCGCAAAGAACGCGAGAAATGGGGCACCCGGCGCGTCTTAGATTGCGGCTGATTCACCTGGGCCGCAGTATTTGGCGTGCTGGTCGAAGATGAAGTGGTCGGTCATGCCGGCGATGTAGTCACAGATTACTCGGGGCAGTGACTCGCGGGTGGATTGCTCCTGGTAGTTGGGAGGGAGGGATGTGGGGTTCACCATCCAGAAGGCGAAGAGTTCGCTGACTACGCGCTCGGCGGCGTCTTTTTCGGGTTCGAGAGTGGAGCTGAAGTAGAGGTTTTCGTAGAGAAATTCTTTGGATTGCTCGCGGTCCGCTTCTACCTCCGGACTAAAGGCGGCCAGGCGCTCGACGTGATTGCGAACGTCTTCGAGCGTTTGCACTCCTGACTCTTCGATACGCGCTTGCGTGTTGGTGATCAGGTCTCCGACGAAGCGGTTGAGAACGCGCTTGAGGGTTTCGTTGAACTTCAACTTTTCGGGCGCGGCGGGGTAGGTCTTTTCCACTTCGCGATAGAAGCCGTCGAAAACCGGCACGCCTCGGCGGATTACGTCCAGCGACAACAGGTGAGCTTCGTATCCGTCGTCAAGGTCGGCGGTGTTGTAGGCGATTTCGTCGGTGAGGTCGATGAGCTGGGCTTCGAGCGGCGGGCGCTGGGCCAGCAGGTACTCGGCCAGTTCCGGATGATTCTTCTCATCGTAATCATGCGAGTGCTTGATGATGCCTTCGCGGACTTCGAAAGTCAGGTTCAATCCGCGGAAGGCAGCGTAGCGCTGCTCGAAATCTTCCACGATGCGCAGGGCATGCAGGTTGTGATCGAAGTAGAGGCCGTGGGCGCGCATAGCGGCGTCGAGGGCCTTCTCGCCGGAGTGGCCGAACGGGGGATGGCCGATGTCGTGGACCAGCGCCAAGGCCTCGGCGAGATCAACGTTGAGGCCGAGCGCTGCGGCGATGGTGCGGGAGATTTGCGAGACTTCGAGGGTGTGGGTGAGCCGGTTGCGGAAATGGTCGGAATAGCGGCGGGTAAAGACCTGGGTTTTCGCTTCGAGGCGGCGGAAGGCGCGGGCGTGAATGACGCGGTCGCGGTCACGCTGAAAATCGTTGCGGTAGGGGTGAGGGGGCTCGGGGAAACGGCGTCCGCGGGTGCTTTCTACTTGGACCGCGTAGCCGGGCATGAGGAAAGAATAGCAGAAGAGCAGTTGGGCGGATTTGCGGTGGAGAGTCGAGATCAAAATCCCCACTTCTCGCACCAATCGCGAGAAATGGGCCACCCTCATCTTTCAGCGCCCGCGCGGGTTTTCGACCTGCTACTGTTTCTGGCTGGGAGTTTCTGATTCTTCTTTAGCCAGTTTGACTTTGGCGGCGTCGAGATCCTGCTGCACTTTGGCGAGCGCGTCGCCGTCCACTTCCGCGTTTACGGTCTTGCCCCATTCCGCGATGGCACGTTCCCAGTGGGCCGCGGCCAGCTTCAGGCGTCCGGTTTTCTGGTAAAGATCACCGAGATGCTGCTGCACGGTCGGATCGGAGCCCATGTGGGTGGACGCCTTGGTGAGGCTTTCTTCGGCGAGATCGTATTTGCCGAGGCGGAAGTAGGCCCAGCCCAGGGAATCCAGATAGGCGCCGTTGCCGGGATCGAGGCTTACCGCGGCCTTGATGTAGTTGAGCGATTCGTCGAGGCGCACGCCGCGGTCGGCGTTCATGTAACCCAGGTAGTTCAGGGTGATGGCGCTCTGCGGGTCGGCGGCGAGAACTTTCCTGAATTGCGCTTCGGCTTCATCGTATTTCTTTTCGCGCTCGTAGGTCGAGCCGCGCAGGAAATAAATGTAGTCTTTGTCTTCGGCTTTGGTGGAGAGCTGTTCCGCCTTGTCGAGGGCGTTCTCGGCGTCTTTCCAGCGCTTGAGGCGTGTGTTCATTTGCGCCAGCGTAATGTAGACATCGCGATCTTCCGCTTTGCCGTTGAGCAGCGAGTGGACGTCGGCGAGGGCCTTGTCGGCATCTCCTGTGTCGGCAAGCTGAGCGTCGAGCACCATGCGCAGCCCGCGATCGTCGGGTAGTTTCTGGACGGCTTCGCGGGCGGCAGCGGTGGCTTGCGTCCACATTTTGCCTTCGCGGTAAGTGTCGATGATGTTCTGGTAGCCGCGCTCGGCATTGTCGTCGCCCAGGGTCAGCATCTTGCGGAAAGCGTCTACGGACGCGGGATAGTTTTCCTGCTCGCGATACACGATTCCGAGGCGCTCGACGAAGATGGCGCGATTGTTGCGATCGGCCTGGTTGTAGTCGTGGTCAGGCTTCTCGGTTTTCTTCACCAGGTCCTGCAGAAGTTTTACGGCATCGTCATAGCGGCCCTGCGCCTCGTAGACGCTGGCCATGCTGTATGGGACTTCCAGAGAATCGGGAACCATCGTGTCGGCCTTTTTCAGGTTCTCGAGGGCCTGGTCATACTTGCCCTGGCGGCGATAGATTTCGGCGATGCGCAGGAAGGTTTGCGCGTCTTCCGGATTCGCGTCGGCGATCACTTTGTATTGCTCGAGGGCGGCGTCAGTTTGGCCGTCGTTGAGCAGATTCTCGGCCAGGCCGCGGATCGCGTCCAGATTGTCGCGGTCGAGCATGATCGCCTTCTTGAAGGCGTCGATGGCGTTCTTGTATTCCTTGCGCTGTTCGTAAGTGGTGCCCAGCGCGGCGTAGAGCTTGGCGGAGCGCGCGGTATCAGGCACGGCGCTGAGCACTTGCAAAGCCTGCGCCGTATCGCCTTCATCGGTGTAGAGGATGGCCAACGTCGTAACGGCCTCTTCGGAGTTCGGGTCGAGCTTGATCGCGGTCTTGAGCTCGCTTTCGGCCTTCTGCAAATCGTTGTTCAGGCGGTAGAGGCGGCCGAGCAGAAGATGGTCGTCCACACTGTCGGGCTCGATCTTCACGATCTGCTCATACTGCTCGATGGCCAGTTTCAGCACATTATCGGACCCGCTGCCGCCGGGCATGTCGCCGAGGGAACGCAGGTAAATGCGGCCCAGTAGCTTATGCGCCTCGAGGTTGGTGGGATCGCGCTTGATGATGTCCTGGGCCTCGATGACGGCATCGCGAATGCGTCCGGTCTTGACGTAGAGCTCGGCCAACCCGGAGGTGAGGAACTCGGAAGACGGGTCGGCTTCAATGGCCAGGCGATATTCGTCCATGGCCTTGTTGGCCAGCTCGCTGCGGCCATACACCGTGACCTGTTCTTCGTACATGTGCGCGACCGCGTAGTGATAATAAGCGGCGGCGCGATCCACCTTGCGGGCCGCGGGCTGGGCGGCAGCCGTGGTGCCTGCCGGCGCGGGAGTGGTGGATTGGGCTGCTGCCGCAACGACCGCGACGGCCATCACCAGAAAATATCGAAAAAGATTCTTCATGCTTGACCTGACCAAAGATGACCGGATTATCGAAGCCATAGTGATTTGGATGCATTGCCGCTGGGGGCGGGGTGCCCTTATTCTAACCCTTCGGAGTCGGGATGGGGAAAAACAGTGCATGGTCAGCAAACAGAAGTACAGGACCGACGGGATTGTGAGTGTTTTGTTGTCAAGTTAGGTAAAGGCGTGGGTGGGGCGCTGTCTCTGTCGGCCTGGAGTGGAAAACATTGGCTGACGCTCGACGGCGGTGGAGACGGAGATTCCTCCGCGCGCGAAGCATAGCGCGCGCTGTCGGAATGACAAGCGTGTTGGATGGGAGACGAGCTAGAGGGCTAGCAGCTTAGGAGCTAGAAGCAAGGCGCTTGCCTTCGTCAGTGGCGGAAGTGGCGCACGCCGGTGAAGAGCATGGCCAAGCCCAGGCGGTCGGCGGCTGCGATCACTTCCGCGTCGCGTTGCGAGCCTCCGGGTTGGATGATGGCGGTAGCGCCGGCTTTTGCGATTTCTTCGACGCCGTCGGGGAAAGGAAAGAAGGCGTCTGAAGCGGCGACCGTGCCTTGCAGCGGTAGTTGGGCTTTCATGGCGCCGATTTTAGCGGAGTCGACGCGGCTCATCTGGCCTGCGCCAACGCCTACGGTTTGCCCGTCCCTAGCATAGACGATCGCGTTGGATTTCACGTGCTTGCACACTTTCCAGGCGAACAGCAGGGCGCGCGTCTCTTCGGGAGTGGGCGGACGCTTTGTCACCACGCGCAGGTCGGCAGGCTGCAAGGGGCGCGCATCGGCATCCTGCACCAGGATTCCTCCGGAAACATTTTTCAGCACCCATTTCTCGTTGGAAGGAACAACTTCGACCAGCCGCAGATTCTTCTTGGTCGCGAACTTGGCTTTGGCGGCTTCGTCGAACGCCGGGGCGGCGATAACTTCCAGGAACAGCTTGTGCATTTCTTCTGCAGCCGCGGCATCGATGGGACGGTTCACGCCGATCACGCCGCCGAATGCGGAGACCGGATCGCATTCGAGCGCTCGCTTGTAAGCCTCGGCCAGAGTGGCGCCGGTGGCTGTGCCGCAGGGATTGGTGTGCTTGATGATGGCGCAGACGGGGGCATCAAATCCGGGCTCGTTAAATTCCTGAGCCAGATCCCAGGCGGCTTGTAAGTCGACGATGTTGTTGTAAGACAGCTCTTTGCCCTGGAGTTGGCGGGCATTGGCCACGCCGGCGCCCGAGCCGTCGGAATACATGGCGGCTTTCTGATGCGGATTTTCGCCGTAGCGCAGGTCGAGCGATTTCTGAAAAGTAAGCCGGAGGGTTCGCGGGAACTGCTCGGCAGTCTGCGACGGTTTCTGCAGCTGGAAGTTGCCGTTGACGCCGATTTGCTCGAGCGTGGAGGCAATCGCGGAATCGTAGGCTGCGGTAGTAGCGAAGGCCTTCTGGGCGAGGCGCCACTTGGTGTCGAGCGAGAGCGCGCAACCCGAGCGCGCGAGTTCGTCGGCGATGGCGTCATAGTCGGTTGGGGAAGTGACGACGGCGACGTCGTGAAAATTCTTGGCCGCGGAGCGGATCATCGACGGTCCGCCTATGTCGATGTTTTCGATCAGCTCGTCGAAAGCTACGCCGGGCTTGGCCGCGGTCTTTTCGAAGGCGTAGAGATTCACCACCACCATGTCGATGGGCGAAATGCCGTGCTCGGCGACCGCAGCAGTGTGCGCGGGATTTTCGCGGCGATGCAGGATGCCGCCATGCACCTTGGGATGCAGCGTCTTTACGCGGCCATCGAGCATCTCGGGGAAGCCGGTGAGCTCGGAGATGTCTTTGACGGTGATGCCGGATTCGCGCAGCAGCTTGGCCGTGCCGCCAGTGGAGACCAGTTCGATGTTGAGCGCAGAGAGTTTGCGGGCGAAATCGGCCAGGCCGGTTTTGTCGGTGACGCTGAGAATGGCGCGCTGGATCTTGGACATGAGTCGTTGAAAGGACTACGGAGATTTTAGCAGGAACCCGGCTAGGGTTAGGCGAGCGCCGACGGCGATTTCCTAATGCGCGGAATGCGCGGAGGCTGCGACTTCGCTGGGGACGGCTTTATGCAGAGATTGCACAATGCGGTTGATCTCGGGTTGAGTGACTCCGGAGGGGCTGCGATAGTCCTTCTGAAGGAAAGCGATCTCGAAGCTGTCGTTGGCAGAGTAGAGGTTTAGGAGGAGGGTGTCCTGCCGAATCTGAGGATCGCCTTGCTGAAACCCTCTGAAGCTTGGGTTCCGCAGATTGAAGATTCCGGTTTCAGCCGGCTTGGATGGCACGATAGATTTAATCATGAGCAACATTTGCTCTCGAGCGTGGAGGCGAGAAGACAGCGCCCAGTAATGCATGCTGTTCGGCGTGAATGCATAGATATTCTTCAGAAAGACGTAATCGGATATCGCTGCCTCATGTCCCATGAAGGCCTCGACTCGCTGCGGAGACAACTTCCAGTCAGTGGCGAAGAAGCGAGCCCATTCTCGAGGCGGAACGGCCTTGACCACCAGCCGCAGCCCGGATCGAAAGAAAAGAAAGGCCATCTTCTTGTCGGGATTATCTTTCGGGTACAGTTTGGTTTTGGACTCGTCGAGATCAGTCCAGGGAACTTCAAATTCATACCCGAGGTACGACAACTTCATTCCGGGAGCCTGTGAAACGGAAGCGTCCTTCAAATCTGTCGGCACGACGCGGGCGACTGGTGGAACCTTCTTCGCTTCGTAAAAAGAAAGCGCGACAGGAGCAATCCACTCCACAGCGATGAAGATAACCGCACACGTTACGACCACGGTGGTCAGAATGCGCCGGACGAGCCTCATAATGTATTCACCTCTCTTAGTCTTCGAGTCATCGCGTCGCCGGCTCTACGGCGCGGTGGTTGCTACTTCGCCAGGTGCGGCTTTGCGCAGGGATTGTACGATGCGGTTGATTTCCGGCTGAGTGACCCCGGCGGATTCATAGTATCCGCCTTGCAAGAACTCTATTTCCACCCTGCTGTCGTCGCAGTATAGGCGCAGTCGGAGTAAGTCTGGTCGGCTTCGAGGATCACCGTACTGGAAACCGTTGTATCCCTGGCTCTGGAGGTTGAAGATTCCAGTTTCCGCAGAATTCGATCCATCTCTGGGGTCACCAACAGATTGAAGAAATGCCCACTTAGCGATGAGGAGACGAGCGTCCCGGTAACCGAAACCCTGGATCAGCGACCAATAATGTATCTCGTCCGGAGTGACCTCATAGATGCGTTTCAATAACGCATAATCAGGGCCCACCTCTTTACGCGGAGTAATCGAGATAAACACCTTCAATCCAGAATGGAAACTGACCCAAACCATATGCATGTCATATTTGTCCTCAGGGGACAGCTGGGTTTGGGACTCGTCAAGATCGCTCCAGGGAGCTTCAAACTCATAGCCGAAGTAGGAGAGCTTCTTTCCGGGAGCCTGCGATATTGACAGGTCCTTCAACTCAGTGGGCACAACCCTAGTGACTGGCGGAGCCGTTCTCGCGAAGTACAGAACTCCGGCCGGGGCGATCCAGCTGAGGGCGGCGACAAGGCCTACGATAGCGATCAGAATACGTCGCAGAAGTTTCATACCGGCGACAGTTCCTAGGTTTTTGCTTTGGCTTTCAGCTTCACGTGCCCATCGGTCAGCTCGACGGAGTATTCCACGCTTTGGCAGCCGTATTGTTTGCGGATTTGCTGCGTCTTTTTCTGGACGAAGGTGGTGAAGGAGTCGAAGTTGCCGGAGACGTTCTCGCCGGCTTTTTTCTTCGCCGCCACCAGAGTGTTGTAGAGGCGCTCCACCTGTTCCCGTTCGCTTTTGTCGACATCGTGCAGGGAGAACGATTGCGAGGCCTGCGCACGGGCGCCGCCCGCCGCGGCGGCAGCGGCCGCGCTGACGCCATATACGGGATGATGCTGCTCTTTGTGTTCGTCCTCGGCGATGCGAACGCCTTGCACCGAAAGCAGTGCGTCCTGCGGCCGGCGGTAGCCTTCTTCGCGAATACGGGCCTTCTTGCGCCATAGGTCGCTATAAACGGCGTAGCGCTGGGACATTTCGTTGTAACGGTAGCGCTGGGAGAAGCTCATGCGGCCGCCGTCGGAAAATTTGCGTATAAGTGTCACCACCTTCCATTCCACGTCGGTGGGCGGACGCTTGGTGGGGTTGCTGAAGAAAATCTCGTACTCGATCTTCAGCCGCCTGAGTTGGGAGTCGAGAAGATTCAGTTCCTCGTCGGTGGTCACGCAGGAGTCTCCAGCACCAGTTTAGGAGCTATGTGGCGTGGCGACGAGGTATCTGTTGGTCACTGAAGTGGGGGGACGAAAGTAATGAGTCAATCATCAGCTGTCAGCTCTCAGCTGTCAGTAAGAGAGCACTTTCGGTTTCCAGCTTCGGATTCGGGCGTCGGGTTTCGGGCCGGGGGCGCTGGGCTTCGCCCGAGCTTGGACAGCCGAGGCGGCTGTCTCCACATGGGCCGTTCTTCGGCGTGAGCTGATGGCTGAGAGCTGACGGCTGAGGGCTTACTTTCCGGTACTCGAGGCCATTTTCTTGACCATGGCGAGTACCAGCTTGCGGTCGCTGTCGTTCAGGCTGGTGGCGTAGCGGCGGATTTGGCTGAGGAAGCGAACTTCGTCGTCGGAGAGCTGCGGCAGTCCCTTGGAGCCGTTGGTGTGCGCGGACTCGGAGAAGAACTGTGACAGTGCGATTTCCATGGCGCCGGCGATTTTCGACAAAGTATCGAGCGAGGGGATGGTGTGGCCGTTTTCCACACGAGAGAGGTAGCAGCGCAACAGGCCGGTGCGCTTTTCGATATCGCCTTGCGACATGCCCTTCTGGAGCCGGTAGTTTCGGATGGTCTCGCCGATGTTTATCGTGGGGAGCATTTTAGGATGCGTGCATAGTAATCATGTCGGCACTTTCTGGCAAGTGGAAATTCGTGCCATAGGCGTATGGCCCGAATTGGGGGGAAATCTTAGTCCCAGGATGTATTGCTTATACGACGTAAAAGAAACCTAACCTGCGGAATGGTTTGCTGGCTAAGGCTTCGCGGGGCGGAGAAAGTTTCCGGTTTGTGGTTTCTCGTTTCGAGCGCGTGGCTTCACGTCAACACCCTCAAACTAAGGAAAGAAACGACGCGGCCGCGAAAAATCCCATGCTGGCATTCGCGCGGTCCGGTTATTTCTTCAAATTGTCGGCGAGGAAGGCTACGGTGCGATTCCAGGCGTCGGCGGCATCGGCGGCGCGGTATCCGTCTTTGTTGTTGAGGTTTTCAAACGCGTGACCGGCGTCGTCGTAAATCTTGACGTCGATCTTTTTGCCCAACTGATCCAATGTCGCTCCGAACTTTTTCACGTCGTCGGGGGTGATGCCGCGATCCTGGCCGCCGAACAGGCCAAGGATGGGCGCGTTGATCTTTTTCAGCGCATCGAGATCGGTTGCGAGATGGCCGTAGTTGATGACGTCGGCGGCGAGAGTTGGTTCCTGGAGCGCCACGTCGAGCGAATAACCTCCGCCCATGCACCATCCGATGGAGCCGATGCGGTTCGCCTTGACGTTGGGCTGCGCCGCTAGAAATTCAAAAGCCGCGTGCAAGTCGCGCTTGGCGCGGTCTTCGGGGACGCCGCGCATGATTTCGTGGGCCATGTCGGGAGTGGTCGCGACCTTGCCGCGATAGAGGTCGACCGCCAGGGTCACGTAGCCTTCGTCGGCCAGCTTGTTAGCTTGGTCCTTGATCCAGTCGTTCAGTCCCCACCATTCGTGAATCACGATCAGCGCGGGGAACGGGCCTTTGCCGGCGGGGGTGTAGAGGACTCCCTGCACGGTCTCGTCGCCGCTCTTGTAGGAGACAGTCTTGCTGTCGGCAGCGAAGGCGGAGGCTGCGAAGAGGATTGCGAAGAGCAGAAGGCTGGCTTTCATGGCTGTTCCTTTCAAGCGGTTCACAATTGCAATTCCAGGTACAACACTCCCGGATTCGGATTGGGGCGGTAGGGCGCGATCTCTTTGAATCCGAGCCGGCGATACATCGCGACCGCATCTTTCATCACCGGCTCGACGGTGTCAAGACGCATGCGCTCGTAGCCAATTTGGCGTGCTTCCGCGATGATGCGCTCAGCCAGGATGCGGCCGAGGCCTTTGCCGCGAAACTGCGGGCGCAGGTATAGGCGTTTCATTTCACAAATGGCCTGATCGAGCTTATGCAACGCGACGCAGCCCGCGAGTTCGCCCTTGCATCCCGCGAGCAACAACCGGCCCTCCGGCGGAGCGTAGTCGCCGGGAAGCTTAGCGAGTTCATGGTCGAAGTTCTGGAAGCAGAGGCTGAAGCCGAGGGATTGCGCGTATTCGAGAAACAGTTCGCGGGCCTGGGCGATCTGGGCTGGGGACTCGGCTTGAAAAATTGAAAATCCTTTCACCGCCGAGGACGCAGAGATCGATGAAGAAATTTTGGAATCCGATGGGCTCGCTGATTCAGCTTTCATTTGTTCTCTGCGCTCTCGGCGTACTCGGCGGTTGAGATTCTTCTACCCCATCAGCAGGCCGCCGTTCACGTTCAGCACGTGACCGGTTATATACGACGCGCCTTCGGAAGCTAGAAACTCCACCGCGGCGGCCACATCATCGACCGAACCCACTCGGCCCAGCGGAATCTGCTTGACGGCGGTCTGCTTGAACTCTTCGCTGAGGGCCGCAGTCATGGCAGTTTCGATGAAGCCGGGCGCGACCGCGTTGCACGTAATGTTGCGCGAGCCCACTTCGCGCGCGATCGCCATGGTAAGCCCGATCAGCCCAGCTTTCGACGCAGCGTAGTTGGCCTGTCCCGCCTGACCCATTTGTCCGAACACGCTGGTGATGTTGATGATGCGTCCCCAGCGTTGCTTCAGCATGGAGCCGATCACCTGCTGCGTTGCGAGGTAGGCGGAGGTGAGGTTGGTCTGCAGCACGGAGTCCCAGTCGGCACGCTTCATGCGCATGACCAGTTGGTCGCGGGTGATGCCGGCGTTGTTGACCAGGATGTCGACTTTGCCGAACTGCGCGATGGCAGCCTTGACGGTGGACTTGATCTGCTCCTCGTCGCCCACGTCGAGCGGGAAGGCCGCTGCCTTGCCGCCGGCGGCGGCAATCTCATTTGCCAGTTCGTTCAGTTTTTGCTGATTGCGCGCGGCCACGGCCACTACGGCGCCGGCAGAGGCAAGCTTCAACGCGCAGGCCCGCCCGATGCCCTGCGATGCTCCCGTAACCAGCGCCACGTGCCCTGCAAGGGACATGAATTTCTCCCGATTAAGTGCTCAGTCTCTGATTCGTTGCACAGGTCTTAGAACGTGGAATTATACGCGCCGCTGATTTCTCATGGGGCGGGCGGGGATTGTCATCATCAACGGCCGGCAGGATTAATGAGTTTGACCTTATGTAGGACGGACACTCTTGTCCGTCGTTTTTTGATTTTGAAGTCTGATTTCTTGGCTCCGAAAACATAAATTGGCAAAGGCACAAACCAATCCCAAATTCAAAAGCAAAGTCAAAGGCGACGGACAAAGAGTGTCCGTCCTACACAGGCGTTGTCTTTCCCGTAACGATTGCGCGCGCCCGGATTGCCAAGTAACATTCAAAACACTCCCATGCCACAGACTTTCCCGAATAATGTCATCGCCATGCCAGAACCTATCACCAAGAACTCATCCCCTTCAGATTCGGCGTCGGCCGGCTCTGGGCACCGGTCGCCGCTGCGGGCTGCGGCTGCTGAGAACCCGGCGATTCCCCTCACGCCTGCCGAGGATGCGCCTTCCACCGAGGTGTTTGCGGTGTATGGGGTTGAGCCGGAAATCCAGGCGTACGCCATGGCGAAGTATTCGCGCTCGGCGCTGTCGATGAAAGAGTCGCTACGAGAGATCAGTTCGCAGAAGGCCGAGAAATTTCTCAACACGTTTTATTTTCAGTACGGGCATCGCTCGATTGCCGACCTTGCGCATCTTGCGCTCGCGGTGGAACGGCTTTCGATTCTGGCGGCGATCGAGTTGGCCGACGAGCAGCGCTGGGACGGGCAGGAGCGATCCACACGCTATCAGGATTTCAAGAAGAGCGGCTACTACACGCCGGATTTCGGCGCCGACGACGAGGCCCGAAAACTTTACCGCGAGACGCTGGATTTTCTTTTCGCCGAATATGAAGCGCTCTCGGCGCACATGGCGCAGCATCTCATCCGGATCACACCCAAGCCTGCCGAGATGAAGCAGGAAGCATATGAGCGCACGCTCAAAGCGCGGGCCTTCGACATCACGCGCTATCTGCTGCCGCTGGCCACGAATACGTCGCTGGGGGAGATTGTTAACGCGCGCACGCTGGAAACGCAGGTGGCGCATCTGCTCTCGCATACGCATAAAGAAGTGCGGGTTCTCGGCGAGTCGCTCAAGAAGGCGGCGACGAGTGCGGCTTACAACGTGAACGCGGAGTCGCTGGAGAAGCTAGTCGCGGAGATTCGGGCTCTAGATCCGGCTCTTGGCGCGCGGGCCGAGCAGGAATTGCTGCATGAGGTTCGCGTGGCCCCGACGCTGGTGAAGTATGCCGATCCGAATGCGTATGAGATGGAAACGCGCCGCGAACTGCGGCAGGCCGCGCGCGAACTGATGAAGCGTGAGCAGGTTGCGCCTTCGAAGGCGATTGTCGATTTGCTCGACGACGAGCCTCTCGAAGTCGAGATTGCGACCACGCTGCTTTACGAGCATTCTCATCATTCGTATCGTCAACTGCGGCAGGCGTTGCAGGTGTCGGGGGAAAGATTCCGGCGCGAAATTATCGACCTGGGCCTGCGCCATCGCGGCAAGCACGACGACATGCTGCGCGCGTTCCGCGCTGGGCAGCAGTTCCGCTTCGACATACTCATGGATACGGGCGGCTTCCGCGACATGCATCGCCACCGCCGCTGCATCCAGGTGATGCAGCCGTTCACCACGCAGCACGGCTACGAAATGCTGCTCGACGTGGAAGATGCCGGCGTGCGCCCCCGCTTCGAGGCGGCCATGCGGCGAGTGCAGACCGCAGTGGAGAATCTGGCCCAGTGCGGCACGCCGGAAGCCGAAGAAAATTCGCAGTACGCGATTCCGCTGGCGTTCCGCAAGCGCGCCCTGTTCAAAATGGATTTTGCCGAGGTGGTCTACATCTCTGAGCTGCGGACGACGCCGGCGGGGCATGTTTCCTATCGCAACGTGGCCTATGCGATGTATGAGGCGGTGGCGCGGAAGTATCCGGCTCTGGCGAAGTATTTTCGCGTGCACGATGTGACTGCGCCAGTGGATTTGCTCCAAAGGTGAGCAGCCAGTTGTCGGATTCGATGTGGGTCAGGTGCGCCGCCGCATAAGAAACCGAGAACGGGCATCTACTCTGATGATTTGTAACGCTTTGTGCTTCGCTTGCGCCCCGGCTCAGGCCGTGCCTGCGGGGCCGGTTTCTTCGGATACTCAATTTCAACATCCGGCTGAAGGCCCGCCGCTTCCATCTCCTGTTCCAGTTTGAGCCTTTCAATCTGGGCCGTAAGCGGTCCATCGCAGGGAATGCGCACCATTCGTGATTTGCTCACTACAAAGCGGTCAACCATCTGGAATTACTCCAACGACAATGTTATCACTCTGACAGCCCTGTTGAGATGCCGGCTGAATGCGAGCGCGATTGCCCATTTCGGAACGATTTCCACTGTTTATTTCACGATTATTCACTTGACAAAAGTTCATTATGGGAACATAATCGTTCCTATGGAAGCTATTGGTCATCCTTTCTTGGGCTTAGAGGCAGAGCGAGAAGCGTGCATAACCTTCCGCAAGTCTCTTTTGATACTCGCAAGCAGCTTCCTAGTCGGCACTTTCTTCAATTCTTCTCGTTTTGTTCTTTGGTTCATCGGAGGTTCCCTGTGACCCTAATTGACGTTATAAACCTGTTCGATACCGATGACAAATGCCGCGAATTGCTGGTTCGCTTGCGCTGGCCGAACGGGCCCGAATGTGTGCGCTGCAAAAGCGCGGTTGTGGAACTGGAGACGGCGAAGCAACTGTTCTATTGCAGGGAATGCGACTATCAATTCACCGTCACCGCTGGCACGATCTTTAACGACTCTCACCTTCCCTTGCAGAAGTGGTTTCTTGCTGTCCTGTTGCTCTGTGAGGCGAAGAAAGGCATGAGCGCGAGCCAAATCAAACGCACGATCTGGGGCCAGCACAAAGGTTCCTATAAGACCGCATGGTACCTCTGTCATCGCATCCGCGCTGCCATGAAAGAAGTTGACCGCCCCATGCTGGATGGTACGGTCGAAATGGATGAAACCTACGTAGGCGGAAAGCAGACGGGCAAAGGTGTCCGCTACGGCAAAAATCAGAAGGCGGTCGTTATTGGCATCCGGCAACGTGGTGGCGATCTCCGCTTCTTCCATGCTGAGGATGCGAAGTCTGGGACACTCGCCAAGTACATCAAAGAGAACGTCAGCACCGATGTGGAAGTCATTGTCACCGATGAATTGACGGGCTATCCGGCGGCCATGATCGAAGCCGGAATCCACGGCAGCAAGCACGAGACCGTTAACCATAAGTCGAAAGAGTACGTTCGCGGCGACGTTTACACGAACACCGTGGAGTCCGCGTTCTCTCTGCTCAAGCGCGGCATCATCGGTAACTGGCACAAGGTTAGCGCGAAGCATCTTCCCGCCTATCTGCAAGAGATGGAGTTCCGATTTAATCGCCGCAAATCCCCGGCCCTGTTCTTGGACACCTTGCGCCATATGGTTACCGCTCCGGCTCTAACTTTTGAGAAACTGACTGCATAGCCTCCGGTCCAAGCTCCAGAGAGAACTTAAATTTCCGAGTGTCGGCCGCTTTTTGTGTCTGTCTCAGGCTTGTTACCAACACTGCAAACACATCTTGTACACTTCTGTCGCTGTAGCCGCAAAACTGTTCGGAACAGTTTGGGCAAACGGTGGGGATTGACTGGAAGGAGGCCAAGGGCACGGTAACGCTCGCTCCGCATCGGCACTCAAAGCGCATTGCCAAAATATCGGATGTTTCTATAAATCTCTTAGTATGAGTGGTCATATTAGTCACTGCTCCGGTTCTGACACTTGAGAAGGTAACTGCCTGGATTGCTTCGGCAGTTTTCCTTTCCATACGTTCATCTCCAAATTCTTGAGCGATCGGAACTCCAACTTCCCAGCCTTGTCCAGCAGCGCTTTTTGCAAGTCTATGAATGCCATAGAGGGGAACCTCGTAGATGCCCCGACTATTTCCCGAATGTATTGCTGTACGGAAGAATGAATATCAGAAGCCACGTCCTCTGCGGCCTCCATTTCCTCGACAAAGGTCCATGAGCCCCCTTTCGTAATTACCAAGACACTCGTGTGTCCACCGCACGCTGACCCTTCTTCTTTCTTCGCCAAATACATCAGGTAGGCCAAAAGCATGAGTTGTGGCTTAAGTGCATTCTTGTTGTTTGATAGTAGGCCAAGAAGCGGCTCTACTGGCCTAGCGCCTCTGCCTATTGCGAATGGAGCCTGCCACAAAACTGTGCTAGGCGGCTGCAAATAATAAAGCCCCGCCCACTCGTTTACTATCACCTTGCCCACCAAGAATTCGAGAACAGGTACTTGTGAATGTCCATAAGATCGGTACCACGTACCCATCGCCCTTCTTAGTAATTTAGCGGGGTCTTTCTTCTCACGGTGCGCATTCACAAAAGCGGAGGAAATATCCCCCGCTACTGTTTTTGCCGCGAGCGCATCCTCTGCGGCATCCGCGATTGAAAACATTGCCCGCTCAGGCGATAGGGACAAGAACAACTTATTTCCCGAATTCGTCGAGCCGTCAGAAAATACAACCTTGGAATCAGCCGCAACAATCACTCCGTCTGAATACAAAGCACCAATGGCGATAGTCATGGCGGCCGCCTTCCTTAGCGGCAACGGTCGCTTGATATTCGACGGCAAAAGCGGCCTAGGGCACATTTAAGCACCCTCCGGCACTTTTGTGAAGTGAATAATCTTGGTTTATTTCCAAGATTCGCCTTTTCTTCGCTTCAATCTGTATGTATAATCCGGCCAGATCAGTTTCCCATTAGTTCTGCATTCAAAGGAGCCTCACTCCCATGGCGGATGAACGCGGCAAGGCGATTGAACTGGCGGTTTCACAGATTGAAAAGCAGTTTGGCAAGGGCTCGATCATGCGACTGGGGTCGAAGGAAGCGATCGTCCCCATCGCGGTGATCTCGACCGGAGCAATCTCGTTTGACGCGGCGCTCGGCGTGGGCGGATTTCCGCGCGGGCGGGTGGTCGAAGTCTTCGGCCCAGAGTCTTCGGGCAAAACTACCATTACTTTGCAGGTGATTGCCGAGGCGCAGAAGGCCGGCGGGATGGCCGCATTTGTGGACGCCGAGCACGCGCTCGATCCCGGCTATGCGAAGAAGTTGGGTGTAGACGTCGACAACCTGCTGGTGTCGCAGCCTGATTACGGCGAGCAGGCGCTGGAGATTACGGAAGCGCTGGTGCGCTCGAACGCCATCGATGTGCTGGTGGTTGACTCGGTGGCGGCCCTCGTACCTAAGGCAGAACTCGACGGCGAAATGGGAGACAGCCACATGGGCCTGCAGGCGCGCCTGATGTCGCAGGCGCTGCGCAAGCTAACGGGCACCGTTTCCAAGTCGCGCACCTGCCTCATCTTCATTAATCAAATACGCGAAAAGATCGGAGTGATGTTCGGCAACCCGGAAACCACCACGGGCGGACGCGCGCTGAAGTTTTATTCGTCGGTGCGGGTGGATATTCGGCGTATCGCGGCCATCAAAGAAGGTGACGTGGTCACCGGCTCGCGCACCAAAGTGAAAGTAGTGAAGAATAAAGTGGCCGCGCCGTTTCGCGAAGCTGAATTCGACATTCTTTATGGCGAAGGCATCTCGCGCGAAGGCGATCTGCTTGACATTGCCGTCAACAACAACATCCTTGAAAAGTCTGGCTCGTGGTTCAGCTACAAGGGCGAACGCATCGGCCAGGGCCGCGAAAATGCCCGCCAGTTCCTGAAAGACAACAAAGACACCATGGCCAAGCTTGACGCCGAGGTGCGCAAGACGCTGGGGCTGACCGTGGCCCATCCTCAGCCAGCGGCCGTGGCTGCTCAAACTTCGCCGCCTCAGGGCGCACGCGTTACGACGATGCCAACGGCGGCGGAGCCGGTAAAGGCCCCGATCGTGGCCGCGCGACGCTGAAATACGTTGCCAACGGGCGGGGCGTTTCAAAGCGCTGCGCCCCGGTCCTTTGTCCGCCAATCTTCGCTCCGAATTGCCATCTCTGCTCCCGCCCGCATAAAATCTTTGTTGCACCCGCTCCGCCTGTTTCTGTGAGGACCATTGAACAAGGGCATAGCTGTTTATCCCGGTTCGTTTGACCCGCCCACCAATGGGCACCTCGATCTGATTCAGCGGGGCAGCAAGATTTTTGAAGAGCTGGTGGTCGCGATCCTGCGCAACTCGGAGAAGAGTCCGATGTTCAGCGTGGCCGAGCGCTTGGAGATGTTGCGGGCGCTCACTGCAGATTTAAGGAACGTGCGCATCGACACGTTCAACGGGCTGATGGTGGAATATGCCAAGTCGATCGATGCTGTGTGCATTTTGCGCGGCATCCGGGCCATCAGTGATTACGAATACGAGCTGCAGATGGCGCTCATGAACCGCAAGCTCGAGCCCACGCTCGAAACCGTCTTCATGATGCCGGCCGACAAGTATTCTTACGTCAGTTCGCGGCTGGTGCGGGAAGTGGCGCAGGCCGGCGGCCCGGTCAAAGGCCTGGTGCCGGAAGTGGTGGAACAGAGGCTGCGGGAAAAACTCGATCCGGCCTACAAATTTCAGGACGCGAACATCGTTGAAACGGCAGCTGGCGAGAAGGACGACAGGATCGACAAGAACAAGAAAACAACTGACAAGAAGGGGAAGAAAAAAGCATGACCACCGCAACCACCGAAGCGCTGCGACTTACCGACCGCATCAACCGTATCGAACCGTCGGCCACCATGGCAGTGGTGGCCGAAGCGGAAAAACTGCGCTCGCAGGGAATCGATGTAGTCGATTTCGGCGCGGGCGAGCCGCACTTTGCCACGCCGCAGCACATCAAAGACGCGGGCATTGCCGCCATTCAGGACAATTTCACAAAATACACGGCAGTCGCCGGCACGGCCGAGCTGCGCGATGCCATTGTTCATCGCCACGCTGCCGATTTCGGTTCCGACTATCGCCGCGAAGAAGTGATCGCGTCGACGGGAGGTAAACACGCGCTGTTCAACGCCGTTCAAGTGTTGGTGGATCACGGCGACGAAGTGATTCTGCCTGTCCCTTACTGGGTTTCCTTCAAGGACATCGTGCGCTACGCGGGCGGGAATTGTGTTCTGCTGGAATCGGACGAGTCGCAGGGTTTCCGGGTCACTGCGGAAATGGTGGCCAGCCTCATCACTCCGCGCACCAAGGTCATCATTCTGAACTCGCCTTCGAATCCTTCAGGCGCGGTGATGAGCGCGGAAGACATGAAGGAAGTGGTCCGCCTGGCGCACGAGCGTGGCATCTGGGTGCTCTCGGACGAGTGCTATGTCTATCTCAATTACACGGGCAGGAATTTTTCTGTGGGGTCGCTGCGCGAGTACAAAGAGCGGATGGTTGTGCTGGGATCGCTCTCGAAGACGTATGCCATGACCGGATGGCGCCTGGGCTATGCGCTGGCTCCCGCAGCAGTGGTCAGCGCGATGTCGAAGCTGCAGAGCCAGTCGACTTCGAATCCAACTTCGATTGTGCAGAAGGCCGCGGTCGCTGCGCTGAAGGGACCGCAAGAGTGCGTGGCCGAGATGCGCCGCGAATACATCGAACTGCGCGACCATGTGGTGAAAGGCCTGCGAGCCATCTCCGGCATTACGTGCACGTTGCCGGAAGGCGCGTTCTATGCCTACCCCAACGTGTCGTCGTTTTTCCGATCCGGCAGCGTGAAGTCGGCGTCAGACGTAGCCAGGCGCCTTCTGCGAGAAGCGCATGTCGCCGCGGTTCCCGGCGAGGGCTTCGGAACGAGCGACCACATTCGAGTCTCCTACGCGACCTCGAAAACTGACTTGGATCGTGGCCTCGAGCGCATGCAGAAGTTTTTCGCCTCGCTGTAGAACATGTGGCCACCGCCGCCCTCGACCTACGCTCAGGGCAGGCTCTCGGCTGTCACGCAGTGGCGAAGCCCGGCGGAACGGGCCATTGGCGATCACAGCAGGTTGGTTCCCGCGCGTCGGATTGTGAGGTTCGGCAAAGGCCGTTCCGTTGCGGACGGCCTTTTTTGTGATCGTATCTGGTATGGGAAATCTCTATCCATTGCTGATGCTTCCCGCCTTCGACCCACGCCCTTGGGGCACACGCGATCTCTCGCCGATTTATCCCAATCACCAGTTTGCGGAAAAGATCGGTGAGGCCTGGCTGACCGGCGACGAATGCAAAGTGGCAAACGCTCCGCTCGCCGGGAAAACCCTCTCCCAATTAAGTGAGCAATTCCAGCGCGATCTGGTGGGTGATGCGGCGCGAGATGCAAAGCGATTCCCTCTCCTGGCCAAGTTTCTTTTCCCACACGAAAAACTTTCGGTGCAGGTTCATCCCGACGACGAGCAGGCGCGCCGCGTGGGCCAGCCCTGGGGCAAAACCGAGTGCTGGTATGTGGCACACAGCAAGCCCGGATCTCAAATCGCTTTGGGCCTGAAACCCGGAACGACCGCGGTTCAACTCGAGCACGCGATTCGGGAAAACCGCGCCGAGGAACTCCTTAACTGGCTCGACGTTTATGCGGGTGACATGATCTATGTTGCGGGAGGTACGGTGCATACCTTGGGCCCCGGCTCGGTGATCGTCGAGATTCAGCAGCAATCCGACACCACCTACCGCCTGTATGATTACGGACGCGGGCGGGAACTTCACTTGAAGGATGGCATAGCTGCGGTGAAAGAAAAGACGGCGTCGGGAAAGGTGATTCGGCCGGCTCCGCAGACTCACGACATCAACAACCAGGATGAATTGTTGGTGGCTGCGCCTTACTTTGTAGTGGACCGGTTCGAAATGAAAGAAGCGTTCGAGCTTTCCACCCGTGACGACTCGGGCCGGAGCTCGGCGCAGATTCTGGTAGCGATCGAGGGATGCGGAGTGATTGAGGCGGCTGGCGCGGAACCTGTTACTCTCGCCAAGGGCGACGCGGTTGTTGTCGCGGCCTGCATCGAGAACTTCGGCGTGCGGCCGCAATGGACACTCGAATTCCTGAGAGCCTACGTGCCCGGGGAAACGCTGCCGGAGCCAGAGACAAGAATGTAGTTTTTGATTTCTGTTTTTGATTTTGATTTTGTTCTTAATCTGCCAAAGCCTGTGGCCGAGAAATCAACCTTCTATCCCGTAGTTCTCGCCGGCGGGCGGGGCACGCGCTTCTGGCCGCTGAGCCGGAAGAAGCGCGCCAAGCAACTGCTCGCGCTCGACGGCAAGCAGACGATGATCCAGCAAACGGTGGGGCGGCTTCTGCCAATCGCCCCCGTGAAGCAATTTTGGGTCATCACCAACGAAGATCTGCGGCCGGCAATCCTGAAGCAACTGCCAAGACTGCCGAAAACTCAGGTGCTGGCCGAGCCGGCAGGACGAAATACTGCCCCGGCAATCGGCCTGGCAGCGTTCCTGTTGCTGCGGGAAGATCCCGATGCCGTCATCGGGATGTTTCCTTCCGATCACGTGATTGCTGACAAAGAGTGCTTTCGCGAAGCTTTGGAGCGCGGCATTCAGATCGCAGCCTCCGGCGAGAACATCGTGGTGCTCGGGATTCGGCCTACGCGGCCGGAAACTGGCTACGGTTACATCGAAGTAGGCAGCATGTCAGCGAGCGGGGCTTTGCGAGTCCGCCGGTTTACGGAGAAGCCGGAAGCAGCAAGAGCAGCGGAATTTGTCGCGGCGGGAAATTATTTCTGGAACGGCGGAATTTTCCTGTGGAGCGCACGCACGCTGGCGAGCGCACTGCGCGAGCATCTCTCCAAGACTGCGCTCCTGCTCGAAGAAATTGCCGGCGCGTTTGGCACGCGCAAGTTCGCGGCGACATTCCGCAAACTCTATCCACGATGCGAGAACATCAGCGTCGACTACGCGATTCTTGAGCCACGGTCGGCGAAGGGCGAGCAGGCCGGAAACATTTTTTGCCTGCCCGCGGATTTTGGCTGGAACGACCTGGGCTCATGGACCGCCCTGCACGAGCATCACAGCGCCAACAGCAAACCGCCCGATGGCAATCTGATCTCCAGTGCCGGCACATGCGTGGTGAACGCTGAGGGAAACTACATCCACGCTCCGGGAAAGTTCGTTGCTGTCGTCGGCGTGGCTGATCTCATTGTGGTGGAAACAGACGATGCGTTGCTGATCACGACCCGGCAGCATGCACAGGATGTTGGCAAGGTCGTGAAGTATCTGGACGAGAAGAATCTGCATCGGCTTACATAGTTGCAAGTTGATTTCTGACTTCTCGTCGCGGGGTACAGACGTTTGCGATGGGCCTAGTCTGGAAACTGGATACTAGATACTCCTAAACATGCCGCAAGAAATAAAATTCGGCACAGACGGCTGGCGCGGAATCATCGCCGACGACTTCACTTTCGATAACGTGCGCCGGGTCGCGGGCGCGATTGCCTCCTACGTACTGAAGTATGAAGACGCGAAACGCGGAGTCTTCATCGGCTACGACACCCGCTTTGCCTCGCAACGATTTGCTCAGGCGGCGGCGGAAGTCATCGCAGCCACTGGAGTTCCCGTAAAACTTGCCAACGACTACACGCCTACGCCGGCTGTTTCTTACGCGGTGAAACACCAGGGCGCGGCGGGCGGAGTCATGATCACATCCAGCCACAATCCGTGGAATTGGAACGGAGTAAAGTTCAAAGGCAAATTCGGCGGCTCGGCCACGCCCGCCATCATGAAGCGGATCGAAGAAGAGATGGCCGCCGGCGCCATGCCAAAGGGAGTGAACGCTGCCATCGAAGAAGTCGACTTGAAGGTGCCGTACATCGCGGCGGTTTGCGCCTTTGCCGACGTCGATCTGGTCGCCAAGACCAACTTCAGGTTTGCGGTGGACGCGATGTACGGTTCCGGCAGAGGTGTTTTGTCGGGAATATTCCGCGAGCGCGGCATCCGCCACGTGGCCATCCGCGAAGAACTGAATCCGCTGTTTCCCGGAATCAATCCCGAACCGATCGAGCCGCACGTGTCCCTGCTGCAGCAAACCGTGGTGCGCGAAAAGTGTGATGCCGGTCTGGCCACGGACGGCGACGCGGACCGCATCGGAGCGGCAGCTGAGGACGGCAGCTTCGTGGATTCACACAAGATTTTCTGTGTGCTGTTGCGCTGGCTGCTGGAACGCAAGAAGTGGCCGGGCGATGTGGTACGAGCTTTCAATACCACGCGTATGCTCGACCGCATCGCGGCCAAACATGGCCGCAAGATTTACGAAACCAGGATCGGTTTCAAATATATCGCTGACCTGATGATGGAGCGGGACATTCTGATCGGCGGGGAGGAGTCCGGGGGCATCGGCTATTCGCGTTATCTGCCCGAGCGCGATGGCGTGCTCAACTGCCTGCTGTTGGCCAATGTGATGGCTGAGGAGGGCAAGCCGCTGGGTCAGTTGGTTGCGGACCTGCAGCGCGAGTTTGGCAGTCACTATTATGGTCGGCGCGATCTGCATATTCCGGAGGATGTAAAACAGCGCGCGATTCAGCGCGCTGGTGCCGACGACACTCGAAAGCTGGGCCGCTATTCCGTACTTAACAAACAGAATCTGGATGGCGTGAAGTTTTTTCTGGACGCGCCCACTAACGGCAACGGCGCCGAAGCCTGGATTTTATTCCGCGCTTCGGGAACGGAGCCCTTGCTGCGGTTGTATTGCGAAGCAGCATCGCCAGAACTGGTGGCGGAGATTCTGGCCAGCGCTGAACAGTTCGTTCGCGCGTCCGGATGATGCAGGTCGCGCACTTTAAGTCGGCATTCTTGCCCTGAGGATGCGATACTTTTAACACAGATGACTTTTGCGGCAAGTCCAACCCCGGTTCCGGCGGATTCAGCCGACGCCCAGCGCTACAACCGCACGCGGCGGTGGTTGGGAATCGCCGACTTCGTCGTCGGCCTGGCATTCCTTGTCGTCCTGTTGGTTACAGGCTGGTCGGGAGGGCTGCGCGATTTTGCGTACCGGTTGGGGGCGCAGAACTACACGCTTTCGGTTTTTCTTTATCTCGTCCTGCTGCTGATGATCGGCAAGGCGCTCGGCTTCGGCCTGGACTACTTCGGGTTTCGCGTGGAGCGCAAGTTTAAACTCTCGAACCAGAAGTTGGGTTCCTGGCTCTGGGACGAAGTGAAGGGATTTCTGGTGGGAGTAGTCCTGGGCGGCGTCCTCGTCGAGTTGCTGTATTTCACTATCCGGCAATCGCCTCAGCACTGGTGGTTCATCACCTGGGCCCTGTTCATGGGGTTGTTCGTGGTGATGGCTCAATTGGCTCCGGTGGTGCTGTTCCCAATCTTTTATAAGTTCGAGCCGCTCGACAACGAAGACCTGCGACGCCGCCTGGTGGTGCTGGGCGAGCGCGCCGGCACGCGCGTACGCGGAATCTACCGCTGGAAGCTTTCCGAGAAAAGTAAGAAGGCGAACGCCGCGCTCACGGGATTAGGCAACACACGGCGCATCATTCTTGCCGACACGCTGCTCGACAATTACACCCCCGAGGAAATCGAAGCTGTGCTGGCGCACGAACTCGGACACCACGTGCACCGCCATATTCTGAAAGGAATCTTTGTGCAGGCCGGCGTTACTCTTTTCGGCTTTTGGGCGGCGAACTGGGCGCTGCATTACGCCGTGGACCAGCACTTGTTCAACTTCGACCGGCTTTCCGACTTTGCCAACTTGCCTTTGCTGGTGCTGGTTTCCACCGTGCTCTCGCTCGTGTTGATGCCGGCTCTCAATGCCTATTCGCGCTACAACGAGCGGCAAGCAGACCAGTACGCCTTCGAGTCCGTTGCCAGCATCGTGCCTTTCATTTCGTCGATGAACAAACTGGCGGAGCAGAATCTCGCCGAGCGCACTCCTTCAAGGTTGGTGGAGTGGGCCTTCCACTCGCATCCTGCGATCGCCCGCCGCGTAGCCGCGGCTGAAACCTGGGGACGGAAGCACGATCCCGCATTTCACTCCTGAGATCTGGAGCCGCGCAGGATTTCAATGACCCGTTGCAGATCCTCTTCCGCGTCGACCCCCACGGAGTCGTAAGGGGTTTCGCCGACGAAAATCGGCATACCGTTCTCGAGGAAGCGCAACTGCTCCAGACGCTCGCTCTTCTCCAGCGACGATTCCGGCAGTGTGACAAACCGGTGCAGCGCGGCCTTGCGATAGGCATACAGGCCCAGATGCTTGAAGTAGCGCGGACGCGTGCCGTCGCGGTCGAAGGGAATGGTGGCTCGGGAGAAATAAAGCGCGCGTCCGTTCGCATCGGCCACAACCTTCACCGCGTTCGGGTTCGGAATATCCACCTCGGCCGCGGGCGTCATCAGCGTTCCGACCTGCACATCGGGATCTTCCATTACGCCGAGCAACGTGGCGATGTGCTCGGCGCGAGTGAGCGGTTCGTCGCCTTGCACGTTGATGTAAACGTCGGCGCTCACCAGGTTTGAGACCTCATGCACCCGCTCGGTCCCGCTGCGATGGGCAGTCGATGTCATCCGCGCCTGCCATCCATGTTCGCGGCACACGTCAGCGATTTCTGTGGAGTCGGTAGCAACGATCACCTCAGCCAGCAACGGCGAGGATCGCACCGCTTCATACACCACGCCGATGAGCGGCTTCCCGTCAACCTCACGCAGCATCTTGCGTGGCAAGCGTGTAGAGGCCAGGCGGGCGGGAATGACGGCAATGGCTTTCATGGATTCTTTTGACGATCTAGTTTCTAGTTTCAATGCTTGGCTGGCAAGTGTCGATCAGCAGTCGTGTGGATGGTCCCGTTCCCTTCTCCTTAATTTGATCGCATTTGGCAGCGTAGCTCAGGCGGCTGGAGCCACGGTCTGGCAACAGCAATCGCGTGTAACGAGAGTTTTTCCACATCAAAACAGCTCTCGATTCCGGCCCGGCGGTTCATTATCTCGCAGTGCAAGATCGATTTCAGGACCTTACTCTCTCCTCAGTTGTTACGGAGCGCAGCCATCGGGTCGATGTGCGAGGCTCTTCGTGCCGGAAGATATCCAGCCAAGATCGCCACGATTGCGAGCGCGAGAACCACAGCTGCGAACGTAACCGGGTCGGTAAGAGTTGTGCCGAAAAGTAGCGCGGTGATCGCCCGTGCGACAACAAGCGAGGCAATACTTCCGGTTCAACTTGCCGACCGATTCTCTGTGGCATAATAACTAACGTGGAACCCATTAATGCCTCGCAGATGTAGCCTGCTTGGTGCGGTTGGTCAGCCATGCCCAATGGTCTAATGCGATGATCATGCGATGCAAACTGTCTAACAACAACATAAGTTGTTTATTTTGAACAATGTGGCGGCGTAGCTCAGGTGGCTAGAGCGACGGTATCATAATCCGTAGGTCCGTGGTTCGAGTCCACGCGCCGCCACCAAATCCTTCAAACGACGGCACAGAAGTCATCTGAGCGCCAGTTTGCCGCGACTACTAATGTGACGGCTTCTCGACTCGGGTTGC
>JBAUAN010000039.1:0-12291 GCA_049675725.1 Candidatus Sulfotelmatobacter sp. | reverse complement strand
AGTTTGTAACCGAGGGCGTGGTCGGCCTCGTCGAAAGTCTGGCGGGCGATGGGATATTTCTCGAATAAATCTTTTCCCATGCCGATGGATTGCGAGCCCTGGCCGGGGAAAAGGAGCGCGATGGTGTAGTTGGTTGCTGTCATGAGAGATATGAGGTCGCCGATCAATTTTCTCAAACAGGTTTCTCAAACAGGTTTCTACAAACAGATTGCTACAAACGGGTGCCTGTGGACCTGGGCTTCGCTACGGCTCCGAAAGAAAACGCAACATTTCCTGCAGGAGTCGCGAACCCTGGTCCGTTTCGAAAATAAATTGCGCGTGGGCTGACCCTTCGAGAATGACCAGCTTCTTAGGATCAGGAGCTTTCCGATAGTGCGCGGTGATTCCGGGCAGTCGCGGACCGTCGCCACTCTGGTCGTCGCGGGTCACGATGAACAATTTGCGGCCCTTCATCCGCTCGGGCGAATCGCCTCCTTCGGACCCCAGCAGAACGATTCGATCAATCTCCCCCGGGTTGGACTCGGCTGAGGCGTCGCCGGCAGCGTCTCCTCCCATGCTCGCGCCGACCACGGAAACAGATTTCGCGCCGGCATTGTGCAGGTATCGAACTGCGGCCAGCACGTCGGGGTAGTGCTTCCAGTCTTCGGTTTCTGTGCCGAGCTCCCAAGACTGCCCGTAGCCGCGAAAATCGATGGCCAACACGCGGAAGCCTGCGTCCGCAAAAGCTTCTGCCTGCTTGCGCCAACTCTGCTTGGTGAAGCGGCCGCCGTGAGCGAGCACGACGGCCCGATCACCTTTTCCGTAAAGGTCGGCGTGAAGGCGATAGCCATCGGGAGCTGGAAACGTAACCGCCTCTTGAGCCGGAATTAGGCCAACGCAAAGCAGGATGAACAGCAGAACGAAAACAGCTGTGACGAAGGCTCGCATGTTCTAAGTGGTACGCGCGACTTCAGGTTCCGCGGCTGCGGGCTTTAGCGCGGCTAGCCCGCGCTCGATGGAATCGTTGATGCCGCGCTCGGCGAATTCCGCGGCTACGCGGACTGCGTTCTTCATGGCGTTGGCGTTCGATGAGCCGTGCGTGATGATGCAGACGCCTTTCAGGCCTAGCAACGGTGCGCCGCCGTATTCCGTGTGGTCGAGGCGCTTCTTGAAATCGATGAAGGCGCTGCGTGAGAGCAAGGCTCCCACCTGGCTGGTGATGGTGGCCTTCAGCGATTCCTTCAATGCGGTGCGGACCAGATTGGCGACGCCTTCGGAAATTTTCAGGGCGACGTTGCCGACGAAGCCGTCGGCCACGATGACGTCGACTTTTCCGTTATATAGATCGCGGCCCTCGACGTTGCCTATGAAATTCAAGGGAAGCTGCTTGAGCAACTGAAAGGCTTCACGCGTGAGCTGGTTGCCTTTGGCTTCTTCCTCGCCGATGGAAAGCAATCCGACGCGCGGACCGGGCGTCCCGGATTTCTTTCCAAACATATTTCCAAACATGTTCCCAAACATGGCGCGGAAATAAATATCGCCCATCACGGCGAATTGTTCCAGATTGTGGGGCTCGCAGTCGACGTTGGCGCCTACATCGAGCAGCATGGCCGCGGGGCCGGGCGCGGTGGGAAAAACCGCAGCCAGCGCGGGGCGATCGACTCCGGCCACTGTGCCCAGTACAACTTTGGCGGTGGCCATGGCGGCACCGGTGTTGCCGGCGGTGACGAAGCCGGCGGCCTGGCCCTCGCGCACCATGCGCAAACCCACGCGCATGGAGGAGTCGCGCTTGGCGCGCACCGCCTCCACTTTGTCGTCCATGGTGATGTATTCGCTGGCGTGGACGATCTCAATGGGCAGGCGGAGAGCGGCGGGATGGCGATCCAACTCCGCTTTGACCGTGGCTTCCGGACCGACGAGCAACACGCGCAGGCCGTATTGACGCGCGGCCTGAATGGCGCCCTCGATTTCTGGCTTGGGCGCGCGGTCCGAACCCATCGCATCCAGCGCGATGACGCTAGGCATGGTTGGCGAGAGCGACTCCGTATTCGCCGGCTGAGTTAGCTGGCTTCCTTAACGTCGAGAACTTCTCGTCCTTTATAGTAGCCGCATTTGGAGCAGGCGCGGTGCGGCATTTTCTTTTCGTGGCAGTTGGGGCATTCAGAGAGTGAATGGCCCTTCAGGGCGTCGTGCGCGCGCCGGGTGGAGGTGCGTTTCTGGGAGTGTCGCCGTTTTGGATTAGGCATGGTGGATAAATTCCTTCGTTATTCTAATTTCACGTTTTTCTAATTTCGCAAAGCTGGTCTGACGGAATTAATTCTCGAGTCGCCCGCGGATTTCTTTCAACGCCAGCCACCGCGGATCTTCCATCGGGACCGCGCAGGAGCATTTCTCCTGGTTCAGATTCTTGCCGCAGTGCAGGCAGAGGCCGCGGCAATCTTCGCTGCAAGTCACTTTCAGCGGCAAAGCCAATAACACCTGCTCGCGCAGAACATCTTCGAGCAGCAGGCCGTCCCCCTCATAGTAGCCGATTTCGGCCTCGGCGTCGGTCACGGAAAGCTCGTCGCGGCCGGCGTCGGTGCCAAGCGGCCGGTAGAGCAGGTCAAAATCGCGCGTCACATTCTGAGCAACCGGCTCCAGGCAGCGGGCGCAACTCAATTCCAGACCCGCACTGAGAGTTCCTCTCAGGCGTATGTCGATGACTACTTTATGCTTGCCGTGCTGCTCCTCGATCAATTCGGCGCGTCCGCTGGCCTTGAGCGGGGTGCGCTGGTGGATATCTTCACCCAGGTCGATGACGCCGGGCTGAAACTCCTCCTTGAAATCAATAGGGCGGAGTTCCAATTTGTGAATGTCGAGGAACATGAGAAACCTCCGCGCCCCAACGTGAAAGCACCAGGCCCGCGGAAGCTCGCCAAGAGGCGTAAGTACCGCAAGGAGCAAGACTTAGGATAAAGGGTGGGCGAGGGGGTGTCAAGAAAAGTGCTTCGTTGGTTCCATAGGGATATGCTAGACTTTCCATAGGATACCACTATGGCAACGCTATATGTAGAGAATGTTCCGGACGAAATCTACAAGGCCCTGCGGAAGCGTGCCCGCGAGAATCGCACATCGATGGCAGCCGAGGTTATTGCGCTGTTGACGCAGTTCATTCCCACTGAGGAGGATCTGAAGCGGCGCCGCAAGGCCTTTGATGAGTTGGCTAAGCTCCGGGCGATGCCCCCGCTGACTCCTGGTCCATTTCCTTCCGCCGAGGAGATGATCCGCGAGGACCGCGAACGGTGACGACCGTTGTGGTCGACGCGAACGTGGCCGTGAAGTGGTGTCTGCCGGTGGAGGACGAACAGTTGGTCCCTGAGGCGGAGGAACTCTTGGTCTCCTACCGCGCAAGGGACATTGCGTTCCTCGTGCCAGATCTATTTTGGCTGGAGCTGGCGAGCGCTCTTTGGAAAGCCGTCCGTAAGCGGAAGATCGATCGCAATCGAGCGGAACGCGGCTATTTCCTCGTCACCGACCTGGGCATTCCTACGATTCCCTCCTTTGATCTCGTGCCCAAGGCCTTGGATTTGGCCGTAATTCATGACCGAACTGTGTATGACAGTATCTACGTCGCCCTGGCATTGCAGTACAAGGCGGACTTGATCACCGCCGACGAGCGACTGGCCAACGCCCTCGCTGCGCGATTTCCGGTGAAATGGTTGGGCGCATTCTGAGTTGGATGTTGAGGCGTTTCACAATTTCGCGTTCGCTGCGCCGGCTCCTCTAATCCCCCAACTGCAGCACTTCCACGGCCCTGGTCGGGACTTCTTCGAAGATCAACGTTCTTTCGTGGTCCATGGTTTCGCTGCGGATGCGGTGCGGGATGTACCACACCGCCGCTGCGATGGGGATGAAGATCGCCATCCATACAGGATCGGCTAAGGCCCACGCTTCAAGCTGCGGCGTCACTACGGCGAAAAGAAAAAATGCCATCGCACCCGCCAGCAGGGTCACGATGGAGTGCTGGCGAAACAGTGGAAACGAGCAGGTGAAGGGAAGCTTGCGGAAGCGCACCAGGATTGCGTTTGCTAAGAGTGCCGACCAGGCGACAACGAGCGCCGTGTGCAGAAGCGCCCGCAGCCAACCTCCGGCGTAGGCGTAGAACGGAAGAACCACCAGAAACACCCAGGGCAGAGTCGAGACCAGCATCACCTTGCGGGGCATGGGCTCGCATTCGTGATCTTCTTCGTCGAGCAGAAGACGGAAGATCCAGTTAGATCGCAGTTCGACGGGCATCTCGAACACCAGCCGCAAGCCCACGATGATGCAGAACGCAAGAATGAATGGAACGGCAAGCGCGTCCGCGGAGAGTGCGACTTTAACAGCGGTGCCGTGGCCGGCGAACGCGCTCATCAAAGCCTGAGACGCCAGAACCAGGCCCAGTCCGGCGACTGCCGAGAGAACCAGGCGATGCGACTCGCTGCGCAGAAGCGTCTTCGACACAAAATGGAAACAGCCGCGCTGCAGCGGAGTGCGCAGCATGACGCGGTCGAGCCACGCGCTCAGCGGCGAGCGATTGGAAGAGCCGCGGCTGGCGGCGATCTCCGTCATCTCCGGAATGCGCGTGAAATATCTGTGGTAGCTCAACCCGTAGACGCCGATGGCGATCACGATGGCGAAAACGAGAGCCGGCAGGGCGAGCGCGCCGAGCGCCGCTAACGCCGGGCTGGCCTGGCCCCGCAGCAATTGACCGAAACCGAGAAACCAGCTCGAGGGTAAAAGCCGCGCCCACCACGGTGGATGCGCCGGCAATCGCTGCAGAAAAGTTGGCACCGCGAAGCTGGTGCACAGCAAGGCCACAAAGAAAATGACGATGAGCGCGCGCAGGTAGGGCGAGAGCCTCTTGAAAATGGCGTTGGGCAAAATGGCCATCAGGAAACCGAGCAATGAAAACACAGCGAAAAATGTGAAGATGCTCGCTGTCACTACGCAGGTCGCATGCACGGCCGCGAAACGCACGAAGAAAGCAACGTGATCCTGCGTGGCGCCGACCACGAGCGGGAACAGGACAGACGATGCGGCGTTCACATCGATCGCCAGCAGGGCGACGAGATAGAGCATGGCGATGAGGTTGGCGAAAAAAATGCTCCGCGTGGAAATGGGGAGCGGGACGAGGTTGAAAAAGTCGCGGCGGTCGGGGAAGATGCTGTCCCAGCGCCAGACGGCGACCGCTCCGGTAACGACCATGGAAAGCACGATGAAGAAATATTCGTCGGGCACCGCGGCGGCCAGGGGATCAACGCTGGCCGCTCCGCGCATCCACTGCAGCAGGGTCCCATATTTTTCGAACAGGAGCACCGAGACGAATCCGCCGGGAAGGGCCAGCAGCGTGAGCACCAGGCCGATGCTCAGGTCGAAACCTTCGGAATCGTCATCGCCGCCGCCGTGGAAGATGCGCGCGATGAAAAGGCGCACCAGGCGCGCGAACGGGCGCTGGCGAAAAGATTCCCACCGTCGTGTGACCGGCTTTGCCAACGGAAGGTTCATGCCGCGCTCATGCTCGTTAACGCTCCTGTGACGCTCTCATTACGGCTACGATGTCGCGCGCCACGCCGACCGTGTCGACATCGTCGACCAGGTGAAGAAAAGTATTTTCCAGCGACTGCCCGAGAATCTGGCCGATGTTCGCCACCGAATCCTGCGCGATCACGACTCCTTTGCGCAGAATGAGTACATCGGAGCAAACCTTCTCGACCACCTCGAGCACGTGCGAACAATAAAACACGAGCTTGCCCTGCTGGCCGAGCGCCTGCACAAGATTCTTGAAGATCAGCGCGGAAGTCACATCCAAACCGGAGAGCGGCTCGTCGAAAATAAAAATGTCCGGATTGTCCATCAGCGCCGCAATCAGGAGAACTCGCTGGCGCATCCCTTTGGAGTAAGACCCAACCCCGGCGTGACGGTGCGCATGCAGGGAAAACAGATTTAACAGCGAGTCGATTTTCTTTTCGAGCTCGGGGCGTGGCATTCCGCGCAGCGTGCCAATCAGCTCCAGATATTCCCATCCCGTCAGATAGGGATAGAGATGGGCCTCTTCCGGAACGTAGCCCAGCCGCTTTCGATAAGCCGACAAATTGTTGCGGATGTTCTGGCCGTTGAACAGAACTTCGCCGCGCGTCGGTTCCAGAAGGCCGGTCAGCATTTTTACGGTGGTGCTTTTTCCGGAACCGTTGGGGCCAAGACAACCCAGGACCTGTCCGGGGTGCAGCGTGAAAGAAACGTCCTGCGCGGCGGGCAGAGATGCGTACCGCTTGGTGAGGTGCAGCGCTTCAAGCATCGCTTACCCCCGCGAGTGAAAAGTTGCGGATCCCGACTGCGAGACTCCGGCGAACTCAGATGCCTTCGATAAATTTATGCGTCACGGACAAAGGCTGATAGTAACACGGTGAGTTAGACACCAGCAGCGATGATGAGGTTCCACGAAGTCGCGCTGGCGTTCTCGCTTCACGAATTATTGCGCTTGAGCGTTCAAACCCAGCGCCCGGATGGTGACGTCATCCGGGCTGGCCTGCCCATCTTTCTTCGTGACCACGCCGAAGCTGCCGGAATAATCCCACATGGCCCAGCCGATGCCGTGGCGTTCAAGCGCTGTGCGCACGTCCCTAAGCCAAGCCTCGCGGTCGCGCGGATCGGAGTAAGTGCGGAACACTCCGAATTCATTGCAGATCAGGGGCACATTGCGTTGCTTCGCCCAGTCGGCGGCCTGATTGATCTCGGCTTCGATGCGGGAGGCATCCCAATGATCTTCCCCATAGCGAATCACCTGCAGACGTTCTGGAGCTTCGGGAACGGCGGCCGCAACCTGCGCGGCATTTTCCGGAGACGAGGGATAGTGCAGTCCCTTGACCCAGTGCCAGTAATACGAGCCCCAGGTCGCGCCCTGATGCGTGAAAATGTGCGGCTCGTAGAAATGAAAAACGTAGATCACGTTGAGATCGCGAAGTGGTTCGAGGAAAATCATGTCGTCGTCATCGTCCCAGCGCGCTCCGGCGGCGATGATCGTGTGTGTGGGCGCCCCCTGGCGGATTGCCGTAGCTAACTTCGCTTCCACTCCATACCAGCGATAGGGGTCGCGCATTTCCGGCTCATTCAGAATTTCGAAGAACACGCGATCCTGATCCCACGAAGAATAGCGCCGCGCCACGGTGCGCCAGAAATCCGCGAAGCGCTCGACGAAGTCGTCCTCTTTGAGTCGGGCTTTGAAATCGGAATCGGGATGCATATCGAGTTCCACGGCGAGGCCTGCGTCGAGAATCATTTTCATCGCAGCGTCGAGATAGACGAAATACTCGGCGCTGCCGCCGCCGCGACCCGCGTCCATGAGGGGTTGTGGGTTCACGCTGAGGCGCACGTGGTCGAATCCCATCGACTTAATCAGAGCGATGTCAGAAGCCGTGGTCCAGTTCTGGAAATGTTCTTTCGTGTAACCCCTTAGGATCGTAGACCTGCGCGAACCATTCGCTGAGATTAATGCCGTGGCGAATATGAGCCAGACGCGCGGCCGGAACGGACGAGAGTTGGGCCGGGCTCTGCGCCCAGGCTGACGGCAGAAATAGAAAAAGAAGGCCGAGCCATTTGAGTTTCACGCATCTCTCCGTCATCTCTCACATCAAAGTTGTTAGTTGAGAATCGGCAGTGCCCGGATTCTCTTCTTCGTCGCCGAATAGATCGCGTTGCACAGCGCGGGCGCGAGCGGCGGCACAGACGGCTCTCCGATTCCCGAAGGCGCTTCCGTGCTGGGAACGGCGTAGGCTTCGACGACCGGAGTTTCCTCCATGCGCAGCGGCGCGTAGTCGTCAAAATTGCCTTGCGCGACGCGGCCTTTTTCGATGGTGATTTTCGCCCGCAGCGCGTTCGTCAATGCGTAGACGATGCCACCCTGAATCTGCTGCTCAAGAATGCTGGGATTCACCACCTGTCCACAATCGACCGCAGCCACCACGCGATGCACGCGCGGCTGATCGTTCTCCATGGTGATCTCAACCACCTCGGCCATATAAGACGAAAAACATCCGAAGCAGGCGATTCCGCGATGGCGTCCCGCAGGCAAGGGCTTGTCCCAACCGGCTTTCTCGGCCGCGAGTTGCAGCACGCCGCGCATGCGAGCGGTGTGCCAGGTGGTGGTGAAATATTGCAGGTCCTGATCTTTTGCCAACAAATGCAGCCGGTATTGCAACGGATCTTTTCCCGCCGCGGCCGCCAGCTCATCGACAAAACTTTCAAGCGCAAACGCCGCCTGCAGCGCGTAGACCGACCGCATCCAGCCCAGCGGGACAGGGGTTTCGGTCATCACGTGTTCGATCGAGTAGTTCGGAATTCCATAGACCGGTCCGGCCTCATCGGGTAAATCAGGATCCACGCCGCCGGGTGTGGGCTGGCCTTTTTGTCCGCTGATCGAGGGCGCAACGATGCGGTGCGTCAACGCGGCCGGATAGCCAGCGGCGTCCAAAGTAGCGCTCAACTGGTGCAGACTTGCCGGGCGATACGTGGAGAAGCGCATGTCATCTTCGCGCGTCCAAATGACTTTCACCGGCCCGCTGATCGCCTTCGAAACCAGCGCGGCTTCCACTGCGTAGTCGTGTTCCAGGCGGCGGCCGAAACCTCCGCCCATCAGCGTGACATTCACCTTCACTTGATCCGGATCGAGCCCAACGGCTGTGGCTACCGAATCGCGGCAGTCCTGTGGAACCTGAGTCGGAGCCCACAATTCGCAATTTGTGCCGCGATAGTGCGCCGTACAATTCCCCGGCTCCATGGGCGCATGCGCCATGAACGGCAATTCGTACTCCGCCGTTATGCGGCGGCCGCTGGTTTTCGCCGCATCGCCGGACGAATACAAGCTAGCGCCTTTCTTCGAGGCGCCCTGCTTTAGCGACGCCACCACTGCCGCGGTATTCAAATCTTTGTTCGGACCGTCATCCCATGAAACATTCAACACCCGGCGGGCTTCCATCGCGCCCCACACACTATCGGCGACCACGGCCACGGCTGAGTCGCTGATCTTACCCACATAACTCACACCGGGAATTTTCTTCGATTCTTTATCGTCGAAGCTCGTTAGTTTTCCGCCGATAGTGGGGCAGCGTGACAGCAGCGCAAACTTCATCCCCGGGAAACGGAAGTCGATGCCGAAGATTGCGTCGCCCGTTACCTTGGACGGCGTGTCGAGACGAGGCAGACGCTGGCCGACAATCTTGTAATCCTTGCTCACTTTCAGCGTGACGTCGGTGGGTACGGGCAGTGTGGACGCCTTTTCCGCCAGTTCGCCATAAGTGATCCGCCGGTTCGATGCGGCGTGTTTGATCGCGCCATTTCCCGCCGTGCACCCCGAACGCGGCACACCCCAGGTGAGCGCCGCGGCCGTGATCAGCATTTCGCGTGCAGCGGCTCCGGCCTTGCGCATCGGGTCCCAGGTGGAACGCACGCTGTCGCTTCCGCCGGTGCTCTGGTCGCCGTAAAGCGTGCTCGCTCCCGCTTGCTCGATTTCGATTTGTTTCCAATCGGCTTCCAGTTCCTCCGCCAGAATCATGGGCAGCGCCGTGCGTACACCCTGCCCCATCTCCGAGCGCGCGACCACGATCGTTACTTTGTTGTCAGGCGAGATGCGCAGGTACGCATTCGGTGAAAAAACTTTGTTGCCAGACTGCGACCCACGCGGCAAATAAAAGCCGATCACCAGTCCAGCTCCAGCGGCCGCGCCGGCCACGACAAAGTCTCGCCGCGAAAGTGGGCTCATCGCGCGGCTCCATTCCCGGCGGCGCGGTGCACGGCCTTGCGAATACGCTCATAGGTTCCGCAGCGGCAGAGGTTGCCATTCATCGCCTGCGTGATCTGGTCGTCGGTTGGATTCGGCGTCTTGGCCAGCAGCGCCGCGGCCGTCATGATTTGCCCAGTCTGGCAATAGCCGCATTGCGGGACTTCTTCCGCTATCCACGCCAACTGCAGGGCGTGCATGCCATTCGCGCCCAGCCCTTCGATCGTGGTAACGCTCTTACCCTGAATCTGCTCGACGGGCGTAGAGCAGGAGCGCACGGGCGCTCCATCCACGTGCACCGTGCAAGCCCCGCACAATCCCGCTCCGCATCCAAATTTTGTTCCTGTAAGTTCAAGCGTGTCGCGCAGAACCCACAGCAACGGGGTTTGCGGAGGCACGCTCACGTTTTTTTCGCTGCCGTTAACGCGGAATGATAGGTCGGCCATTTTTGTCGCAGGCCCTCGCTCACTGGACCAACATCCTACTCAACTTCAACCTGCAGGAAAAGGGAAATGGGAAATCTGGAGCCTTTGAACCGCAGAGATCGCAAAGAAAAGCCGCAGAGGTCGCAAAGTAACACCTTGGTTTCTTTGCGCTCTTTGCGGTTTTTCTTTGCGTCCTCTGCGGTGAAACGCTTTGCTACTTCAGGTCTGTCAATTTCTGCGTCGCCAGCTGCGCAGCTTCGCTCGCGGGATTTTCTTTCTTGATTTCTTCGTAGATCCGCTTGGCATCGAGAGGCTGGTTCGAGGCTTCGTAAAGGTCGGCAAGTTGCAACTGCGCCGTCGCCTTACTCACCATGGTCGTGGGCTTCTTCATCAGCTCCTGATACAGTGCCACGGCGTCTTTCACGCGATTGGTATCACCGTAAAGCGAGGCCAGGGCAAGCTTGGCCATGGAAGCCAGTTCGCCATTTCTTGTCGCCGCGACTTGCTTCAAGTCGCGCTCCGCGGACGTGTTGTCGCCCGCATCCGCGGCCGTCACTCCCAGAAAGTAGTGAGCCATATCGGCGGTGCGGGTATGCGGATACTTGTCAGCGATCGCCTGAAACTGCTTATGCGCGGCGTCCGCGCGCTCTTTCGCGGAGGTGAACGACGGCACATCCGGCTGCGCCGGCGTTCCGGCGGGCCGCAACTGCGCGTTCATGGTTCGAACCGCCACGGCGAAATCGAAGCCGGCCTTTTCGTCCTGAGTACTGAGGTAATACCAGCCGCCCACTACTGCGCCCAACAGAACGGCGACTACGATGCCCGCAACGATAACCGTGGACTTGTGTGCCACCGTCCAATCGGCGGTCTTCTCGGCAGTGGCAATGGTGACGCGGCTGAAGGCGTCTTGTTTAAGTTGATGGCGGGTTTCTGCGCGCACGGACTTCCCTTCTACTGGCTACGATGGCGGGTGAATTTAAGATGACAAACTAACAGTCTAACAGGGTAAAAATGCAGGCGTCAAAACTCAAACATTGAAGACGGTCGGTTTCGAGGCACAAGAGTCGCAACGTTCACCATGAACTCGTCTCTACCGCGGAGCTTCCTCCAGCAATCCCTGCTCGAGCTTTTCCTGGCATTCGATGCAGTGGCGCGTCCACGGCACCGCCTCCAGCCGCTTGGCGTTGATTTCTTTGCCGCAGTGGATGCACTCGCCGAAGCTGCCTTCGCGAATACGGGCCAGCGCCTTCTCCACCATCTGCAGAAGCTGCCGCTCGTTGTTGCTCTGACTGAACAGAAATTCCTTGGTATAAGAGCTGGCGGCGCGGTCGGCAATGTCCTGGGCCGTATCCTCGTCCGCCGAGCGTCCGTCCTTTTGCGTGCGGTTTACGGTGCGGCGCAAATCCTGCTGCCGCGTCTCCAGCCGCTTTTTGAATGCTTCCAACTTCTTCTTATCCATAGGGTCACTTCAAAACTGGGTTAGAAATTATGTTAGAAATTACGCCCACTACAAACTTGTTGGGACGCCTCCTCCCGGAGGCGTCCCCGTCACTAAGGCCAAACGAAGATCATAAGCGCCAAAATTGAGATGCGTCAACAGGGCGGGAGGATGTGAGCGAGATGTTTCATGTTGGGAAAGCCGCCCTCGGCTGTCCGGTCGAGCAAAGCTCGACGGGTTTTTGCTGACGGCCGTCAGACTGCGTTCGCAATCGCGCGCGATGTCCTACCTCGGCAGCGGCTCTTTCATATTCGCCAGCGCATATGCCATCACCGCCATCGCCGCCGCGTTCTCCCGCAGCTCGGCGGGAACAACCTTGTCCAGAGTGTCGGCGGCGGTGTGGTGATAATTGAAGTAACTGCGTCCGTCCTGCAACACGCCCAGCGCGGGCACGCCCTGTTCTGACATATCGGAAATATCCGCGCCCGGTGGGTAACTGGTTTCCTGCAGCACGCTGGCTCCGATGCTTTGCAGAACGTCCATAGCCGGCTCAAGCATTTCCGCGGCCGCGGGGCTGACCTTGGCGTCGAATCCCAGCGGATGCGCCGCTCCCGAGTCGCTCTCAATGGCCGCCACGTAGTGAGGGAATTCCGCGG
>JBAUAN010000038.1:0-33464 GCA_049675725.1 Candidatus Sulfotelmatobacter sp. | reverse complement strand
GGCGCCGGTTTCCCAAGCCGATTTCCACTGGCTCTGGCACGGAGTCGCGGACGATCACCGTGCCGGAGTCGTCCGGGCCGCGGTGCGCGAGAGACGCGGTGGCGCGATCGAGCACGTCCACGGGGACGTGGGCGTTGCGCGCGACGATGCCGAAGATTCCACACATTGAGATTCAGGAAAGTCGAGATTTCAGACTCCAGATCATACTAACAACGCTGTCCGCCGGTCGTAGCTCAATGCCGCGAAAACTTTGAAGCAGCTGCATCGTGCTGAGTAGCGGCGGTCCTCCACGCCGCAGTCTGTGATAAATTTGCGGATTCCATGCTCACCCATTCCGATGCGGGCTCCGATGCAGGCTCCGACGCAGGCTCCGACACCGTCGTCGATATACCTTCCGCCAGGAGCGCCACACGATTCTCCGACGCCACGATGCGCTTGTGGATGCTGGCGGTCGTTGTGGCCACCGGGCTGATTCGAGCCTGGGTGGGAAGATACTCGATGGACCCGGATGGAATCTGCTATCTCGACCTGGGAGATGCTTTTTTCCACCGCAAGTGGTTCGACGCGGTGAACGGTTACTGGAGCCCGCTTTACTCGTGGCTGCTGGGGTTGGCAATGTTCCTCACGAAACCGACGCGGCAGTGGGAATTTCCGGTTGTGCACGTCATCAATTTCATTATCTATCTGGTGGTGCTCGCTGGGTTCGAGTTCTTTCTGCGCTCACTTTTGCCGCGCGTTGGGTTGGGGCCAGTTCGCCCCGCAGATGCTGGTGGCGCCAGCATGGCCGCGTTCAGCCGGGTATCGCTTCTCGCGATCGCGTATTCGCTTTTTCTGTGGACCTCACTGGATCTGATCGGCATTTGGGGCGTGTCACCCGACCTGTGCGTGGCGGGGTTGGTTTATGTGATCGCCGGACTGCTGTTGCGAATCCGCGGGAAAGGATCGTTGTCGCAGTATCTGATTTTAGGCGCAGTTCTGGGACTCGCATATCTGACCAAGGCAGTCATGTTTCCGCTGGGCTTTGTCTTCATTGCGATCGGATTTTTCTGCGTGCCGCGGGGAAAAAGATTGGGATATTTGCTGATCACGACTTTGGTTTTTCTCGGCGTGTCGGCGCCCTGGCTCGTTGCGCTGTCGCGGGCGAAGGGGCGATTTGATTTTGGAGACAGCGGGCAGCTGAACTACTCCACGCTGGTGAGCCCGGGCGGAAGAAACCTGAACTGGCAGGGCGAGCCGCCGGGCAGCGGAGTTCCCGTACACACAACGAGGCAGATCCACAAGAATCCTCCGGTGTACGAGTTCGCAACTCCAGTGGGAGGGACCTATCCGCCCTCATTCAATCCTTCGTATTGGAGCGAAGGTCGAAAGGTAACGATTGACGTCCGGGCGCAAATGCGCGTGATCGAGGGGCACCTGCTGAACTACGCCGGTATGCTGTTGCGCGACCAGCCCGGACTTCTTGCGGTTGCGCTGGCGCTGGTTCTGGCCGGAGGCTTAGCGACTCGGAGAGCGATTCTGGCTAACTGGCCGCTATTCCTGATGAGTTTCGCGGCCTGCGGCCTCTACATGCTGGTGCATGTGGAAACCAGATTCGTGGGGGCGTACGTAAGCATTTTCTGGATGGCAATTTTGGCTGGAATCCGCCTTGAGGTCCCGAGTTACGCCTCGGTCAACAAGAATTCAGAAAGCTCCGGACCAAACCGGAAGGCTCCGGACAGGCGCGGCGAGTTGGTGGAATATCTGGCGCTGGCGGTTGCGGCGACAATTCTTTTGTCTGTGGCGGATGGAACCGTGCGCGCTGTGCAAGCGGGAGGGCCCTATTCAGCACGAGATCAGATTGCAGTGGCTGACATTCTGACCGAGGGCGGGATGCGGCCCGGAGACCGCGTGGCGGTAGTGGGAAACGGAAACTGGTTCTACTGGCCGCGGCTCGGAAGATTCAAAATCGTCTCCGCCATCGTTGGCCCGGATATGCCTGTGTTCTGGGGGGAAACTCCGGAACAGAAGGAAGAAATATACCGCGTATTTGCCGGCACTGGCGCGAAAGTGGTAGTAACGACCGGTCCGCTCTCCGCGGAAGCTGGCGGCGGCTGGGAGCGAATTGGGAATACTGCGTACTATGAGCACTCGCTAACGCCGTGATTCGTATTCGGCGCACGTGGGGGTCGGACGATTCGCGCTAAGAGCTTCTTGCTTCTCGAGTTTTCGGGGTACTACGATTTTCTTCCTATCGGGCGAGTAGTCTGCCTAACACTCCGTGGCGATATACTCCCGATCCAGCGCGGCGCCAAACGTAGTATTCATTCACCGGGCGGTCATCCTGCAGCGCGGGTACGGCGGGGTCGAGGGCGATGAGACTGTCTAACGACAGTTCCTGGTTCAAGACCTCGGCGAACTGCTGTTCGGCGGTGGACGCTGGACCCCATTCAAGCAGATCCGCAACCGCGGCTGGCGGCAAGCGACTGGCCAGGACAGCAGCCGAGAGAGAAGGCAGAGGAGACTGGCTGGCCAGAAAATGATATCCCCAACCTTCGATGGAACGGAAAACGCGAACGTAAGGAAACGACTCGTGAAGAGATTTAGCGACGGAAGCGATGATTGCAGGATCCCCGCTGCTCATGGGAAGCCACTGCTGCAGGATGCCGTTTGGAGCCAGGTGAGGCTTGGCGATGGAATAGAACTGTTTGGAGTAGAGAAGACTGGATCCGGCGGCCTCGACTGGCGGCGGCGGGTCAATGGCGATCACGTCATACTTCTGGGTCGATCGCTCCATGTAGAAGCGCCCATCATCAATCACAATGTGCGAGAGCGGGGAACGCAGCACCTGGTTCGCATCGGCGTGGAAAAACGGGAAAACGGAAACCACACTCGGCACCAACTCGACGGCAGTGGAAGCAATGCCCCAGGACAGTGCGGAACGATGCGTAGTACCCATTCCGAAACAGATGACCAAGGCGTTTTTCGGTGGTCTGTCCAGGAACGCGAGAGGCAGATGCGCAATCATCTTGGTGATGGGAGTGAGGCCGGTCATGCCAATTCCGTTGACCAGTAGCTGCTTCTGGATTCTGGTTGCGCCGATGGCGGTCACGGTGGCGGTGCTGTCACGGCGGACTTCCCGGGGCGTGAACTGGCTCTCAAAACTATTGGTGGCAAAAACCAGAACGAGCGCGAGCAGGCAAACGAGCGCCGGTTTCATTGAGATGCGCCGGTGCGAAGTGTGTCCCGCGGCGAAGGGCAGCGGCAACTTGCGAAAACTCAAGACGATCCACGGGAGGGCGAAGGCCAGCAGCGTAAAGCGCTCCCCCAGCACAGGCAAAAGAAGGAACCCGGAAACCAACGGGCCTAGAACACAACCGGCGATGTTGATGGCGTAGCCTCTGCCCGCGCGGTCGGGGTCGCCTTGGGAAAAGCGATCCAGCACCATGGGAGTAATCAGCCCGACGGCGAGGGAAAAAGGAAGAATGGCTGCAACGCGCAGAGAATAGACCATCTGCAACCGGGGATCGCAGACCAACAGGGGAAGCAACACGGAAAGCGCAAGTAACGCAAGGAAGAAATTACTGGGCGCGGAAGCGTCGAACTTGCCACGGCGGTAAATCAAAGAACCGACATAGGTGGCTCCCAGGTACACGCCCAGGATCGCTGCGAAGGCGTACACCACCGTGCCTAACGAAGGAGTGAACAGGCGAATCCAAACGACTTCCACTCCCATGCTGGTAAAACCCGTAGAGAACAGCAGGAAATACGGCCAGGCGGTGCTCGGATTTGTAATCGCTTGGACGCGTTGTGGAGTATCGGGGGCCGACCATTCTGGCTGCCGTCCACCGAGGCTGACGGCGAACGCCGCTGTAGCCAGACAGAAGTTCAACACGGCGCCCACATGCAGAGTGCCTCGAAAACCTAGCAGTTCAATCAACAATAAGGGAACGGCAGCGCCGGTAACGGCGCCCAGAACGTTCGCCAGATACAGATAGCTGAAGGAGCGCGCGGACTCAGCCGAAAATCGTTCCCGGATGGCGGCCATGGCGAGGGGAAATGTCGCGCCCATACAGGCGCACCAGGGGACGAGCGTGAGTCCGATCCAGAATCCGGCGGCAAGGTAGTAAGAGGCAACGGGGAGCGGCGTACCGGCATCGAGCTTTTCGAGAATAATGCGTCCCCATTCCAGTTCTCGGGGAACGAGGAGGGCCGACACGCCGATCAAGAGCTCGGTCAAGGCGTAGAGGCGCAGGGCAGGAAGGCTCAGACTCGTTTTACGGGGGCGGAGGTAGCGTCCGGCTCCCCAGGAGCCCACGCCTAGCCCGACCATGAATGCCGACAGAACAATTGAAACCAGGGCCGAGGTGACCGCGAACTGCGCCATTGCCAGGCGAAGCCACACCAGCTCATAAAGAATGCTGCAAAAACCGGAAACAAAAAAAAAGCCGAAGTACCAGCGCATCGCACCGTCCAGGTTGGTTTGAAGGCAATTGGCGAGAACGAGTATTTAAGCAGGAGATGTCGCCGGGCGCAAACCGGGAAAGCCACACTGGAGCATGTCAAAGAAATGGAGGGATCGTCCGCTGTGCTAGGCTGGCAGAGTTTCGTTTCGCTATGTCCACCGATATGCCACTTGAAGCTGGCTCTCCCGGAGTGCGGGGCCGGGGCGACCGCCTTGCGGCGCTGCTGATCGGTCTAGCGGGGCTTGATTGGTGCTTTCAGGTGATTTGGTTCTGGCGCTACTGCGGCCGGAACATCAATGCCGACGCGGTGTCTTACATCGGGATTGCGCGGCATCTCGCCGGGGGAGATCTCCAGGGCTCTGTTCACGGATACTGGAGCCCACTAATCTCGTGGCTGATCGCGGCGACATCGCTGGCCGCAAACGACCGCACGATAAGCACTCACACCATGGCGGCGCGACTTCTGATGTTTCCGCTGTTCGGCCTTTGCCTGGCCTTGGCTTATTGGCTTACTTACCGGTTGTGGGGTTCGCGACTGCTGGGCACGATGGTGGTTCTATGGTTCACCGCGGCTCGTGGAGTGGCTGCGTTCTCGGTTTGCTTTATCGGTGCAGATTTTCTGCTAACCGCCTGCGTACTCGCTTATTTCATTCTGCTTCTCGCCTGCCTCGAGCAGCCCCAGAGTCTTGGGAAATGGCTGACGTTAGGTCTGGCACATGGAATCGCCTTTCTGGCGAAAGCGATCTCATTGCCCCTGTTTGCGATCGCAACGCTGCTGGCGGTGTTGTCTTCGCTCCGTGGGAACGCGAAAAAAGCCGCCGTGGCACTCGTTTGCGCCGCGATATTTCCAGTCCTGAGCGCGGCTGGGTGGGGAACGGCGATTCGGCAGAAGTATCATGTCTTCACAACCGGATACCAGTTGCGCTTTAACCTGCTGGATCCTGCCGCGAGACGAGCGGCTCAACCGGCCGGCATGGCGGTGCTTCACGATGCGCGGCTGAGTTACGACGACTTTATGGTAGCGGACCAGATGCCGCCGGGCTCCCCGATCTGGCGCGCGCAGGTCTGGAAGCCGGGGCTGGTAGGCCAGATTCTGCGGAAGGAAGCGGAGAACACTCCCCAGGCTATCAAGGAGTTTCTGGCGCTGCTGACGCCGGGCGGAATTTTGGCTTTGCTCCTGGGTGTAATCCAGCTGACGCGCGGCAGGCGGCAGGCTCCGGTACGATTTCGCTTCGCATGGATTGTTCTGCTCACTGCTGCGGCTCTGGTGGCCGCCTATTGCATGCTGGTTTTTGACGGCCGGTATGTTCTGCCGATAACTGCCGTCCTCATGACACTGTCCATTCGTTTCGCCGTGCCCTCGGGGATGGCGCCCGCAGCAGGCGCCGATGCCGAGAAGGTTGTCGATGCTGGCCGCTGGCGGACGTTCGCCGGAGTGCTGCTCGTCCTGGGGCTGATTGGCGCACAACTTTATTGGGCTTCGCCTTTTCGTACCATACGGCAGGACTTTCAGCGGAGTCTCTACGACGCCGCGGATGGTTTGCAGAAAGGCCAGGCCCGGACCGTGGTTGTGATCGGCGAGGGCCCGTATCCGGAGCACGGTGTGGGATGGGAGGCTGGTGTGTATGCCGCCTATTTCGCAGGCGCCCGCGTGGTGGGAGACTTGTTCGAAGAACCAGGCCAGGGAGCGCAGGGCAAGGTCGATGCGGACTCCGTGGTCGCGGATGTCGGCAAACTGGCTCCCGACGCAGTGCTGGTCTGGGATCCGCCAGCGCACGGGAAATACGTGGGTGTCGTGAGCAGACTGCAGCAGGCCTACCCGGATGCCTCCACCAGCAGCGTCCGCGACCCGGTAAAGGGCAACGTTGGAACTCTGATTATTTTGAAGAGAAGGGCCTAGGGTGAACGCGTCGCATCCCGGTTTCGGGGGCGCATCCGCCGGCGATCCGGGCCCGCGGTTGTGGGAATTGCTGGTGTGTCCTCGCGACAAAGAAGCGCTGCAACGCGACGGAACGAGCGCGGTCTGCCCGCAGGGTCACCGCTATGCCGTGATTGACGACGTACCGATTCTGCTGGTTTCCGAGGTCGAACAGACGCACATCGAGGGCACTCGGGCACTGGCGGTGGCGGAGTCGGGGGATGCCTCTACCCTGCCCACATTCGACGTACAGCCCGGCGAAATCGATCCGTTTGTGCGAAACGTGATCTCCGCCACTAACGGCAGCCTCTATCAGCATCTGGTGGGAAACCTGAAGGAATATCCCATTCCCCATCTCCGGCTTCCGCCGGGCGATGGCAAGCTTCTGTTGGAAGTTGGCTGCAACTGGGGACGTTGGTGTGTTGCCGCAGCGCGGGCGGGATACCGTCCGATCGGGATTGATCCGTCATTGAAAGCGATACGGGCTGCGAAGCGTGTGGCCAGGCAGTTGGGCATCAAGGCCGAATATGCCGTGGCCGACGGGCGATATCTGCCTTTCCGGGAAAACACATTCGATCAGATTTTTTCTTACAGCGTTCTGCAGCACATCTCGCGGGAAAACGTTGCCACGAGTCTGGCCGAGATGCGGCGCGTTCTAACCGTAGACGGGGGCGTTCTGGTGCAGATGCCCAACATGTTCGGCGTACGATGCTTGTACCATCAGGCTCGCCGCGGATTCCGCGAGGAACGGGATTTTGAAGTTCGCTATTGGAAACCGTCCGAGTTGCTCAAGGCGTTCAGCACCAGCATTGGCCCGTCTGAACTGAGCGTAGATGGGTTCTTCTCTCTCAACGTGCAGCCGAGCGATCTGCACTTGCTCCCCGCTAAGTATCGCGCGGTGGTGCGCACTTCAGAGGTGCTGCGCCGTCTCAGCAACAAAGTTCCGGCGCTGGGGAAAGTCGCCGATAGTCTTTACGTCAGCGCCCGGCGCTCTGTCTAGCTCGGAGCTAGCCTCGCGGGCCAGCGACAAGATTTGATCTACGTGGCGCTTCCAGCTGAATGCGGAGGCACGTGCCATGCCTGCCTGCGCAAGTTGACCGGCCAACTCCGAAGAACCTGCGACTGCGAGAACCCGTTGAGCAAGGTCCTCGGGCGAGAAACGCTGGAAGTACACACCGGCGTCGCAGCAGATCTCTCGATGGACTGGCAGATCGGAAGCTACAACCGGAAGACCGCACGACATGGCTTCGACCAGGGGATGGGCGAAGGATTCGGCATACGCGGGAGACACGTAGATATCCGCCGATCGATAAACGTGGTGCAGGAGCGAATACGGAACCGAACCTAGCTCGACCACTTCGTCCGAGAGATTGAGTTGACGCACCAGGGCCGCCGCTCGCTCTGGGCGATAGGCTCCCGGATTGGCGCCCGGCGCGAGCTTGCAGGTGAGAAAAAGCCGAACCGTGCGCGGCGCCAGTTCCCGCCGGATCGAGGGCAGCGCGCGGATCAAGGTCTCGAAATTGCGATAGTAGTTGTAGTGGCTGACGAACAGCAGCCGGAGAGCGCCGCCCGCGGATTCGAGCTGTCTGCGCACGGCGGCGGGAAGCGGAGATTGATCGTGCAGAAAAGTATCGCGATCGAACCCATGATGAATGGCAGAGATGGGAACGCCCGTCCAGCACTGCAGCTCTTCTGCGAAGGATTGGCTGGGAGCCACAACGCGGTCAGCGGCGCGGATCGACCAGCTGGCAAACTCAGCTTTCAGACGAGTCTCAAGCCAGAGACGCGTTTCCCCGCGTGAGCGAAGATCGCGATCGAAATCACGGGAAGTATAGAGGGAGTTCCTGCTCAGAAGAAGTTGCGGCAGCGGAGAGTTCCAGACGGCAAAATTTCCCGCTGAAAGCAAAACTCCGGCCTTGCTGTGGATCGCAAGCTTCCGCACCATGCGCTGCTCCATCCAAAAACGTAGAGCAGGCTGCGCAGAACCTTCCCACTCCAGAAGCTCGACATTGGGAAGATTCTGAAATTCCCGGTGCAATCCCGGATCCAGCAAAACGGTCGCCATCGCATCGGTGCGGGCGGCGATCTGAGGGATCACGTTGCGCACGTAAGTGAGCCCCCCGCCAGCACTGGCCGCAAGGGCATTCATGAAAAGATGGATCATTGATTGCCGGTTAATTGATCAGGGGTCAACTGATTAGCGCTCATGGGAACGGGACGGGCAGCGAGGCTCCCTTTGCTCACGTACACGATCGACTGTTCCACCGGCTGGGGCTGGAGGTCATAAAGCAGGAACACAAAGGTCCAGAAAAAGACGGTGAGGTAGTAGCCGACCGCGAAGAGCCAATCCTCAAAGACGGCATGAACCAGCCCCGCGATGCAGACTAGCACCAGGGGAAGCGCGTAATTGCGCGGATCAGCCGAACGCCGGATCCAGCTGCAGGTGCGAACGATCAGACCCAACACCAACAAGAGCAATATCGCAAACGGAATCACTCCCGCGAGGCCGACATACTGTACCAGGGCGAGATAACTGTTGCCGTGTTCGTGGTTCGCCTCTTCGATGGTGCGAAAATTTGAATCCCAGGCCGTGGGAGCAGTAACCATGTCAGTGCCAAAGCCGCTGCCAAACCATGGGCTCTCCCGGATCACGTCGGCGGTTTCGGTCCAGGGTGACCTGCGCGAACCGAACACCCCGGTTTCGGGCTTGCCTTTGTAAATCACGTCCTCGGTGAACGCCGCAATCAGCTTGTCGAACTGTGCGGGTTGCACGACCGCAACGACAGTCACAAGAAAAACCAGGAGGAACGCGCCTTTAAGGAACAGTTGCTGGCGACGCAATACGACACACAGGATCGTCGCGGCCACGGCGCTGGCCAAGATGCCTGCGCGGCAGAGGGAAAAAAAGAGCAGAAATGTCGCAAGGCACAAAGCGATGGTTCGCCGCTGCCGCACATTCCGGTCTTCCGTGATGAGAACGCCCCACAGCAAAATTGGGATGATCACTACTCCCATGACAGCACCCAGGGAATTGGGGTTGCCAAAGACTTCGAAACGCAACACCAGATAGAGAAAGCCCGAGAGATAACTCACCACTTCACAAGCGGTCAGCAATCCACGGAAAAAGGCGGATTCGCGACCGGCCAAAGCGACTCGGGCACCGCAAGAACCGTAGAGAAACAATAAAAAGAGACTCAAAGACTTCAGGAGCGACATCTCGGAGCGGGTGGAGACGCTCGAGGAAACCGCAGCCGCCAAAACGCAGAGCAGCGCGACCAGATGAAGCGCGGAAAAGTGATGCCGGCGATCGACTTTGCCCCACTTGACTAGCCCCACCAGAGCTCCGAAGCCCAGAAAAAACCAGCGCACTACGTTCCCCGCGCTCCAAAGTGGCAAGTTGCTGCCCGCCCAAAGAAACGACATCATCAACACGGCAAAGAACCATTTTTCGTAATTCCAGAGGGTGACTGCCAGGACCTCAAGCAGTAGCAAGCCACCAAGATAGTTGAAATTGGTGAAGTAGCCGGGACGAGTTTCGGCAGCATAAAGCAACGTCAGGAACAGAACGGGTATGGCCAGCAACCCGAGGATGCGCGAACTCGTCATGCTGGTTCACCCGAGACAAATGCCAGGGCCTGGACAATGCCCGCGGCGCATTTTTCCGGCGTGTACTCCTGAATCCGCTGAAAGCTCCTGCTACCCATTCGCCGCGCGGATTCCGGATCGTCGAACAGCCTTTGCATCGATCGTACCAATCCTTCGACGTCACGCGGCTGAACCGCGAAACCATTCCAGCCATCCTGCAGCAGATCGGGAACACATCCTGCGACCTGCGAAGCCACGATCGGCAGGCCACAAGCCATCGCTTCGTTCACCACAAGCCCCCAAGTATCGCTGTAGGTGGGGAACACGAACGCCTCTGCGAGCGCGTAGACTTCCGGTATTTGTTCTCGATGCACCCAGCCACAAAACCTTACCAGGCCGGGCTGAATCAGCGCCGCCCGTCGTTCCAGTTCCTGGCGCGCGGCCCCCTCTCCGACAAATATCATCCCTGCCTGGGAGCGGACCGACGCCTCCAGTTTGGCATACGCGTCGAGAAGTTCATAGACCCCTTTTTCCTTGATCAGCCTGCCAACACAGAGGAAATAGCGTGGAGGCAGGTTGTTGCGGGCACGAATCTCACCCTCCTGCTGGCGTGCCTTTTCGGCCGCGGCCGCAAAAAAGTTTACATCCACGGCATCCGGCGCAACAAATATGGAATTGCTTGATGCGCCCAACGCCAGGAGGTAATCCCGCGAAGTCTTCCCCGCCGCCACAAAGGCCTGACAGCGCTGGCGAAACTTGCGCTTGATGAACTCGACGAAGCGATGCCCGCGGCGAATGTCGAGGGCGGTGCTTTCCGACCACAGAAGCAAGGGCACGCCGTGACGCTTCGCCCAGAAAGCAGTCTGCCACGAAGCCACGTAAGCGTATCCGCCGCAGAGGACCGCGTCTGGCTGTGCGCGGCGGAGCGCAGCGCTTACACCCCTGTTCAACAGCGTATTGTATTTGCCGATGCGACGCCGCCAGGCCGGCAAAACCTCATACGAAAACTTTATTTCGTCCTTGTAAACCCGCCACTGCCGAAGACTGGGATCATTTTCCGAGAGAAAGATTACGTGGAGTTGCACATCGCCGCGCGCCGCCAGCGCGTTGAAAACCGGGATGCGGTAAGGTGCAATGATTTCTGTAAGGATGACCAGACGGCGGGTCATTCCGCGGCCTCACGATAGATTCGCAAGAGACTCTCGGCCTGGTGGGCAAGCGTGAAGCGATCCAAGATGGTGTCGCGCGCAGCGACTGCAATGTTACGCCGGCGCGTTTCATCCTTCAAAAGCATAGCGATCGCCAACGCCAACTCCCTGTCATTGTCTGGACCCACGAGGAAACCGTTCGAGCCGTGTTGAATGACTTCGGCAATGCCCTGTCCCCTGCATCCGATCGCGGGCTTGCCCGCGGACATGGCTTCCAGGTAAACACAGCCCAGTCCTTCATAGCGGCTGGGCAGCGCAAACAGTGTGCAGCGCTGCACGGCGTCGGCGACTTGTTTGCGCGACTGGCGACCCAGGAAGCGCACCTTTTCGCTGAGCTGCAGTTGAGCGCATAGCTCTTGCAGGCGGGCACGTTCCGGCCCATCGCCGATGATTTCCAAACGCAAGCCAGGGAAGTCGGCAGCCAGCGCGGCCGCCGCGCGGATGAGCGTGGCATGCCCCTTGGTCGGAATCAGATTGCCGACGCTGAGGACGACAGGCCCGCCGGAAGTTGGGTCGGAGACGGGAGCAAACAACTCAGGATCGACGCCGTTGTATACCACCGAGGTTCGGCAACTGCCTCCGGTGCCCTCCAGCACTGCCTCACGAACGCGTTCGCTGACGCAGATTGCACGGCGCGAGGAGCGGAATACGCGCTGAGAAATGCGGCGGCACCACTCGCCCGCTCGCCCGCTGACTTGCACCGTGGAAAATGCATCCAGGCCGTGAACCGAAACGACGAACGGAATACCCAGCTCGGCACTTAGGAGCATGGCGGCATGACCGCAAGGCAACGGCCCGTGGGCGTGAATCAGGTTGATGTGCTCCGACGCGTGCAGCTTCCGAAGCCGGCTGACAATGCGCGCGAACAGAAAGGCGCCAGCGCCGGGCAGTCCGAACCCCCCGGGGAAAGAGAAATAACGTAACCAGCACGCGGGGACAGCAGACTCGCGCGCGCGCACGGCTCCTCGGTAGACGGGTTGCACGGCTAAGACGGTGTTGTGAACGCCCGCTTTTGCCAACCCTGCAAGCGGCTCAGCGACAAAACAACCTACGGCATCGTCTTGATCCGTCGGATAGAAAGGTGTGAGGGTCAGAACGTGCAGCGCTCGTGGCGCCTGCGGCAGTCTCTCCCGCGGTGAACTCATTGGGATTTCGCAGCCCTTTTTTTCGGTGCGAGCCTCAGAAATATTTCTTCCCACTGGCGAGTGATCGGATCCCAATCAAATTTCTCGATGTGGGCGCGGGCTGCACGGCCCATACTCTTCCGAAGATCCGGGCTCGAAATCAGCCTCTCCAGGTGAGCCAGAAGCTCGTCCTCTCCTCGCCCCAAATATCCGGTTTTTCCGTCCAGGACGGTCTCTGGCTGGTAATCGGCGCGTGCAATCACGGGAAGACCGCAAGCCGCCGCCTCCAAAATCACTTTCGGAGAACCCTCCCAGTGCGACGGAAACAAAAAGATATCCGCCGCGCAATATTGTTCGCGAACGGCGGAAACGCCCAACTCACCTGCGAACCGAACATTGGCAAGTTTTTCCCGTCGGACACGATCTTCAAGCTCCGCCGCCATGAGGCCATCTCCCACAATCACGAACTCTGCATTGGGAAATCGAGGCGCAGCCCGCAACAGCAATTGCGGGCCTTTGAACGGGCGGAGCGATCCGACAAAAAGAACACGCACCCGTCCGTTTGCGCGACGGTGCCACTCTGGAGTGAAGAATTTCGTATCCACACCCGTGGGTACAACCTCGCTGGGAAGTCCATACTCTTTTTCGAGATTCTTGCGGACAGAGGAAGAGTTGCTGAAAAGGTAGTCGCTGCGCAGAATTGTCCGTTCCCAGAGACGGATTTGTTCCGTCTTGATTGTCGGTTCGTTCCTGAGATCGGATTGCGATTCCACGGTTCCAATCACCACGCGCTTGTCAAACCATTTGGGCCGGATCGCCAAGTAGATCCTGGCCGCAGGCGACGGCTTCACATAAAACAGAATCTCATGCTTTCCGGTGACAAATTCCGAGTAGATTCGCAACGTCTGCCGGCGCTGTGGAAGTTGAATGATCCGAGTGGATGGACGTTGAACCAGCCGCGCGTCTGGTTTGCCGACACAAAACGTGGTCACATGAAAACGAGCTGGGTCGAGGCGGCTCATAATGTCGCGGGCGTTCGTCATCTGCGCGTTGAGGCCATCTGCATCCGCGAGGCTATCCACCAGAAGACGGATCGGACTCATGCGCGCTTCCGTTCCGCGTCCTGTTGATCGCTGACCGCTTGAGGCAACGTCCGTTCTGGCTTCCAGCCCAGCGCGCGCAAACGCTCGTTCGACAGCCACTGCTCGCGCGCCGACGAACGTTCCTCATCTGCGGGACGAGATTTCACTTCAAACAGTTTCACGCGCACCAAGTCCAGATAGAAGTTCACCATCTCCGTGATCGAGATCGAATTCCCCCCGCCACGTTGTAAGCTGTTCCAGGCGTGCCAGACGCACCCAGATGCCAAAGTGCGCACACGCAATCGCGCGCGGAAATAAAGTCACGCTTCGGCGTTAGTTCTCGCAAGGTTAAGGTCGGCGCCTTCCCCGGCTCGATCTCAACGATCTTTCGCGCCAGCGTTCCGCAGAGCAAAGCAGGGCTCACAGGCCGCCTCTCGCGCCGCTTGTAGCAGGTTGAGAGTGCGGCGAACATTTGTGCCCGCGTAGCTTTCGGACGTAGGAGTACGGGATCCCAATCAATTCAGCCAGGTGAAAAATAACATCGCAGCCGCGCACTTGATCGCGGGCGCAACCTGCTCCAGATGCCCCCAGCTTCCGCGACTGGTGTAACGGACAAACGCCTTCACGTCGCGCCCACGCCCACCAACGCTCTCACCAGATGGCTGCCGATGAATCCGCCAGCCCCACTCACAAGTCCACGAAGATCGCGGCATCCAGGCTCGCCGCCCGGGTTTCTGATCGTCAACGGTCGTGCTTAGACATCACGCTTCGGAATGTTCGGGAGACGACCGTGCCCATTCTAGCCGAAGTTCGCGCAGCCTTGCTTGCAGGCGCGAGCCCACATCGCGCTCGCGAACGGAGCCCTGAAGATGCTCCCGCGCGCATTGCAAAAGACGGCGACGCACAGGCTTCTCCGTGGCTGCGGGCAACGGCTGATGCTCGCCGGGGTCGGCTTCCAGGTCATAGAGACGATCTGCCGGAGGATCAAACTCGATCACGAGTTTGTAACGGGCTTCCCGCACAGCCAACACGCGAGGTCCCAGACGCTTCTCTTTTTGAAAAGGGTTGGTGCTGGCCGCAACGCATTCGGAGATGGCGGCCTCGTCCCGGAGTGCACCTTCCTTTACCTGTGCCCAGGAGCTGCGACCGCGGAACGCCGGGGGAATTGGCACTTCCACAGCGTCCAGCAGAGTTGGAGCGAGGTTCAGCATGCTGAACGGAGACTTGGGCAGTTCCTTTTTTGCGGCGCCAGGAACGCGCATGAGCAGGGGTACATGAATCAATTCTTCAGTCAATCGAGACGGCGGGTGAAATCGGCCACCGTGGTCAAGAAACTCTTCACCGTGATCGGCGGTGAGTGCAAAGATGCAGTCCGGCCAGCGATTGGAATCTCGGAGAGCGGCGATGAGGCGAGCCATCTGCTCGTCGACCCAGCGGATGCCAGCGTCGTAGAGGGCGATGATGTGATCGCGGTGACGCGCAAACCCGCGCAGAGCCAGATCGCCACGGTTCCAATAAGAATTCAAATACCGCGCGCGAAAAGGAGTGACCGGATCGCAATCCATGAGTTCCAGAGCTTTTTCTTTCGGATAGTAAGGCGCGTGCGGATCCATCAGATGCAGCCAAAGAAAAAACGGGCGTTGCCCGATGGACTCAAGCCACGACAGGGCGTGGTCGATGATCACATCGGCGGCGGGAAAGCGGCGCAGCGCGTCGAGCGAACCGGGTGCAGGCGTCGCCAACCGCTCACAGTATTGAAAGTACAGTGAATCATAGACAGGGCCCAGCGGCCCCATGCGGAGACGAAGGCCCTGCAGTTTACGGTTCAGTCGGCTCGCCCAACCGCTGCCGTTGGGAATAGGCATAGTCTCAACCAGTGCCGTCGCCTCGGCGTCCAAGAAGTCGCGGAAAGTATCAAAGCCCTCCTCATAGCCGAACCGACCCGAGATATAAGGATTGGCAGCGCCGAATGATGCGGTTGCGTATCCAACTCCCTTGAGAACAGAAGCCAGACTGGGCTCTCCGGGCGCAAGGCCCAACACGTCACGGCCCAGCGCGAGCGGATAACGCGAAGCCATGATCGCCGGGAACGAATAGTAAGTGGGTGCGCCCGCGACAATCGCGGAAGGGAAAACGAATGCTTCACCGGCCAGAGAATCAAGAAATGGCGTAGTGGGGCGGTCATAGCCCAGGAAGCCGACGTGATCGGCGCGCAGGCAATCCACCGTGATCAGTACGATCGATTTTTGCATGATCGTTCAGGCTTCCTGAACGGGCGCAACCGGGGACTTGGTGAAGGATTTCCTCGTGACATTCACGCCGATCGTGCCCTGCGCTGTTTCACACGAGCCTTTCTTCACGACTTCGTAGATCTCCTCCCCATGAAGATACAGCAGATCAGGATGAGTCGACTCCAGCGTCGCAAGAAACCTATCCATGAATTCCAAAGTGCGGCTACGAAAATCCTGCACGGACGAATGGAAGTTGATGGAGTGCACGGACGCAATCGCCGGAATCTTGCGCTCGAAACAAGCTTCGGCACGGCGGAGGCAAGCATCGAGGGAGAAGTCTGGGCTTACAGCCGGTTCGAATTCCACCGTGCGATAAAGCTGCAGTAGTCCGTGACGATCGAAATGAGGCGGGATGGCGACTCCCGGACCGTTCTGCGCCACGCGGATTCCGATTTGCGCCCACGCCCGGTGCGTATCGTCGTTCGCGCGGTAGCCGGGCGCGCAAGCCGAGCACGGCAGTGTGGAGAACAATTTGGCGAAGTCGCCGACGGCCTTGCCAATCAGATCTCGCTGCGTCTCGGCAGGAAGGAATCGGTCGTTCGGGGAAGCTTCGGGATCCCAGTATTCATAGCCCATCCATGGCATGCGCCAGTGGATGTACGGCGTGCCGGCCTTCCATAATGTTCGCAGAAGGTTTCCGCGTTCAGCGGAATCGGCGAGATTACGCTCTACCGCGGAGAGGCAGAAATGCGTGGTGCCGTGCAGAGCGGGATAGAAGAGTCCTTCCTGAATGCCTTCGCGATAGGCTTCTAACAGACCCGGGCGATTCCACCCGGCAGGAAGACCTTCGGCGAGGGGAAGGAGATGAATCTGCTGGAATCCCTCGGCTGACAACTTGTCAGAATCCATCTTCTCAAGATCCATTTTCTCAAGATCGAGGTTCGCCACCATGAAATTCATTTCAAGGCTGGGAGAACGTCCGGCGGAATCGTGATGGCCGCGCAGCACCGCACGCAACGCGGCAAGATCCTCGGCGGTCTCAAGTGTGTAAAAATCATAAGGTCGTTCGCCCAGAGTCAAACCCGATGCGGCCAGTTGTTCGAGCCCCTCCCGGTCGCGCAATCCGGCGCGACCCCAATCGTCGCTCTGAAGGACAACGATGGGCCGGTCGAAATGAAATCCTTCAACGGGAAACAGGTCCAGGCCGCGCTGCCAAAGTTTTCGGAGGATATTCATTTCTGCGCAGTCGCTGTAGTTGCCCGTTGCCTGCTGTCTATCGGTGCGAGGCCAGGGTCGCCTCAGATGTAGCCGAGTTCACGCAGCCGTTCTTCGATGATGCGCTGCTCGGCGTGGTCGAGTTGCAATGCCTCGTCGCGCGACAAATCGCGGAGAATGAAAGTCAGCAATTCTTCCACGGTGCCGAATCGCTGGGAGAATTTCTTTTCGGCAGCCGCACACAATTCCGCGGGCAAGCGAACTTCGCGCATCTCGGTCACGGCAGTAACCCGGCGATTGGCGCGGCGTCCGGTCCGCCTACGCCCCAAGGCGACGGACCCAACGCCATGATCAGACCGACCATCACAATTGCCATAACAGCCTCTACTTTGACTAGCAGTCTTCCGTTATACGACCTTGGAAAGAAGATAGCTTAACGGGAAGATTCCGCAGTTTACCAGTTGGCCGCGAAGCAGGCAGTCTGCCCGTATCATTTTTGCGCCAGGGCGCAGTAGTTCCCCGCCAACTGATCGTTCGTCGAAAGTCCGGCGCTCTCCAGGGCAAGGCCAGCCATATTCAGCACCGGCACAACCGTATGGTGCAGGACCTGCCGGACGAATCCATACTTGGCAAAAATGCTGATGGCCGCGGCGTTCAATCGGAAGGCGCCCCCAATGCTCGTAACCTCGGGGACGATTTCGATTTTGGAGAATGGCCCCAAAGCAAACTTCAGCCCCGCAGGCAGGTATCGCCAGTGCTCCTCCTCCACGACGCGTGGGTAGACGGAGGCAACACTCAGCATCAGGTGTCCGCCAGGTTTCAAGACCCGGTGGATTTGAGCGGCCACAACACGAGGTTCTGGAAAATATTCAAAGACTCCAGTTGCCAGCACCAGATCGAAAGTATCCGACTTGAAGGGGAGTTGTTCGCCCTTTCCCAACACGTCGACCAGCGGAGTGCTCAAAATGTCTAGGGCTACGTAGCGCTGGAGACGGTGCTGGATCAGCGGGCGGTATGGCTGATACCGTCCTCCGATATCCAATACCGTGAGCCGGTCTCCGGGAATGCTCTCCAGCCATTTGCCGAGAATCCGTCTGCGTCCGCGTTGGACCAGATAACTCGGATTCGTGAGAGAGGGATAGAGCCTCGCATCGGCAATCTTCAGCAATTCAGCGACCGAGTATTGGTCTTTCATTAATCCTCAAGGGTGATGCCTGAGCAATTCAGGACACGCTCTCCGCAATCCCGGGGAACCAATTGCAAATCCGGGACCAGATTGCGTTTGCGATTAGACGGTCGTCTGCATCAAGGCCCAAAAGAAGAACCGTCCCCACGAAGATGACATAGACGAAAACCGTGCTGAATACTAATACCGCAATGTCTGCCCGGACCGATCGCAACCCGACCCTGAGGCCGACCGCTGCTGCTAAAGTTACCGCAGCAGGCACACCAAGACTCCAATAGCTGCGATTGTAGGGAAACAGCTTCAAATGCGTCTTGACTTCGAAAAGACACCACACATTTGAAGCTACATTCCCGATCGCAGCGGCACCGGCCGCTCCCGCGATACCCCATCGAGGCACAAAGACAAGGCACAAGGTAACGGTGAGAACGGCCATAGTCATTTGAATTCTGACTAGCCTCTTCTCGTTTCCTGACATGAGAAGCAGGTACCCAACTGATCCCGTCGCGCAGTTCACTAGTTGTCCCGTGGCTCCGATCACTAAGATAACCCAGCCGGCTTCGAACTCATGTCCGAACACGCGCATCAGCACTCTCGAAAATAAGATGACCACAGCAGCCAGCGGAAACGTCAGCCCCGTCACCCATTTCGTCAAGGTTTGAAACAGGCGGTTTAGAAGCTCGAGGTCGCCGCGAGCATGCAACTCGGCAATGGTTGGAGAGAATATCTGGTTTACCGATTGCAACGCGATCGGAACAAAAGCGACGACCGTAGCTGCCACCGCATAGACTCCAACCGATCGAGCGTTCAGATAAAACCCAAGAATGATTTTATCCGTTTGGCCATACAGAAAACCTGTGATGTCCATCGCAAAGGCAGCCGCTGCGAAAGTGAACATCTCCCGCTGCGGATAATTGATCCTTGTCAACGAAAACCGTGCCGCGACAGGTGTGAGCTTGTAGGTGGTCCAAATCAGAAGAGACAACACGACAATCGCGCTGGCAACTTGGGCAAAGACATAGCCCCAAAGCCCGCCTCCAAAAAAGATCAGGATCACGGTGAAGACTATGGTCAGCAGAACTCCTGCAAAGTTCGTGATGATGGTTCTCTTCGCCACTTCCTTGTAACCGGTTAACAGTTGACCAAAAAACGTGGTCAGTGCCCCCAGAAAAAGGATCCAGGCAAAAAGACCCAGATACCCAGCCAAAGCGGGGGTGTGGTAGAGGTGGATCGATACCCAGCGACGAACCAACACCACGCCTGCGGCAAGCAGTCCGTTGATCCCGGTCAGGATGAGGACGCTCCACCCCATGAAGGCCCGCAGTTCTTCCATGCGGCCAGTGCTGGCGTAGGCGGCCGGAAACCGCGAGGCCGCCCAGGTCAAACCCAGTCCGCCAAAAACTCCAGCCAGGCCTACCACCGTCATTCCCAGGGCGTAAATGCCAAGAGCTTCCGCACCGAGTGTGCGCGCAAGATAGACGCGGAAGATGTAACCCGCAACCGCGGTGAACATGGTCCCAACAAAAAACACGCCGGATTGCCGCGAGATATGTCCGACCTGGGACCGAAATTGTTGCGTTTGGATTGCGCCAGCTTCCGGGCTGGCGACCGGCGGCGCAAGTGCTTCAGCCCCGCCGCCGCCAGCGACGCCGGGATAGGACAAGCCGCCAGTCGAGTCAACCTTGGCCGCTGGATCCTTCGGATCCTTCATAACATCCGCCCCGCGACGGCGTCGGTGCGTGACTTTCTTCCCAATAATCGGCGAAGCGCTTCCGCTTCGGCCGTTTTCCAGAAGCCTTCGGCTGGTAACGGCCAGTCCCGCGGACCGGCCAGCAAGCCCGGGATTTCATCCAATTCTTTTGCGTCGCGCAAAATCTGTGCGACACCACAACGCGCATATTGTTGAACGTAGCCGTACGGCGACCACGTCAACCACTCACACACGAAACAAGGAACGCCGCGCACGAAGCAATCCAGAACCGTAGTGGATTCAATCGTCACTCCAAACCAGGTGTTCGAGAGCAGTCGCTGCGTGAGCGGGCCATCCACTAGTGTGACTCGCTTGAAGTCCTCCTCCGCCAACAGATTCCGCACCGTCCTGGTGCGCTGGGAAAGACTCTCGAAGGGATGGAGCTTGAGGACGACGTTGCGCCCATTCTCTCGACCGAGGCGGCAGAGCCGGGGCAAGACTTCACGGTACACTTCCTCAGCGCGCATGCCGGCATTTTCATAAGGCTCGGAAAACAAAACCAGACAGGAAGGTTCTTTCAGATTGCCATCTTGCGGGGGATCACTCGGAGCAGGCGCGGGGGCGCCGAGAACAACTTTTTCCGGCGGAAGGCCACAAACGCGAAGCAGATAATCGCGCTCCATTTCGGTCTTTGCAAGATAGGCGTCACAGGGCAAATCCTTGAGAAGGTAGCGCCCATCCAACGCGCCATGATGAAAATCTGCAGTCGATATTCCGCGCCTGGCCGCCAGCATCACCGGGAGCCGGGTGTATATATTGCTGTCATCGCCGCACAACACGCCACATACCGGCTCGCGCTCAATCACTTTGCGCCAGGCGTTGCGGGCGCCAAGACCATCCTGAAACCATCGTGGAAAACCCTCCAACACTCCCGCACGCGAAAGCACGGCAAACTCGGGAATCGCGCACAGATCGGCTTTCAGTTTAGCCCAGCCCTCGAGAATCTCCGCGCTCTCTCGGACCGGCAAGTCGCTTCCGACGTAGGCAGCCAAATCCCGCGTCTGCACATTCGGGGGCAGGCCACTCAGTCGTCCACTCTGCCGGGTCGCAACCAGAAGAAAGGATTGCTCCGGCAGCATTCTGGCGTAAGCCGCAGCCATTCGCGAGACGTTGCCATAAGCGCTGGGCACCAGGATCGAAGGTTCCGCCAACGGCGGGGTCCGTGCAGCAAATCTTGACCTCCACTTATAACTGGAGTCGTATTTGTCCAGAACAATCTCTTTGATCTGCCTGGCGGAGAAACGCTGCAGCAGACTCCCATAGTGGCGGACACGCGCACTGAGGCGCGCGGAGCGTTCTTGAGAAAAACTCTTGAACGGCCGGTTCAGCAGAAGGGATACGGCGTTCGCCGGCCAGCCAGGGCGCGTCGCCCAGATTTCCGCACTCCCGCCGATTTTCGGAATCATGCGGAGGAAAATCAGAACCGCTTCGGTCTCCCGCACGATCGACATGGATGTAAGGCCCCACCAGTCGATTCCCTCTTCGTCGCGCAGGCGGCCCATCCCCAGCGAAAACAGTTTTTTCACCTGCTTTATGTCGTCCACACCTTTCCGGAAAGAATCCGCGCGCAGCACGGAGGCATGTGTCATTTCTTCCCAAGCGGCGGCGGATGAGACGGACGACACTCCCAGATCGATGATCAGGTCCCAGCGCTGAGCCGACCAGGGCCCTCGTTGTGGAAAGTCCTCGGGATGAAGCAGAAGAATGCGCATGCGATGTTGCGGCACCTCAGATCGGGGCTGAAACCTCCGCAGGTGGCGCTGCTTGGGAAAGTGGCGGTTGTCCTTTGATCCACTGCCAGCCAAAAACCTTTTGCCGGACCATGGAATAGCGGCGTTGGAAGCCAGCCTTCTCGATCCCGCGGACGGCCGCGGTGCTGGTGGCTAAGCTGAAAATCCACGGCTGCTTTCCGGCGCCGCATGCTTTGTCCGCAATCAGCCCAATGGCGTGACTGTAGTGGTTCCGGCCACGCTCGACCTCGGGAGTCCAGCAATCGAATAGCAGCGCGGCATCTGGGGAAGGAGCTTCTAGCTTGGCGTTGAGTTCAGGTAGAAAGAATCCGGCGAACTCGGAGACCCAGGCAAAATGCAGAGGCGTCCCGTGCGCGTCCATTAGCACAAAGCCCTCGGCCTTCCCCTCGCGCAGACGATTGGCCGAGCGCAGCAGATATTGCAGCGTCTGCTCATCGTCGTAGGAACGCATGGCAGCATCGGCCAATAGCTCATAGCTGATCGGACGAAGCGAAGCCCGGTCCTTGACGTCGACCTGCTCGTTAATGAAGCCGTTCTGTTCTTTGAACTCGCCCCGCCCCGTTTCACCCTCAAAAAAGAAAACTTCTTCCCGCAAGAAAATCCGGCGCCGGATCTGCGACAGGGCCCAGCCCAGCGTCGACTTCCCGCCATCCTTTCGCAGGCGACGCTTTAGCGCATCCGATTTCGAGCGCAGACTTCGCGCTTTCCGCTCCGCCCAGGGCCAGCTGCTGATCGCCGTTGCCGAACGATAACGCGCCATCTCCTTCCAGTGCTTACCCAGCGAGCGGTGCAAGGTGGCGTACATGGTGCGCCGGGACGCATTGGCGAGCACCTCTTTGTAGGTTTCCGCTCCCAGACCCAAATCGACCGTCTCGACCGACGGATCCTGCGCCGCTTCCTCAATCAATTTGGATAGAAGAACGAAGCCCGGGGAGTATTTTTCCAGGTCGTTGACGAAAGTCGGACTGTACCAAAACGAGGTCCCATAGAACCTGAATCCGTAATTCCATGCGACCGTACGCGTACCCACGCTCATGCGGGTAAGGCAAAGCCAACCGGTGGGAGAAAGTAATCGTGCCAGATCGCACAGGAACTTGCGGCGCTCGGGACGAACCAGATTGCTGATTCGTTCGGTACGGAGAAAGCGGGCCACATGAGCACGAAAGAAGTCCGGCAAGCGCGGCCCAACTTTCTCCCAGTCCGTTTCGCCAACGGTCACCGGAGCAGTGCTCCCACCCATGGCCCGAAGTGAGCGGCGCACCATCTTCCGGCGTCGCAAGGCCAGTTTGCCGCCATTCTCCGCAATCCTTAACAATCGACACCGCGAAGACCAGTACGCTGTGCGAGTGTAGATGTGAAACCCGTGTGTTGCGCCCTGGAGCGTCGAGTAGCACGGTGAGTCTTCGGGAAAGTTGGTAAGCACAATGTCTCGACACCCTTGCCGGTGCAGCGTTTCGAGAACTAGAGCCGTGAAGAGCGCGGCGTCTCGCTCGCGGACGACAAAATCGCAATAATCCCCTGTCGTTGCACAAAGGAAAGACACCGGGCCCCCGCTTGGGGCCGACAGGGCCGCAACCCCCACCAGCCGTTGGTTCTCGTCGCAGCCAAGCAAAAGAAGCGGACAGAGCGACCCGCCGTACGCCAGTTGGACCGCCCGAGCCCACTCGTAGGTATAAAAAACCTGCGGACTGTGCGTCTCGAAAACGAGGGCATTCCACTGCTCGCGCAATGCGGAGTCATCAGGAACTCCTCTGAGGCCGGTGATGCGAAGACCTGTAGCGCGGAGATTTTCGACACCCAATCCAGACCCGTCGAGCATCACGCTACTTCGGCTTTCTCATGAGGTAGTTGTTTCGCGTATCTGGGTGATCGTGCTGCCAGTAGCGCAAAGTTTCGAGTCCGGCGGCGGAGGCCATGGCGGCAAACTCCTCCGGCTGTGCAAAAAACGAGTGCGCAGTGCCGGGCCGAATCACGGTTGGCGCACCCGTGACCTGCCACCATGCCATCCGGCGCACCATGCCTAGCCAGGCCCTGAACCCTTGCGCCTTGTAGAGGTGACGAAGCAGTTCTCCCCGGCTGCCAAACTGTGGGGTGGGGTCCGCCAACGCGAGAAATGGCACCTCCCCGATGAACACGCGTGCGCCCGGTTTCGAGATGCGGCAAATCTCAGACAGGCTGGCGGGGATTTTTTCTCGCGGAACCACCAGGAGCACGCTGTTGCACACGACAACCGAGGCGCTCGCGTCGGCCAAAGGCACCCGATCTGTTAGCCCCTGACGGACGTCCAGGCCCGTTCGCCGCACGAGTTCGACCTCTTCCTCGGTGGCGAGTAGTCCGACGGCGCGTCGCACGCCCATTTGCCCGGCCATTCGAAGCAGTGTGCCATCGCCACACCCAATATCGACAAGTGAGTCGCCCGGGTCTAGCTCTACGGCCTCAATGATGCGCTCCTGAATGAGGCGCGTGATGTGCTCATCGTGCCTTCCGCGCAATGCAAGGTCGTGCAGATGGCGAGCATGCTTTGCCGTTTCACGGCAGTACTCGATGTAGTCGTCAGAGCGCGTGATCATGTACCGCAAATTGTAACCCGGCGCGACCCCTTGAGGTGAGGGTGGGACCGGACGCCCCACCCTGTTCCTCTCCGGCTGACCCGCGAGTCACTACTGACAGGTCGTATACGGCACAGGATTGCTCGGCAGCGTAGCCGCAGCCTCTGCATAGACAACAATCGAATTGCCGCACTCGGCGTCAACCGCGGTTGCCGTAATCACGTTTCCGGTTGCGCTGGGATTGCTGGTCCAACCCGGATCCCAACTGTTAATTGTGGGGTTGGAACAGTCGCAAAGCGACACCTGCGGCCCTGAAGTTATCGGGCCGGCGCCAAAATAGTTTCCGTAGATGGTGAATTGGGTTCCGGCAGTGATGACGCATTGCAGAGGCGATTGGTCGGGAATGTAGGTGCAACTGCTACTGCCACTGCCCACCACAACTTTCGTGATTTGGGCCGCCAGCGCGGTGTACGGAGCCACACCCGAAGCGCTCAACATTCCGCCGGAGGTCTCTACTGGGGGTGAATCTCGAGTCCTAAGAAAGCGAACTTACAATCGTATCGCACGAATGACTGTGTAAAACCAAAATGCCGGCGAGTAAATCCAAATCGAACAATAAGTGGTTCGTCGTCAGTGGTTCGTTGTCGAGTCCGAGAATTTTTGCGGCGCGGACATCCCAGGGCGAAGGTGCACCGGAGCCGGTGCAATCTTCCGCAAGCCCATGATTCTGTGGCTTGTTCGCCCCTCATGCCCTGTGTAAATAATTCCTTGCAAATGACTGAAAACAAACGATATAAATATCGCTATTGAATCGGTTTAACCTGCCCGCGGAGCGCGCCCCGCTCCCCGATGATCCAGAGCTCGATATGACCCTCAGAACACCGCGCACGGGCTCGGAAACTTCCGCGCAAGGTATTTCCAGAAGCGACCTGCTGGCAATTCTTGCCCCGGGAATGTCGTAGCGTCGGATTAGTTTGCGCTTGGATTGAAATTAGGTGCTTACCGTCTCAAGCCCGGGCACTTCAGGTTGCGGGCTCCTCCTCACCCTGCGATGTAGCTTCTCGTAGAAGCCGGACACATGAGCTTCAAACTCCGACAAAGTCATTCCCGCATTGACGTGCACACGAGGGATCGCATGCAGAGGAAGCTCCGTCCCTAGTCCGCCGCCGATGTTGATGAACGCGGCGTCGAAACCAGACTGTTTGGCCATTGCGGTCACGCGCGGCGAAACCGAACCGGCATCCCCGAAGGGATAGGCAAACGCCCAAATCGGCTTGCCGATCGCAGCTTCCAGCCGCGCGCGGCCCTGCACAATCTCGCTCCAGGCCAGTTCCGGCGACATCTGCGACAGAACCGAGTGACTCAAGGTGTGGGCCCCTATGGTCATTCCCGCTGCGGCGAGCTGCTGCAGCTCAGATCGAGTCATCAGGCAAAAGTGCCGCTGCGCCTCGGGATAGCTCGCCAGATAGAATTCCAATGTGCGCTCTAAACCAAAATACTCGTGCACCGCATGCAGGAAACTCCTGCGGCTTTCTGCATCAATCTGCGACAAGCGCTTGACGCAATTCCACCACAAGACCCGCCGTTGCTTGCTCCCAGCAAGGACTCCGCCGATTTCAAAACCATCCCTGCAGATTCTGAAACTTCCCGTCCGCGCGCGCAAGAACAGCAAAAGCAGTTCCTCGTGCCAGAGCATGGTTCGTTCTTCTCCGGCGGAAGCGCCGGTCACAAAAAACAAACAGCGCAACCCTTCGTCCTGCAGCACGGGCAGCATCTCCGTGAGGTTGCTCAAGAGTCCGTCATCGCAGGTCAGAAGCGCGGCACGAGCAGGCAGTGCCCGTTCGTTCCTGCACCAGGAAAGCATGTCTTCCGGCGAGATTATTTCGTGAGTGGCCTTGAGCAGGCGCAACTGCCGGCGGAAAGTTTCGGCGGTAATCAAGCTGCCGTCGAATCCTGGATCAATCGGCTTGTAATTCGGGGGCAGAACACCGTGGTAAGTAATGACCGCCAGGCCAGGTCGCGCTTTTCCCCGAAAGTATCCCGTGCTTGCGAGGCAGGGATAGATGGCGTGCTTGAGGATAGGACTGACGAATCTCACGTTGGGTTATTGTATCCCAACGCTGTCGCAAGGTTAGTTCCAGCCTCGGTTACACCAACGCTCCTCGGGCGGGTCGTGCCGTGACTGCGATCCTTACTTCGAATGAACCAAATCCCAGCTCAATGGAGTTCCGCGCTCGACATCGCGGGAAGCGTGCCGGCCGAGAACTTCGGTCAGATGACGGGTGTGCAGGCCGTGGCCGGGACGGATCGAGCGCACATTTTCGGTCGTGAACAGCTCTCCTCGTTTCACGTCCTGCACTACGAATAGAGACCGTCGAAAAACACGTGTCGCCGCTTCCTTTTCGCTAAGCCCAAAGTGAACCGTGCCCAACGCCTTCTCTGCGTCTCGCACCGCTTCAACCATGGCTTTGAATTCCTGCGGCTCCAACGAAAACGCGCTATCTGGACCCGCCGTGGACCGCGATAGCGTGATGTGCTTCTCGATGATGCACGCTCCCACCGCGACCGCCGCCACTGGAATGCTGATTCCCATCGTGTGGTCGGAAAGTCCCGCAGGCACGCCGAAGCGACGCGACAACTCCGGAATCGTGCGCAGATTCATTTCTTCCGGCGGCGCCGGATACGCACTCGTACACTTGAGCAGCGCAATCTGTGCGGCCCCGGCCTGCCGCGCGGCCTGTAGGGCTTCCTCGATTTCTTCGACGCTGGCCATGCCGGTTGACATGATCAATACCTTGCCGGTGCTTGCCATTTTCCGAATCAGAGGGATGTCTACAAGCTCGCAAGAAGCAATCTTGTGCGCAGGCACGTTCATCTTCTCTAGAAAATCCACCGCGCTGGCATCAAAGGCGGCGGAGAAAAAATCCAGCCCCAGATCGTTTGCGACCCTCTGTAATTTCGGCTGCCATTCCCAGGGGGTGTAGGCTTCGCCGTATAAGTCATGCAGGTTGCGGCCATCCCAGAGCGTGCCTCCCGTGATGCGAAATTCAGCACGATCGCTGGCGATGGTGATCGTATCGGGAGTATAGGTTTGCAGCTTGATGGCATCGACCCCAGCCTGTTTCGCCGCCTGGACGATGCGGACCGCCTGGTCGAAATCCTGATTGTGGTTCGCCGATAGTTCTGCAACCACATACACCGGGTGCCCGGGACCAATGGACCTGTTTCCAATTTTTATTGGAGTCATCGCTATTTCTGCACTGCTCTTTGGCCGCATTATAGTCTGGCCGACGGGTTCAACCCTGAGCCCTTGATCGATTACCTGTTCGAGGCTGTGGTTTGAGACAATTGCTCCATGACGAATCCCGTTCGAGATCTTTCCCGCGACTACCCCGATAATCCCACGCATTCTGCGGGATTCCGCGTCATCGAGGACGCTACGTTTGGCTTTCGGCGGCTGGATCCGATTCCTCCTGAAGCCGAGTTGTGTGAGTTTTACGAGAGCCGGTACTACGATCTTTTGCGGAAAGGAAACCGCGCGCCCGAACTTCGCCGACTGATGGAGGGTGGCGATTTGGCCGCCAAAGAGCTGCAATGGTTGCGCGAAGGGCTGTATACAGACATCGTGAACGTGTTAGATGGCATCGCCCCCGGCCGCAGGCTGTTGGAGGTGGGCTGCGGCACCGGCGATTTTCTCCACTTCGCGCAGGAGCATGGCTTTAGCAGCGTGGGTACCGAGCCGGCGATCGAGGCCGCGCAGCGCGCAGTGTCCAAGGGCCTGACGGTACATGGCATGACCCTGGATAAATTTACTGCACAGTCGCAAACGGAATTCGATGTAGTCGTGATGATCAATGTTCTGGAACACGTGCCGGACGCTGTGCGGACAATTCAGGAGTGCCGGCAACTGCTGGGCCCAGCAGGAATTTTGTGTGTTCGCGTGCCCAATGACTTTACCGAGATTCAAGCGGCCGCCAGGGAAAAAACCGGCGCAGACCCATGGTGGATCGCCGTGCCAGATCATATAAACTATTTCAATTTTGCGTCGCTCAGGCAGACGCTGGATGGGCTCGGATTCGAAACCGTTTATGCCCAGGGTGATTTCCCCATGGAGATGTTCCTTCTGATGGGAGAAAACTACATCGGAAACCCGGATGTGGGGAGCCATTGCCATGCCCGCCGGGTGCAATTTGATTTGGGGCTGCAGCCGGAACTACGGCGGAAGATTTACGCTGCTCTGGCAAGCGCTAACGTGGGACGTGATTGTCTGGTTTTCGGCAAGAGACTCGCTTCGTGAATGTCCTCATCACCAGTGCCTCGCGCAAAGTCAGTTTGGTGCGGGCGTTTCAGTCGGCATTGGTCCGGCACGGCGGCGGCGACGTGATTGCCGTGGACACCAGTCCATTTTCCCCCGCGCTTTACGTGGCTGATCGGCACTTTTTGATAGCACCCAGCGCGGGGCCGGGTTTTCTCGAAGAATTCCTGCAACTTTGTAAGCGCGAGGACGTGGGGCTGGTCGTGCCCACGCGAGACGAAGAATTGCCGTTGTTCGCCGCGATGCGTGAGCACCTGGAGCAAAGCGGAATTCGCGTAATGGTGCCTGTGCTCGAAACGGTTCGCCTTTGCCAGGACAAACTGGCGTTCATTAACTTCTGCCAGGCGCACCAGTTCGGAACTCCCCGCACTTACCAGGCAGACGAGTGGCATGGCGCGGAGTTTCCTTTGTTTGTGAAGCCGCGTTTCGGCAAGGGCGCCAAGGGAGCGCGCGTCGTAGGGAACGAGGCGGAACTGCATCATGCGACCGGCAAAACGGACGAGTGGGTCATTCAGGAATATATCGACGTCCCCGAATATACGGTGGACCTGCTGGCTGATTTCAACGGCCGGGTGCTCTCCGTGGTGCCCCGCTTGCGGCAATCGGTAGTGGCGGGCGAATCCTACGTCAGCCGAACGATTAAGGAGCCACACCTGATCGCCGAATCCGCGCGCCTGGCTACGGAGCTGCGCCTGACGGGGCACAACACGATCCAGTGCTTCTGGGACGGCAAGCACGTCAAGTTCGTAGAGGTCAATCCACGCTTCGGTGGTGGGGCAGCACTTGGTATTGCGGCCGGCGCGGACACTCCTGCCATTCTGATTCGACTGCTGCGTGGTGAAGCGTTACCCGAACGTCTCGGGGAGTTCGAGGCTGATTTGGTGATGTTGCGTTTCACGCAGGACTTGTTCCTGAACGCCCGGGCTCTGAGTTCTCCCGTGTCAAGCAGCGTTCCAACCGCTGAGCCACCGACTCATAGTCTTGGGAATACGCAGTTGCAGGCCATCCTGTTCGACTTGGACAACACGCTGTATCCCGAAGAGGAATTCGTAATGAGTGGGTTTCGGGCGGTAGCCAACTGTCTGGCGGCACGAGAGAACCTGGACGCGGAAAAACTCCACAAGCGGATGCTGCACATCCTTCATACGCAGGGGCGCGAAAGAGTTTTCAATACGCTCTTGGCCGAACTGAAGCTTGATTCCAACATCTGGCTGCGAACACTCTTGCTCGTGTATCGCTCCCATCAGCCTGCGATCAACCTGTTTCCGGGAGTCGCCGACGCTCTGGGAACGCTGAAAAAACGAGGCGTGCGGCTGGGGCTGATCACCGATGGCACAGCCTCAGTCCAGAGACGGAAGATCGCCGCCTTGGATTTAGAGCGCCACATGGACGTTATTGTCTGCACCGATGAACTCGGCGCCGGCTGCGCGAAACCCTCTACCGTGCCGTTCGAAGTGGCGCTGAATTTGCTCGGCGTGGCGCCGAACCGGGCCGCCTACGTCGCCGATGACGTTCAAAAAGACTTTGCGGGCCCAAATCGGTTGCGCATCAAGTCGGTGCAAGTCCGATCCGCTGGCTTGATCGGTGTATCGCGAAAACCGGCTCCAGACGATCCCGCATTCCTGCCTCAGATTCAAGTCGGATCAGTTACGGAAGCCTTGAAGATCCTCGATCTGCTTTGAATATCATCCTTGAATCTCATTCGGTTCGCGAAGGCGGCGAGAGTGAGGACTCCTCGCGCGACAGGGCAGAAGCTATCCTCTTCGCGCCCTCGCCATCGACCAACTCTCGCGCATGCAGCGACAAAGAGCGCCTGGTCTCGAGTGAATTGAGCAGGCGCTGCAATTGAGATGCGACCTTCTCCGCGGAAACATGCTGCAAGTTGCCTAAATGGATCGCGCAACCTTGCTTGTCCAGACCTTCAGCTACGGCACGTTGGTTCTCGGCGACGTGAATCAGAAGGGCCGGCAGACCTAGCAAGCACATCTCCCAACAGACGGTGCCCGCGGCCGAAACGGCAACGTCGGCCCCTGCGATGAGTTCCGCCATATCAGCCACATCTCTGCGGAGTTGAAGCGAACCGGCAAATTCGGAAGCTGATTTCTGCAGCGACGCCCAATGCGGATTGCTGCCGCCAACCACGACCGTAGTCTCCAACCCCTGGGTGTCCAACCCATGGATGTCGACCAGCCGCAAGGCCCGCATCGCTACCTGTGTAAAGTTATCGGGATCACTGCCCCCCATGGCGATCAACACTTTGCGTCCTACGGCCGGTATCTCTCGCTTCCATGCCCTCCACGAATTGAATTCGCGGCGCAGCAGGCAATAGCGCGTGCCCAGTAAGAGCCGCGTGTACGATCCGCGATCTTTATAGAGCCCGTCGTCGGCACCAACATTCTGATTCAGCACCAGATCGGCCGAGTAGTGTCCGGCATGTCCGTAGTCATCGACGAAAAGGACTTTGCATCCGGCAGCCTTCAGAGCACGCTGATAATCTCCAGAGAATTGATACCCGTCCACTACGACCCACTCGGCGTGGAGTTCGCGGGCGAGAACGGTCGTCTGCCGGGAGTCTTCCTGGGATCCCGGCGTCGCCGAAACGGCGCGTACTTCGCACGACTCCGACTGCAATCTTTCGGTCACGGCGGACGTGGTGCCTGACATCGCGAAGATGGCCCGTCCGCCCGAATCCTGCCAGGCTTGCGCCAGTGCCAGGCAGCGCATCACATGACCGGTGCCCATGGCGACGTTCGCGTCCGCCCGAAAAAGTAGTGGACCGGAGATCATCATCAAGAGTTCAGATTCATCAGCCTTCGTGCAGAGCCTTTTGCACAATCGACCGGTTCAACTCCATCAGGGTAGCGTCGCGATCGAGTACGGTGAGAGCATCTGGCCACAGGAAGTCATCTCGCCCTTTCAATCGGGCGTAGATGGCACGGACAAATTCCAGATCCTCCCGAGTGTCCACCGTCCAGCGGTGCTTGCTGAAATCTTTTTCCCCAGTCACGGAGAGAATCTTGAACTCGCCCGGGTGTTCGTAAATGTAGGGAGTGACATGCGTGCGCTCGTAAGGCTGATTCGCGGCGCGCCAGCAACGCTCCAGAGCCTGCGCGGTCATCACTTCGGTATCAAGACCACGAGGATAGGTGCGGACGATGCAATTAGAAGCGTAGTCCGGCGTTTCCTGCCCTTGTGGATTGAGAAACGCAGCGATGGTTTTATCCGTAACCCCGGGGTCGATCAGCGGACAATCGGAAGTGATGCGGACGACGACTTCAGCCCTGGCCAGCTGGGCGGCGCGGAAATAGCGGTCAAGCACGTCGTTTTCGTCGCCGCGAAAAACCTGGACTGCACAGCGCCGGCATTCCTCGACAATCGCATCGTCGGCCGCACGGTCTGTGGTAGCGATCAATACCTCGTCGATGAGTTTCGAACGGGAAAGGCGCTGCACCACTCGCGCCAGCATCGTCTCACCCTCAAGATCTTTGAGAACTTTGCCCGGCAGACGGGTGCTGCCCATCCGTGCCTGAACAATTGCAACTACTTTCAATCAACCTCCCGCCGAATGACGCTGGGTGAATGGTGTTGAGTGATGAAGCCCACTGAGCGACGCCCGATGAATCTGCATCAGCGACCGGTTCAAGCTAAGAGCGTAAGAGCTGCGACTGAGCTACGTCGTCGGCTTTTTCTTTCTCAGAAGAAACACCGTATCCACGTTGGAGCCTTCGAGATAGGGAATGTGCCGTTCGCGGACTAATTCCAAATCCTCAAATCGCTTCAAGTAGCGCTGCGCATAGTCCATCTTCCACAAGAGCTTGCTGTGATTGCGATAGTTCACCTCGGTTGCCTCTGGAGCGTAATACTCCAGTCCCCAGATATAACTCCGCGTGCAGCGATGGATTTCGTCCATCACGCGCGGAAGATCGTCAGGCGCGACGTGAATCAATACCCTGGAGGTGAACACCACGTCGAAGGAAGCGTCTCCGTGCGGCAAAGCGAGTGCCGAACCCTGTGCGAGCGAAACATTTCGCGTGCGCGACCGCGCGATCTCCAGCGCGTAAGGCTGAAGTTCCAACCCCGACAGGTTCGCATATCCCATTCGCTGCAAGAGTAACAACTGATTCCCCGTGTTGCAGCCCACTTCGAGAAAACTTGCCTCCTTCGAAATGCCTCCCAGGAATTCCTGGTTGATCGCCGTTCGGGTAAGACCGTAGTCTTTCCGGTAAACTTCGTCCACGGCACCCACATCAAACGTGTTACGGTCGCTATATTCGCGGCCAAACTCGCCTTTCCACACTTCCATCTGCGCCGTATCTGCAGATGTGGTTGCAACCGCGTCTCCAGGCGATTCATTCCCGCTCAAGCCGAACCTCCTCGGGTCGCTCATGTTCTTAGCTTGTTCCCCAAATTTTTCCTCATCGGCAATAGTGTCCCACGACTTTGCCCACCGCGCGGATCACGTCGCTCACATCCTGATCCGTCATCGCGTGAAACATGGGCAGGCTGACCAGACGTTCATACGCGTCCTCCGCCACGGGGTATTCGCCGCCGCGGTAGCCGAATTTCTCCACATAATACGGGTGCCGGTGCACTGGAATGTAATGCACGTTGACGCCAATATTTTCCGCGCGCAGCGCGCGAAAAACCTGGGCGCGATCCGCCGTGAGTTTCGCCAGGTCGAGACGAATGGGATAAAGATGCCAGGCGGGATCTACATCCGGCCGCGTGACTGGAGGAATCACGCCAGGAAGCTCTCGAAACGCTGCCGTATAGCGCGCAGCAATCTCGCGGCGCCGCGCCAGATTGGCGTCTAGCTTCTTCAATTGTTCAATGCCGAGCGCGCACGCAATGTCCGGCAGACGATAATTGAAGCCGAGCAACACCATCTCGTAGTGCCATTGGCCGGCGCTCTGGCGCTGGCGGGCATCGCTCGAAATTCCATGATTGCGAAAGCGCCGCAAAGTCTCCGCGAACTGCGCGTTGTTGGTGGTGACCATTCCACCTTCCCCAGTCGTGATGTGCTTTACAGGATGGAAGCTGAAAACGGTCATGTCGGCGATGCTTCCGGTCGCACGGCCGCGATACTGCGCGCCCAGAGCATGGCACGCGTC
>JBAUAN010000037.1:0-2341 GCA_049675725.1 Candidatus Sulfotelmatobacter sp. | reverse complement strand
AAGTTCCATTGGCAAGAGGAGTGAACACCACGCCATCCTTCGCCATGAAGATATTCGAAGTAGCGAGTTCGGCGACATTGCCCAGCATATCGCACACGATGGCATTGTCGAAGCCGCGGGCTTGCGCTTCAAAAAGCGAGCGCGAATTGTTGGGATAGAGACAGCCAGCCTTGGCGTCGACCGGCATCGTCTCAAGAGTCGGCCGGCGATAGGGAGACAACGTGATCGAGAAGCCCTTGGGCGCGCGCATCGGCGCTTCGTAGATCGAAAGACACGACTGCGTCGACTCAGGATCATGTGCCTGAACCCACGGCCCCTCTTTTTCCGCCCAATACATCGGGCGAATGTAAAGAGCAGTATTCCCGTCGAACTTCTTGATGCCCTCCCGCGCCAGCTTGACCCAGGTTTCCGTCGAGACCGTCGGCTTGAGGAAGAGCTTCTTCGCAGAGTCGTTGACGCGGGCGCAATGCAGGTCGAGGTCCGGGGTTACCCCTTCAAAAAATCGAGCGCCATCGAAGACAATTGAGCAAAGCCATGCAGCATGCGTGCGCGGGCCCATGATCCCGATGTTGCCCTCGTGCCAATCTCCGTGGAAATAAGTCCAGGTCTTGGACCACCCGTTCCCGATTGTCAATCAACTCCTCCATGGCTACAGGTGCATTAACGACTGTCTATTCCGACGAACGAGCTTCACAGCGTTGAATGGCGGCATCAATTGACTGCCGCAGGGCGCTCACCAAGTGCTCGACGAATGGCTCGATCAGCATGCTGGCGGGATTACCGGCAGCACGATCACCTCTTGTCCTTGCCGACAGGCTATCCCATTTCAAATCCGGCTTGTTGAATATCCGATATTGTTTCGCAGGGCGGATTTCCGTGACCACCCCGAGATAGGGCTTCGGGAGATAAGGACCACGAGGCGTGGTCATTCGCCTGCCATATTCCTCCCAAGATGAGCGCAACCGTGTTCGACCCACTCTTACCAATGCGTGAGAGCAAAGTTCCCCGCCTCACGGTCAGCGGCGGGCAACTACCTTCCAGACCTTGCGACTGCAGGCCATAAAATGGCTGGTCGTCGCCCAAGTGCCGCGACGGGTCGCGGTACATCATCACCGTTCCGCCGGCTCCGTGCATGCAGAAGAGACGCGGCTTCGATCCGCCCGTCCTTATGGGTGTAAGGGCGGACCAAGACGGCAGGCGTGGCTCCTGCGGGAGGCCTTCTTTCTCCAAGGGACTGGCTAGCAAAGCAAGCTTTTGCTCTGAGAAACCTCGGTCTTTGAACGTGTCCTTACTCATGACCCTATGACACCAATTGTCACTTTGCACCCAAACTACGGGCCACTTCTTCTTCAGTCATGCCTTCGATCCGCTTCAGGAGAGCAGCGGTCTTTTCGGTCAGACCGAGCTGTGCTTCGTGTTCAATCATGTAGCGTGCAAGCTTCTCGACGGTGGGGGTATCGAACAAAAGGATCGCAGGCAAATCCATCTGAAACATCTGACGCAACCGAGAGACAATCTGGGTGGCTACTACGGACGCACCGCCGAGTTCAAAGAAGTCGTCCTCGATACCGACCTTCTCAATCCCGAGACTGTCTGCCCAGACCGTCGCTAGCACCTCCTGCAAGGTGGTTTGGGGTGCGCTCTCAGCATTAGGCAGCCCGGAGGCTAGGTGAACGGCTGATACCTTCGATGATTCACTGGATTCTGTCCCAGCATTCTGGTCTTTGTACTGATACTCACTCATCCGTTCGATCCTCCGATTTCTACTCTTAAGTCTAGCGGTCGCCCTGCGACTCTCGTGCAGGGGGGCTTAAAGGGTTGATTCCAAAAGTTGCAATCCGTGGGCCACTTAGATAATGGATAAATCTATGTAAATAAACAAGTTATTTTTGTTTTCTACGTTCGAACTCGTCGTATTCTCGTCACGCGTCGGAAAAGTTCTTCTCGACGGCACACCGGCCTCACTTACGTTGCTCGGCGTAGCCGAAAATCGCCTTTAATTCCAGGAACTCCTCGAGGCCCGCTTCGCCCCATTCTCTGCCGTTCCCTGACTGTTTATAGCCTCCAAAACAACCTCCGAAATCGATCCGCGCGCCGTTAATATGGACGTTTCCGGATCGAATGCGTTTCGCAACGCGGCCCGCGCGCTCCCGGTTTGCCGATGTTACAAAACCCGACAATCCATAGGGAGTATCGTTTGCTATTCGTATCGCGTCCTCTTCGTTTTCGTAAGGGATGATGCAAAGGACCGGTCCGAAGATTTCCTCGCGGGCGATGGTCATGTCGTTGGTGACATCAGTAAACACGGTCGGCTTCACGAAGTAGCCTTTTGCGAGACCAT
>JBAUAN010000036.1:0-5255 GCA_049675725.1 Candidatus Sulfotelmatobacter sp. | reverse complement strand
AGAGAATCAGGATCGCGCCCAGTGTGGAAAAAATGAGGCCTGCGGGATGATATCGTTCGTTTGCCGGGCGCGAAAACATATGGCTGACGCCGCCGCCAATGAGCGATCCGATGATGCCGAGAACGATCGTCCAGAAGATCGTCATATGAACGTGCATCACCGATTTCGCGATAACCCCCGAAATTAGCCCGATGAGGATGTACCAGATTAAGTGAAACATATTTTCCCTCCACCCTGGCTTTCAGAACGTCATCCCGCTTGCTCTGTTCGGGATCACTGAAATTAGGCACCCACATTACAAAACCCGGATTCGGGAGTCTGTTCATAATTGCTCACTCTTTGAAATCGAAGCGATAGCCCGTCTTTTGACCGGCTCGCATTGAGGCTTGTACAGCTGGGTGGGTTTGTCTTTTGAGGACTGCGGGCGTATATTAGGGAATTGAGAACTGTTGTGTAATACCAGTAGTTGGCGAGGCACACCAGTGGGCGCAAGCCCACTTTTTAGTTTCGGCGGGATTGTATTTTGGAGTTTAGCGGTAAGTTATTGCATTCATGGCGCTTGACGTTGATCGCGTGCGGGAAATCGCGGAGCGGGTAGCCTCCTCCAGCGGACTCGAAGTGGTCGATGTGGAATTCCGCGGCGGGGGCAAGAGCCGCATGCTGCGGGTGTATCTGGACAAGCCTGCGGCGGGTGCGGGTGTGCTGGCCGGGGTGACGCACGAAGACTGTGCGAACTTCAGCCGCGAGCTTGGCACCGTGCTCGATGTGGAAGATGCCGCGCCGGATGGTTCGTACACGCTGGAGGTGTCGTCCCCGGGGCTGGACCGAAAGTTGACGCGGGCGGCGGACTTTGAGCGCTTTATCGGCAGCCGCATGAAGTTGATGACGCGGCAGCCGATAAACAATAACCGCTATTTTGACGGGCGGCTGGAAAGGTTTCGCGATGGCCGGCTGACGTTGGACTTGAGCGTGGCCAGCAAAAAGTCGCGCAAGAAGATGGGCGCGGCGGTGGCCGCGGCACCGGAGCAGAAGATTGAAATTGAGTTCGCGAATGTGGAGTCGGCGAATTTGGTGCCGGAGATTTGAAGGGCGGCTGGCGTGAGGCGAATGCAGATGTAGATGTGGAAACGCCTTGCGGAGCTTGGGGTGGTGCAGGCGGGCAGGGGGTCCTTCGCTTCGCTCAGGATGACAGCGGTGTGGGGGTGGCGAGGTCCGAAGTCCGAGAGAAGTCCGACGACTGGCAAGTGAGAACCGATTTTTATGGCAAGCGAGCTTTACAACACGATTGATGCACTGAGCCGGGAAAAAGGGATTGATCCGCAGATTGTGGTCAGCGCGGTGGAAGACGCCATTGTTATGGCGACGCGCAAGTACTACAAGTCGCAGGAAAACCTGCGGGCGAAACTGGACAAGGAAACCGGCAAGATCAATGCGTTCGCGGTGAAGACCGTGGTGGAGCTTCCGGAGCAGGTGGAAGATCCGAATCTGCAGGTGACGCTGGAAGACGCGCGCAAGGTCGACCCGAAGCTGGAGATCGGCGGGGAGTTGCAGATTCCGAAAGTGACCGAGGGAATTCTGGGACGCATTGCGGCGCAGCTGGCGAAGCAGGTGATTTTCCAGAAGGTGCGGGAAGCGGAACGGGACACGGTTTACAACGAATACATCGGGCGCGTGGGCGAGATCGTGAACGCGACGGTGAAGCGCGTGGAAGGTCCGGATGTGATTTTCGATATTGGGAAGGCCGAGGCTCGCATGCCGCGCAAGGAACAGTCGCGGCTGGAGTCGTTCGCGATCAGCGAGCGCGTGCGGGTAGTGATTGCGCGGGTGGAGAGAGCTTCCAAGGGGCCGGGAGTGGTGGTGTCACGCGCGGCGCCGGAACTGGTGCAGCATTTGTTCCAGACGGAAGTGCCGGAAATTTACGACGGGACCGTGGTGATTCGCGCGATTGCGCGCGAGGCCGGGGAGCGCACGAAGATCGCGGTCATGTCGAAGGACAAAGACGTGGACGCGGTGGGCGCCTGCGTGGGCATGAAGGGGATGCGGGTGCAGTCGATTATCCGCGAGCTGCGCGGAGAGAAGATCGACATCATCGAGTATCACGAAGATGCGGTTACTTTTGCCGAAAAGGCGTTGCAGCCGGCGAAGGTGAGCCGCGTGACCGTGGTCGACAGTGCGGATAAACATCTTGAGGTTGTCGTGGATGACAGCCAGCTTTCGCTTGCCATCGGTAAGAAGGGCCAGAACGTGCGGCTGGCGGCGAAGTTGCTCGGGTGGAAGATCGACATCAAGAGCGAAGAAGAAAAGCGGCAGGAAGTGGAACAGCAGATGGCGGCAATGGCGCCTCCGGCGACCACACCGCTCGAGAGCGTGCCTGGCCTGGGCGAAGGACTCATTGAGAAGCTCGGCGCTGCGGGAGTGACGACCGTGGAAGCGCTGGCGGATATGACGCCGGAGCAACTGGAAGCGATCGAGGGCATCGGGCCGAAGACAGTGGAAAAAATCAGCCTCGCGGTGAATAATTATTTCGCCAGCCTGGAAGCGGGTGAAGGCGTGGTTGCCGAAGGGGAAGTTTCCGCGGAGGGTGTGGAGGGCGAGGCGGTGTCGCTGGAAGCGGCGGCGGAGGGTTCCGTGGAGGCTGATGCGCTCGCCGGAACTGATGTTGAATCGAACGGCGAATCGAACGGCGCGGAAGAAGCTCCGCTGGAATCGGCGGCATCTGAATCGTCTTCCGAAGCGTCCTCCGAAGGAACGCACGGCGAGGACGCAGAAGCAAGTGCATCGTCGGAAAGTGAAGATGCGAAAGTGAAAGATCTGGAAGTTAAAGAGTAGTGATGGCAAGCGCGAAGACATTTCCGCCTGCCCACCAAGCTGAACCGAGTGAGGCTCAGATGAAGACCTGAGCACACGCGGAAGCAAGAAAGGCCGGATGAGCAAGGTTCGAATCAACGATCTCGCCAGGGAGCTGGAAGTTAAAAGTAAGGCTATTCTCGATGTCCTGCAGGCAGTCGGGGTGACCGAGAAGAAGACCCATTCCAGTTCGCTGGAGGACTTCGAAGCAGAAAAAGTGCGGGTGCACTTCCGTGCGTCCGCCGAAGCGACGCCTTCAGCGCGATCCGCCCGCACTCTGCGCGGCGAAGACGAAATCAAAACCAAGATTGACCTGTCGCACATCACCCGGCCGGGAGATGTGCTGAAGGCGATAACGCAGCGGAAAGAGGCTGCGTCCGCGCCGGCGGCGCGCGTGGTGCCGCCTTTGGCGCATCCGCCGGCGTCGATTGCCGCGCCTCCGGCTGTTGTAAGCAAGCCCGCGGTTGCGCCGCCTCCGGCGGCCAAGGCGCCTGCTACGCCGGCTCCAACTGCGAGCACAGTCGTTGCGCCGCCGGCGTTATCGCCGGTTGCTGCGCCTCGGATGGTGACTCCCGCGCCAGTCGAGCGGCCGGTGGCTGCGCCTCCGGTGGTTGCGACTCCGCCAATGCGGCCTGTGGGGCCGTCTGCGCCAGCCGCGCCTCCGGTTTCTGTGTCGGGGGTTTCATCGCAAGTTCCGTCTCAAGTTTCATCTCATGTTTCAGGGCAAGCGCCAGTAGCTGCGCAACGACCGTCAGCGTCCGCGCCGGTTGCGCCGCAGACTCCGTTGCCGCGCATGATTGTGCCGCAGACTGGGCCGCGGCCGGTTTATAAAGCTCCGCCTCCTCGGCCCGTTGCGCCCACGGCGCAGGCTGGGGCTCCGGCTGCGGGAACATTGCGTCCGGCTCCGGGCCGTCCGGTGCCGGGACAACCGATTTTTCAGCGGCCACGCCCGCAAGTGCCTGGTGGTGGTCCTCCGCGTCCGGCTGCGAGGCCGGGAGAGCGGCGTCCGATGCACCCCACGCGGCAGTCGCCGACAGGCACGCGTCCGCTGGGAGTAGGTCCGGGGCTTCCACCGCCGGGACCGGTGCGTCCGGGCAGCCGTCCGGGAGCGCCGTCGCGCCGGCCGGGCCAGCGCTATGTTCCGCGTGGCGTGAAAGAAGGCCCGATGAAGGGCTACGTCCCGCCATCGCGCATGGTGGTGTCGAACGAGCCGTTGCCGATCACGCGGAGCATCACCATCACGGAAGGCATCAGCGTGAAAGATCTGGCGGAGAAGCTGGACATTCGCGTGAAGGATGTGATCTCGCGGTTGCTGGGGCGCGGGGTTTTCGCGACCGTGAACCAGACGCTCGATGCGGAACTGGCCAGCGAAATGGCGCGCTTCTTCGGCGCTGAGACCAACGTGATTACGTTTGAAGAACAGGCCGCAAAAGAAATAGATGCGGCTGCCACCGAAGATACCAGCGTGGAAGTGGTGCCGCGGCCGCCCGTGGTCACGATCATGGGCCATGTGGATCACGGCAAGACCACGCTGCTGGATGCGATTCGCATCTCCAACGTGGCTGGTGGCGAGGCGGGCGGCATCACGCAGCATATTGGCGCGTACAAGGTTCGCATTGTCGATACGGCGTCGCCCGCGCTTGGGCGCGAGATTGTGTTCCTCGACACGCCGGGCCACGAAGCGTTTACTCGCATGCGTGCGCGTGGCGCCAAAGCGACTGACATTGTGGTGCTGGTGGTTGCGGCTGACGACGGCGTGATGCCGCAGACGCTGGAAGCGATTGATCACGCGCACGCCGCGGAAGTTCCGATTATCGTTGCGGTGAATAAGATCGATAAGCCCGAAGCCCTGCCGGATCGCGTGAAGAAGCAACTTGCCGATCGCGGGCTGATGCCGGAAGACTGGGGCGGCAAGACCGTGTTCGTGGATGTTTCGGCGAAAAAGAAAACCAACCTGAACCTGCTGATGGAAATGATTTGCCTGGTCGCCGACCTGGCCGAGTTGAAAGCTACGCCCGAGCGCGCCGCGACGGGCGTTGTGCTGGAAGCCAAGCTCGATCGCGGCCGCGGACCTGTGGCCACGGTGCTGGTGCAGAACGGCACGCTGAAGGCCAGCGATAATTTTGTGGTGGGCAACGTTTACGGGAAGGTTCGCGCCATGTTTGACGATCGCGGGGCCGCGCTGCAGGAAGCTCCGCCCTCGACGCCGGTGGAAATTCTGGGCATGGAAGGTTTGCCGCAGGCCGGCGACCAGTTCGTGGTGGTTGCGGACCGCGATAAGGCGCGCGGCATCTCGGAATATCGCGAGCAGAAAGCGCGCGAGGCGATGCTGGCCAAGAGTTCGCGCGTTTCGCTCGAAGGACTGGCGGAACAGATCAAGACTGCGGGCACCAAGGAACTGAACATCA
>JBAUAN010000035.1:0-2886 GCA_049675725.1 Candidatus Sulfotelmatobacter sp. | reverse complement strand
CGTCGAAGTTGCTGAACTGGTTTGGCAAGAATCTGAGTGGTCCACGCGTGGTTATTAGCCACAATGCACCGCTCATCAATCCCAATTCCAAATACAAGGGAGGCTCTCTCACGCCGGCGTTCAATTCTCTGGACATGGTGGAGATCATTGAGACCCACCAGCCGGCCCTCTGGGTGTATGGCCATACACATGAGTGCGACGATCAGACGATCGGCCGGACCCGGATCATTTCAAATCAACTCGGATATCCCGTCAACGTTGGCGGTTTTGAATGCAAGGATTTTGATGAAGCGGGCCTGCCAGTCGAGGTAGGCGGTTAGCCCCGAGCGGGCAAATAAATTACCTTACGAAAGCAAACAACATGCCGTGCATTCTGCCTAGAATCTACAGTCGCGGATCTACAGGTTCGCTTTCTAGCGCAAGCACTCCGAAAACACACTCATGAACTCGGCGCAGTGGTTCCTGGTGAACGAAACGCTCCAGCGCCTCCAATCCCAAAGCAAACTCCCGAAGCGCGAGCGACCGCTTTGCGCCCAGACCTCTGCTCTTTAGCCGCAGCAAATTCTCGGGAAGCGTGTATTCCGGGCCATAGATGATCCGCAAGTATTCTCCTCCACGGACCTTCACGGCAGGTTGTACCAATCCCTTCCGACCCTTAGCCACAAACTCCAACGGCTTAACAACCATGCCTTCACCGCCCCTTGCCGTCAGCTCCTCCCACCATTTGATTCCTTTCTCCTGGTCGGCTCTGTCGGTAAGATCCACGACTTGAAATGGTGTCGCGAGCAGTAGCTCAGGATCGGCCTGACAGATTCGAGCAAGGGCCTCCATGTGCCACAGATGATCTTTCGCCGTGTGCACGGCGCCCTCGCTGGCGAGCAAGTGGAAGGGCGCCAGTTTCAGGTCGGCGAGAGAATGCACTGTCCAGCAGTACCGTCGGTATACCTCGACATAGAGATCGGCGGAGCGTCGTCACCTTCATCATTGATGTGGGACGGCACGTTAATCGGAGCATTCAACACGTCTATTTCGTTCGCAGCCTCAATCAGCTTCGACAGGTTAACCGAGTCGGGGATCTTGAGTTCTCCCCCGTTGTCTTCCGCGAACTCAACGAGAAGGTAAGTCAAGATTGCAGTTTCGAGCGCGAAACCGAGAGCGATCGCAGCCATGAAGTACTGGCCCGACTCCTCCAACTCGTGCATCTTCTCCCTATAAAAGGCCAGCAAATCGTTGGCTGCGTCGCCGTGACGAGTTCCGGAGAGCTTCGACATGGAGTTCTTCCGAGAACAAAATCTTACCACGGGAAAAACGCGTGAAAGTTTTAGTCCTCATCAACGGCTAGTGGGAATATGCGGTCACACCGTTGTTTTTCCATCCAATTCGCACATTTCGTGATTCAGTATCAGAAGCACCCAGAAGCGAAAAGCCTAGCTCCGGACCGAGGTCCCCTGGTGGTCAGAAATGAAGGGGTTGCTCAAACGTGTTCACGTAATAGCGGAAGAAAGGAAGAAATTCGTTATGTCGGTAAGCAAACAGCCCGCAAATGGGAAGAGGTGGTGAGGTGAGGGTCCATTTTGCCGTCTGTATATACCACCCCCTCAACGCACGCAACCGACCCTGATTCCTTAGCAGTTGACATGTTTACGCAATATGCGTAACAATATACGCATTATGCGTAACTCTTCCGTGCTGACTGCGTTGTTCCCACAGGTGCGGCAAGGCGTGCTCGCGGCTACGCTCGGCCAGCCAGATAAGTGGTGGTATCTTTCGGAACTCGCCGACCGTTTGGGCACGAGCCCGTCGAGCCTTCAGCGGGAGTTATCATCTCTGGTGGCAAGCGGAATATTGGTGCATCGTCGGGAAGGCACAAGGGCTTATTTCAAGGCGGAGACCCAGTCCCCAGTGTTCCGAGACCTGCAGCAGTTGTTCGAAAAAACGGCAGGGCTGGCTCCGATCTTGGAGCAGATACTAAAGCCGTTTGGGGACAAGATTCAGAGTGCTTTTATCTATGGTTCCGTGGCACGAAGCCGGGAACATGCGATGAGTGATGTGGATGTGATGGTGTTTGGGAGAGCAGGTCTTGCTGACTTGTCTCCGGCGCTCCGCAAGGCGGAGGTGCGGCTGGGCAGAGAGGTCAACGTCACGGCCTATTCCCCAGAGGAGTTTCGGGAGAAAATCAAGTCGGGCGACCATTTCCTTGCCGCCGTTTTACGAGGACGGAAACAGTTTGTGAAAGGAGGCCAGAGTGACTTGGACGAGCTTATTGGCAAATAAGGAAGCCCAGAAACACAAAACCTCCAAGAAGGAATTAGACAATATGCGGGCCCTGATCGCCCGCGACCTAGCGGACGCGAGTCTTACTGGCCTTTCAGCAGATCGGAGATTCGCCACTGCATACAACGCTGCGCTCCAGGCGGCGAATATGGCCATAGCCTGTGCGGGGTATCGGATCGTGAGCAAAGTCGGACACCACCGGGTGTCTTTGGAGAGCACGAAACTGGTATTGGGTAAAGCCGCGCACAAGTACGCCGACTATTTTGAGACGTGTCGACGGAAGCGAAATACTATCGACTACACTTTCTCCAATGTTGCGACCGACACAGAAGCAAAAGAGATCGTCGTCCAAGCAAAACAGTTTTACGTTGAAGTCGAAGACTGGATTACGAAAAACCACCCCGCGTTGAAAATGTGAGAGTCGAGACCAGCCTAAATCGAAACCGCGGCCAGTCACCAGTTGTTGGACAGGCTCATACGACACCTCCCACAAGCCCGTTTGAACGAAGCCTTAGCGGCAGACGCTTTCGCGTGCTCGGTGTCGGCAGTGTGCCGGTGAGGAGATAAGGTGGGGTCATAAGGAGATCACCTATGACCCACCTTCGCAAAATG
>JBAUAN010000034.1:0-58835 GCA_049675725.1 Candidatus Sulfotelmatobacter sp. | reverse complement strand
ACCTTGGTCTGGGAGTCAAAGACTTTCTACGAGAGCGAAATGGCGCTGCCTCCGGCGTCGGAGCCGAAGTGTCGCCACAAGACCCTTGACAGGGTGCAGCGTCGTTAGAGACAGGATGACAAGCTTTAGGGACTTGGTTAGACCCAACCTGTTTTAACCCAAACGTAACCTGCTGCTACTGAAGAAGAACTGTGAGTTGCCGAAGGTGACCGTAGAGGGCGTGCGCGCCCGGCTGGGGACCGAGGCCTGTGCAGGGGACGGTCTCGGGAGGCTCCATGAGTGGCTGGACGGTCTGGAGTAGGTTTTTGGCTGGTCATTCTGGGGCTGGAGCTGAAGATGGGGCTGCGCTGAGGCGGCGTGTCCCGGCATGTACCGGGTTAATCCTGCCGTGTTTTCTTCTATTTGCACAACTATCCGCTCCTCCCGCAGGCGCTCAGGAGGAGCCCAAAGACGGCGCCCAGGAACAAACCGGAACGAAGGACCTCGGGAATGCCAGCCTGGAAGAACTGGGAAACATTCAGGTCTACGGCGCCTCGAAACGATTGCAGAGCACCAGCGATGCCCCCGCTTCGGTGACGGTGATTACGGCCGACGAGATCCAGAAATATGGCTACCGCACCCTCGCCGAAATTCTGGAGAGTGCACGCGGCTTTTACATTACCTACGATCGCGATTACACCTTCGTTGGGGTGCGCGGGTTCGGACGCCTGGGAGACTGGAATAACCGCGTTCTGGTGTTGATCGACGGCCACCGCATCAACGACAACGTTCTCGGCCTGGCCATGATCGGTCCCGAGTTTCTGGTGGATGTGGATCTGATCGAGCGGGTGGAAATTATCCGCGGGCCCAGTTCTTCGCTCTACGGCGCGCAGGCGTTTCTTGCCGTGATCAACGTGGTTACCATCAAGGCGCCGCGACTGAAAGGCGCGGAAGTGTCGTTTGCGCCCGCCAGCTATGGCACTTACCAGGGACGGGCCAGTTATGGCGGAGAATATAAAGGCGTCGACATGCTGCTCTCCGGCACGTTCTACAACAGCGCGGGACAGACTCTGTATTTTCCTCAGTTCGACAGTGCAGCCACGAATTACGGGGTTACGCGAAACACGGATTACGAAAGCTTTCAGCACATTCTGGCCACGATCAGTTTTGCCGGATTCACGCTGCAGGGATTGTTCAGCGCGCGCGACCGGGGCGTGCCAACGGGATATTTCGGCGCCGTGTTCAATGATCCTGGCACTCGGAACCTCGACTACCATCAATACCTCGATCTGAGTTACCGGCATTCCATCACCGAGAAGTGGGAACTGACAGCGCGGACTTCCTATGACCAGGACCGCCTGCAAGGGCCGGTTGTGTTCCCCACCGGAATAGCCGATGACCCCACCACGGTGGACACATTTTCGCTTCGCGGGAACTGGTGGGATGGCGAGGCGAGATTGAGCGGAACCCTGCTCGATAAACACAAAATCGCGGTGGGCACGGAGATCACAAACAACCTGCGACAGGACCAGGGGAATTACATCGACAACGTCTTTACGTCGGACCCCGCAAACTCATTGATCTGGGCCTTCTATGGGCAGGACGAGTTCGCCATCAGGCACGATCTGACCTTGAGTGCCGGAGTTCGCTACGATCATTACTCTAATTTTGGCGGGACCACGAATCCGCGATTAGGGCTGATCTATCATCTGTTCCGCCCCACCACTCTCAAGCTGCTTTACGGCACAGCCTTCCAGGCGCCCGAACCTTACGAGATCGCGCCGGACTTCGGGTCTTTTTACGACGACAACCTGCACCTGGGGCCGGAGAAAATCCGCAGCATCGAAGGAGTGGTCGAGCAAGGGCTGGGGCAACACTTCACGCTGTCGGGCAGCGTTTTCCGCAACTCGATCAGCGACCTGATCTCTCCGTTGACCTTGAGCGACGGCCAAATTCAGTATCAAAACGCCGGTCAAGCGGTTGCCGCCGGGGCGGAGATCGAGTTGGACGGCCAGCTGCCGAGCGGTCTCAAAGGCCGGGCCAGCTATAGTTTTGTCGACGCGGAGGAGCCCGACACCCAAGAGCTTCTTAGTAACTCTCCGCGGCACCTGGGAAAGCTCGACGTCAGCATTCCTGTACTGCGGCAGCGGCTGTTCGCAAGCGTCGACGCGCAGTACACCAGCGCGGTCCAGACTTTGGCCGGCAACACGGTGAACGGATTCTCCGTGCTCAATTTCACCTTGCTGGGACACGCGCTGGGCAAGCACCTGGACCTCTCCGGCAGCGCGTACAACGTTTTCAACAAAAAGTATTTCGACCCGGGCCGTCCCGAGGACCCAGAAGACGCCATTCAACAGAACGGAAGAAACTTCCGGATCAAACTCACAGGCAGGTTCTAAAGGGCAGGATGAATTTCTCGGGCAAAAACGAAGGATTCATCCGGGAGGTGGCACGCGAGGCTACTCTGGGGATTCGTGTTGCTATGGTGGCGCTGAGCCTTCTGGCATTTCACGCAGTGGCGGTGGGGCAACAAAGTGCGACGGAGAGCCAAGTGAAAGCGGCCTACCTGCTTAACTTCGCAAAGCTGGGAGAGTGGCCGCGCTTCGCATTGCCGGACGGCGCTTCCGCGCTGGTGATTGGAGTGAGCGGCGGCGATGAAGAGTTCGTCAACGTGTTGCGGGCTACGGTGGCCGGCAAACTTGCTGGCACTCATATGTTAGTGGTGAGGGCGGTAAGCTCGGATGCGGAGATGAAGTTATGTCATATGATTTTCTTTCGCGCGGCGCAGAGGAGGCGTGGGCAGGCGGCGATCGAGGGGATGGCGCGGGTGGGGGTGCTTTCGGTGGGGGAGGACGAATCGTTCCTGCGGGAAGGCGGCATGATCAATCTGGTGATGGAACATGGAAATGTGCGTTTTGAAGTGAATGCCGACGCGCTGGACCATTCGGAGATTCACTTCAGCGCGAAAATTCTGGCGCTGGCCAAGTCTGGGTTTGAGGCCGCGCACGCTACGGCAGCGAATTCGCCGGGTAGCGGAACACGGCAGGTGGAGCGCAACGTTATCCCAGAGTACCCGGAAATCGCGGCGCGGATGAACCTGAAGGGAATGGCGCAGGTAGAGGCGCGGGTGAGGCCGGATGGAACGGTGAAAGAAGTGAGAGTGCTTGGCGGCCATCCGGTGCTGGCGGAGGCCCTGGCGCGTGCGGTCAGGTTGTGGAAATATCAGCCGGCGTCTAAGGAAACGCTGGAAGTCGTGAAGTATAGTTTTGATCCGCAGTGATGCGTGGATGCTGCGGGTTCGTCATTATGTAGCGGGCATTACGGTGGGGCGGGCGGCTGGGAGCGAGGAAGCATGACTCGGGCCTGGCAGCCGTTCTGGTCGGTGCGGTTTACGAGTTCGATGGAACCACCGTGGGCTTCGGCGATTTGCCGGGAAAGCACCAATCCGATTCCGCTGCCCGAAGGTTTGGTGGTGTAGAAGGGGACGAACACGTTTGAGGGATTGCCCAGTCCCGGTCCGTTGTCTTCGATGGTGAGGACGAGATCTTTTTCGGTTAATTCCCAGCGCACAACTACCAAAGGTTTGCGGTCTGGTGAGGCGATTGCTGCTCCGTTGGGAGCGGGAGCGGGGTGCTGGGGTTCCGTCGCCGCCTCGACGGCGTTGCGCATGAGGTTGATCAACATTTGCTCAAGCAGATCGGGATCCACCATCAAGTCCACCGGCGGACTGGGAAGCACGTGAACTGGCAAAGCGGCCTCGAGGGCAGCGACACGTTGAACCATGGGAGCGAGGTCGGTCTTACGGGCGATGGGCGGCGGCATCTGGGCGAGTTGGCGGTAGGCTTGCAGGAAACGATTGAGGGAGTGAGCACGGGATTCGATGATGGAAAGGCCGCGTTCGAAATCCTCGCGCTGATCAGAGTCCAGCGCCTTATTTGAAATTTGGGCTCGCAGAGTGCCGGCAATGGATTTGATGGGAGTGAGCGAGTTGTTCAGTTCGTGGCCCAGCACGCGAATCAGGCGCTGCCATGCGCCGCGTTCTTCTTCGCGAAGGGCGCGGCTCACATCGGACAAAACGATGAGAGTGTGGGGCACGCCTTTCTGGCGAAAGGAACTGCGCCGCACTTGCCAACGCGCGTTCGGGCCCTGGAAGTGCAAAGGGACCACGGTTTCACTTTCCGCGCTCATGCAGGCGGCCAATCCGATTTCTTTTGCGGTGCGGCCGAGAAGTCTCACGGCAGGCTGTTGCAGCAGGCGTTCTCCGGCGGAGTTGACCAGGCGCAGAACCTGGTCAGGGTCAAAGGTGAACAGAGGGACTTCAATTTCTTCGACCACGCGGCGCAAGAGCGCGGTGGCTTCAATGGCGCGAATCCGCTGATCGGAGAGCAGATCGGCCAGGGCGTTCACTTCGATGGAAAGCTCGCCGAGGGCGTCATCGGTGGCGGCTCCGCGGGCGCGGAATGAGTAGTCTTCTTCGCGTAGGGCGGAGATCACATTGGCCAGAGTCTGCAAGGGGCGCGTGGTTTGTTCCTGCAGCGCCATGGCCAACAACCACCACACGAATAATTCAGCAAACGTTAGGGCGAGTTTGGATTCGAGCGTCCAGGATTGGAGCCAGATAAAAATGCCGGCGGTGAGCAGGCCGGGAAGGGCGACGAGGAGTGCGAACAGACTGACGCGCCTCTCATAGAGGAGGCGAACGCGCTTTGGTGGAGGCTTGCGCCCGCCGGGATGGAAGGTCCCATGCGGGCTAGAGGCCATACTTTTCCATTCGCCGGTAGAGGGCTCCGCGGCTGAGGCCGAGGGTTTCGGCGGCCTGGCTCACGTTTCCCTGGGAACGCTGCAATGCCTTGCGGATGAGAATGGCTTCTACGGCTTCGAGGCTGAGCTCCTCGAGATTCTGGCTTTGGGGGCGGAGCATGTCGAGGCCCAGGTCGGCACGCTGGATTTCGCTGCCACGACACATCAAGACAGCGCGCTCGAGAGTGTGCTCCAGCTCGCGCACGTTGCCTGGCCAGGCGTATTGCATGAGCAGTTGCAGCGCAGAAACCTCGAAGCCTTTTATGGGACGGCGGTAACGCGAGGCATAGCGCGTAAGAAAGTGTCCGGCGAGGGCGGGAATGTCCTCGCGGCGTTCGCGCAATGCGGGCACGTGAATCTCGACGGTGTTCAGGCGGAAGAGCAGGTCCTCGCGAAACTGGCCGGAAGCGCAGGCGGCGCGGAGATCGGCATTGGTGGCGGAGACGACGCGCACGTCGACACGTAGAGCTCGGGAGGAGCCGACGCGTTCGAGTTCGCCGGCTTCCAGCACACGCAGCAGCTTGGCTTGCTGGCGCAGAGGAACGTTGCCGATTTCGTCGAGGAAAATGGTGCCGCCATCGGCGAGTTCGAAGCGGCCGATGCGGTCGAAGCGGGCGTCAGTAAACGCGCCTTTTACGTGGCCGAAGAGTTCACTTTCAAATAAGGCCTCGGGAACGGCGCCGGTGTTTACCGAGACCATAAGACGCGAGGCGCGGGCAGAGACGGCATGCAGAGTTCTCGCAACAACTTCCTTTCCGGTGCCATGCTCGCCCGTGATGAGGACGTTTGCGTCCGATGGTCCGACGCGGGAGATGGCCTCGATGACGGGCTGCATGAGCGGAGCGGTGGCGATGAACTCGGGACGTCCCTCGGCTTGCAGAAGGCGATTCTGAGCGGCCAGGCGTTCAGCTCGCTGCAGGGCGCGGCGAAGCTCAACCTGTGCGCGAACGATGGTGAGCAGGCGCGCATTCTCCCAGGGTTTCTGGATGAAGTCGCGAGCGCCGCGGCGCATGGCTTCGACCGCTAATTCAATGTTGGCCCAGGCGGTCATCACGATGACGGGAATCGTGTTGTCGAGACTCACAATTTCCGAAAGCAGGTCGAGGCCTTCCTGTCCGGAAGTGGTGTCGCGGGTGTAGTTCAAGTCGATGAGCAAAGCATCATAGAAGCCTGTGGCCAGAGCATCGCGAACCAGCGCGGGGGATCTCGCGGTTTCCACTTCGTATCCCTGAGGACGCAAGAGGAGTTCGAGAGCTTCGAGAACATGCTGCTGGTCGTCGGCCGCGAGGACGCGGGGCCGCTCGAAGCTGGGCCTGGCTGAGTTCCCAGCCGCGGGGCTGACAGAGGCCGGGCTCACATCGGAGAGTTCTCCTGGTTTGGCGGAAGTTTGCATGGCGAGTTACGGCTTCGCTGCGCCGGTCGTGGCGCTGATGTTATCACTCACGGTGCCGGTCACCGCATTTTCGAGTTGGATGCCATTATGTTCCAAAGTTGCGCCAGTTGCCCGGTCAAGTTCGACTTTGGCTTTTTCGAAGATGGTCATCGCGGTTACCAGATCGAGTTCCGCCAGCGCGAGATCACGCTGGGCAGATAGAGTTTGATAGCTTGATCCCGCGCCGAGATCCTGTTCTTTTTTAGTGATGTCGAAGGTACGCTGCGCGAGGTCGCGGGCTTTGCGGGCAGCCTGAACCCGAGCACCGGTCTGTTCGACAGCATATAGCGCGTTGCGGACTTCGATGCGGACTTGCTTCTTCAGTTGCTCGAGGCGCAATTCTGCCTGGCGGTATTCGAGTTCGGAGCGGTACTGATCGGCTTTTGCGACTCGATTGCGGAGGGGAATATTCAGGTTCAGTCCCACGTAGTAGTCAGGGGAGGAATTGTTGAAAGTGTTGGTGAGGGCTCCTCCGAAGTCGACTGGAACATTGGCGGAGCAACCTTTGCAACCGGGATTCAGCGGTCCCGCGAGCCCAGATCCTGAATAGAAACCCACGAGCGATAGCGTTGGCAGCAAGGCGTTGCGCGCCGCGCTACGGCTGATCTGGCGGTTCACCAGATCGACGTCGGACTCGGCCAGTTCGGTGCGGTCGTGCAGGGCTTCAGAAATCAAATCCTGAATGGGCGGGCTGGTTTGAGGCTGCACGGCTTCCATCCGGTCTGTCGGTACAACCGGCATCGCCTCCAGCACCGGATCGTCCAGACTTTTGGTGATGGCATTCTTCATCAGAGTTTCCTGGAGTTCGAGACTGGTACGGGCGACGGTCAAATCCTGGTCACGCCTGGAAACTTCCGCCTCGGCACGCAGCACATCCATCTCTGGGATGCTTTGCAGCTGCAGCTGTTTCCGCGCATTGTCAAGAGTTTGCTGGGCAAAAGCGGAAGATTGCTCATTCACGTTCGTCTGTTCGTAGGCGCTCACCAGGTCCCAGTACATGTTTTCAATCTGGGTGACGGTGGCGATTACCTGGTCTTTAAAAGCGATGTCGGAAATCTTTTTGTTATTTTTTGCGATCCGCAAATAGCGCAAGTTCGGCCCGAACCCGAAGCCGGCGAGCAGTTCCTGCTGAATCGTGAAACGATACGCTGAGGTAAGCGTGGGAGAGAGGGTGAAATCCGGGCTGTTGGTGGTCTGACGCGCGTTGTTGAACGAGAAGTTGATGCTGGTTCCGGTGGTAAACGCCTGCGAGTAGTTGATGTTGAATTGCCCGGTGTTCAGTTGTAAGGACGGAACTCCGTAGATCGCCTGGTTGACCACGGGTGAAGTCTGATGCTCGTCGCCGATATTTGCGTTGATGTTGGGGTCGTAAGAAGATACGGCGGTTCCGGCTCCCAGCGTGGACTGCACCAACCCGGACGCGCCGGCTCCGGCGCCACCCGCGCCGCTGGTGGTGCCTCCGGCGCCCGCACCGGGGGCGCCTGTGCCGAAGCCTCCGACACCGCCGCCGGGAGTTCCCTGAACCACTCCGGTATTGACGCCGCGAAAAAATCCGCCTGCTTGCGTGCGGAGAATATCGGTGTTCGCGATCGGCAGATTATAGCGGGCGATTGCCAAATCCAGATTGTTCTCAAGAGCGAGATTAATGCAGTCTTTCAACGCGAGGTAGAGCTTGCCGTCACGAATGAGACGATCCAGACGTGGCGAGTTCGCGAGCACGGGTTCAGGAACGTACTCCGGCGCATAGGCATTGATCGGGTTGTGCGACTTCGGCATATCAAAGCGAACAGAAACGCTGGACTGCGGCGCAGCGGGCGCCGGCGGGGTAGCTGCCTGCGCCTGCATGATCGAAGCTAGCGTGGCGTAAACACAAATGATCACGATTGATCTCAAGAAAATCGACCGTTTCAAGAAAGTAGGACCCAAAACATTCACGATGCACTGACCTCCGCGGATTGGTTAAGAGTGGGGTTGGCGGTGTCTCCTACGAGCCAGCCGTCACGCAGTTGAATGGTGCGGCTCCCGAAGGCAGCGTTCGCCTCGGAGTGGGTGACCTGCACGATGGTGGTTCCTTGCTGGTTCAGGCCGCGGAAGAGTTCCATGATTTCCCTGGCCTGGCCGGAGTGCAAGTTGCCGGTGGGCTCATCGGCGAGTAGCAGCGCAGGCCTGTGGATGACGGCCCGCGCGATGCCCACGAGCTGCTGTTGTCCCCCGGAGAGCTGATTGGGATACAGATCTTTCTTCGCGACAATCTGGAAGCGATCAAGGGTGTCGGCCACCAGGCTTTGCCGTTGACCGCGAGGAATGTCTTTGTAGGAAAGCGGCAAATCGATGTTTTCCTGAACGGTGAGGTCGTCGAGCAGGTGGTAGCTCTGGAAGACCACGCCGACATTCTTCTTGGCCAGTTCGCTGCGCTGCTTGCGTTTGAGATCGTGAACGGCTTGCTCACGAAACCAGTACTCGCCTTCCCACTGGTCGTCGAGAAGGGCGAGCACGTTGAGCAGCGAGGATTTCCCCGCTCCGGAAGGTCCCATGACGGTGATGAATTCGCCTTCGCGAATGTCGAGGTTGACGCGGCGGAGCACCCAGGTTCGTCCAGCGCCGGTTTTGTAGCTGCGGTCGATATTTTTCAGTTGGATCATTTCCCTCTCGATTCATAAATCGGATTTCTATTCGTAGCGCAGAGCCACCATGGGATCGACTTTCGTCGCGCGATAGGCTGGCACAATGCTGGCGACGAACGCGACCGCGGCCAGAAGAGTCGCGACCGAAAGGAAAGTAATAGGATCTGTCGGCCGCACGCCGTAGATGAGGTTCGACAAAACGCGTCCCAGCGCGAGGGCTCCAGCCGTTCCAATTGCGACGCCAAGTAAAGTTGGTTTCATGGCCTCGAACACCACCATGCGCAGCACTTCGGCCACAGGCGCGCCGAGAGCCAGGCGGATTCCAATTTCTCGCACACTGCGTTTGACGCTGTAGGAGAGCACACTGTAGATGCCCACTGCGGCGAGCAACAAAGCGAGCCCCGCGAAGGCGCCCAGCAGCAGCATGTTGAAGCGCTGTTGCGATAGAGAGTTCGCGACCAGGTCGTCCATGGTGGAAATGTCGGCAAGAGGAATGTCGCGGTCCACCTCGTGCACGGCATTCGACACGGCGGAGGCGAGGTCGCCGGAACCGGAGCGCGAGCGCACAACCAGCGTCATTGGAAACGAATTCCATCCGCCGTTCGCCGGCACCGAAACCTGATCGAATGGAAAATAAAGAGTGGCGCTGGGACGCGTCTCGTCCAGGCTGTCGAGCTTGACATCGCCCACAACGCCCACCACTTCGCGCACCGCGTCGGGGAAAAATGTGAGCGTAAGGCGCTTGCCAACCGGATCTTCCCCCGGCCAAAACTGCCGAGCCATCGACTCGCTGATCAGAACCACTGCCGGCCTTCCCGCAACGTCGGTGTCCTGGAGGCCGCGGCCACGCAGGGTGGGAATGTGCATGGCAATCATGTAACCCGGGCTGATGAGGCGCACATCGACCTCCGGCTGCTCCGACATGGGCACAACCGGGCGGCCCTCGATGGCGATGGGCTGATGCGAACCACCGCTTAAAGGAAGATCGTCAATCACGGCCACCGATTCCACGCCCGGCAACGACCGTACACGCTGCAACACTCTGTCGAAGAAATGGATGGCCTGGTCCGGCGAGGAAAACTTGGCACGGGAGACCATCGCGTTCATGGTCAACACCTGATGAGAATCGAAGCCTGGATTCACGTTTTGCAGGTTCTGGAAACTCCGAATCATCAGCCCCGCACCGACCAGCAGCATAAGTGAAAGGGCGACCTCCGACACAACCAGAACACTGCGCATGCGATGACTGCCCGAATCCGCGTCGGTTCGGCCGAGGCCCTGCTTGAGCGCTTGATTCACGTCACTCCGGGTCAGCCGCAATGCCGGAAGGACGCCGGCAACAATGCCAGTGACCACGGAAATGACCGCAGTGAAAATCAGAACCTTTGAATCCAACCCCACTTCAGTAGAGCTCGGCAACCTGTCAGCGAGAAAGGCCACAATCAGGCGAACGGCAAAATGGGCGAAGGCCAGGCCGAGTGCTCCTCCCGCGAGTGCGAGCAACACAGTCTCCGTAAGAATCTGGCGGAGCACACGTGCCGAAGTCGCGCCCAGCGCGGTTCGAATCGCGATCTCTTTCTGGCGGCTGAACGTCTTCGCCAGCGCCAGGTTGGCGACATTGACACAAGCGATAAGAAGAACAAAAGCCACCGCTCCCAGCAAAACCAGCAGGGCAGGACGCACATCGGAGACCAGATCCTGTTGCATCGGGATGACAACTGCGCCCCATCCCTTGTCATCGTCAGGATAGAGTTGCTGCAGCCGGTCGGAGATCGTGTTCATCTCGGCCTGCGCCTGCTTGAGTCCAACCCCAGGCCTGAGGCGGGCTATGACGATGGAGTGATGCTCTCCCCGCACCGCACGTTCCTGGTCAGTCCAGGCCATCGGGGTCCACATCTGGGCGAAGTCAGGAAAGCGAAAGTTCGCGGGCATGACCCCGGCCACAAGATAAGGTTGACCGTCCAGATTAATGTCGCGGCCCACGATGTCAGGATTCGCGCCGAAGTGCTCTTGCCACAAACGGTAACTGAGAACCACAACGTGGGAACGCCCCGGATGATCCTCTTCCGGGGAAAGGACGCGGCCAAGCTTGGGCTGAACTCCCAAGGTTGCAAAGAAATCAGAGGACACTGCGCCCGCGGCCAGTTGCTCCGGCTTGTCGCCTCCGGTCACAGTAAACCCGTGGTAGTTGTAAATTGCCATTTGGTCGAACACATGGTTCTGGCGCTGCCAATCGAGATAGTTCGCGGCTGAGACCGAAAACGTAGTCATGCCGGGAAAACTCTTTTCGGGTGGAACATGCCAGATCCGCACCAGCCGGCTAGAGTCCGCGAAGGCGAGGGGCCGCAGGAGCACGGCATTTACCACGCTGAAAATGGCCGTGTTGAAGCCAATCCCCAGCGCCAGCGTGATGATTGCGACCGCGGTGAAGCCGGGACTTTTGCGGAACTGGCGCAATGCGTACCAGAAATCCTGAATGAATCCGTTCATAATTCGCCTCCTCATTCGTAACGCAGAGCCACCATGGGATCGACTTTCGACGCGCGGCGTGCAGGAAGATAGCTGGCCAGCGCCGCCACACATGCAAGAAGGGCAGCAACGGAAAAAAACGTGACGGGATCGTTGGTATGCACTTCATACAACACGCTCGACATAGTGCTGGACAATGTGCGGCTCACCGCCCATCCACCAATCGCTCCGAGACCCAGGCCGATGCCGGCCAGGGCTAATGCCTCGCCGATTATCTTCTGCAAGATCCACCGACGTGGCGCACCGAGCGCGAGACGAATGCCGATTTCCTGAGTTCGCCTCTCGACCGTGTAGGAGATCACTCCATAAACGCCGACGCTGACCAGGGTGAGCCCGGCGGCAGAAAAAAGAATCAGCAGAGTCAGCAAAAAGCGTGGCTGGGCGAGCGACATGGTGGAAATTGCCTGACGCAGCGTGCCGTATGATTCTGTGACTAATCCGGCATCAATCGCCCGCAGCTTTTCCTGCACACTTGAGAGCGAAAGAATGCGGGGATCGCCGAATGTTCGCAGTAGAATTCCGCGATTCGCGAATCCTGTTAAGGTGAACGGAATATAAGCCGCAGGTTTTGCCGGTTCCTGCAGGCCCTGGTTCCTCTGATCGGCTACGACTCCTACAATTTCAAACCAGGCATCGATTTTCTCCGGGACTCTTTCGAGAAATCCAAACTTCACCAGTTTCCCCAAGGGATCAGTCGCGCCGAAATATTGATGCGCGAAAGTCTGATTGATGATCGCGACTTTCCTCGCTTCGAAAACCTCTGGCTCAGAAAGTGGCCTTCCCTGCAATACCGGAACACCCAGCACATTGAAGTACTGGTCGCTGATGAGATAGAGAAGCGAGGCTGCATGAGTCTGGTTTCCGTTGCCGCCGATCTCCACCTGGTCAGGAATGCCCCCATAGGGAGGTAGAGTGCTGGTCTCGGTTACGGGAGCAACGCCCGGCAAAGCGCGCAACTCTGGGAGAAGATTCCGGAAGAATCGTGTCTTCTGCTCGGCGGTTGCGTAATGCTGATCGGGCAAGACGATGCGCACGCCGAGCACGTGATCGGGATCGAACCCCAGATCGACACTTCGCAACGCGACAAAACTCCTTACCAGCAAGCCCGCTCCGAGGGCGAGCACAACCGACATTGCGATTTGCGAAATAACAAAAAGGCGCTGCAGTTTTCGCCCGCTTAAACTTCTGCCTGCTTTTGCGCCAGACCTGAGAGGTTCATTCGCATCCGTCTTGGCAGTGTGGAGCGCGGGAAGAAGGCCAAAGAAAACGACGGAAGCAACCGAAACTGCCAAGGTCCACAAAAATACAGGCAGATTGATGCGTATCGTCGACTCCAGCGGAAGCGTGCCCGGAGGAATAATAGACGCTGCCACTCTGCTGCCCACGACTGCCAGTCCGAGCGCGCCCACCACTCCGGCAAATGCCAGGACCATGCTTTCGATCAGTAATTGTCGAACCAGTCGGCTGTGGCTGGCGCCGAGCACCGACCGGATCGCGATCTCTCGTTCCCTGACTGTGGCTCGTGCCAGGAGCAAGCTTGCGACATTGCCGCAAGCAATAAGAAGGAGCACCCCGACTCCGCCCAGCAATAGAAACAATGTTGAACGGAAACTCCCCACCACGGAATCCGCATAGGTTTCCAGATCGGCGGCGGGTTCTTTCGGATAGTCCTGCGGGGAGGACGACGCGAGGCTTTTTAAAACGACGTCCAGGTCGGCAGTAGCTTCCTGCTTGGAAACATCCGGTTTCAGACGGCCATAGAGCCAGAACGTCCGGTCGTACATGTTTCCAGTGACCCGCCTCAGGTCAACCGGCATCCAGATATTTCCATTCCACCAGGCAAAACGCGGCGGCATGACTCCGATCACAGTCGTCGGCTGATCATTCAGCAGGATGGTTTTGCCGACTATGCTCCGGTCTTTGCCGAAGCTGCGCTCAAAGACCTTGTAGCTGAGGACGACCACGGGAGGGGAATCGGGCTTCACGTCCTCGACAGTGGGCGTCCTGCCGAGAAGAGGGGCCACACCGAGCACGGAAAAAGTGTTGGCCGTGACCAGAGCGCAGTCGAAACGTTCCGGAGTTGCCGTGCCGGTCAGAACTGCATCTCGCGGGTGAACCCCAATGACTGCATCAAAGACATGGTTCTCGCGCTCGATCTCCAGAAAATTCGTCGGCAGAAACGCATTCTCTCCCTTGGCTGGCCCGCGCTTGTGGGCGTCGTCAACGTGCACCGTGACTAAACGCTCGCTGCCCTTGTAAGGGAGTGGCTGAAGCAGCACAGCGTAAACAACGCTGAAGATAACGGTCGTCCCGCCGATCCCCAGTGCGAGCGCGATCACAGCGCTGGCGGTAAAGCCTGGGCTCTTGCGCAATTGCCGCACGGCGTAGCGAACATCTTGGAGCAAACCAGTCATTTAGGTTTTCTCATTCGTAGCGCAGAGCCACAATGGGATCGACTTTGGCCGCTCCGCGCGCAGGGATGTAGCTGGCGAGAAAGCCTACGCAGGTGAGTAAGAGCGAAACCGAGATTCCGGCCATTGTTCCAGTCATAGCGATTCCCTCCCGCTCACTCGTAGCGTAGCGCCACCATGGGATCGACTTGCGCCGCCCGGCGCGCGGGGATATAGCTCGCCAGCATGGCCGCCGTGGCTAGGACCACGGAAACTGCGGCCAGCGTGGCCGCGTCCCATGATCGAACGCCAAAGAGCAGTCCGCGAATCAGCGTTGCGGCTCCGATCGCACAAAGAAGTCCTACGGCAATTCCCGCACCCACCAGCCAGCCTGCTTCTTTCATGATCAGTTGATAGACCGAGCTGCGCTGCGCGCCGAGCGCCATGCGAACTCCGATTTCGCGCGTCCGCTGGCTTACCGAATAGGCAATCACTCCGTAAAGGCCAACCACTCCCAGCAGCAATGCAAGAAAAGCAAACCCACCCACCAGCCAGGCCGAGGAACGGTGGAGATAAGCAGTCGGTGAATCGTTAATTCGGTCAGCCATCGTCGCTTCGTTCATCGTGCCCATGCCGGGATCGATCTCGTGAACGACCGCGACCAACGTTGGCAGCAGGGACTTCTCGTCCTGCGAAGTGCGCACGATGAGAGAGAAAAAGGTGTCGGTATCCTGGTTGAACGGGTAATAGACGGCTGGCCAGGTCTCAGAATCCAGCGAGCCGTCCTTCACGTCTTCCACGACACCAATGATTTCCTTAATCGACTTCGGCGTCAGCTCGGTGTCGCCAATCCTCTTGCCGACGGGATCTTCTCCGGGGAAATATTTCTTCGCCAGAGTCTCATTGATGATCACGACGAGAGGCTTCGATGCATCGTCGGCATCAGTGAAATAACGGCCACGCAGGAGTTTGGCGTGCAGGGTGGAAAAGAAATCGGAACTCACGTCCCGCATATTCACTTCATTGTGTTGTCCGTTGTAGGGACGGCCCACAAAGCGGATCCAATCGGTGTTGCCATTAAAGCTCACCGGCAACACGCTGGAGATGCCCGCGGATTCCACACCCGGCAGGCTGTCGACGCGGCTGATGATTTGCCGCTCGACCGCCACCATCTGCTCATCCTTGGGATAGCTGGCATCGGACAGCGCGATTTGCAGCGTGGCCAGATGATCGGGCTGGAACCCAACGTCTACATGCAGCAAGCGATAGAAACTCTTGCCCAGCAATCCAGCGCCTACAAGCAGCACAACCGCAATTGCCAGTTCCGCCACGACGAGGTTGGCGGCAAAACGGCGCCACAGAGTTCCGGCGTAGCCGCGGCCGCCTTCGGACAAGCCTTCCCGCAGCTTGGTCAGCGGCAGGCGCACAACGGGCGCGAAAGAGAACAGCACTGCCGCCAGCACGGTGACCACTCCCGCAAAAAGCAGCACATGAGAGTTCAGGCCAAGCCCGGCCAGGTAGGGCATGCCCGCCATCAAGTCTTTCGAGATGAGGCGCGTGAGAATCTGCATCGCTCCATCGGCCGCCGCCAAACCAAGCAAGCTGCCCGCAGCCATCAGCACCAGGCCTTCGGTAATGAATTGGCGAATCAGCCTTCCGCGCGACGCCCCCAGCGCGCCCCGCACCGCAATCTCACGCTTGCGGCTCGCGGAGCGGACCAACAGCAGGCTCGACACGTTCACGCATGCGATCAGCAGCAACAACCCTGCGCCGCCCAGCAGCGCCAGTAGGATGGGGCGGATATCCGCAACGATCACTTCCGCAAGAGGCAGCACGCTGGCCCCCTGGTCGCGATTGTCTTTGGGATACTGCAGCTCCAGGTGCCGCGCAATCGTCTTCATCTCGGCGCGAGCCGTCTCCACGGAGACGCCATCCTTAAGCCGTGCGATTCCGTTGAGGTTGTGGCAGCTGCGGCGGAGGGCACACTGATCGGAGGAGTGCAGCGTGGTCCAGAACTCTACTTTTCCCCGCAGCGCGAATTGGAAATCCTGGGGCAGGACTCCGACGATGGCGTAAGGAATTCCGCTGAGGGCAACGGTTTCGCTGGTCACATCTTTTCTTCCGCCAAACCGTTTCTGCCACGTTGCGTAGCTCAAGATTACGGTGCGGGGCGCGCTCGCCAAATCCTCGCCAGTATAGAAATCACGCCCCAGCAGAGGGGCGATCCCCAGCGTGCGAAAGAATCCATCACTCACGATGAGGCCCGGTACGGGCTCGGTGCCCGCGGGAGTGCGCAGCAGGTAGCCGCCTCCGGTATAGGCCTCCAGCGAACTGAAGACGTGATTGAGTCTCTTCCAGTCGAGGTAGTCGGGGTAGGAAAGGTTGGCGTGCGGAATCATGGCGGCGCTTTCCGTCACATCGACCAGCCGGTTGGGATTCGGGTAAGGCAACGGCTTGATCAGTGCGGCGTCGACGAAGCCAAACATGGCCACACTGGCGCCAATCCCCAGACCCAGGATCAGAACGGCTGTGCCGGCAAACGCAGGACTCTTGCGCAGCTGGCGGAACGCGTAGCGAAGATCCTGAAGCAACCCGTTCATCCCTATCCTCCTACTCGTATCTCAATACTCGTATCTCAATGCCACCATGGGATCGACTCGGGTCGCGCGACGCGCCGAGATGTAGCTCGCAGCAGCAGCCGTCACGAGTGAGTCGTGCGACGCCGTAGGACATCAAGCCGGCAGCTTCCTCACTCGTACTGCCGCGCCACGATCGGGTCGACCCGCGACGCCAGCCGCGCGGGAACATAAGAAGCGACCAGCGCGACCAGCGCCAGCACGGCCATGGCTGCGACCACGGTCCACGGATCGCTCGGACTCACGCCGTAGAACAAACCCGACGCAGCGTGGGTCAGTCCCTGGGAAACGACCAGGCCCGCCACTTCGCCGATGAGCAGCAGCCGCATCGCCTGCGCTATGACGAATCGCAGCACGTCGCCGTGCTGGGCACCTAAGCCATACGGAGTCCGATCTCATGGGTGCATTGCACCACCGGGTAAGCCATCACTCCATAGAGCCCGATGGCGGCAAGCACCGACGCCAAGACGGCAAAACTTGCCAGCAAAAATTGTGCTGATGCGCCGCAAGTCCATCGACTGCGCGGCAAGGAGCGCCATTGGCATTGCGTGACGATCACAATGATCGCGAACGCGGGGCTTTTCCGAAGCTGCCGCGATGCGTAGCGAAAATCCTGGGTCAGACCGCTCATGCATGCACATCCGCCATCAGCTTTTTCAGCTCTTCTTCGGCGACCACCTTGCCGTCAAACAGATGCACTTCACGCTGGGCGTGTTTGGCAAAGCGGGGATCGTGCGTCACCATGCAAATCGTTGCCCCCTCGCGATGCAGGTTCTGCAGCAACTCCATCACGGCTTCGCCGTTGCGCGAATCCAGATTCCCGGTGGGCTCGTCTGCCAGCAGGATGGAAGGTTTGCCTCCCAGAGCGCGCGCCACTGCGACACGCTGCTGCTGACCACCCGAGAGTTGCGACGGGTAATGTCGCACGCGGTGCGCCATGCCCACGCGTTCCAGGGCTTCCATCACGCGCTTCTTGCGCTCAGGCGCGACCATCCTCTGGCGATAGGTGAGAGGCAGTTCAACGTTTTCATACACCGTGAGATCGCCAATCAGATTGAAACTCTGGAAGATGAATCCGATCTCCTGGTTGCGGATGCGCGAGCGCTCGGCAAAATCCAGGTTCTCCACCGACTTCCCGTTCAGCGAGTAACTGCCCGCGGTCGGCGTATCGAGCAGACCGATAATGGAGAGCAACGTGGACTTGCCACAACCGGAAGGTCCCGACATGGCCACGTACTCTCCTTTGGCAATCGAAAGATGCACGCCGGAGAGCGCGTGAGTTTCAATCTCGTCGGTATAGAAGACCTTCGTCATTTCCTGAATCTGGATTAACGGCTGTCCGGCTTCTGTCATAGGTTCTGCCTCGATGTTCTTGATTTCGTTGCGGTTTATTTTGTCGATCGTGGTTTGGTGCTTCACTCCAGACGGATGCGGTCTGTCTTATCCCAGCGCGACATATCGGAGAGAATGACGGTGTCACCCTCACGAAGTCCCTCAAATACCTGAATCGAATTCACGGATTCGCGCCCGACTTTTACGGAAACGCGCGTCGCTTCCTTGCCATCTGCGTCCAGCTTGAACAAGCTGATCGTGCTGTTCTCCTGTCCGAATGCCGGACGCCCTACATAAAGAATGTTGTCCAACCGCTCCAGGTCGATGGTTCCGTCCACGCTCAAGTCCGGGCGCGCGCCCAGGGGAAGTTCGCCCGTTAGTTTGACGTCCACGGTAACCGTTCCGTTTTGTACGGCGGGGTCGACGCGCATCACGGTTCCGCTGATGATCCCGTTATGTGTATCGATGGCCGCCGGTTCGCCATCCTGCACATCGCGGGCCTGCGTTTCAGCGATCTTCAATGTCGCCATCAGATGATTCGGCTCGACCACTTTTGCAAGCATCGTTCCAGGCTGAATATGCTGGCCGACCTGGAGCGGCAGATCCACCAGCACTCCGTCGATTCCCGCTCGGACTTTCAGGTCATCGAGTTGCTTTTGCTTCAGCTCGGCCAGAGTCCGCGCCTGGTCGACTTTGTCCTGTTCCTGAGCCATTTGAGTGTCGATGGCCTTCTTGTTGATCACAAGTCGCTGCTCTTCCAGATCGTTTCTGGTCGTGAGTTCGTCAGCTTTTCCTTTGGACGCCTTGTAGGCCAAACCGGAGATCACACCGAGGTCGTAAAGGGCCTTGTCCGTATCCGCCTGGCGTTGCGCCTGGTTGTAGTCGGCGGTCACAGTGGCGGCTCCCGCCTTCTGAGTCATCAGATCACTGTCAAGCTTCACTCGCAGGCTCTGGTATTCGGCTTCTGCAGCCTTCAATTGCAGCTGTGCGTCCACGGCCGCCTGTTCCACCTGAGGATTGCTCATTTCCAGAAGAATGTCGTTCGCTTTCACCTGCGAGCCCGGCAGCATGCGGATGCGCACTACGGTAGCTTCAGTCTCGGCGGGAATCTGGCGAACTGCTTCCTGGGCGGGGACAAGTGACCCTGGTCCGCGCACCTGTCGCAGCATGGACCCATGTTTCACCGTGTCGGTCCACACTGTTCCTCGTTCGACGGAGGGCGCGGCCGGCCTCAGTCGCAACACTCCCATCGTTGCTGCGGCGATAACCACGACGCCGATTACTCCAAACACAATCTGCCGGCGGAGTTTCTGGCGCTTGAATTCTGGGCGGGCGATGTCCATCAAGCTTTCTATGGCAACTCGAACGCCACATCTCAAAACGATGTAACTGGCTGAACCAGCGGGAGATAAGTCTGAGTGGCCGGTCGATCGTGCGGCTGCTGTGTCCAGTGGCGGACCGAACTGTCCACTACCGGACAACACGATACAGACTGACCCTCTCACTCGACGCAACCGATTGGCGGCGCGGGGGAGTATTCTATCTCCGCTTCCTGCCCAATTTAGCCATGGCCCTTGTTGCTCCTATTCTTCTTCCCGATCAGTTCAATGCCGCCGAGTATTTCGTGGATCGTCACGTCGCCGAAGGCCGGGGCGAGAAGGTAGCTGTCGAGTGCGGCGATGAGCGGGTCACCTATCGCCAGCTCTTTGAGCTTGTGAATCGGGTGGGCAACGGACTTCGAAAGCTTGGGGTGCGCTGGGAAGAACGCGTCTTCTTGTTCTTGCAGGACACCCCGGAGTTTGCCGCCTGTTTTTTCGGGGCGATCAAGATTGGAGCAGTGCCCGTCCCGGTGAACACTCTGCTGAAACCGGCCGATTGCGAATATCTGCTCAACAACTCGCGCGCGCGGGTAGCCATCGTCAGCCACGCATTACATTCGACCATCAAAGCCATTCCACGACCTCGGTTGCGCTATCTCGAGACCGTCGTGGTCGTCGGCGGCGAGCTTAGCGATGACACGCTCTCATTCGAAAGCTTCACCAACGAAAGTTCTCCCGTTCTCGAAGCCGAACCCACCAGCCGGGATGATGCCGCTTTCTGGCTTTACTCCTCCGGCAGTACCGGTCCACCCAAGGCTTGCGTTCATCTGCAGCATGACATGGTCGTGAGCGTGGAACGATATGCCAAAGCCATACTGAACATCCGCGAGAGCGATCGTTTCTTCAGCGTGGCAAAACTTTTCTTCGCGTATGGTCTCGGAAACGCCCTTTACTTTCCCTTGGCCGTGGGCGCCACGAGCATTCTGCTGCCCGGCCCTCCAAAACCGCAGGCTGTGTTCGATATGATCGAGCGCCATCGGCCGACTCTGTTCTTTTCGGTTCCATCGAACTATGTCAAGCTGCTGGCGCATCCTGCGCCCGAAGGTCGCGAATTCGACCTCTCTACGATTCGGCATGCGATCTCCGCGGGAGAAGCCTTGCCAGCCGCCGTGTTTCATCGCTTCAAGCAACGCTTTGGAATTGAAATTCTGGATGCCATCGGATCTACAGAGGCACTGCACATGGTGATTTCCAACGCACCGGGATCAGTCCGGCCCGGCTCGAGCGGCAACATCATTCCGGGCTTCGAAGCTAGAATTCTGGACGACAGCGACCGCCAGGTTGCAGTGGGGACGATCGGCAATCTGCTGGTTAAGGCCGATTCCACCTGCGCCTGCTACTGGAATCAGCACGAAAAAACGAAAAACACAATCGAGGGCCATTGGATCCGCACTGGCGACAAGTATTATCAGGACGCGGACGGATATTTCTGGTACGCCGGACGATCCGACGACATGGTGAAGGTGAGCGGCGTCTGGGTGAGCCCGATCGAGATTGAGCGGGTGCTGAGCGAGCATCCAGCTGTACAGGAAGCGGCGGTTGTCTTTCGCAATGACGCGGACGAATTGCCGAAGCCGTTGGCCTGCGTCGTGACCCGCGACGACGCTGCCGGCACACCGGAACTCGGACGCGAACTACAGGAATTTGTCGCCAGCCAGTTGCCAATCTTCAAGCGGCCGCGCTGGGTCGAGTTTTTTCCCGAGCTCCCGAAAACGGCGACCGGGAAGGTGCAACGCTTCAAGCTGCGCGCGGGGAACGGCAAGGACGAGGATGAGCAACGGAGCAGGGGAAAGATTATGGCCAGTGAAGGATTCGGAAATCTACGGGTGCTCTCGCTGGAGAGCCGGCGTTCGCGGGAAATGGGCGTGCTGATCACGAACCATGGAGGGCAGGCCACCGTAGTGGCTTCGACGCGCGAGGTTCCGTCGGGGCCGAATGCCGAGGAATCCGCGTTCGCGCAGGGCCTGCTCCAGGGCCAATTCCAGGTCGTGATCTTCATGACTGGAGGGGGGACGCGCGCTCTGGCGCAGGCGATCGAGCCGTCCTGTCCGCGGGAGCAATTTGTCGCGGCCTTGAGTAAGGTCAGCATAGTAGCGCGAGGGCCCAAGCCGGTTGCGGTTCTGCGAGAGTTTGGAGTGCCCGTCACGCTGACCGTGCCGGAACCCAATACCTGGCGAGAGATCTTGTATGTTCTGGATCAGAACGCGAAGACGATTCCTCTGAAGGGCGCCTGCGTGGCGGTGCAGGAACATGGCTTGCCCAGCCGAGAACTGTATGCGGGACTTGCGGAACGCGGAGCACAGGTGTTTCCCGTGCCGGTTTACAAGTGGGCCCCGCCAGAAGACGCGGAGCCGCTGCGGCAGGCCATTGGCGATCTCGCCCGCGGAAATTTTGACGTCGTGTTATTTACGTCGTCCGTCCAGTTGCATCATTTGTTCCGGTTCGCGGATGAAATGGGACAACATCAGGAAGTCGCAGGCGGATTGCGCCGCGCCGTGGTCGGGTCGATCGGGCCGGTCACGTCCGAAACCCTGCGCGAGTACGGAATCACTCCCGACCTGGAACCCTCCCATCCCAAGATGGGTTTTCTGGTGAAGGAGTTGGCCGAGCGCAGCGCGGAACTTCTGCAGCACAAGAAGTGAGTGAACCGGCCGTTGTTCGCGTTTCGTAACAAACCCACACCGATCTTTACAACTACAAAGCCGTGGCGTAGACTCCCGGCATTCCCCCCGAATTGGTGAGAAACATCAGCTATTCCCCATATTGGATGCGCTTCTGTGACGAACATAAACGGCAAAGCGTATGCAATGAACGCCATCACGCCCATGAAGCCATGGAAGACGCCTATCCTGCGCGTGCTCTTCTTCCTTCTGGGTGCGATCAAGCCGTTGCAGTCTGGACTGAAGAACCTTTCCTTTATCCACTTCGCGCGCTGGGTGATCGTGGACCGCAACCAGGTTCCGCACCTTGGGCCAAAGCAGCCTCGGGAAAACCTGCAGTACGACTACCTGATCTTCTTCAGCAACTTTAACGGAACGTGGAACCAATACATCGACGCTTTTTCCGCCGTCCTTTCCACGGGACTGAATGCAATCTGGATGTGGAGCGAAAAGTTTCCCGGTTCCGTGCCGGTGACGCCTTTTAAAGGCTACATAAACCAGGTTCAGTTCGACACGGACTATTACTACAACGCTTATCCGAGGGCGGCGACGAATGACGTCAAAGCCGCGCTCCGCGTGCAAGACGCATTCGACAATTTCGCCAAGACCAGCCAGAGTCTTTCTCCAGCTGAATTCGAAAAGGCGTATTTGGAATTTCTGGTCCGCGTGCAAGTGGATCTCGGTTCCACAGGCATGGCTCCGATAGGAACGTAATGGCAAACCAGAGCGGACAAATATACGGGCTGACCATCCTATCGCCCATTCTTGAAGGCGATACTCTCGACATCGCTCACGCTACGGCGCTGCGCTGGTATCTGGCAAGTTTGCCGAGAGACCATACCAGCCCTTTCGCGCGCGTTTCCAGCACGCACTTCGCGCGCCTGGTGGTCATGGACGACGTGGTCTTCGTGGGCGCACCCGCGATCGAGGAACACCTGAAGTCCCGCTATCTGGTCTTCGAGACAAATTTCGACGGCGATCTCGACACTTATCTCACTCGCATGGCGCAGGAAATTCCTGACGTCGTGGATTCCGTCTGGAAACATTGTGTGGGCTATCCCGGAAGTGCGGACCCGGCCACGTTCGTCGCCTACATGAAGAAGTGCCAGATCCAAACCACATTCTTCTTCGCCGACGTAAATAACAAGACCGTGCTGCAGAACTTGAAGGCTTTGCAGGTGCAGTCGGCACTCGCGCGCTTCATTGAGCAAAACCAGGGCAAGCCCGCGGCCGAAATGCAGAAGTCGTTCGGTGTGCTGTTGGAACGCCTGGCGAAAGCGCCTGCACCGCTGCCCGGTGGAAAGGACTCCGAGAAAACTGCCGCGGAGGATCGCCCGTATGACCGATAGCACGAAGACCGCCAGCACGAAAATCGACGTTTCCGATATTCAGGGCTTCGCGCTGAAGGGTTACAACTTTCCCTACGCTCGTTATCTATTGTTGGAACTCTCGCATCCCATGGCGGCCCAGAGTTTCATTGGCAATATCGTGCAGCACCTCACCACGGGCGAGCGGTGGGATGAAAAACCGATTTCGACTGTAAACATCGCATTCACCTTCCATGGGCTCGCCAAACTTGAACTCCCCGCGCCCACCTTGCTCAGCTTCCCGGTCGAATTTCAGCAAGGCATGAAGGCGCGAGGAGAGATTCTCTACGACACGGGGAAGAACGGTCCCGAGCATTGGGAGCCGGTCTGGAGAGAGAACCGCGTGCATGTCTGGCTGGCGGTGAACGCGCAGACTCCGGCGGCGCTTGAAAAACAAAGCGAGCTTCTGCTGCAGATCGCGGATCAAACCGGCGGAGCCAGACCGCTGCAAGCGCAGGACGCCCACGCGATTTTCATCGACGGCAAACCCACCACGAAAGAACACTTCGGCTACACCGACGGATTCGGCAATCCGGATTTCAAGGGCGCGGAACGGGATTGCGTGCCCGGCCAGGGCAAGCTAACCGCCAACGGAAAATGGGAAGCCCTGGCCACCGGCGAATTCTTGCTGGGATATGCCGACGAATCCGGCGAGCTGCCAGTTGCTCCCATCCCTCATCTGCTGGCGCGCAATGGCACGTTCATGGTTTACCGCAAAATGCATCAGAACGTAGCTACCTTCCGCAGCTTTCTCGAAGAGCAGGGCCGACTGTATCCCGGCGGAAAAGAAAAGCTAGCTTCGAAATTTGTCGGCCGCTGGCGCGACGGAACTCCCGTGGAGCTTTCGCCGGACCACCCCGATCCAGCGCTTGTTGCGGATAACAATCGCAACACGAATTTCACTTACGGCAACGATTTGAGTGGCCTGCGCTGTCCGATTGGCGCCCACATCCGGCGCGGGAACCCGCGGGACGCATTCGGATTCAACGGCGAGCTGGTCAATCGCAGGCGCATCATGCGCCGCGGGCTAACCTACGGAACCTACGTGCCGGAGGGGCAGCCGGTTCGCGATGAGGACGAGCACGGCATCATCTTTATGGCCTTGAATGCCAGCCTGTTCCGCCAGTTCGAATTCGTTCAACAGCAGTGGATTGAATACGGAAATGACTTGCACCAGGGAAACGACAAGGATCTGGTGATTGGAAATCACGGTGGCAAGGGGAAGAGCGTTTTTCAGGGAACAGCCGATCCACAGAATCCGCCGTTCATGTGCGCGAACCTGCCCAACTTCGTCGAACTGAGAGGCGGCGACTATTTTTTCATGCCCAGCCTGACGGCGCTGCAAATGATGGCGAGCGGAACGGTTGATCCCAGGTAAGATCCGAGATTAAGACCTGAGATAAGAAGCGCAATTAGCGGAGAGACTGATGTTCGAAAACCTCAAGAGCGTTCTTGGCCGGATCGACGCCGAATCGATTGAGATCACCCACGAAGTCGTGGAATCCGTCGATCGAGAACTCGCCAAGGTGAAGGGTGAGGTAACGTCCTTTCTCGACGCCATCAAAGCGCATTTAACCCAGTATCCGGAGCCCATCTTCGCCATCCTCCGCAGAATCAAGCCTATTCTTCTGTTCGAGAACTACGCCCTGGTCACGCGGTTTGAAGATGTGCAAGAGGTGCTGGCGCGCGACGAGGTTTTTCTCGTGATCTATGGGAAAAAGATGAGGGTGGTCACCGGCGGAGAAGACTTTTTCCTTGGCATGCAGAATTCCCCCGAGTACACGCGCGATGTTTCGCATATGCGCAGCGTGGTTCGCCGCGAAGACATCCCCGGCCGCATCGCTCCCTTCGTGCAGAAAACCGCAGGCGATCTTGTAGCCGCGGCAGCCGGCCAGTTGGACGTCGTCCAGTTGAGCAAGACTGTGCCGGCGCGCTGGATCGCCGACTACTTCGGTTGCCCTCCGCTCTCAGATCAACAGGTCGAGGCCTGGAGTAGTGTGCTTTTCCAGTATCTTTTCCTGGATGTTGAAAATGATCCAAAACTGGCGCAGGCCGCGGCCTCAACTGCGGCCGAAGTACGCGACTGGCTCGACGAAACCATCGCCGCGCGCAAGGCCAGCCGAGTTGCCAAAGATGACGTGCTCGGCCGTTGCCTGCTCCTCCAGAGTGCCAGCCTGCCGGCCATGGACGATGTCAGCATTCGCAACAACATCCTCGGCCTGCTGGTGGGCGCGATTCCGACCACATCCAAGTGCTGCGCTCAAGTGCTCGATCAATTGCTCCAGCGCCCTGAACAGTTGAAGGCGGCGCAAGCTGCGGCTCTCGCCGATGACGACGCGCTGCTTGCGAAGTACGTGTTCGAAGCGCTACGCTTCAATCCCAACAACGCCGGCGTATATCGCTTGGCGGCTGAAGATTATCCCTTGGCCAAAGCCTCGTTCCACGGAACCACGATTCCGAAAGGGACCTCGGTGATTGCGGCAACGCAATCGGCAATGTTCGACGACCGCTTTGTGGATCAGCCCAATGAGTTTCGCATTGACCGTCCTGAATATTTAAATATGCATTTCGGATATGGTCTCCACACTTGCTTTGGGCAATACATGAATCGCGTGCAAATACCCGGAATATTAAAGCCGCTTCTAAAGCGCACCGGCTTACGGCGAGCGGGGGACTTGCAATACGCAGGGCCCTTCCCGTCGAGTCTATTGGTACGTTTCGACGGATGACTTCAACTGATCGAAAATCGCGACGGAATATCGAACACGACCACGCAAAGATCGAATCCGAATCAGAGAAAGGGCAGAGCAATGATTCCTGTCTTGATCACTTTTCCTCCCAGCCTCGACAGCGAAACCAGCCGCTTTCTGGTCGAGCACTACGGAATCGAAAGCGTCGAGAAACGACAGGCACTGATCTTTTCGTTTTTCGTGACGCTCTGGCACGGTTTCACTCCAGTATTCCCCTTGCTATACAGCGACTCATTCAGGCTCATCGGCCCGCGCCCCATCGTCGACCACTTCGATCCTCAGTCTTCGCCGGAATTGAAACTGCTCCCCGCGGACCCGAACAACTTGAGCCAGGTCAATTCGGACTGGACTCTCTTCAATTCGACCTTGGCGTTCGCGACCGCCAAATTCGCCTACTACTATCTGCTTCCCCATCGCGACATCATGATCCGACCCCTGAGCGAGGGAACTCCGGCTTTCGAGCAGACGGCCGTTGAGCGCGCGTATCCAGTATTTGCCGGACTGCTGCGGTTGCTCCTGCAACTGAGCCTGAGTACGGCTCAGCAATCGCTCGCCTCAATCAGGAGTACATTCGATGCCGTTGACGCACGGCTCGCGGACGGACGCAAATTTCTTGTGGGCGGGTGCTTCACACTATCCGACCTTGCCTTTGCCGTGGCCGCCGCGCCCGTTGTTCTTCCAGCGGGTTACGGTGGTCCGATCCCGTCATTCGAACAAATGCCTGCCGAAGTGCAGGCAGCTGTCACGGAAATGCGCGCCCATCCCGCTGGAGCTTTCGCGTTACGAATCTACCAGGAACAAAGATATCGCTTTGGCGGAGCGCTTCCGGCTGGCGAATCGCGGAGAGCTGGATGACTGAGCGCTGAAGTGCCAGTCGCTTTCTCCAAACCATCCGGATGTGATGGTCTGGCACTTCCTGTTTGGATCACCGAAACAATACGATCCGCGAGCTGGCGCCTTGGGTAGCTCTACGTCAGTCCTTCTCCGCCGTTTCGACAGACAAAGGACAGATTGTTCGTGAGGTCCGCACTCCAGTCCGTCGCGCCATAGTCCGTGAACGGGGAATACGCGGCCTCCACGAGCCCACCGTACATTCGCGTTTCTTTCGAGTCGTGTGCAGAACCTTTCACTTTGGCAGGGCTGGGCGGAAAGCAACCGGCCTACACGATTGCGAATCGAAAGTGTGTCTCCGCAGCTATAATTCCGAGCAATTGCGATCGCGATAAAGGAGATTCCTTTTGACCGCTGATACGAATGAGCAGTCTTTCCTCGAACGTGGCCATCCACTCCCTGCTCACGATTCGGAATCTCACCGGCATAACCGGTTGTGGATCATTGTCGGGATTGCGTTGCTCATCTTGGCGTTTGCATTCGTACTGGGATGCGGCCACGCTGCCAGCAAGAAAGCCGCGCCCGCGGCGCCGAAAATCAACATCACGACCGCGACCGCTACGAAAGGAAATATTGGGGTCTACCTGGACGAAATCGGTACCGTCACGCCGGTGTACACCGATTCGATCACCAGCCAAGTGGATGGCCTGGTCATTGCCGTGCACTATACGGAAGGTCAGCTGGTCCGCAAGGGCGATCCGCTGGTTGATATCGATTCGCGTCAATACCGCGCGACACTCTTGCAGGCCCAGGGCGCGCTCGAGCGAGACCAGAACCTGCTCGCCCAGGCACAGATGGACCTGGAACGCTACCGCGCGGCGTGGGCGCGCAACGCCATTGCGAAGCAAATTCTGGACGACCAGGAGAAGCTTGTGCTGCAGGAAGGGGGCACCGTAAAAAACGATCAGGGCACGGTGCAATATGACCAGATTCAGGTCGACTACTGCCACATTACTGCACCTATCGCTGGCCGCGTGGGTTTGCGATTGGTGGATCCGGGCAACGTGGTACAGGCCTCTGGAGGAACCACGCTCGCGGTCATTACGCAGTTGGATCCCATCACGGTAATCTTCACGGTCCCGGAAGACAGCCTCGGCCCGGTTGCAATCCGCCTCCGCAAAAAGGCCAAGCTTCCCGTCGATGCCTTTGATCGCACTGCCCAGACGAAGATTGCGAGCGGGAGGCTGCTGACGCTCGACAACCTGATCGACACTACCACGGGCACGGTGAAAGCACGATCCGTCTTCGACAACAAGAATGATGCACTCTTTCCTAACCAGTTTGTGAACACCCGGCTGCTGGTGAATACGTTGCAGGGCGTGACCTTGATTCCAGCGTCCGCCGTTCAACAGAATGGCCAGGCATCATTCGTGTATGTAATTCAAAGCAATATCGCGCACATGCGCAGCGTAAAGCCCGGAGTTACCGATGGCGGCTTAACGCAAGTGGACGGCATCAATCCCGGGGACGTGGTCGCCAACAGCAGCTTCGATAAGTTACAGGACAACACCGCGGTTGTGGTCCCAACAGACAAGGTTTCGAAGCTTGCCCCGGCCAGAACCAGCGGGAGCAACGCCCCGTGAGTCCATCTCGTCCGTTTATCTTGCGGCCAGTCGCGACCTCTCTGCTGATGGCCGCAATCCTTCTCGTTGGGATTGTCGGCTATACGCAACTGCCGGTTTCCGCCCTGCCGGAAGTCGATTATCCGACCATCCAGGTGCTCACGTTCTACCCCGGAGCAAGCCCGACTGTGATGGCAACCACGGTTACGGCACCGCTGGAGCGCCAGTTCGGCGAACTGCAGGGCTTGAGCCAGATGACCTCAAGCAGTTCCGGCGGCACTTCCGTGATCGTGTTGCAGTTCAACCTGACTCTGGATATTGATGTAGCCGAAGAGGAGGTGCAATCTGCCATAAACGCTTCGCAGAGTTTATTGCCATCCATCCTGCCCGCGCCTCCGATCTACAGCAAGACGAATCCGGCCGACGCGCCGGTGCTCACCCTTGCAATCACCTCGAACGCAATGCCGCTTTCTCAGGTCGAGGACCTGGTAGATACGCGCCTTGCGCCCAAGATTTCGCAGCTCAACGGAGTTGGACTGGTAACGATCAGCGGCGGCCAGAAGCCCGCGGTCCGCATTCAGGCCAACCCTGTGGCTCTGTCTTCCTATGGCATCAATCTCGAAGACCTTCGCGCGGCGCTGACCCAGTCCAGCGTGAACGCAGCCAAAGGGAACTTCGATGGGCCGCGCCAGGATTACCAGATCGACGCCAACGATCAACTAGTGACCAGCGACGATTATCGGAAAGTGGTCATTGCCTACCGCAACGGTGCGCCGGTGATGCTAACCGACGTTGCCCAGGTCGTAAACGGTGTAGAGAACAACAATCAGGCCGCGTGGATGAACCAGACCCCCGCCGTGATTCTGAACGTCCAGCGCCAGCCCGGTGCCAACACCATCAGCGTAGTAAAAAGCATCAAGCAACTATTGCCGCAGCTTCAGGCGAATCTGCCCACGGGCATCCAGGTGACCACGCTCACCGATCTTACAACCGCGATCGAAGCGTCGGTTTCCGACGTTGAATTTGAATTGCTGTTGACGGTCGGACTCGTCGTGCTGGTCATCTTCCTATTCTTGCGAAGTCTCTATGCCACCATCATCCCGAGCGTGGCGGTGCCTCTTTCATTAATCGGTACGTTCGCGGCGATGTATATCCTTGGCTACAGCCTGGATAACTTATCGCTGATGGCCCTCACCATCTCCACCGGTTTCGTGGTGGACGATGCCATCGTGATGATCGAGAACATCTCGCGTTACATCGAAGCGGGCGATCCGCCGATGGAAGCGGCGCTCAAGGGTGCGGAACAGATTGGTTTCACCATTCTCTCCCTTACCGTTTCTCTCATAGCCGTGCTGATTCCGCTGTTATTCATGGGCGACGTCGTAGGGCGCCTGTTCCGCGAATTCGCCGTGACACTTGCCGTCACCATCGTCGTCTCGGCAGTAGTCTCGCTTACGCTCACGCCCATGATGAGCGCGCGAATTCTGCGGCACCAGCCAAAAGAACAGCAGGGGCGCATCTATCGAGCCACGGAGCGTGCTTTCGAGGGGATGATCGCGTTCTACGGCCGCACGCTCAAATTTGTCCTTCGATTCCAGACAATTACGCTGTTCGTCGCGCTGGGCACGCTGCTGCTCACGATTTTTCTTTACATCGTCATCCCCAAAGGATTCTTCCCGGTGCAGGACACGGGAGTAATCCAGGGCATTTCGCAGGCGCCGCAAACGATTGGTTCAAAGGCCATGGCAGAGAAGCAGCAGGAATTGGCAAAGCTAATTCTCGATGACCCGGCCGTCGAAAGCCTCTCGTCGTTTATCGGCGCGGATGGAACAAATACCACGGCGAACAGCGGTCGAATATCCATCAATCTGAAGCCGCTGGACCAGCGCGACCTGAGTGCGTCCGACGTAATCCGCCGCCTCAACACAAAACTGGAGCAGGTGCAAGGCATACAACTGTTTATGCAACCGGTACAGAACATTTCCGTGGACGACCGGGTGAGCCGCACGCAGTACCAGTACACGCTGGAAGACCCGAATGCCGATGAGCTGAACGACTGGACGAATCGTTTCGTCGACCGGCTGAAGCAGTTGCCGGAACTGGAAGATGTCGCCACCGATCAACAAACGGGAGGGCTGGCCGTATCGCTCGTGATTGACCGGGTCACCGCCTCGCGATTCGGCATCGCGCCGACGACGATCGATAACACGCTGTACGATGCCTTCGGCCAGCGGCAGATCAACACGATGTATACGCAGGTTAATCAGTACCATGTTGTTCTCGAGAGCCAGCCGCAGTTTCAACTGGATCCCAACAAGCTGAACCATCTCTACATCCAGTCCAATGCGTCTTCGGGCGCGACCGGTGCCGGGGCGTCTTCCTCATTCGCGTCTTCGGGAGCATCTGCCGCAGGGTCTAACGCGCTAACCAGTTCCGCGCAGTACACGCCGTCGGCGAATACCCTTGCTCCTCCTGCGAACGCACTTTCCCCAAGAGCTTCGACTGCGAGTAACGGAGCAAACTCCGCGGGCTCGACCAGTTCGACCATGAGCAATGCCGTGCCGCTGAGTGCGTTCTCGCACTTTGAGAAGACGACTGAGGCGCTCTCTATCAACCACCAGGGTCAATTTCCGGCTATCACCGTGTCATTCAATCTTGCACCGAGCGCCGCGCTGGGCGAGGCTATTACGGCAGTCGACAAAGTGCAGACGGATATGCACATGCCGCCCAGCCTGCAGGCTGGTTTTCAAGGCACCGCGGCATCGTTCACGAATTCGCTGGCCAACGAGCCGTTGCTCATTCTTGCCGCGCTGGTCACGGTCTACATCGTTCTGGGTGTTTTGTACGAGAGCTTTATCCATCCGATTACGATTCTCTCCACGCTGCCGTCAGCCGGTGTGGGCGCTTTTCTCGCGCTGATTCTCTTTCACCAGGATTTAAGCGTGGTGGCGATCATCGGCATCGTGCTGCTGATCGGCATTGTGAAAAAGAACGGCATCATGATGGTCGACTTTGCTCTGGAAGCTGAGCGACAGCATGGAAAGAATGCGACAGACGCAATCTACGAAGCCTGCCTGCTCCGCTTCCGCCCCATCATGATGACGACCATGGCCGCGCTGCTGGGCGGGCTGCCCCTGGCACTCGGCACTGGCTTTGGCTCCGAGCTGCGCAGGCCGCTGGGCATCGCCATGGTGGGCGGCTTGCTGCTGAGCCAGGCCCTCACGCTCTACACCACGCCCGTCATCTACATCTTCTTCGACAATCTGGCGCAGCGTTTGGGGAGCAAGTCGAACCAACGGCAAATCGGGACCACGGAACAGGCGGGGCCGGCATGAACATCTCCGCACCTTTTATTTACCGCCCAGTAGCTACTACGCTGCTCACGGTGGCGGTCGCTCTCGTCGGAGCGATTGCGTTTGAGGTGCTGCCGGTAGCGCCGCTGCCCGAGGTCGACTTTCCCACCATTTCGGTCGGTGCAGGTCTGCCGGGAGCCAGCGCCGACATTATGGCGTCTTCCGTGGCCACTCCGCTGGAGCGGCAGTTCGGTCATATTGCCGGAGTCACGGAGATGACCTCTTCCAGCACGCTCGGCAGCACATCGGTCACGATTCAGTTCGACCTGAGTCGCGACATTGATGGCGCGGCGCGCGACGTAGAGGCCGCCATCAACGCGGCCCGAACCTATCTGCCCGCCAACCTGCCGGGCAACCCGACGTATCGCAAGGTCAATCCAGCCGATTCACCGATCATGATTCTCGGCCTCACCTCCGACAAGTACGGTCCCGATAAACTGTACGACGAAGCCTCCACTGTCCTGGAACAAAAACTATCGCAGATACAGGGTGTTGGGCAGGTGAGCGTCGGAGGTGGCGCGCTGCCATCCGTGCGCGTGGACGCAAATCCCACGCAACTGGCCAGCTACGGCCTTACCCTGGCGAATTTGCAATCGGTGCTGAGCTTGCAGAACTCCGACCTGGCCAAAGGCCAAATCACGGATGGCATTCAGACCGCAGACATTCTTGCCAACGACCAGATCTCTCATGCCGAAGACTACAAGCCGCTCATCGTCGGCTATAGCCACGGCGCGGCCGTTCGTCTATCCGACGTTGCTCAGGTAACGGACTCGGTGCAGAACGTTCGTGCCGCCGGGTATTTGAACGGGAAGCGGTCGGTGACGGTCATCATCTTCCGCCAGCCGGGCGCCAACATCATTGAGACCGTCGATCGCATCCGCGCACAACTTCCGTTTGTGCAGGCATCGATTCCGCTTGGCATCGAGACCACCATCGTTCTCGATCGCACCACCACCATCCGCGCCTCTGTCAGCGACGTGGAGAGGACGCTGCTCATTTCTATCGGCCTGGTCATCGTCGTGGTTTTTGTGTTCCTGCGCAACGGCCGCGCCACGCTCATTCCCGCGGTTGCCGTGCCGGTCTCACTGGTCGGCACGTTTGCGGTGATGTATCTGTTCGGATACAGCCTTGACAACCTCTCGTTGATGGCCATGACCATTGCTACCGGATTTGTAGTCGACGATGCCATCGTGGTGATGGAAAATGTTGCTCGCCATCTGGAGAACGGCATAGAGCCCTTTGCCGCGGCGCTGAAAGGTGCGGAAGAGATCGGCTTCACCGTCTTCACCATCAGCATTTCTCTTATTGCCGTCTTTATTCCTCTTCTGTTGATGGGCGGAATCGTTGGCCGTCTTTTCCGTGAATTTGCCGTCACTCTTTCGACGGCAGTTTTCGTGTCTATGATCATCTCGCTGACCACGACGCCCATGATGTGCGCCTTCCTTCTAAAGGACGAGCGCACGGAAAAACACGGGCGCATGTACATGGCCAGCGAAAAGTTTTTCGATTGGGTGCTGTCGGTGTATCGCGGCAGCCTGCATTGGGCCCTGGACCATCCCGTCCTTATTCTGGTCGTGCTTGCCGCCACCATCGCGCTGAATGTGGTGCTCATCATCAAGATACCAAAAGGTTTTTTCCCGGTGGAAGACACAGGAGCGATCGCCGGCAGTGTGCGCGGGCCGCAGGATTCATCCTTTCCGGCGATGAACAACTCCATTCGGCAGATCGGCGCAGTTATCAAGAGCGATCCTGGCGTGGCCAATGTGATTGCGTTTACCGGCGGCGGCGGGGCCACAAATACCGGCTCGCTTTACGTTGCGCTCAAACCGCTGGGGGAGCGCACTGTTAGCGCGGCGCAGATCATCGACCGCCTGCGTCCCAAGTTGAGCAGGTTGCCGGTGGCTTCCGCGTTCCTCCAGGCCGTGCAGGATTTGCGCATCGGTGGCCGGTCCAGCAATGCGATGTACCAGTACACGCTGCAATCCGATAACGTCCAGGATCTTTCCAAGTGGGCACCCATTATTCTGAACCAGATGCAGCACCTGCAAGGCCTGCAGGACGTCAGCTCAGACCAGCAGAATGGCGGCCTGGATGAAGTGATGAACTACGATCGCGTCACGGCGGCGAAGCTTGGCCTTACCACGCAGCAACTCGACTCGACGTTATACAGCGCCTTCGGCCAGTCAGAGGTTTCTATCATCTATACGCAGTTGAATCAGTATTACGTGGTGCTGGAAGTCGCGCCCCAGTATTGGCAAACCCCGGAGGGCCTGAAGGACATTTATCTCCATCCCTCCGCCGGCGGCAACATTCCGCTGGTCACTGTTGCCAAGGGCCAAGCCAACACAACTCCGCTGGCAATCAACCATACCGGCCTGTTTCCCTCGGTCACCGTGTCTTTTAACCTGGCGCCGAATGTGTCCTTGAGCGACGCGACACTGGCCATCAGCCAGATGCAAAAGCGGCTGGGCACGCCTTCCACGCTGCAAGGTTTTTTTGCCGGCACGCTGCAGGCCTACCAGCAATCTGAGAGCACTGAGCCATGGCTGATCGCGACCGCGCTGCTGGCGGTCTACATCATTCTCGGTATCTTGTACGAAAGCCTGGTCCATCCCCTGACGATCATTTCGAGTCTGCCGTCAGCGAGTGTAGGCGCGATGCTCGCGTTGATGCTGTTCAAGCAGGATCTGAATATCATCTCCATCATCGGCATTGTGCTGCTGATCGGAATCGTAAAGAAGAACGCCATCATGATGATCGACTTCGCGCTTCAGGCAGAGCGCGAAGAAGGAAAAAGTCCCGAAGACTCGATTTTCGAAGCCTGCATGCTGCGATTCCGCCCGATCCTGATGACCACGATGGCTGCGCTATTGGGTGCTTTGCCCCTGGCGCTGGGGACGGGCACGGGTTTTGAGCTCCGCCGGCCGCTCGGCATCACGATTGTGGGAGGGCTGATCTTGAGCCAGATGCTGACGCTGTATACGACGCCCGTTGTCTATTTGTCGTTCGACCGGCTGCGGCTGCGCCTGGCGGCGGGAAGGGAAACAGTGCTCCCTCGCTCTCCGGCTCCGGAAGCCAGCTAGCTCGTTGGACTGAATGATGGACTGAATGCTCGACTGAGATTAACGGTGGTTAAGGCACAATTTGCCCGGCTGAATTTGCCCGGCTGAATTTGATTAGGCAGAAACGTTATGATCCTCACGCGAAGGTTGTTATCGATAGGCATGATTCGGTTGTGTGCGGCCGCTCTCCTGTTGGTCGTGCAGGGCTGCGTAGTCGGACCGAAATACCATCCGCCCGCTCCGCCGGCGGCGCCTGCTGCAGTCTATAAGGAAGATCCCACCCAGTCCCAAGACGCTGGCGGCTGGACGGTTGCACAGCCGTCGGATGCCACGCTGCGCGGCAAATGGTGGGAGATTTTCAACGATCCGGAACTGAACGCGCTTGAAGACCAGATGGATATCAACAACCAGAACATCAAACAATACTTCGAGAACTTTATGGCCGCACGCGCCGTGGTGCGCGAAGCCCGCTCGCAATATTTCCCCACGCTTTCGGTCGCGCCTTCGGTGGCTCACTCGCGCGCCTCGGCGAACGTAGGCGCGTCCGCCAATGCGAGCGGCACAGGCGCCACCTCTAATCCGCAACTGCAAAGCACACTTTATTCGCTGCCGCTCGAAGCGTCCTGGGAGCCCGACCTTTGGGGTAAAGTCCGCAACACGGTGCGCCAGGCCCACTATGCTGCCCAGGTCAGCGCGGCCGATCTCGAGAACGAGCGTCTTGCCGAGCAGGCCAGCCTGGCGGAGTATTTTTTCGAAATTCGCGGTCAGGACAAATTGCAACAGATCTATGACGATACCGTGAAGGCGGACCAGCAGGCGTACGAGCTAACGCATTCGCTCTATGAAGCTGGCATCGATGACCAGATCTCCGTGGTCGAGGCCGAAACCACGCTGCAGAGCGCGCAGGCAGGCGCGACGAATGTTGGAGTGGCGCGGGCGCAGTATGAACATGCGATCGCCGTGCTCATCGGCAAGGCCGCGTCCGATTTCGTTATTCCGGTGAAGACGATGACGGTTGCTCCGCCGCCAATTCCGGTCGGTGTGCCCTCGGAACTGCTCGAGCGCCGGCCTGACGTTGCCGCCGCCGAACGCACCATGGCGGAAGCGAATGCGTCGATCGGGATTGCCTACGCCGCGTATTATCCGAACCTGACGCTGACCGGGGCCGGGGGCTTTGAAAGTTCAGCGTTCGGCAAATGGCTGTCCTGGCCGAGCCGTTTCTGGTCCGTGGGCGCGTCGATTCCGGAAATCATTTTCGATGCCGGATTGCGCCGCGCCACGGTTCAACAAAATGTCGCGACTTATAATGCGGATCTCGCCAGCTATCGTCAGACCGTGCTCATTGCGTTTCAACAAGTGGAAGATTCTCTCGCTGAAGTTCGCATCCTATCCAAGGAGATTCAGCAAGAGCAGCAGGCAGTGGACTCAGCTGAAACCTTCCTCAAGCTCGAGCAGGCGCGCTACGACACTGGCGTCGATCCCTACGTCGATGTGCTGATCGCGCAGACCACGGTGTTAGCGGACCAGCAGACTCTGAATGCTCTTCAAGTGCAACGGATGACCTCCGCTGTGGCATTGGTGGAGGCTCTGGGGGGTGGATGGGATCGCTCGCAATTGCCGACCACGCAGCAGATAACGCAGAAACCGGCCAAATCGGAGACGACGATCGAGCAATAGAACGTAAAGTCAGTGCGGATGTGGCGAGACAGCAGACGCTGCGCAGCATGAATTAATGATTTTGGAAGCGATGCTTCGGAGGCCGGTCGAAACCTAGGGTTGCGCCTCGCAGTCCGGTTGCGCCACGAGCAGCAGCAGTATGCCGATGACGGTGAACATGCGGAAGGCCGAGTCCTGGCCGTTCCACGACTTCGACTGCCACATCAGAAACCACTCGCCGCCAACGCTCAGGAAGACGACCAACCACATCAGGAGAGCGCTTGTGAGTGCCGCGATCGCAACGCGCTTGGCCCGATTGAATGCTTCTACCGTTCCTGACAGAGCTCGCGCCAGATTCAGCCCGCCCCACCAGCAGAGAATCATCGTTAAGATTTCCCACGCGATGATCGATACGTAAAAGAAAGTGTGCCACGCTGGTGAATTTAAGGCGCGCCACATCCCGCGATTGCCGGGAAACGTCGAGTCCATCATGAGAACGTGGCGCACAAACTGGTAGTTGGACTCGTAGTCCGTCGTGTTGTTTAGCACCACGAACGAATAGAAGACCGACACCGCAAAGACCAGGAGCATCTTGGCTACGCGTAGCGTCATGGTTCCTCTTTCTCCCGAGCCCCCGGTTTCTCCTGCGCCGAAGACGAGAAAGTTCTGAAATAGGCGATGAGTGCGCCGATGGTGGCGTCATCATAGCCGGGATTGCGGGGCATCTCTGCGCGCGGGTTCATGGACTGCGGATTGCGCACATAATCGGCGAAATATTTTGGCGAAGCCGCGGCCCAAGCTGAGAGCACAAGCCACGGACGTCCGGCTTTCATCCCGCCTTCTTGACCCATGTTGTGGCAGCGAAAACAGTTCTGTTCAGCAACGATGTAACCTGCCTGCACCACAGCTTCGGCTGCCTGCGGCCCGCGTGGGGCGATAGCGCTAAAGACCGTTTTTTCCTGACGGAACTCAAGGCGCACTACGCCCCATGGAATCTGCGCGTCGTCTGGGTGCGAGAGCATCGTAGCGGCGTGCGCAAACTTAGGATGCGAAATCAGATACGGACCCATGTCGTAGCTGTGAGTCTCGGGATCCTTCGGCCAACCAGCAGGAGGCTGCCCGTTGATTCTCAATACCAGAAGCGGATGATGCTGCGCGATGTAGGCGTGCGGATAGTTGGCATGGTATTGGTCGTTGCAAATTGCGACCACCATGTCCGAGCCCGCGGCTCCGAGCTTTCGATACAACTCCTCCAGCAGCACGCCGCTGACTTGTGTCGGGCCCGTGAAGTTTGCATCGTCCGTTACGGTATAGGTGACTTGGGGAAATATCAGCAGATCGTCGCGCGTCAGGTAACGAATTGTGCCCGGAGTCGGCCCGGCAAGGTCGCCGCTCAGCTCCAGATCAGAAGGTGACGTGCGCGCAGCACGCAGTGCAGGAATGGAAGCAACCGCAGCGGCAGTTGGGGCACGGTTGAGTGCTTCTCGGACATTTTGTGGTGAGATCGCCGTTAGAAGCAAGGCCCCAACGGTGGCCAACAAGCCAGCCGAATGTCGTTGCATGGGCCATGTTAGCGCGCAGACTGGGAATTGTGAACAAGTCGGGAAAGTTTGTCGCACCGGGATGCTCCATCAGCTATGCTGGCCATGTCTATAATCAGCGTTTCCATGCGAGCAACTCTGTTCGCGTTTCGTAACAGACCGAAGAAACAGCTTGCGCTATTGTCGGTCTGCTGCTACTTTCCAGCCATCTAACGGGCCAGCACAGACTCGGAGATTTGCAGACGGCTCGGTTCCTTTCCTTAGGTGGAGTTCCTAGAAACGACTCCTGGTAACGCGGCGCTGCACCTCTCCACGCCCAGCTTGACCCAACAGAAAGGAGATCTATGTCTACTCCGAAGAAACCCCTGCCGCTCGCCGGTAGTGAACGTGCTCCGCTGGAAGGAGCGCAAGAGATAGGCCCAGCCAACCCCAACGAGATCGTTGATGTAACCATTCGCCTGCGATCTCGCACTGGAAAAAAGCCCATTGTCAGCGCCGATGCCTATACGAAGCCGATTGAGAAACGGACCATTCTAAGCCGCAAAGAATTCGAGCAACGCCACGGGGCCGACCCGCAGAGCATCACTCGTATCGAGACATTCGCCCACGAACACAAGCTCGCGGTCAAGGAAAAGAGCTTGGCACGCCGGACCGTCATTCTCTCCGGAACTGTCACTGCAATGAACGAGGCGTTCGGCGTGGAACTCAAGGAATACGATCATCCGACGGGCAAGTATCGCGGGCGCACGGGCTCGGTTCACCTTCCCTCGGAGCTGCATGACGTGGTCGAAGGCGTCTTTGGCCTGGACAATCGCCCACAGGCCAAGCCGCATTTTCGTAGGCGGCGTGGGAGTGCGGGTGCCCGCGCCGAGACTGTCAGCCTATCCTACACACCCACGCAAGTCGCGGCGCTTTACGATTTTCCCACTGGCGTTGATGGAACCGGGGAGTGCATTGCGCTGATCGAATTGGGGGGCGGCTACAAAACGACCGACTTGAGCACTTACTGGAGCCAACTCAAGCTGACCGAAACGCCCAAGGTATCGGCGGTTTCGGTGGGAGACGGCAGCAACAATCCCACCGGAGACCCGAATGGACCCGATGGCGAAGTAATGTTGGATATTGAAGTGGCCGGATCGATCGCGCCCGGCGCGAAGATCGTGGTCTATTTTGCCGACAACACCGACGCGGGTTTTCTGAACGCAATCACCACTGCGGTACACGACAGCACGAACAATCCCTCTGCGGTTTCTATCAGTTGGGGCGGTCCGGAGTCTTCATGGACGCAGCAGGCCATGACGTCGATGGATGAAGCCTTCCAGTCCGCGTCCGCTATGGGTGTTTCTGTTTGCGTCGCGGCTGGAGACGACGGCTCGACCGACGGCGTAACCGACGGCCTGAACCACGTGGATTTTCCGGCATCGAGTCCGAACGTGCTGGCCTGTGGAGGCACACAGCTGGTGGCGTCGGGCAATAGCATCACCAGCGAAACTGTGTGGAACGAACTCGCAAGTAATGAAGGTGCAACCGGAGGCGGCATCAGTGATGTGTTTCCGCTGCCCAGTTGGCAGAGTGGGGCTGGCGTGCCGCCTTCTGCCAATCCGAATAAAAATGTTGGCAGAGGCGTTCCGGATGTGGCCGGCGATGCCGATCCAACCACCGGCTACGTTACTCGCGTCGACGGAAACCCCGACGTGATTGGCGGGACGAGCGCAGTCGCTCCACTCTGGGCCGGATTAATCGCGCTCATCAACCAGAGCATTGGAAAGCCGGTGGGCTTTATCAACCCATTGCTCTATCAGGATGCGAGCACCACGCGGGATCTCAATGACATTACCTCCGGCAACAACGGCGCCTATTCCGCCGGTCCGGGATGGGATGCATGCTCCGGCTTGGGATCTCCGATCGGAGCTCAGGTCGCGGCGGCGCTGGGTGCACCACCGGAGCAGGCCGTCAAAACGGGCACCTAGTCGTCGAGTGTAGAAGTGGCGCAGCATCGGGTGCCGCGCCATTTTTTTGTCGAATCGCCCTTCAAGCGAACGCCCAGCAAATGAAACGATACGGCTCTGGAAGTCACTAATCCTACGCAGACGTTGTTGACTGTTGCGTCGAAGAGACCGAAGTGGTGAAGCCTGTTTCAAGAATAGAAATGGAGTGAATTATGCCCCCGGGACTGGACAACCTTAAGCACATCGTTGTTCTGATGATGGAGAACCGGTCGTTCGATCATATGCTGGGATCTTTGACCGCGGTGAACCCACTAATTGAGGGCATCACCGCCGCGTTGAGCAATCCGGATACGACGGGCGCTTTGGTCCAGCCGCAGGCGCTCGCGGAATTTCAAGGGCAGCTCGACCCGGACCCGGACCACCATTTTCCGGCGGTAGATTTACAGATCTTTGGCGGGGACACCAGCTCGACCCGCGTGGCCAACATGCAGGGCTTCGTAAAAAACTATTTCAATCAACAGCAGGATGTGGGGCATTCGCAAAAAATTATGTATTACTTTGCGCAGAAACAGCTGCCGGTGCTGACCACGCTGGCGCTGGAGTTTGCGGTGTTCAACCGCTGGTTCGCATCGATTCCCGGGCCGACGATTTGTAACCGGGCATTCGCGCACTATGGCACGTCGTTTGGCAGAGTCGACATGGATCTGCTGTATGTGAACGAGCCCTTCCAGAGCATTTACAGCCGCCTCATCAATGCCAATCCCAAACACACTGCCAAGCTTTATTACTACGACACAACAAGTTCGACGATGGAAATTACGAACCTGCTGCAGAATCAGCCGGAGTTGTTTGGGAGTTACCAGCAGTTTCTAAGCGACTGCAGCTCGGGGAATCTGCCGGACTATTCCTTCGTCGAGCCGAACTATAACGACCATGACGGCGATGCAGGTGAGGAAGTGGCTTCCGACCAGCATCCGGACCACAATATTCAGGCAGGAGAGTTGTTCATCGCGTCGGTTTACAACGCGATCAAGAGTTCGCCGCTGTGGCCGAACACCGCGCTGCTGGTGGTGTATGACGAGCATGGCGGAATCTATGATCACGTGGTCCCGCCGGCCTGCGCTCCCGATCAATTTACGGCGTCGGCAAACGATACAGGGACTGGGATGCCATTCGCGTTTGACCGGTTGGGCGTGCGCGTGCCCGCGATTTTGATTTCGCCGTGGATACCGGCGGGGACGGTGGTGAACCGGGTTTTTGATCACGCATCGATTCCCGGGACGATCACGAAGTTCTTTCTTGGCAACTACTCCCCACGATCTCCGCGGGAGACCAGCGCTGATGTTTTTATCGAGCCCAACGCGGGGGCCGTGGACCCGACGCGAAATTTACTCTCGCTGGGTACCATACGAACCGATTGCCCGGACTTTGATGTGTAGGAATTTCGCTGCGGTCGCGCCGCACAGTAAGGAGCAACTCGAATGGTTCTCGTTCACGTGCCCAGACCCAAGAATGCGATGGATCCGGATCGGCCGGTCAACGCGCTGCTGAAGGCGCAGATGCTTCACCTGCACGACGCTGAGTCGAAGCTGCCGATGCGCCACCATACGGATATCTACATCAACGCGATCAAGACGGAAGGCGAGGCTGCGAATTACGTCCGGCGGGTGACGGAGGCGATCCACGAAGCGCATGCAGTTGCGGCAGCGAAGCGGGCCAAGCCGGTGGCCAAGAGAAAGCGAGTGATCGAAATTGCGGCCGTGGCCGACGACAGGCCAGTGCGGCGCACCCGCGTTGCGAGCACAACCAGGAAGAAGAGTAAGGGGAAACTCGGCCGGAAGACGTAGCGGGCGGAGTTTCCGCATCGCCGCTACCATTTTGCGGGGAGGCAGTATGCGTTGGAGCTTGTTGATCGTGCTGTGGCTTGCGGGGACATTCGCTGCGGCCCAGGAAGGCATGTTTCATGCGGAGTTCCGCCGCGAGGCGGAACGCGCCAGTGACGCCTGCAAAGATTTCAGTTTCAAGACCGTGCCCGGATGCGCCATCGAGGTCTTTACCGACACTCCTGTCCACATTGCCGTGGGGAGCTTGCCGGCGCAGAACGGATTCGGGTTGGGCGGGGCGCTCGTGGTCGACAAGAATACAAAAAACTGGCGCTTAGCCTGGGACCTGGACGCGGTTGGCTCTACCAACGCTTCGTGGCGGGCGGGCGGATATATGAAGCTTATCCACACTCCGAGCGAACCGGTACGTGTGATCATCCCGGTAGTTCCATCTCCCGGCGAGAGCCCTCAATCCACGAAGACTGCAAAGAAGCCGCCGATAAACCTGGTTCATCCTTACACGGTTTTCAACCTGTACGCGCAGTCTATCTCTCTGAACAAACTTTATTTCTTTGGCTTGGGAAATGATTCCACGCTCGCGGGGCAGTCGGTGTTTGGAATGACTCAAACCATTGTGGGCGGCAGCGTGATCAAGCCATTCGATGAGTGGCCCACGATCAGCAAATTGAAACTTGCATTGCTGGGCGAAGTGAATGGGCGCTTTGTGAACGTGAGAGGCGATGAGGGGCAGTCCACTCCTTCGATCGAAACGCTTTACACGAATGCAGCCGCTCCCGGGCTGAGCAGCCAGCCGGGATTCATTCAGCTCGGAGAAGGCTTTCGCATCGAACCGGTGATCGGAGATCACCTTCAACTGAATTACTCTGGAAACTTTCAGCAGTTTTTTGCGCCGTCGAGCTCGACAAATTCCTTTCTGCGCTGGACCGCCGACCTGAACCACGTTTTCTATTTATACGGGTACACGCAGTCGGCACCGAAGAATACGAACTCAAACGGTCCAGACGAATGCGCACCGAACGAGGAGAAATGTCCGCCCATTCCGCACTCGCGGAATCTGAACGGCTCGATCGGAGTGCGCTTCCTGCTTTCAGAATCGATCAACTCTGCAACAAGTGCGGTGCCCTTTTATTTTCAACGAACACTCGGCGGGTCCGACATTGATGGAGCCATGGCGCTGGGCAGCTACCAGGACTACCGGTTTCGCGCACCCAACCTTCTGTTACTGCAGGAAAGCTTCGAACACTCGATCTGGGGTCCATTCGGACTCAAGTTCATGACTGACGAGGGCCGCGTAGCTTCTACCCGCGGCGATCTCGGGTTCGATCACTTGAAACACAGTTTCGCCGCCGGACTCACCCTGCGTGCCGGCGGTTTTCCGATGGTGTCGCTGATTTTTGCCTGGGGAGGGCCTGAAGGCCACCACAATATTTTCAACTTGAATAACTCGTTGCTGGGAGGTTCTTCTCGTCCGTCCCTGGATTGATTCGATCGGACACAGGTGAATTTTCGGCGCGTTGTTTCTTGCTTCAGGAGGAATCATGGAGTTGAATGGAACGACGTTGACCACTCTCCCGACCATCATCGCTGCAACCGGCGCACTCGGCACCGCTGCCTTCGGTCTGGTCGATGCTTGCAAGGTACTGCCCGGAGGTGGAATTTCCCGCGCCGGCTTCAAATTCATTCGCCAGGTCATACTCAAGCTGGCGCCAGAGGTTGCTGCATTCGATGGAACCGGGCTGAGCCGCGATTCCCTGCTGTTCACGCTTCAATCGCACTGGATCAACGGAACCGCGACTACAGACCAGCTCAATATCGCGAAGTCGCTCATCAAGCTCCGACTCACTCCCGACACCGCGACCGCACTCGCGAGTGCGACCGGCGTGGATGCTGCGATTCTTTCTCAGATCGCCGCATGCATCAATTCTGGGGCGGCTTTTACGCCCCAGCAGCGCGACGTCTACGGACGCTTCGACCTTCTCCTCACTACCTTGCTGGATCAGGCCTACCAGCGCGCCGACCAGCGCTACCGCAATGCCTCCAAGTTCACCGCGATCCCAATCTCGATTGGCCTCGCCGTTATTGCGGCCCATGTTCTTCCGAATCACATCACGGTTCTGCAAGCGGTCTTGCTCGGCCTGATCGCAACTCCGATCGCTCCCGTTGCCAAAGATGCTGCTTCTGCCATAAGCGCCGCCGTACAGGCCGTCCAGTCCTGGAAGAGTTAGAGGGGATTATGCCGCGTTGGTTCGTGAGCACTCGAGCACAATCCGTTGGTGGTCCGGTTGGCGCGGTCAAGATTCTTGATGCGGACCGTCCTGGCTATCCCTATGACCTCACTCCGGAGTTGCTCGATGCCGTCCGCGGCCGCGAGGCTTTCTTTGGCACTCACGGTTTCGAAGTCAATCAGGCAGATGGCGTTTCGCATCTCACATTCTGGTTCGGCAATCTACAAATCGGAAATGCCGTTCCCATAGGAATACTGTGGCCCGGTGATTGTATTGTTCCAATCGGCATCGATTATATTTTCGAAGGTCTCGAGGCCATCCAGTCCGGCAACCTGATCGCCGATTTCATCAACGACAACTTCCAGGGAGTCGCCAGCCTGTCCTTCGCCTCTCACTCCCTGGGCGCGCGGGTCGTACTGCAGACCATCAATGGGTTGTCACGCCAAGTGCGCCGCGCTCTGTTCATGGCCGCAGCTATCGACAATGATTGCCTGACCGGTGAGTACAATCTAGCCGCTGAGAAGATTGAACAGATCTCCATCCTTGCCTCAACCCAGGACGACGTTCTTGCCCTTGCATTCCCGCTGGGCAACCCGCTCCAGGGAATTATCGATTGCGGGCATCCCTACTACCACGCCGCGCTCGGACGTGAAGGCCCGGCGCAGCCCTATCCGCCTGCCCCCGGACTGCAACCGAACTGGCAGATTCCCGCCAATCTCGACTTCGGACACCACGACTACCTTCCCAGCGAGCAACTGATTGCTGAGTTTCCGCTGCCTGTCGACATTCCAGCCGAGCAAGGCCCGGTTCCACCAGTGGGAACACCGGTTCAGCTTGCTGATCCCGCGCAGTGGAAGCCAGCCTGGTCGGCGGCCTTCGCTGCCACTCGGTACAAATAACGGATCGCTGAAGGAGATTTCGTAAGCGGAATTACGCCGCAACTCCCTCGGCCGGCGTAAGGATGAAAGGTTCTATGCCTTGTGGACGAAGGCTTTTCCGTTTGACTGCGAGCAGCAGCGGGATGATGGTTTTTCGCAGTTGCGGTGCGGTCCGACAGATCTTTGAAGAACGTCAGCCATTCAGGGCTGTAAAATCTGGCCCGCTTGCGGATGAACTTGCTGTTTCTTGATTTGGCTGGCGTCCCAGCCTCCGCCAAGGGCCTTCACCAGATACACGGAACTCACCATCTGCTGGCCGAGCAACTGCGTCTCCAGACGTTCGCTGGTCAGGAGAGTAGTTTGGGCGTTGATGACGTCGAGATAACTGGTGACTCCGCCGATATAGCGATTGTTGGCGATGGCCAGGGCGCGGCGCGCATCGTCCACGGCTGCACCCTGCGTGGTAAGAGCCTGCGAAAGCGTACTCAGATTACTGATGCCATCTTCGACTTCCTGAAACGCGGTGAGCACCGACTGCCGGTAGTTCGCCACAGACTGCTCATAGGAAGATCGCGCGGCGGCCAGGTTGGCGCGGTTCCGCCCACCTTGCAGAATTGGTTCCAAGGCGTCGGCCCCGAGCGACCAGAAAAGGCTGGGCGCGTTCAACAGCGACGTGACGTCGGTGCTCTGCCATCCCCCAGCCCCGCTGAGAGTGATGTGCGGATAGAATGCGGCGCGGGCGATCCCGACCTGAGCGTTCTGGTAAGCCATCAAACGCTCGGCGGTGGAAATATCGGGCCGGCGCTCGAGCACGTCGGAGGGCACTCCCAATGGAACGGGCGGCGGCGTGGCCGACAACGGCGCGATCGGCACGCTCAGGCTGGAAGCCGACTGGCCCACCAACACAGCGATGGCATGCTCGTACTGCGCGCGCGACTGTTGCACGAGCGCCAGCTGCGACAATGTGGAATCGAGCAACGCAGCTTGCTGCGCAACTTCGAGCCCGCTGGCAATGCCGCCCTGGTGACGGTTGTTCACCAGATCCAGACCCTTGCGCTCGTAGCCCACGGATTCCTGCACCACCTGATACTCGGCATCCAACTCACGCAGCGTGAAGTAGTCGGCGGCGAGTTCCGCGGTCAACACCAACTGCACGTTCCCCAGGTCGGCAGCTGTGGATTGCAAAGATGCGTTGGCAGCTTCCACCTTGTGCCGTACTCGTCCAAAAAGATCAGCCTCATAGCTCAGCGAGAACGGAACCGTATAGACGTTCAGCGTGTAGGGGGGAATGGGCTGCGGAACGCCATTTACGATGGTCGGCTGCTCCCCGTTCAGCGGACGATTGCCCGCACCGCGCTCACGCACCGCGCTGGGGTCCGCCAAAAGCTGCGGGAACACGTCGGCGGTGGCAACCCGCGCCAAAGAACGAGCCTGATCCAGACGGTCGCGCGCGGCCACCAGGGACTGGTTTGCCTGCAGCAATTGTTGCTCGTAACCGTCGAGCGCCGGATCGTTAAAGATTTTCCACCACGCGCCTTTGGGAATTGAATCCTTGGGCACAGCCTGCTGCCACGGCGGTTTCGTCTTCCACGCATCCGGCGGCGGCGCCGCAGGCGCCGGTCGAACGTAACGGGGACCAACAGTGCATCCGGCCGCGAGGCCGAGCAGTGCAACAGCAGCCGAGATTGCGAACCACTTCATTGGGCGCTGCCCGGCGGCTGCGTTTTTTTTCTATTCTGGCCTGGCGACGTTTGACCTTGTTGCTGCTCGTCAGGCGACTTCGCCACATTCACCTGCTGCCCGTCTTCCAGCGAGTCCGCCGGGTTGACGACCACCTGGTCGCTGGGGGAAACACCGCCAAGAATTTCCAGGGTTGTGCCGTAATCGCGTCCGATATTGATCGGACGCAACTGCACTTTTCCCTCGGAACCGATGACCGCAAGGCGCGGGCCCTCGGCGCGGAATAGCATTGTGTTCACGGGCACGGTAACCTTGTTTACGTCGGATCCCACTGCAAAGTGAACTTCCCCGAATGAACCTGGGTATAGCCGCCCGTCCTTGTTGGGCACGTCGACCTCGGTCAGCAACGTTCGCGTAGCCGGATCAATGGCCTCCGCCGTCCGTGCCACCTTCGCGGAGAACTTTTCCCCGGGAAATTCCTGAAGCGTAATGGCCGCTCTGGCGCCAACTCTTATGTACGGCGCATAAGCCTGAGGAACGCTGGTGTAAACGCGTAAGGGGTCGACCCGTGCAAGGTCAAACAGTTCCCGGCCGGCCGCCCCGGCTCCGGCATTGATGAGCGCGCCGGGATCGACGTTCCGGCGGGTGAGTACGCCGGAAAATGGCGCATACACGTCTTTGAAGCCCTCCAGTTGCTCGAGGCGCCGCACATTGGCGTCCGCCGCAGCGAGGTTCGCCTGGCTCTGTTTGTATGCACTCGCATACTGGTCGGCCTCCTGCGCGGAGACGGAATCCGTCTTGCGCAGGTTCTCCCAGCGATCGGCGCTTATTTTGGCGAGATCCATCTGCGCCACGATTTGTTCCCGCGCCGCGCGGCTCTGGTTTAATTCCTGATCGACCTCGGGTGTGTCGATCCTGGCCAACAACTCGCCTTTCGTCACTCGGCTGCCAATATCCTTGTACCAGCGCAAAAGATAACCGCTCGTCCGGGCGTAGATAGGAGATTCCTCGTAGGCCAGCAGCGAGCCGGGCAAAACCAGATCTTCGTCGGGCCTCTCGGCCAGAGGGTGGACGATGGCCACGGTGGGCACGGTGCTGCGTTCGGTTTCCTTCGCAAGCGCGCGCTCCTGGCTCGCGCGGCTCCACAAAGTAAGCGCTCCGGCGGCGAGCAGCACGAGTAACAGTATGGCCACGATGGTCAGAGCTTTGCCCGGCGGTGCGGGCGCAACCTCAGGCGGTTTCTGGATCCCGGGTGGCTGGTGCCGGGCATGCTGCTGCATCGCAGCAATTTCCTCGTCACGCTGGGCTTGGGCGCTCAACGCGTGTTGCGGTGCACCCTCGCCCGGCTGCGCGGGATGGGCGTTGACGCCCTGCTCGCTCCGGCGCGCATCTGCCGGCGTTGGTTTGGACTCGTTTTCTGCACTCATGCTCGACTCCGATTTCTGAAAAACCTTATTCGGTGCCCTGTGCCTGCTCTTGGCGTGCTCGCATGGACTCTCGGCGGCCATGGAATATGGCAAACACGCTCGGAACGAAAAACAAGGTTGCGACCGTGGCAAACAACAATCCGCCAATGACTGCGCGGCCCAGCGGCGCGTTCTGCTCGCCGCCTTCCCCTAATCCCAGAGCCATGGGAACCATTCCGATGATCATGGCAAGCGCAGTCATCAGCACCGGGCGGATGCGCGTATAACCGGCCGCGACGGCGGCCTGCATCGCGGGAATCCCCTCGTCCATCTGTTCCCGCGCAAAACTGACCATCAAGATCGAGTTCGCCGTGGCCACTCCCATACACATGACCGCGCCGGTCAGCGACGGCACGCTTAGCGTAGTGCGGGTCAAAAGCAGGAACCAGCAAATTCCCGCCAGCGCTCCCGGCAAGGCCGCAATGATAATGAACGGATCGAGCCACGACTGGAAGTTGATGACGATCAACAAATAGACCAGCAGAATGGCGCCAGCCAGTCCTACTCCCAAGCCAAAGAACGACGACCGCATGGTTGCAACCTGCCCGCGCACTACGAGATGCGTGCCCCGAGGTAATTTTCCATCGAAAGTCTTGAGCACTTTGTCAGTGTCCGCTGCCACCGCCCCCAGATCTCGATCCTGCGTGCTGGCGTAAACGTCGACGACTGGTTGCACGTTGTAGTGATTCACAGTGGCGGCTCGCGCAGCCGGAGACAACTGCACCAGGTTGCTCATCAATTGCGAGCCCTGGGGTGAGTTCACCGGGATGGTCATCAGGTCCTGCAGGCTAGTCATGCGGTATTGCGGCGACTGCACCGCCATCTGGTAAGTGACTCCGTTGCGCGGGTTGAGCCAGAAATTCGGAGAGGTTTGAAAGCTGCCGCTCAGCGAGACCAGCACGCTCTGCGCTACGTCGCGCGCCGTGAGTCCAACCTGTGTGACCCGCGTGCGGTCAATATCCAGGTGCAGCGTGGGCAAGGAAAGCAACTGCTGCACGTGCACGTCGGCCGCGCCGGGAATGTGCCTCATCTTGTTGGCGATCTGTTGCGCAATCGCATAACTACTTCCCACGTCGGTGCCAACGACCTGCACATCGATGGGCGCAGGCAGACCGAAGTTCAGAATCTGCGTAACGATATCGGCCGGCTGGAAGAAGAACTCCACCCCGGGAAAGCGCTGAGGCAACACCTCGCGCAGACGCCGAATGTGATCAGCGGTGGGACGGTGATGCTGGGGATCGAGTGCGATCAGGATTTCCATATCGCTGCTGCCGATAGTTCCGTTCGAGCTATACGACTGGTTGATTCCGGAGTTGGGCAGACCGAGGTTGTCGAGAATCGTCTGCAACTCAGTCCCAGGAATCTCCTCATGCAGAACAGCTTCGATTTGATCGCAGAGCCGCGCTGTCTCCTCCACGCGCAACCCGGGGCGAGCACGCACATGCAGGCGCAGCAATCCCGCATCTACGTCGGGGAAGAAGTCTTGCCCCAGAAAGGTAAACAACCCGAGCGACAGCAAACAGAAAGCCAGAAAGCAGATGACGAACCCCCCTCGATGCTCGAGGGTGGTCTCCAGCAGCTGTTCGTAACCACGGCGGAAGTCTTCGAATTTTCGCTCGAAGCTCCGCTGAAAACGGCCCAAAAACGACTTGGGCGCCTCTGCGCGATGTTCGTGTCCGCGCATGATGTACATAACCAGCGTGGGAATAAGTGTGCGCGACAGTAAGTAGCTGGCCAGCATGGCGAAGCTGACCGCCTCGGCCAGCGGCACAAACAGAAATTTTGCTACGCCCGTCAGAAAAAACATGGGGACAAACACGATGCAGATACTGAGCGTCGAGACAAAGGCCGGCACCGCGATCTGTTGCGCGCCGTCCAGAATCGCTTGCCTCATCTCCTTGCCCATGGCAAGGTTGCGCTCAATGTTCTCAATCTCAACCGTGGCATCGTCGACCAGGATGCCGACCGCGAGCGCCAATCCTCCCAGGGTCATGATGTTGATGGTCTGGCCGATCGCGCCCAGCACGATGATCGAAACGAAAATAGAAAGCGGAATGGAAATAGAGATTACGATGGTCGGGCGCCAATCGCCAAGAAAGATCAGGATCATCACCGCCGTGAGAGCCGCTGCAATCAGCCCTTCGCGTAACACGCCCTCGATGGATGCGCGCACAAATAAAGATTGGTCAAACAGCGCAGTGATCTTGAGTTCCGGGGGAAGCGCTTGTGCCGCCTGCGTCACGATGTTCTTGATGCCGGCGACAATTTGCAGCGTCGACGCGTTACCGTTCTTGTAGATCGACATCAGCGCGCCGCGGTTGCCATCCTGACGAACAATATTGGTCTGCGGAGCGAAGCCGTCGCGAATATGGGCTACGTCGCGCATGTACAGCGTGGAACCGTTTACGGTCTTGACCGGCAGGTCGTTCAGTTCCGCGATGGTCTGCGGCGTTCCATTCATCTCGACGTTATATTCCAGCGGACCCAACTTGATCGTGCCGGTGGGGAGAATCAGGTTCTGCGCGTTGACCGCGTTGACGATGTCATTCGGCGAAAGCCCGTAAGACTGGAGTTTCGGCAAATCCAGGTCCACCTGAATCTGGCGAATTTTGCCTCCATAGGGATAAGGCGTCGCTGCCCCCGGCACGGTCGCGAGGAAATTACGCAGGAAGTTTTGGCCAAGGTCGAAGAGTTGTTGCTCGGGCAAGGTCTTGCTACTCAATCCCAGCTGAATGATGGGAGTAGTCGAAGCGCTGTAAGAAATGATCAGCGGCGGCGTGGTGCCGGGAGGTAAGCCGCGCACGGTGGTCTGGCCGATGGCCGTGATCTGCGCGATGGCTCCCTGCACATTCGTGCCCGGACGAAAGAACACCTTGATCACGCCCAGACCATATACAGACTGGGATTCCATGTGCTCGATGTCGTTGACTGTGGTGGTGATGCCGCGTTCGGAGTTGGCTACGATGCGGTCGGCCATATCCTGGGGCGACATACCCGTATAAAACCAAACTACCGAAACCACCGGGATATCGATATCCGGGAAAATGTCCGTCGGCGTCCGCAGAATCGTGATCGGGGTTAGAAGAATGATGACGAGCGCCATCACAACAAATGTGTAGGGACGTCGGAGAGCTAACGCAACAATCCACATCGGCTAGGCACCGCTTCACAGTTCAGATAAAAATGAGGGGCCCTCTGCACGGATGCGGAGAGAAACCCGGGGGACTTGAAGCTTAGATTCGATACTGCCCGTATTGGATTCTAAAGTCCTGCTTGATGATTATATGGTAGGGTGGGACCATGCGCCAGAAGCTTCCAGCTCATGGCAAGCTCGGCGGAGGCAGTCGCCGGCGTTCTCCGGGCCGCCCGCGCAGCGAACACGCCCGCTTGGCCATTCTGCGGAGCACGTTGAAACTCCTCGCAGAGAATGGTTTTTCCGATTTGACCATTGAAGCCGTGGCGGCTCATGCGGGCGTTGGCAAGGCAACCGTTTATCGCTGGTGGCCGAATAAGGCCGTTCTCATCGCCGACGCGTTCGCCAGCAGCACCACTCGTAAGCTCCACTTCCCCGATACCGGCTTCGTTCTCACGGACATGAGCCAACAAATGCGCCAGCTCGTCAAGATTTTTCGCAGCCCGCGTGGGCGCATTGTTTCCGCCATTCTTGGCGGAGGCCAGAGCGACCGGGACCTCATCACTGCTTTCCGCGAACGCTTCCTCTGGCCGCGCCGGCAGGAAGCCTACGCCACTCTACGTCGCGGGATGCTACGCGGCGAACTGCGAAAAAACCAGGACCTGGACCTGCTCCTCGACTCGCTCTACGGACCCATCTACATGCGCTTCCTCATACAGCATGACAGTTTGACTCCTGACTTTGTCGACAGTCTTTGTGAACTGGTGCTCGGAGGAGCAAATCCCCGTAGAAGCCCATCGGGCAGAAACGTTCGCGTACCAAAGCGGCCGAAGCCAGCGCCTTTCGCTTTGTAGACTATCGTCCTGCGGCGCCAACACTGCCCGGTCAGCTTATTCTGTGCCGGGTTCGGAGTGCTGGCCGTGTCCGTCTTCGCCGCGCTCATTCCCGCCCGGCGCAGAGCCTGATGTTGAGCGCCCCATCCAGTAACTTGTATAGAACTAGGGAAACCCCTTGGTAACTTGCCGAGAATCAGGGAAAGCCTTACGTTTGCATCAATTTCCTCCGGCTAGAGAACGAAAGGGGGCAGGACTGTGAATCCATCGGCGGCTATCTCTGCGGATTACAACTATGGTTTGGTCGCATTATCGGTGCTGATTGCCATCTGTGCTTCCTATGTTGCGCTCGACCTGGCAGCACGGGTCAGGGCTGCGCGAAATACTGCGCGCCTGGCCTGGTTGGTCGGCGGCGCCATCGCGATGGGCACCGGTATCTGGTCCATGCACTACACCGGAATGCTCGCGTACCGCTTGCCAATGCCGGTTTATTACCATATTCCAACCGTATTCTTGTCCCTGGTGGCCGCGGTCTTCGCCTCATTTGTGGCGTTCTTCGTCATAAGCCGCGAGAAAGTCGGCCCGCTTCAGATCTTGGGTGGAAGTTTGCCGATGGCCCTCGGCATTGTTGCCATGCACTATACGGGAATGGATGCGATGCGGCTGTCGGCCATGCACCAGTACGACATGTCGCTGGTGGCGGTGTCGGTGGTAATCGCATTGGTGGTCTCGTGTGTCGCTCTGATCGTGACATTCGAGTTTCGCGAGGACAAGCCGGGGATGTCGACCAAGATCCTCTGTTCGATCGCGATGGGTATTGCCATTCCGGCCATGCACTACACTGCGATGGCCGCGGTCAGCTACAGCTCGGTGAGTACGCTCCCAGACCTCACCTACGCCACAGATATTTCCGCACTGGCCGACACCGCCATCGTCGTGTTGACGTTCATGCTCTTGGGATTCGTTGTTCTTCTTCGCTGGTGGGCCCCGCCCACCCCAGTTTCGGAGAATTGAACCCTACACTAAATTTTCATCCACCCAGGCAAGAAACTGAGTCGTGAAGCGACTGATCCGCCGCAGTCGGGTGGTTTCCTAATTTTCCAGTCAGGGTTTCAAAAGCCTCCGCCTTAGCGCTGACATCGCAGCGAGCCCGACGTATAATGTCGCCGTTCGGAGGGCTGCTACGTTATCCGCGATGCTGATCGGCACTGGCGCCCGAAAGCCGCCATCTTTTGTTGCGCCGCTTCTGTACGGGGGCGCGGCGGTGATCGTCCTGGTCGTGCATCTTGCCACAAACGCCACCCTCGGCTTCCACACCGACGAGCTTTACTACATCGATTCCGGCCGTCACGCCGCGCTCGGATATGTCGACTTCCCGCCAATAGTCCCGCTACTTGCGCGTTTCGAAACCGATCTCCTCGGAGCCACGCCATGGAACCTCCGCCTGCTCCCGACTCTGCTCGGCGCGTTCATGGTTGCTCTTTCAGGTGCGTACGTACGGCGCCTTGGCGGCTCGCTACGCCTCCAGGCTCTGGCCTTATTGATCGCGGTCACGGCGCCCTACTTCCTCGGCGCAAACTGGGTCTATCAGACCGTTACATTCGATGAGGCGACCTGGATGGTCGCGTTCTACTGGTTTCTGTGCCTGGTCCAGGAGCACCGGCCCAGGTACTGGATCTACCTCGGCATCTCGCTCGGCATCGGCCTCCAGGTCAAATACACGATTGGGGGGCTGGTGGCCGCCATCGGGCTGGCCATCCTGCTCACTCCCGCGCTGCGCTCGGACCTGCGGACGCGGTATCCGTGGATCGCGGTCGGCATCGCGCTGATTATCTGCGCGCCGAACCTTGCGTGGCAGGTCGCGAAAGGTTTTCCTTCGCTCATCTACATAGTCAACCACCAGGGCTCCGGCGGCGGCGTTGTCGCCAACCTGGTCCTGTTCGTGGTCTATCTCTTCTTTTTGCTTCCGCTCCTGGTGGCGGGATTGGTCTCGCTTTTTCGCAGCGCGGCCCTGCGACCCATCGGGATCGCGTGTCTTCTCCCTCTCGTTGTTTTCCAGTTCGTCGGCAAGTCCTACTATGCGGTGGGCACGGTGCCGATTGCCCTTGCTCAGGGGCTCATGGCGGTGGCCGCCGTCAAGCGGCCAAGGCTGCGCGCCGGTTTCCAGATCGCAGTCGTGGTTGCGTGCGCGCTCCAGTTGCTCACGTTTGCTCAGCTAACGCTTCCCGTCACTAAGCCGGAGCGGATTCACTCGCTCGGCCTCGACGCCAAGAACGAACTCTTCAAGGACAGCGTGGGGTGGGAGGACGTCGCCCACCAGGTCGGGTCGATATATCGCAATCTCCCCGACTCGGAGCGAACTGGAACGATCATCATCTCGGCCTTTTATGGAGTTCCAGGGGCGCTGCAGATCTACGGCGACAAGAGATCGCTCCCGGTGGTCGTCAGCCCCCAGCTGAGCGACTGGTACTGGCTTCCCCGCGATTTAGCGGCGACAAACGCGCTGATGGTCGACTACGAGCCTTCGGACGTCAGCTGGATGTGCTCCTCTGCGACTCTCGTAGGGCACCTGACGGTCCCCTACGGCGTGCCGGGCCTGGAGCAGGGGGCGCCGGTCACGTTCTGCGTGCTCAAAACTCCGATCTCGCAGGACTGGGCCCAACTCCGAAACTTCTCCTGAGGTTTGCAGGCGGGCCGAGCCTGCCCTAGCTGCTGCGAGCCTTCAATACTTCGACAGCTTTGTTCAGCTGGTCGTCTGGAGTGTTCTTGGGTTTGGCGTCGTGCTCGGTCGCGTCGGGTTGTGAGTCTTCGTCGTCGGGCCCAACGGAATCGTCTTCATCGGCGACCACAACGTTCGGAGTGACGGCAGTATCTTGAATGGCTTTGCCGCTGGGCGAGTAATACTTGGCCACGGAAAGAATCAGCGCGCCGCCATCAGGCAGATCGAAAGTCTTCGGCACGGAGCCATCGCCGAAAGTTTTTTCGCCGACCACATCGCCGCGTGCATTTTCCAGGATCGCGGAAGCCACAATCTCGGCGGCTCCGGCAGTCCCACGATTCACCAGCACGACCACGGGAAGCGAGGTGATCGCCTTGGCAGGATCGGCATTGTAGGCTTGCCGCGGAACTTTTTGACCCTGCAGGTAAGTAATGGTGCCGTGATTCAGGAAAAGATTGGCGACGGCAATGCCTTCGGTCTCTTCCCCAGCAGAGGTGTAGCGCAAATCAAGCAGCAGTTTCTTCGCGCCGGATTTCTCCAGCGACTTGATCTTCGAGGCGATTTCCTGAGCCTTACCCTTGGTGAGCGCTTCGACTTTGATGTAGCCGATTTCGTCCGGCATGATTTTGTCGGTGACCGGCGGAATGGTGACGATGTCGCGCGTGATCACAACCTTCTCCGGCTCGGCGCGGCGGGCCCGCACTACCGATACGTTCACCGTGGAACCCGGTACTCCGCCGAGAATGCTGCGAATTTCCGGCAGCGACATTTCCCGCGTGCTCTGGCCTTCGATGGACTCAAAAATGTCAGTCGGCTCAATGCCGGCTTTCTCGGCAGGCGATCCTGGCAGCACGGAGACTACGGCCGCGTAGCCAAAACGTTTCGACATCGTCGCGCCGATTTCTCCCTTGGCTTCGGCCTTGTGCGCCTTGTAGGCCTTGTAGGCTTCGGCCGTCATGTAGCTGGAGTTGGGGTCAAGCGATTCCAGCAGGCCGTGCAGCGCGCCGTCGGTCACCTTGGGAATATTCGGTTCCTCAACGTATTCGCTGTGCACGCGCGAGAGAACTTCGCTGTAGACCTGCAACTGGCGGTAAGCGCCGTCGTTCGAAGAGGCGTGCACTCCGCCCAGTGAACCGACAACTACAAACAGTAATACCGCAAAGGATGTAACCAGTACCGCGGCCTTCGTTTTCATGGACATCAGATTTTTCGTCTTTTGGCAGGAATTGACTTCGGAGAAACTTCGAACATTATATCCCTTTAGATGCCGATTTCGATGGCCTGGGTGCCCGACTTGTTTCTTCAGTAACTTCGTGAGCACCTGGCCCCGTCGGATTAGACGAGCGGGAATTGGGCTGGTTACCGGGGATGAGTGACGGCGCGAGGATTCCTCAACATAACAAACGACTTGCAGAGATTGGCCGAGCGAAAGGCCTAGCCAAAGAGGGCGCGGCCCGATCAAAGAGCAACGCTGAGCACGTCGCAGAAGTTTACGAGGCGGGCTTGAAAGTCAGGGTGAGCAGAGTTTGAGTGGAAGCGGGTCGGCCGTTCATCAGGTAGGGCTTAAAGCGCCATTGCTTGACGGCGTCGATGGCGGTACGGGCAAAAGCCAGAGACCCTTGAATGAACATGGCATCCTGCACGGTGCCGTCGCGGCCGATCAGAACTTGCAAAGTTACGTTGCCCGACTGTCCCTTAGCCGAGGGAGGGTACACAGGCGTGGCCTGTTGCAGCAGCAAACCGCGCGCCGTGGCCTCGGGCAGGTTCACCGGCTCGATCGAGGGCAGCGCTGCCTCAGGCGGCTTATTGCCGCTGGCGTCGGGAGACATCTGCGCCATTTGAGATCTCAGGCTGGAAGGGATTCCCGTTAGGTTTGAAGCGGCCGCATTCGAACTGTTCGCTGCGAGAACGCTGCGCACCGGCTGAACCACCGGCGCGGATTGATTTGTCTGCACGGCTGGCGTCGGGATTGAGACTGCCGCGGTTGGCGCCGGTGCATTCGAGCGGAACGGATCCGCCGCTGGGCTTGCTGCCTGCGCCGTCGAAGTTTGCGGCTGGCTGGAAGCGGCCGTCGTCGATTGCGGCTGCGGCGTTGCATTCTGCGCTGGACTCGTCGGCGTCTGACTCTGCTGCGCTGCAGTTTGGGCGGGGTTCAGCACGGCTGGATTCTGCGCGCCTGGATTCTGCGCCGACTGATTCTGTACAGCTTGACCGTCAGGCGTTTGAGCGGCTGCGACCTGACCGGGCGCGACCTGACCTGCCGGAACCTGACCGGCAGCAACTTGGTTTGGATCTGTCTGTGTCGGATCAGTGCTGCCGGTGCCGGCCTGCGCCGCGGACGGGTCAGTCATGGCCGTCCCGTTCGCTGGCGGTTTCGCTGTGGGGTCGATCACGGGCAACACGCGAATCTGCGAAGGGTCGGTGTTCGCGTCGGGAATATTCTCGGCGACCGGGAGTTTGTATTCGTCACCGGCGCGCCCGAAAGTTTCATGGGCCTGCGGTGCCTGCGGCGTTGGGGCCGGCTGCGGGTTGAGCCAACTGTGTCCGGCGCGGGCGGCCTTACCCACGGTGAGCTTTACGTCTTTTTCTACCACGGCCTGCGGAACGGTGAAATATGCGACCGAAGCGGCGACGATAACCGCAGCCGCGATCGCCAGTTTCTGGAGCCACGGGCGCGGCGGGGCGGGCTCTTTTTCAGAATCCGTTTTTTCTCCCGTGATGTAGGCAAAGAGGGCAGCTTCTTCGCGCTGCTCGGAATCGGGGCGCTGAGAAGCGGAGTGCGGCTCGCCTGATTCTGCGGCTTCGGGTTGCGTGTAAGGATTTTCCTCCGCCCGGGGCGCGACCTGGCTGAAAGATCGCGGCTGGTCGTAACCGAGCAGTTGCGCTTTCTCCGGTGGCGGCGGAGGCGGTTCGGGCTGCGCCTCTTCGGCTGGCAGCGATTTTGCGCGCGATTTCAGGTACCAGGCCAAACCGCGAGGCTCATCGTCAGGCTGAGCATCCGGCGTTGGCGCGGGTGCGGGCACTGCGGCGGCGAACTGCGTTGGAGCTGCATGGGATTGAGCTACCGGCCCCGAAATGAGCTCCAGATCTTTGAGCGGATCGATTTGCGCCGCGGCTGCCTGGTCCAGCGATTTCTGTACGTCGGAAGATTCAGTGTCGAAGTGCGCGCCGGGGAGCGATCCCGAGGGCTGCAGAAATTCGCCGTGGTGCAGCGTGCTTTGCCCCTCCATGGGGAGCATCGCAGATGCAACGCTCGCAGCGGCAGAACTGGCCGCCGCGGCGGCAGCGGCAGCTTGCGCCGGTGCTTCGAGCTTGGAGCGCAGAAGATCGCGAGCCGTGGCCAGTGTGTCCTTCACCTGATTGATCATCAGCGGCTTGCGCAGAACTGAGTTAGCTCCTGCCTGCAGCGCCGTTGGCACACTGGCGTCATCGCTCACAATCGCCAGAGTTAAGGGGCGGTCGGCAGGTTTGCGCGCGCGCGCCGTGTTCAGCAGGAAGCCGGCTTCCGGCTGGCTGCTCCAGTCGATAATGACAATCTGAAATGGCCGCGCCGTAACTTTTTCCACCGCTTCAACGGCCTGGATGCAGGATTCTCCTTCGATCTCGAGTTCGGTCAAGACCTGGCCGATCGTCCGGAGGGTTTCCTCATCCGGGGAAAACAGGAGGCAACGAAGGGGCATACTCTTCAAGATTAAGAGCGGCAGTAACTTACAGCAAGATTACCGTGGTGGATTACTTCGCATCGCCGCGACGCTGGAAGTACATGTACCTCGGGCTCACGCCTCGGACTTCAGACTTCGGACTTCGGACCTCAGACCTCGGACTTTGGACGCTGCTTCGGACTCATCGCCTCGCATCCAAACGCGGGTGCGCTAGAATGCTCGGTCGATTCGGGGCTCGGTCCGCGATCGCAGGTGTGGTCAGGATCGGCGCATTGGCAAATGCATTGGGGCGCGTGCATGGGAATGCAGGAACATAACTATTGGCTGACCACCGTGGAGATGCCGCGGCTCGAGGCTTTGCCTCTGCCGGAGAGCGTGGACGTCGCGGTGATCGGCGCCGGGTTTACCGGGCTTTCGGCGGCGCGCACGCTGGCCAAGCGCGGGGCGAAAGTCGCGGTGCTGGAATCGGAAACCGTTGGCTGGGGCGCCAGCTCGCGCAACGG
>JBAUAN010000033.1:0-8626 GCA_049675725.1 Candidatus Sulfotelmatobacter sp. | reverse complement strand
TTGCTGTGCTCAGATGCGCATAGCTCCGGCTATTGCAGTGTCAACTGCTGGTGAAGTGACAAATTTTGCGAGGAGCTGCCGGCCATGATGGCGTAGGTGCCGGGAACAATTTTCCAGGCATCTGTCGTTTCATCGAACACAGTGAGATGATCGCGACCAACCGGGATCGTCACTACCTTTGACTCGCCAGCCCCTAACTCGACCCGAGCCCAGCCAATGAGGCGCTTGGATGGCTCGCCAGCTGAATCTGGCAAGGAAGCGTACACCTGTGCAATATCCGTTCCACCACGCTTTCCAATATTCTTTACGGTGAACGAAACGGCCAGCCCCTCGTCGTTCTTTACCGTCAGCCCGGAGTAGGCATAGCTCGTGTAGGAGAGGCCGAAGCCGAATGGAAACAGCACCGGCTTCTTCTCCGCGTCATACCACTTGTACCCGACCTTCAGCTTTTCGTCGTAATAAGTTTCAAACGGCGGAAGGCCTTTGGCCATCATGGCCATGAAGCTGGAGATGTCGGCGCCGGGTGCTGGACGTACGGGTTGCGATGCCGGCGGCGGTAATACGAGCATGGGATGGGGCAAATCGGCATCGCTTTTCGGGAAGGTGATGGCAAGCTTGCCGCTGGGATTGACTTCTCCGGTGAGCAGATTCGCCAGCGCTTCTGCGCCGCGGATTCCGGGATACCACGCTTCGACTACTCCTGCTATCTTGTCGATCCAGGGCATGGTGGCAGGGCTGCCGGTTTCGAGAACCACGATTGTCTTCGCATTGGCGGAAGCCACAGTCTCGATAAGCTTGTCCTGATCTTCGCCAAGATCGAGCGACTTCAGATCCATGCCTTCCGACTCTGGCTGATAGGCGAAGACAATGGCGATATCGGCATTCTTGGCGGCGGAGGCTGCGGCAGCCAGGTCATCGCCGGAAACGTAGGTGACTTTGCTCGAAGGCAGTTTGGCGGTCAACGCGCGCAGCGGCGAACTGGGTAACCAGACCCGGCGCCTCATGAAGTTCGGCACGGGGTTGGCACCCGGCAGCACCTGTGGCGGAGGGACCGCGGAGCCTCCTGGAGCATCGACCTGCGCCGAACCGCCACCGGTGAGGACGCCCACATCGGCATGGCCGCCGATCAACACCACGGAATGCAGGCCTGTACCGTCCAGAGGCAGAACATTATGGTCGTTCTTGAGCAGAACGATGCTTTTCTCTGCGAGTCTCTGCGCCAACACGTAACCACCCTCCACGTCCGGAACCTGCTTGACCACCGGGTTGTCAAACAGCCCGGAAGCAAAGATGGTGCGCAGAACCCGATGGACGTGGTCGTTGAGTTCGTCCTGCGAAACTTCTCCGCTCTCGACTGCTTTCTGCAGAGCGTCGCCGAAGAAATTCTTGCCCGGCTGCTCCTGGTCGAGCCCGGCGTGCGAGGCTTTGGCAGTGGAGTGCGTTCCACCCCAGTCGGAAACGACAAAGCCCGGAAAGTGAAACTCCTTCTTCAGGATTTCCTTGAGCAGGTAACTGTTTTCGCAGGCATAGTCCCCGTTCACCCGGTTATAGGAGCACATGAAGGCGCCAGCATCTGAAATCTTGAAAGCAATCTCGAAGGCAAGCAAATCCGTTTCCCGCATAGACCGCTTGTCAATGTTCGCGTTCACTGCATTACGGCCGCTCTCCTGGTCGTTGACAGCAAAGTGTTTCAGGTCGCCGATTACGTGCTGGGACTGCACTCCTTTTACCAAGCTGCCGACCATCGTGCCCGCCAGCAGCGGGTCTTCGCCCTGGTATTCAAATGTGCGGCCGTTGCGCGGCTCGCGAGCCAGGTTGACGCCTCCCCCGAGCGACATCCCGTAGCCCTGCTGCCGTAACTCACGACCGATCAGGGCGCCGTATTCAAAGGCAGACTGCGGGTCCCAAGAGGAGGCAGCGGCGAGGTTGTTCGGGAGGGCAGTAGAATATCGCCCGGAAGCAGCGCCCCGGGTGACACCGTATGCTGAATCTGCCATCTGTATCGCTGGAATGCCCAAGCGTGGGATCCCAACCGAGTATCCGGCACCGCCGTTGGACTCAGTTGGACCTGTGGAGCTGAATGGGGAACCCTGTCCATGCAAGAGGGAGATCTTCTCCTCCAGCGTGAGTTCCTTAATAACTAAGTCGGCGCGCACATCGGCCGACAAGGTGGTGTCAGACCATGGATAGTGCTTCGGCTGGGGCATTCCCTGAGACTGCGAAAATAACATCGGCACTGCAACGACGGCCGCCATGATGAGTGTTCCAGCTTTCCCTATGAGACTTGAGAGCTTCTTCACCTTGACCTCCCTTTCTTCATCGCCACGTTCAGATGCATCAGAGTTCGACCACTCGGGGCTGCATTTCAGTCAACGGTCGGCGTCCTCATCGTGGAAGAATGTGCTTCTTGATTCATGCTTCATATCCGTAGCGTGTGCTAAATCTTTCGTTCTGCTCGAAAAGGCTCAACCCGACACTGATTTCACGTTGTTCAGTGAGTGCCTTCCTGGAGAGGGATTCATGACACAAACGGCTGCGGCGCGCCGTCGGGCGGCGGCACTTCGAAGGCGTTGATGGTCATCGAGACCAGACTATAGTAGCCGAGGATTCCGACGAGCTCGACCACGGCCGTCAGGCCGATCTCCGCGACCGCACGCTCGTAGGTCGCAGCGGAGACCTTGCGGGTATCGAGGAGCTCCTTGGCAAAGGCATACACGGCAGCCTCGTCGCTTTTCGTCAGATTGGGCGGCTTGCCGACGCGAATCGCCTCGATGGTGCCGGCGTCGAGCCCGGCCTTGAGCCCAATAGGCGCGTGTTCGTGCCACTCGAAGGCCGCCTGCCAGTGCGCGCCGGTCACCAGGATGGCGAGCTCGGAGAGCCGTGGCCGCAGGCTCGTGCCGAAGCGGCAAAACGCGCCCAAAGCCTGCGCGCGGTCGGCAAGCCCGGGGCTCGTCAGCCACACCAGTAACGGGCCGACGACGCGGCCCCGCGGACCTGCCACGATGGCGTCATAGACCTTGCGCTGCTCGGGCGCGAGTTTCTCGGGATCAAGACGGGGCACGCGTGACATATGGCTCCTCCGTGGTCGGCTTCGAGAACAGAGATTAACACCAGAGACCCGCGTGCGCGTGGAGGGCATCACCTTCAGAAGAATACGCCGTCGGTTCAGCGGGAATTCCTAGCCGCGCAGGAGAGCCGGTGCAATTTCCCGCCATTCTGCTAACGGAAGTGACCGCGGGTTTGCTGAAAGAACTTGGACGCAAACGTGGTCCGCGCCGGCGGAGTGATGGGCGCGAATGCGGTTGCGGATTGCGTTCAGACCGCCCCAGGCGATAATGCTATCGATCAGACGATCACTTCCACCATTCTTGATGTCCGACTCGTCGAAGCCCAACCGGAGGAAGTTGTTCGTGTAGTTCGGTAAGGCGAGATAAGTGGCGAGGAAATCCCTGGCAATCTTCCGTGCCTTCGCCGGATCTGTCTCCAACACGACAGCTTGCTCTGGACACAAGTATGGCCCCTGACCCAGTATCGCGCGGGCCTGAGCGGTGTGCTCCGGGTTTACGTTGTAAGGATGTGCGCCGTCAGCTCGTTCCGCGGCAAGCTGCAGCATTTTTGGTCCGAGAGCCGCCAGAAGGCGGATTGGCTTGATGGACGGAAGCACCGCCTGGTAAGGAGCTTGATCCATGGCATCCAGATAAGCGCGCATGGTGGAGACGGGCTTCTCATAACGATGCCCGCGTAATTTCTCGACCAATGGAATATGGCTGACGCCAAGTCCAAGAACGAATCGGCCGGGATAGGCCTCGGCTAATGTTTTCTGCCCCGCCGCCATCGTGACCGGATCGCGAGCGTAGATGTTCGCAATTCCAGTGACGATTGCGGCTCGTTTCGTTCCTGCCAACAGGACGCCCGCCTGGGTGAGCGCTTCCCGTCCTGCGGCTTCACCAAACCAGATGGCCCCGAAGCCGAGTTGCTCGAGTTCCGCGGCTGCTTCTTGCGCCTGGGCAGCTGGGCAGTGCTCGAATCGGAATGTCCAGATTCCGATGGATCCGAGTTGTATCGATGTTTGCGTCAACGTTCAGTCCGCTGTACCCAAGATGGAGTCTGTTCTCGGCGCTGGCTAGTATAGACGATTCCCCGCCTCCTCATAAGAACGCGTACGGTCGAAGAAATCTTCAGGCGCACAATGCGGAGTAGGGTTCGGCGAAACGCGATCGACTTTTTCCTCAATGTATCGCGGCGAATCTATGGGATACTGTGGCCGCTAACATCGGGGTCCACGGGCCGCCAAGGCGAGAATCAGGGGCTCTAAAGAGCTTATCGGACTCATAATCCGAGCTTCCTCGACTGTTCGCCATCGTGATCAGTGTGGGTGGGAGCCTGGTTCAGAAAAGTCTCGGCGCGAAATCCTTCAGATCGCGGCGCCAAGTTTGCCACTCGTGGTCGGTGCCGGGTGATTCGTAGAAAACATGTTGTATGTTCGCTTCCTGAAGCGACGTGTGCAGTCTCTGGAGGCCTGCGCGCATTCTTTCTGGCTCATTCGTTCCTACGCCAAGCCAGAGCAGGTGCACTTTCTTGGCGAATGCTGCCGGATCAGCGAACACTCCGTTGTAGTCGGTCTTGGGATCGAGTTTCCGATTTCCGAGCACGAGCATCCCGCCCGCTCCACTGAAACCGCCGATGTAAGAGAAGAGATCCAGATGTTCCAGTGTGATCTGGAAGGTCTGCATGCCACCCATCGAGAGGCCTGCCATCGCGCGGTGGTCCCGGTCGGATAACGTGCGGAAGGTGGAATCAATGAATGGGATCAGAGCCTGTGTTACATCATCTTCGAATGCCGCCGCCATGTCCTGCATCGCCTTCAACATTTCTGGTGATCCAAACCCCTTTGCGAACAAATCGACAGGCGGCTCGCCGGCGCGGTGCGCGTAGCCGTAGGCCATCACGACGATCATCGGCTTGCAGCTCCGGGCCGCGATCAAGTTGTCCAGGATGAAATTCGCGTTGCCCTGACGCACCCAGCCGGTCTCGTCTTCACCGGCGCCATGTTGCAGGTAGAGGACCGGATAGCGTGTCTTGGTCTGCGCGTCGTAGTTCGGAGGCAGATAGACCAATGCGTGCCGCCACGTCCCCGTCACCTTCGAGTTGTACCAGACTTCGCGAACTGCGCCGTGCGGCACATCTTGCACCGAATAATAGGTAGAGCCTGGCTCCGGAACTTCCACGCCACTCGCCGGCTTGCCTCCTCCGAAGAAGGCGTGAGTGTTGGGGTCACTGACCTCGGCACCGTCGATGACCAGCGTGTAATAGTGGAAACCGGGAACAAGCGGCGGAGTGGTGACGGTCCAGAAGCCATCCTGCTGTTTCTCCATGTCCAGTTTCGGACCGCTCCAGAAGTTCAGTCGGACTTTCGTAGCATCCGGAGCTTTCACGCGAATCTGTACTCTGCCGGCGCTGTCAACCCGTGGATACTCCGCTGCCCAGACATTCGTCGTAGAGGGCTGAAAGCTGTCTGACTCCTGTGCCCAACAAAAACTCAACGACAAGAGGGCCAGTATTGCGAATCGCCGCATGTTTTTCTCCTTCGTTGCCATCGAATGTGAACCATAGCGCCGTCGAACGATAGCTTTTCGTTAGCTTCGGCGTTGCGGTTGCAGGATCCGGTTTGGATCACTGCTCTACTGAAATGACGGTTACAGACTTAGGCTCCAGTTTCAAAGTTAGCTTGCCACCCTGAACCTTCGCTGAGATCGGCCTCGGTATGACTGTGTTAGGTGCGTCGAACGTGTTGACACTGTCCACCTTCGGCGCGGTGAGAGTTTCTCCGCTCGCGGATTTTGCCGCAATACCGGCCAGACCCGCTTCGACTTCGACGGGCTCGTTAGGATCGAGATTGGTAATCTCCAGCCACAACTTGCCGTTCGCGTCTTTCGCTGCGATCGCGTCCACTCGGGGCACCGCCACGGCCCCATGTGTGTACCAACCAGCATCAAAAGTCACCGGCACGAACGTGGCGTTCTGGAACGGTACGTACATTTTGAAGACGTAATAGGTCGGAGTCAGGACCATCTTCTCTTTGTCCGTGATGATCATTGCCTGGAGCACATTGATCATCTGTGCGATGTTAGCGCCGCGTACGCGATCGGCATGGCGAGCGAAGATGTTAAGGTTCAGGGCCGCGAGGATGGCATCGCGCAGACTGTTTTGCTGGACCAGAAATCCTGGATTGCTGCCCGGAAGTGGCGCGTACCAGCCTCCCCACTCGTCAACAAAGAGGGCTACTTTCTTGTCGGGGTCATACTTGTCCATGATCGCCGAATGCTTGCTGATGAGACCGTCCATCTCCAAAGTGGATTTGAGAATTTCGCTGTACTCAGTTTCACCAAATCCCACCGACGCATAGGAAGGCGGCCAGTGCCCGACCGTGTAGTTGTGCATTGAAAGTCCGTTGATGTCCCAGCTCCACGTGTGTTGCTGATAAGCTTTCATGACGGTTTCCGTCCAGTCGGTCCATCGCGGGCCATCGCCGCCCGGACCGACGGCGATCTTGAGCATCTGCTGCTTCTCTTGCTGCGCGGGATTGAAATTCCTTACAAAGCGGCTGTAGATCTTCATCTCGCTGACGTAGTAGTCAGCAGTCATGTTGCCTCCACAATCCCAGCTTTCATTACCGATGCCGAGCAAGGCGACTTTATATGGAGTTGGATGCCCGTTGGCGGCCCGTTCTTTTACCAGCGTGGTCGGTGCGGCGGCCGTCAAATATTCCAGCCACTCGGCCGCTTCCTGTGGAGTCCCGGAACCGACATTGACGGAGACATACGCTTCCGCCCCGATCTGATCGATGAAGTCCATGAACTCATGCGTTCCAAACGTGTTTGCCTCAGTCACTCCGCCCCAGTTGGGGTTGAGAGTTACTGATCGTTGAGGGCCGATGCCCTTACGCCAGTGATACTCATCGGCGAAGCAGCCACCAGGCCAACGAACGTTCGGGACCTTGATCGCTTTTAGGGCGCCCACAACATCGTTGCGAATGCCACGAGTGTTCGGGATCTTGGAATCGGCCCCGACCCAGATGCCTTCGTAAATGCCGTGTCCGAGATGCTCTGCGAACTGCCCGAAAATGTTGCGGTCGATCTTCGCGCCGGCTTTGGATGCATCAATCGACAATTCGACCTTCTGCGCAGCCAGCATCGGCGCAGTGATACCCATGACGGTCAGCGTGAAACACACAAAAAGTGAACGCATAAGAAGTGATGTCCTTTGAAACAGAAGTAATAATTCAACGGCACTCGAAGTTGGCCGCGTCTTCCATATCTCCTTGCCCCTTGTAGTGAGCATGCTTCGGATAAGGACACAGTGGCCGGCTGCGCCCCGGAAAGGCCTTGCCGGTCGCAGTCACTGACACAGGCGCCGTACCCTTCTCGACCCAGTTGACGATCGCGCCCAACAAATCAAACTGATCCAGCGCTTGGCCTCCGCCACAATGGCTCATCCCTGGAACGAAATAGAACTGACTCCACCTCGATACCGCGTCGAGGCCCCCGTTGGCAGATGCCATGTCTTTGTAATAGCCGAACGTATCGAGCGGCGAGAACCACGGGTCGCTGTCGCCGTGATAGAAGATGAGCTTCCCTCCGTGCGCGGAGAAGGTCGTCAAATTCGTGGACATTGAGTCCACCAGCGGTTGGATGTCCGCCAGAGCTTCTTTATCAACATCCATTGACATGTCGGTTGTGGCGGGCCCGAAAATACCGGGTCCGGGTGAAAGCAATCCTCGGAACGGCGGACCGTTGGTGATGCCAGTGTCGTAAAGAAAGCCGGCATAGACTTGGGTTCCAGTCGCGGTTTTCGGGCCTCCCATCGCCTTCTTTATGGCCGCAGCCTTTTCCGGAGCAAGACACGAATCGTTTTTTTCGCCCTTGCACGCTAAGGTCTCAGGATCGAAGTCGCACCCAAGCGGATCGGATATCAAACCGTCTGCGATACCGTCCTTTGCGTCACACGCCTTGATGAGGGCATCTTTGATCAACTTGCGGTCATTACCTGTGATGGCTTGCTCGATGATTGGTTTGCCATTGGCATCCTTCGGAGCGACCTGATTGAACGCAATGGGAATCCAACGCCCAATCGCGAGATTGGAAAGCCCGGTACGCATCGCGGGATCGCCAGAGATAATGCCGTTGAAAACCGTGGGATCACGCTGCGAAAGAATCATGCCTTCGCGGCCGCCGGTAGAGCATCCAGAAAAATACGAAAAAGCTGCTGGCTTTCCGTAGTGTCGCGCCATGAGTTGTTTCGCCAAGGCAGCGACTTCAGCGTTAGCGAGATAAGCAAAATCCAGATATGCCTGCTGGTCTCGCCTGAAGCCAAAATCAAATCCGGGATGGCGGCTATTGTGACCCGAGTCCGTGCTCACAACAGCAAATCCGCGGATGAGAGCTGGGGTGTCTCCGGCAGCATTTAATCCAAGGGGCGGAATTACAACGCCGTTGCTGCCGCCTCCACCGTGCATAAGAAAATCGCCATTCCATTTGTCGGGCATGGCTAATGCGAAAGTGATTCCGAACTCTTCTCCATCGACTCCGGTACGGCGGTTCATCACACCTTCGACTCGGCAATACGC
>JBAUAN010000032.1:0-2263 GCA_049675725.1 Candidatus Sulfotelmatobacter sp. | reverse complement strand
CAGTTCCGCGGGATATTCGCAATCACCTCCATCTAGTGCTGTTCCTGCGAGCCAATCCGCGATTTCGGTGAAGACGGAACTCGTTCTGCTGCCGGTTCGAGTGACCGACGCGCATGGAGATTTCGTTCCCGGACTCAGCCTGGACAATTTTCAGGTGTACGAGGATGGGCGGCAACAAAAAGTCACCGTGTTCCAGCGCGGAGACACGCCGGTGACTGTGGGTCTGGTCGTTGACCACAGCCGCAGCATGGGTCCCGAACTCCCGCAGGTAGCCGCGGCGGCTTCCGCGTTCGCGCAGTCGAGCAATCCGGAAGACGAGATGTTCGTCGTGGATTTCAACGATGAGGTGTGGTTCCAACTGCTGGACGGAAAACCGTTCACCAACGATCCGGCAGAGCTCGAAAAAGCGGTTTCGGCAGTTTCCGCGCGGGGACGAACCTCGCTTTATGACGCGGTCGCTGAGGGGCTCAACCATTTGCGTTTCGGCCAGTGGGACAAGAAAGCGCTGGTTATTGTGAGCGATGGCGGCGACAACGCGAGCCGGCATACCTACTCGCAAGTCCTTGCGATGGCCCAGCGATCGCAAACGCTGATTTATTCGATCGGTCTAGGAGACGCGCTCGACCAGGACGAAAATCCGGATGCTCTCAAACGGCTTTGCAAAAACACAGGCGGCATCGCTTATTTTCCGGGCTCCGAAACGCACGTCAGGGACATTTCAATGCAGATCGCCCGCGATCTTCGCGAACAATACACGCTCGGGTTTGCTCCAGAAGGCACAAACAATGACCATTCCTTCCGAAAAATCGAAGTGAAGGTTTCCGCTCCCGGCCGGGGCAAACTCCACGTGCGATCGCGGCCCGGTTATTTTGGAGGGCAGGAGAAGCCGGCTCTGGCACCAGGAAAGAACGCGTCATGAGTGTTCGTGGTTCCACGATGAAAAAAGACCGGAGAGCAAGCTCGCTCACACTCCGTGGAGCGTTCTATTTTTTCCTGGCAGCCGGCATCCTCGCGCTCGGTTACGCGGGCTATGTGATCGGCGACGCACATGCGTATCAATTGGTCGAGAAGTCGAGATTCGAGAATGTAAGCCGGAGTGAAGCGGTGCATCCGGTGGCGGAAGGCGGCGTGATTGGCGAGATAGATGTTCCCCGCCTCGGCATCCAGACCATGGTTGTTGAAGGCGATTCGAACAAGATTTTGCGGCGTGCCGTTGGCCATATGCCCGAAACGCCCTTGCCGTGGGAATCAGGCAACGTTGCTCTCGCCGGCCACCGCGACAGTTTCTTTCGCCCTTTGCGCAATGTCCGATCAGGTGATGCGATCACGCTCAAGACGGTCAACGGCGATTTTCAGTACGAAGTGGAATCCACCGAAGTCGTTCCCGCCAACGATATGCACGTTCTGGACGCATCGAGCGGGCGCACGCTGACGCTGATCACGTGCTTCCCGTTTTATTACATAGGCTCGGCGCCGAACCGCTTTATTGTCCGCGCTCGCGAAGTTGGATCGCCCCCGCAGATCACGGAACACGCGACCGCCGCCAGCTTCTAGAAGTCAGATTCGTTGTCTCCACTACCTGGACGCTTCCCCGACTTCCGAATCGAATCACGAAGTGTCCATAAGTGAACAGACATCCACCTGCGGGACTTCTAAGATGCCGTTCTCTGGCGACAGAAAAAGACGCAGGCAATTCGCCAATCCGGCAAGTTTCAAACTACGAGAGACGGGATGTGCAAGTTCTGCTGTTCTGCCGCCGGCGTTAACAAAGGAGCTAAACGTTCATGCCTTTACTTCAAGTTGTGATGGTTTTAGTCGTAGTGGGTGTATTGCTCTGGCTGGTCAATCGCTTCATTCCGATGCAGGGAACAATCAAGTCAATCTTGAATGCAGTAGTGGTGATTTGCGTGGTTTTGTGGCTTCTGAATATTTTCGGACTGTTTCATTCATTTTCCCGGATCCACATAGGGGCGTAAAGTTTCTCGCTGAGTACAAGAAGGAAGGAGCAGACGATGCTGGGAACAATATTGGTGGTGATTTTGATTCTCGCGCTGGTGGGTGCGCTACCGCGATGGCCGCATAGCAGGGAGTGGGGTTACTTCCCAACCGGCGGTTTAGGGCTGGTGCTTCTCATCGTCGTAATCCTCGTAATTCTCGGCCGCCTTTAAGAAATCTCCGGGCCGCCTACGCGCGGCACGGAGTTCCCTTCACAGACCGGCTTCGGCAAGATGTCGAACGTGTCAGCAGTGATCGAATCTGCGCC
>JBAUAN010000031.1:0-49389 GCA_049675725.1 Candidatus Sulfotelmatobacter sp. | reverse complement strand
GCGCAATCGTCAGGACGAAGGCATCAAGTTCGCGCTGTCGCTCGGCCTGCTCGACGCTTTCACGATCGGCGCCGAAAGCAAGAGCGAGCAGGAAGACCTGATCCGCCGCATTGCCGCCGCGTGAAGTCTGCGGGCCTGTCGGAAAGTATGGAGCGGGCACTCTTGCCCGCGACGCGCCGGGAACCGGCGAAAACCTGCGGCGGCACGCTTCATCCCGCTCGAACGTGTCACGGCATCCACGGCGTGTCTCGCCCTCCACAACTTCCGCCGCGATCCCTCGCGCTAACCCCAGCAAAATCAACGCCCTCCGATTTGGTCAAGCTCCTGCAATGTCACCAGCGCTGCTCAGCAGCAGGAGGTGACCAACCATGACCCGTATCAACCGTTCCAGTTTTGTAAAGAATATCGCAGAGAGAAAGATCGCAGAATCGCGCAACTCCGAATCCCGCAATTCCGAATCGCGCAACTTCATCACGTGGGGAAAAAATACCGGCGCGCTGGTTTTTGCCGCGCTCTTGATCGTTTGTTCGCTCGCCGTCGGATGCAACAGCGACAAGCCGAAGCCGGTAAGCTCCAACAACCCGATCCCCGTAACCCAGAACCAAACTCCGAACACCATGCTCAGTTCCAACACGTCCGCTGCGCTGGCGCAGCCCGCGAAGCCGGCTCAGAAAAAAGTAGTCAGGAAACGTCCCGCGACGGTCACTTATGCAGATCAGACCTATGGCGTGACGTTCGACTATCCGCGCAAATACGGCCTCGAGACTGGCACTGCGGCGAACGAGTTGGTTGCGTCCAGCCCGCTGCCCATGAACTTCGTCGTGCCCGGCGGAATTGCACTGGCTGCGGTGGAGCTGCCGGAGACCGCATTCGCCGATACGGATTTGTCGGCGGCCTACTTCAACGTGAGCGTCAACAAGGACATGACGGCAGAGCAGTGCGGCGAATTCGCCGTGCCGCAGCCGAAAGCCGTTGCGTCTACGGATACAACGCAAGCCCCGGCCCAGCCCGCGTCGACGGAGGCTGCATCGACCAAGTCTGTATCGAGCGAAGTTGCGCCAACTCAACCTGCGACAACTCAGTCTGCGCCAGCCCAGAACGCTGCAGACCAAACCGCGCCCGCCTCAACCACGGCCACCGCCAGTGCTTCGGCACCAGCGACGCCCGCGACTACCGCGTCGGCCGCAACTACTTCAACCCCAGTCACCTCAGCCGCGGCCACAACCGCCACGGCAAGTTCCTCGACCTCCAAGCTGATGCTGGGCGATCTGGAATTGCAGTCGGCGGAAGCGGTTGCGGGGGAAGGCAACCAGCAGAGCGATACCAAGTACTTCCACGTCTTCCAAAATGGCGGTTGCTACGAGTTCGCGCTCAACGTAACCACCATGGCTCATGAAACGGAAGGCACGATGAAGCACGTGGACCGCGACAAAGTCTTCAACCGCCTGGCTGCGATCATGGCCTCGGTGAAGATCAATCCCGTAGCCGCTCCCGAGGTGACCGCCAGCGCGCCCGCGGCGTCTGCAGTCCCGTCCACTCCGGTAACGCCAGCGCAGTAACGGCTCTGCTCAAGCAACCAGCTAGCGTAACCCGGCAGCCCGCGCCGGCCATCCCAGATGGCCGGCGTTGCTTTTGGCAACTGCATTCGGTTTTTCTTGCACAAAATTACCGGCAGCAGTAAATTGAGAGACCATTCCCCGGCGCACCATTGAAAGATGAGATGAAATGGGCGCCAGTTCTGGTTAGACGATCCTATTAGCCGATCCTGTTCGACGAGCTGGTTAGACCACCCCGGTTCTGACCGGATCGCGTGGCGATTCCCCAGGAAATAGCGGGAGCTCCGGGTTCGTGCGGAGTTTCCGAGAAATAAAGTTGTTTCGGAGGGGGAGCCTCAGTCCGCGCAGGAGACTGTCGAAAGCTCAACGAAAGGAATGCGATTATGCCCAGGAATGCCAAGACACCGCTGGTAGCGCCAGTCTTCGGGGAACCGGTTTTCAACGAAGGTGTCCCCACTCTCGATCCAACCCAGTTCAAAGTTCCACACCCATCGGACAGCAAGCTCTACAAACAGATTCAGAATCTATTGACGAAAGATGTAGTCAGCTTCCCTGACTCGAGCGACAACCCCGGCGATCTCTTCGAACTTCAGGAAGCCTGGGGACCGCATGGGACGGAGATTATTCAGAATATTCAGCAGGCCAAGCAGATTTGTTTCCATGTGCTGGGCGATACGGGCGCGTCCAGCGCCCAGAAGTACGCCAACGCCATCCGCGTTTCCGATATGGTGACCAACGACTTCCACACCTCGACCCCAGCGAACCTCCCTGCATTTCTTTATCACCTGGGCGACGTGGTCTACGACTTTGGCGAGTCCCAGTATTATTACGATCAGTTTTACGAGCCTTACCGCAACTATCCCGCGCCGATCCTGGCGATTCCTGGCAATCACGATTCCTTCATCGTTCCGGGCACGGCCGTGGCCGCGCAGCCGCTGAAGATTTTTATGCGCAACTTCTGCGCCGCCAGTCCGGTCGTGACCACCGAAGCCGGTTCGCTGCACCGCACCGCCATGACGCAGCCCGGTGTTTATTTCACGCTCGACGCTCCGTTTGTGCGCATCATCGGATTGTTCAGTAATGCGCTCGAGGACCCCGGCTTGATTTCGAGTGAGTCTGGAACGTGGAAGGGCGTGCCTGACACTCAGCTGGCGTTTCTGACCGCGCAGCTGCAACGCATCAAGACCGACAATTTTCAGGGCGCCGTGCTGCTGGCCACGCACCATCCGTCGTTTACCTACTCTCCGCCGCGAGGCGGCAAAGGCAGCGGCGGCATACATAGCAGCAGCAATCCCATGCTGCGGGATATCGATACCATCTGCAAAGCGCAAGGCGTCTATCCGCACGTTTTTCTTTCCGGACACGCCCACAATTACCAGCACTACACGCGCTCGGTCACCTTCAGCGGCAAAAAGTTCGACGTGCCTTTCATCGTCTGTGGAGACAGCGGCCACAATGTGGATCCGCTGGTGCAGGCCAAGAAAGGCCAGCCCGCGCAGGAGCCAGCTCAAGGAGCGAACGTCACCTACCTCGATGCGAACCCGGTGGTGCAGGCCACAGGCCTCACGCTGGAGAAATACGATGACAAGAACTACGGCTATCTCCGGATCAGCGTCAACGCGCAGCAACTTCGCATTGACTTCCATCCCGCGGTGGCCGGAGGCGGAGCGCCAACCGACACCGTCACCATTAATCTCGCGACTCACGCCGCGGCGTAATCAGCGCCGGAGTCTCCGTTACTTTCGCGGAGACTCCGGCGCTCTTTCGTGGGCGTGATTGGAGTGCCCGAGGGCTATACTCTGCGAGAGGGAAGTGTCGAGAAAGCGCCATGGATCAGGAACGACGAGAAAGCCCGCGAGTCAAAGTACGAGCGCCAGTGGAGTTGCACACCGAGGAGAGCACGTCGCCGATTCGCGGGGCCACTACCGACCTGAGCATCGGCGGGTGCTACATCGATACGTTTTTTCCTTTTCCGGTTGGCACCACTCTTGAGCTCAAGCTGCAACTCGACGACACGCTGCTGGTGCTGGGCGCCGTCGTCACCTGCGATCCGCAAGTGGGCAACGGGATCCGCTTTACCCGCATGCTGCCCGAGGACATCGACGCGCTGCGAGCCTTTCTGGAAGCCAAAGCGAAAGAGCAGAGCGAGTAGCGACCTCCCCACACAGCGCGCGAGAGCCCCGCAAGTTACTGATTGCGGGTTCTCTTTTTTCGCCGCCTGGAAAGATCTTCAAGCAGGTATTTCAGCGACGCGCATTCCTGAATCACACCCTCCAGCTTGGGGACCGTGGATCTCAGTTCACTCTCTTCCACAATGCCGTCTGCGAGGGTCTCCGCCACACTCTCCAGCGCTTCCCCAACTTCTCGAATGAGATTGGAGACTGCAAGCAATTCCTTCTCCAGCGTCATTTTCGGATCAGGAAGCTTGAACGCCACGCGGCCGGCCTGGTTTTCGAGATAGTCGAGCGCTTCATAGTTGCCAAGCAGGGTGCAGATTCGCGGCAGCAGGTAAGCAGGCATATTGCGCTCGCCGCGCAGCCAGTACATCAGCGAACGATAGTTCGTTCCAAGTTGTTGAGCCAGCAGGCGAATGTCGTAGTCGGCCTTGGTTTCTACAACTCGGCTCAAAATCGAGGGCAAGATCGAGGGAGTCTCGTCAGCAGCCACGTGGGTTCCATTCTCAAAACTGGGGTTCGTTCAAAAATGGTGGTCATTTTGAACGGCGAAAGTGCCCATTCTAGCTGAATTGATCAACTTCCACTCCTGCGATTAAATTGTTCTGGCTTCGGAAGACTCCGAAGGAGTTCCGGCGAGTAATTGAGTGCGATCGACGGCGAATCGTCGATGGCTCGGAACTGTTTGAAAGAATTGACAAAGCAGGCACCGGGCATTACTTTTCAGGATCACGCTAATCCCTGGTTCCTTCTAGACTAACGTGGATTGTCGGTTTGGACCGCGATGGCGCGGCGTGTGGGAGGGTTGCATGTCGAAGAAGTGGTACAACTACATCGTTTCCGTCGACGAAGAGAACCCCGCTGCGCCTGGTTTGCCCACCTCGAAGGGCGCGCCCGCGGCCGGCAAGAGTGCGGCCCAGAGCGTGGCCGAGATCGCTTCTACGCTCGCTACGGAACCGAAATTCACCACCCCCGTTTCCGACCCTACTTCTTTTGAACAGATTTACCAGGCGGCGGAGATTCCTCCCGCGCCGCAGGGTTATTCCATCCTGAAGATTTCGCAGATGCTGGAAAGCGAGCACATTCGCAACCAGCCCTCTGACGTGAAGAAGTCTTCCGTGCTGGTTGCGCTCGATGCGGCCGGCGTCGACATCAAGGAAGTGATCCAGGATGCGGTGCGCCGCGACCGTGCTCTCGATACCTACGAACGCGTGCAGCAGCGGGCGGCGGACGAACTGGAAGCTAAGAAGACCAAGGAAAACAGCGACATCCAGGCGCAGATCGACCGGTTCCTCACCGAACAGCGGGCCAAAATCCAGGCGAACAATGACGAAGTCACGCGCGAAAAAACGCGGTTCACCGGCTGGCGGCTGAAGAAGCAACAAGAAGAGAAAAAGATTGCGGAAGCGGTGGGTTACTTTGTGAGCGAAAACCCGATCACCACCGGCGCTGCGCAAGCGGAGCCGTCACCCAAAACAGCGCAACGTTCCTAACAGGAGGATTTTATGTGGCAACGTCTCTCACGGGTGTTTCGTTCCTTCTTCGGTTTCTTCATTTCGGTGGCTGAGGACCCGGAACTCATTTTGCAGCAGAACATCCGCGACATGAACGATCAAGTGCCGCGAATGAACGAGAGCATTGCCATGGTCAAGGCCAACGTGACGCTACTGGAGCGGGAACAGGCGAAGTATCAGAGCGATATGGCCAGCCTGACGGCCAAGGTGAAAGCCGCGATCCAGTCCAATCGCGACGACATTGCCGGCAGCTATGCCGCGCAACTGGAGCAAATGAAGGGCGCGGTGGCCAGAAATCAAGGCCAGCTCACGACTGCCCGCGCCGCCTTCGACAAAGCCATGGCCGTGAAACAGGCCTTCATGCGCGAGAAAGACCGGAAGACGCAAGAGGCGTTGGGCGCAATCGCCGACTATCGCCGCTCGCAGTGGCAGAAAAAGGTCGCGGACGCGATGGAGCAATTCGAAGTTGCCGGAATCAGCCAGACGCACGATGAGATGGTGCGCAAGATCGAGGAGACGACGGCCGTCAACGAAGCCCGCATGGATATGGCGATGAGCAACGTCGACCAGCAGAAGATCAAGATCGATGACGAAGCGGAGAAGATGCAGGCCAGCGAACTGGTCAAACAGTTCAAGATTGAGATGGGCCTGGCGCCGCAAGCCGCGGCACCGAGCGGAGCGGAGAAGACGATTGCCGCAAAAGAACAACAACGAACTTCTTAGCATGAGCGACGTATAGCGAATAGATACAAGAATCAGCACGGCACAGTTGCGAAGGAGAACGTCATGGCGATGAAGATTGAGCGAGGCGGATGGGTTCTGATTTTCCTGATCGGCGCGGCCCTGGTGGGCTACAGCCTCAATCGATACGGCATCATTGATTTCAGCAAGCTGACAGGCAAGAGTTCTTCGTCTGGGGGAGGCGAGACAGTGGATGCGTCGAAGCCCCTGCTGATCCCAGCATCGTCGAGCGACAGCGACGCGGAAGTTCGCGTCCGCGTGAACGTTTGGGTCGGTTGCGCAGGCGGCCTAGTGGCGAATGGCGGGCTGGACACGGTTCCCGACTCCATCTTCGGCAAGAAAGGCCTGAAGGTTTCGTTCAAGATCATCGACGACTGGACCGAGGGAGCAGCCGCGCTGGCTACAGATAACGTCGACGTCATGCTGACCACTGCCGACGTCTACGCGAAAGACTACGCGCAGTTCAAAGAAAAAGGATTCGGCTCGCACGCGTTTCTGATGGTCGACTGGTCGCGCGGCGCCGATGGTGTTATCGGCAAGCAGGGCATCAACAGCATTGAAGATCTCGCCGGAAAGACCGTGGCCTTCGCTCCGTACACGCCGTCGCACTTCCTGCTCTACAACGGACTCAAGACCTCCGGGCTCGGCACCGAGCAACGCCAGGAGATTTTCAACAAAGCGGTCCACACGAAAGATGGCATCGAGCCAGCCACGCTGTTTGCGCAGGAAAAAGTGGACGCCGCGGTAGCCTGGGACCCGGACATGAGTGATGCGGTAGCCAAGCGGCCGGGCTCGAAGAAAATCTACGACACAAGAATCGCGAATCATCTGATCGCCGATATTCTGGTGGTGAGTGACAGTTTCTCGGCCAAGCATCCGCAGACCCTGTTGAAGTTCGCCCAGGGATGGCTCGAAGGCGTGGAGTTCATCAAGACGCAGCCGGACCGGGCCTACAACCTGATTGGCACGGTTAAGGATTTCAATATTCCTTCCGACCTGGCAAAGACCATGCTCGGGGGCGTGAAGCTTGCGGATTACGCCGACAACCGATCGTTCATGGGCACTCCCGGATCGAATGCCGATTACGCCAACATCCTCGGGATGGCTCAGGATATGTATCGGGATCTGCGTGTGATCAAACACACGTTCGATCCGGAGGAAAGCCTGGATCGGCGCTATGTCGAGAAATTGGCGGACAACTTCTCCATGGCGTCCAGCGAAGCGCCTATCGAATACAAAACGCCGGCGCCGGGCGCCACGCCCATTGCCACGCAGCACCGGTCGATTTATTTCGATCCCAATTCTTCGAGCATGAGTATGGATTCCCGCGCGATCGTGGATGAACTCGCCGGCACGATGCGCGCTTACGAGAACACGGTCGTCGATATCGACGGCAACACCGACTCAACGGGATCGCGTGCCTACAATATTCAGCTCTCGCACGCGCGCGCCGACGAAGTGAAGAACTACCTGATACAAAAGTATGGTTTCCCTCCGGCGCGGTTGCGCACGGCGGGCAACGGCCCGGACAAACCCATCGACACCAATGCGACGCCGGAAGGCCGCGAGAAAAATCGCCGTACCGATATCAAGGTCTATGCGAACCCGGCAAGCTAGCAAAGTCAGCTAGCGAAAGGGCACGATGAATGGCGCGATGAATGACTGGTTCACGATTCGGAAAGAAGTTCAGCCCTGGGTTCGATGGGCTTTCCCGTTCATCAGTTGGGGCACGATTGTGCTGCTCTGGATCCTTTTGCCCTATTGGGAAGGGCCGCATTTTTCCTTGCTTCCCAGGCCGATGGGAGTGATCCGATCTTTCGGTATGCTCTGGTCGGACTACAACCTGCTCGGAAACGTAGCCATGAGCTGGTGGCGCATCGCGCAGGCATTTTTCTGGTGCGTGGTGGTTGCCATTCCGCTTGGCATTCTGATGTCCAGCTATCGCTGGCTGTTCGAACTCATCAACCCTATCGCCGCGCCCATGCGAGCCATGCCGCTCACCGCGTTCCTTCCGGCGTTCATCGCGCTGTTCGGCATCGACGAAACGGAAAAAATTGCGTTCCTCTGGTTCGGAATGTTTTTCTACTTGTTGGCGGTGGTCGTCGAGGAAGTCAACCGCGTCGACAACGCTTTGCTCGAAACGGCCTACACGCTGGGAGCAAATCAGCGGCAGGTTTTGTGGCTCGTGTTTCGCGCGTCGTTCCCGGCGATTTTCTCGTCGTTCCGAATCCTCTATGACATCGGCTGGACCTACGTAATCCTCGCGGAGATGTTGAATGCGCGCAAGGGCGTGGGGTACATGGTGGAAGCCGCTCGCAAAGTTTTGGATTTTGACCGCGTCTACGCGGGAATCATCGCGATCGGCATCGCTGCGTTCTTGTTCCGCTTCCTGCTGACGTTCCTCGAAAGCCGTCTTTTCCCCTGGCGCAAAGGCATGTCCCCGTTTGCGGGCGGAGGAGCGGGCGTTCCCAGCGCTACCGCACACTTGAAGGCGGCCAAGCATGGAGCTTAAGAAATCGAAGATTACGGTGCGCAAGCTCAGCCGGTCGTTCGCCGCCGCCGACGGTTCCAAAGTCGACGCGCTCGAAAACATCAACTTCGAAATCGAAGATGCTTACTCGCGCGAAGGCCGCGACATTGGCGAGTTTCGCGTGCTGCTGGGTCCCTCCGGGTGCGGCAAGTCGACTTTGCTGCGCCTGATCGCCGGCCTCGATATGGCCGATACCGGCGAGATCCTGGTGAATGAGCAACCGGTGCACGGTCCGGGCAAAGACCGTGGCATGGTATTCCAGAAATACACGTCGTTCCCCTGGCTGACGGTGGCTGCTAACATAGGGTACGGTCTGAAGATCAACGGAGTGCCGGAAGAAAAACGTAAGGCAACGGTGGCACAGTTAGTGCAGGACATCGGACTCAGCGGATTCGAGAACGCCTACCCGGAAACGCTCTCCGGCGGAATGCAGCAGCGGGTAGCGATCGCGCGCACGCTGGCCCTTCGCCCGTCGATCATCCTGATGGACGAGCCGTTCGGCGCTCTGGACGCGCAAACCCGCAGCGAGATGCAACAGCTGCTGTTGAAAGTTTGGGATGAAACTGCCAGCACTATCTTGTTTGTCACGCACGACGTGGAGGAGGCGGTTTACCTGGCGGACAGGATCTTCATTATGAGCACGCATCCTGGAACGATCATCGAGGATGTTCAGGTGCCGTTCGATCGCCCCCGCGATCTAGCCCTGAAAGAAAGAAATGAATTTCACGAGCTGCAAAACTATGTTCTCGGCCGTCTGCGGCACGCCCCCGGGAACGGACAGGTGCGGGTGAGTGTCTAAATGTCTCCCGCCGACTTTCAGGATCAGTCACCATCTTCTCCTGATCAGTCCCGCGACATCAACTTCGTAAAAGAAGCCTTCCATCTGCAATACAACTGGATTGCGCTGGGCGGAGTCGGCGTGTTCGCGCTGGTCAGCGGCAGCTTCCTGCCGGTGATTCTGGCGGGTGGACTCGAACTGATGTACCTGGCCATCGTTCCGCAAAACTGGCGATTTCAGCGGCTGGTGCGGTCCTGGAAGTTCGCCGAAGAACAACAAAAACATCAGCAGAAACTCAGCCAGATGCTGCGCAGTCTCCCTTCCGACATGCAAAGCCGCTACTGGAAACTGGCCGAGGTGTGCAGTTCCATTCACAATAATTTCAACCAGCTCTCCACCACATCGCAGATATTCTTGCAGCAAATGGATGGACGCCTTAGCGGCCTGCTCAACGGCTACGCCCGGTTGTTGCTGGCAGCCGCGCAGCAGCAGCAATACCTGCGAAGCACCGACCAGAATGAAATTAAACGTGAGGTCGCCACACTGCAGAAGTCGCTCAGCACCGACCCTCCGCGAGTGCAGGAGATTAATAAGAAGCGCATCGAGATTCTCACCAAGCGCCTGGAAAAATACGACAAGCTCTGCGAGAACCGCAAGGTGGTAGACGCGCAATGCTCCGCGGTGGAAGACGTGCTTCATCTCATTCGCGATCAGTCGGTCACCATGCGCGATCCACAGCAGATCAGCGATCAACTCGACAACCTGGTGAAAGATGTGGAAGAAACCGAACAGACGGTGCAGCAAGTGGAAGCGATTTTCAGCGACCTGACGCCGGAGATGGAAGGGATTATGTCGATGGACGATACTTCCACTTCGACTTCCTCAGCGGCAAATCGCACCAGGATTCCAAGCTAGGTTCACAAGTGCAGATTCAAAGCTGCGGATTCAAAACTGCAGATTCAAGACTAAAATGACGGCGAATACATCGACGACGGGGAAGTATCTGGATGCGCTGCCTCCCTGGGCGCGGGAACTTTCGGAAAAATATTACTCTCGGTCGTATTCTCTTTTTGTCCTGTACGGCAACGTGCGCGATCTGGTTTCGCTGCGCGGGCAAGACTCGACCACATTTGTGGCGCTCGATGAATTTCTTTTCAGCGCGCTTTTTGGCCAGCGGGACTTGATTCTGCACTATGACCGCGGCGGATTAAGTTTCGGCAACCCCGCCAGCCAGTCCGATTTCCGCCGCGCCCTTGAAGGCTACGACAGTTTCCACGGCACGACGTACGCGCAGAGCGGCGTGCCGCGCACTCCAGACGCAGTTCTGAACCTGCTCGACAACTATCTGCGCTTGCGCATCGCCGACGGCAAGAAAATCGGTTTGGTCATCGACTTCGCCGAAACCATCGCTCCCGCCGGAGATGTTTCCAGCATGTCGGCGGAAGATCGCAATTCGCTGGTGATTCTGAAGCGGTGGGCGCGCAACGCAGTGTTTCTGAACGCGGACGTTACCATCTGCCTGGTCGCGGAAAATCAGATCGAACTCAATCAGGGCATCGTGCAGAATCCGGGAGTCTCTTCCATCGAGATTCCCTTGCCCGATTACGCGGAGCGCCTGGATTTTATCCGCGGACAATTAAAAGACAAGGGGCTGCCCGCCGGCTCCGAGGTCAGCGATGAAACGTTGGCCACGCTGGGCGCGGGTCTGAAGCGCATGCAACTGCAGAGCCTGATTTCACACGCAGTGCAAAACCAGCAACCGCTTACGCTGAAATTTCTGTCGGAACGCAAGCGGGATCTGATCGAATCGGAATCCGGCGGCCTGCTGGAATTCGTGCAGAGTCGTTTCGATCTATCGTTCGTTGCCGGAAATGATCAGGCGAAACGAAAGCTGCAGGACGCCGCGGCCGCGATCCGCGCCGGCAACACGGACGTCCTGCCCATGGGCTACGTCATTTGCGGTCCGGTGGGCACGGGAAAAACTTTCATCACCACTTGCTTCGCAGGCGAGGTGGGCATTCCCGCCGTTACACTGAAGAATTTTCGCAGCATGTGGCAGGGCGTTACGGAAGGCAATCTGGAGCGGGTTCTGGGTCTGCTGAAGGCCATGAGCCCGATCGCCGTGATCGTCGACGAAGCCGACGCCCAGCTTGGCGACCGTTCCAGTTCCGGTGACAGCGGCGTGGGCAACCGCGTGTTCGCGCAGATCGCGCAATTCATGGGCAACACCGAACTCCGCGGCAAAGTGATCTGGTTTCTGCTGACCTGCCGTCCTGATCTGTTGCCCGTGGATCTGAAGCGCCAGGGCAGAGCCGAAGAGCACATTGCTCTGTTTTATCCCGACACACCCGAGGAGCGACTTGCGTTGTTGCGAGCCATGCAGCGGAAGGTTGGCATGAAGCAGTTTCCTCCCGACGTGGAAAAATTCTTTATGGATCGCGCTCTAAGCCTGTCGGGCGCCGACATTGAGGCGGTCCTGGTGCGCAGCCACATGCGAAGCAGCTTGCAGAAGAAAACGGCCGTGGACGCCGACGACCTCAAAGCCGCACTCGACGACTTCATCCCACCCTATTACCCCACCGAAATTGATTTGCAAAATATGGTGGCGGTGCTGGAGTGCACCAGCAAGAGCCTTCTGCCCAAACAGTACCGCGACCTCGACCGCAGCGAAGTAATCCGCCGCACGAATGAACTGATGGCATTGGCGCGGCAAAGCTCTGGCGGATGATACGCACAGGAATCTTCTGTCAAACCAACCCCATGCCTGCCGCCGACGAACAATTACATTTTCAAATCACAATTCCGTCCATCCGGAACGCTCTTCTCGTTGGCGTGAACTGCGGGATTGGCTTGGACTGAACGAGCGGCGCGTCGTCGCGCCAGAAAGTTTGCGGATCGCGCTTCTCACCGCTGCGATAGAAATGCAGCAGATAAGCCCGGTCGCATGCGCTGTAGTTCGAGAACCACTGATCGGCATCCGTGATGCCACACTCATGGAACAAAGCCAGCCCGTAGCAGGCAGCCTCGCTCTCGTAGGCGACGATCGCGGGAATCAGCGCCTGTTCCACCGGAGGCTGATACCGCCGCCCAATCTCAAATGCCTCGGGATTCACATCCCACTGCACCGTGTGTCCGAAAAGATGTCCCAGCAGAAAAAGCCGCAGCTCAGCGGTGACCGCATAGTCAATGTGGATTTCCAATCCGTCCAGGTCGCCCGTGAGAGGATCGGGAATATCGCGCGTCACTACGCGAATCCCGTAAACCTGCTCCAGCTTCTGCTGCACCCGGGCCGCGTAGTCTGCAAATGGAATCGGCATGATGGTCGAAGGTTATTTGGATACACAGCGCACTAAGATCACGTTTCACTCGCCGGCCTTGTTAGTCCCGGCGGGATGCGAGCGCAGCGAGCGGGCGATAAGCCCGAGGCCGCCGACAAATAAAATCAACATCACCAGAGTTTCGAACAGGCTCGCGGGACGAAAATAAATATGCATGTTGGCGATCACGCCCGCCAGAATAAAAAGCGCCCCCGCGGCCGTCAGGAACCAACCGATCTTGCTGCTCCCGTTCCAGAACAAAATTGCCACGCCAAAAAGCAGCGGCACCAGCGTGATCCCAAAAGTGTTTGCGCCGTAAAAGCTCCAGTAGGAACCAACTACGCTGACCTGGTTGCTCAGCAGATATCCTCCGAAACAGGCCATGACAAAGCCCAGCACAAACGGGCCCAGGCCGCCAGGCGTCCCTCCTACGTCGCTGAAAGAGCGGTTTTCCATGGCTGCGAGAATACCAGAGCCACGACCGAAACGTCTCAACGGCAGCCGCCCTTCATGACCTGCAGCCGTCACGCAGCTCTGACACTAACGTAACCTCGCGTGGAGCGCTGCGAGCGATACGATTAATCAGGTATCCGTCCTCCCTCGGCGGAGTGCCGGAGGGAGGTCCCATCCCGTGCGATCAATCTGCAGATTTTTCTTGTTAGTCTTCGCTCTTGCCAGTGCCATGTTTCTTGCAGACCACGCTCAAGGTCAGCACGAACCGTCCTTAGGCGACGTGGCTCGCCAGACGCGCCAGCAGAAACAGCAAAAGGACGTACCCGCGAAAGACGCGCAGCCCGGAAGCGGCCAAAATAATAAAGACGCTCAAAGCAAGGATATCCACAACAAAGACGGCCGAAGCACGGACTCGCAAAGCAAGAGCGCCCCGAGCACGGACGCACAACTGCACCGTGCGTCGCACGTCATCACCGACGACGAACTGCCGCAACACCCTGTTGCCGGTGTGAAAATCCCCGCTTCGCCGACAGGCAAAGGAGAATTCGCCCCCGACCCTGCCTTCGGTGGAAAAATGTCCCCAGACGAGGTCCGATCCCAGATTCAGGATCAGAAGAGTGCAATCGGTGCCCTGCAGGCGCAGATCACGGAACTGAACGGCTCAATTCATTTTGCCGGAGCTAACTGCGTCGCCAACTGCGTCCAGTGGAACGAGAGCCAGCAGCAGAAGCAGCGGCAAGTGGAAGATATGCGCAACGAGTTGGACAACGCGAAACAGGCGCTGGAGCAGATGCAGGATTACGCCCGCAAAATGGGCTTTGGCAGTTCCGTGTACGACCCGGAACAATAAACCGGAAAAATGAGAGCCGTGAGTCAGTCGCCGCAGAAACGATAATGCCGCCGCAAACTCCGCGGCGGCGTTTGGTTGTAACAACTTTTCCCTGACATTCCCGCACTAAACATTCTTAGAACATGCTTAATCGTTGTCTTTCGCTTGCGCAGTGTAAGGATTCTTAAACTTCAGCACATAGGCCAGATTCTTTCCGCGAATAATGTTGACCGAGTGATAGAGCAGCCCCCACGAGTCAATGGTCGAGTTGTCGGGGAATATGCAAGCCTCAAGGACCTCGTCGATCGCGCCGAACTTCACCCAGCCTCCTCCAAACGGATTCACTCCGCCGAACGAATCAGAGCCGCCGAGTTGTGTGCAATAGAACGATGCCGGGTTGCCGTTGCCTTGCCCGTTCCACGGAACTTGCGCGTAATAGGCCAGTGCTGCCAGGCTGGGTTCCCTGGCATTGAGAGAACTCAAAGAAATGTGAATGCGTGAACCGTCCGACTTTTTCGTGTACTGGCAGAACCCCTCGCCACCCGCCAGCACGAGCCACTGGCTCGGATCAGAATTGGTGTTGTAGTACGGTTTGCGATACTCAACCAGTCCGCCCGTCTTCGTGCAATACGCGGCTCGTTTACTCTCGACATCGCTGGCACCGGCATTGGCGTTGGTTGAGTTCGCCTTCGAACTCTGGGCTGCGGAACTCTTCGACAGCGACAATCCGCAGAGCAGCAAAGCAGCGACCATTGCAGACGCGGTTTGAACTCTGAATCTCATGATTCCTCCGGTATTCAACGTGAGATAAGTTTCGTTTGCGAGCCGGAAGTCTACCACGAAGCCGCCGTCGATTCGCCGGCCATAACACAAACTTGAAAATGCTGTTCCCCGGAATGCCCCACTCATGCGAAATTAGTTCATGGCTTTGGTCGTTCGTCCCTCGCCTATTCATTCGGCTGGCGTTTACACTACTCGTCCCATCCGCAAGGGAGCCCGCGTAGTCGAATACGCCGGCCCGCGCATTACGCCCGAAGAGGCCGATCGTCTCTACGACGGCGCGTCCCGCACCTACTTATATGGGCTGGAAGACGGCAAGAGTGTCATCGACGGCGAAGGTCTGGGGGCTTACCTGAATCATTCTTGCGAGCCGAATTGCGAGATCGACGAAATCAAGAACCGCGTATGGATTTTCGCGCTCCGCAACATCGCGGCCGGCGAAGAACTGCTCTGGGATTACAACCTCTACGATGACGAAGCCCCTGCGCCCTGCCACTGCGGTTCCCGCAAATGCCGCGGCACCATGTATTCCCGGGAGTGGATGGCAAAGATGCGACGCAAAGCGCGGAGGGAGGCCGAAACGGCGGCCGAAAAGAAAACGAACGGGCAGCGACGCGCGAAGATTAAGGCCACAACCAACGGCAAGTCCGCCGCCAGTTAGACCGCTGCGGATCCAGGAAGTGGGGTTGCCCCGCCCGGACCGACTGGAGGCAACGTTTCCGGCGCGTGCACCGGTTCTTTTCCCCGCTCCCGCCAACCCTCGATAATTAAATACAGCACTGGAATGAAGAAAAGATTCAGCAGCGTCGACATGATCATGCCGCCGAATACGGTAGTGCCCACAGAGTGGCGGCCGTTTTCCCCGGCGCCGCTAGCAAACACCAGCGGCACCACGCCGAGAATGAATGCGAGAGAAGTCATCAGAATCGGCCGCAGACGAATCGTCGCCCCCTGCACTGCCGCTTCCACCAGAGACATTCCGCGCTGCCGAAGTTGTTCGGCGAACTCCACGATAAGAATCGCATTCTTGCTGGCAAGTCCAACCAGCATCACCAATCCCACTTGACAGAAAACGTCATCCTGCAAACCGCGCATCCATTGCGCTCCCAGCGCCCCCAGCAACGCCATGGGCACGGCCAGCAGCACGATGAACGGCAACACAAAACTTTCATACTGCGCCGACAGCGTCAGATACACAACCAGCGTGCCCAGCCCAAACAAAATCAAAGACGTCCCGCCCGCCGCCAACTCCTCCAGCGATAACCCAGTCCAACTGTACGAGAATCCTTGCGGCATTTTCTTGGCCAGCTCCTCCATGGCCGCGATCGCCTGCCCGGAGCTGTATCCCGGCGCCGGCGATCCATCGATTTCCGCCGACCGGAACAAGTTGTAGTGGCTGATCACCTGCGGCGTGGTCGTCTGCGTTACGGTGATCAGGTTGTCGAGCGGCACCATGGCGCCGCTGTCCGATCGCACATAAAACTGCTTCATGTCCCGCGCCTCTGCCCGGAATTGCTTGTCCGCCTGCACGTAAACACGGTACGACCGGTTATTGAAATCGAAATCATTTACATACGACGAGCCCATGTAGACGCCCAGCGTATCTGTAATCTGCGATAGCGGCACATGCAGGCTCTTCGCCTTCTCGCGGTCAATGGTCACCAGATACTGCGGGTCGTTCGCGGTGAACGACGTAAACAGCCGGGTCAAGTCTTTGCGCTGCGACCCTTGCTGTATCAGGCTTTGGGTCGTGCTCGCGAGCTCCTCCAGTTTGTGCGCGGCCTGATCCTGCACCACGAACTGAAATCCTCCGAACTGGCTCAGACCCTGAATTGGCGGCGGCAGCGTGGGAAACACGATCGCTCCCGAAACCCCAAACATTCGCGGACGAATGCGGTTCAGAATCGCCGACGCGGTGTGAGCATCGCCTTTGCGCTGCGAATACGGTTTCAACGGGACAAAAATGAGTCCCTGATTCGCCGCGGATCCCGCGAAACTGAAGCCCGCCACGGAGAACGTGCCTTCGGACTCAGGCACATCCGCCAGCAAGTCCGAAACCTGCTTCCCAATCGCTTTCGTGTACGCCAGCGAAGCCCCCGACGGTGCCTGGATCACAATGATGAAGTATCCCTGGTCCTCGTCTGGCACGAACCCGGTCGGCACGCGCGTGAACACAAAATAAGTGAGCCCCAGGCCGGCGAAAAACAGCACCGCCATGGCCAGTTTGTATTCCAGCAACTTATGCAACAGGGCACGGTACCAACGGGTGAGGACAACAACGCCATCGTCAAACTTTTGCAGCCACCACCACTTTTGCCGGTGAGGGCCGCTCAGAAAAATCGCCGCCAGCACCGGCGCCAGCGTGAGCGCGTTGAAGGCGGAAATAGCAATGGAAAATGCGATGGTCAGCGCAAACTGGCGAAATAGAATTCCGGTCGTCCCGGGAAAGAACGCAACCGGCACAAACACGGCACAGAGCACCAGCGAGGTGGCGATCACGGCGCTGGTAATCTCCGCAGTGGCTGCCGCCGCCGCCTTGTGGGAGTCGTGTTCGCCTTCGGTGATATGGCGCTCAATATTTTCAATCACCACGATGGCGTCGTCCACGACCAGGCCCGTCGCCAGAGTGATGCCGAACAACGTCAGCGTGTTGACGGAGAAGCCGAGTAACTTCACAAACACAAACGTGCCGATGAGCGAAACCGGAGTGGCAATGAAGTGAATCATCGTCGTTCTCCAGTCGCCGAGAAAAATAAAAATCACCAGAATGACCAGCAGGATCGCCGAGCCCACCGTGAAGACCACGTCGCGGATCGACTCGCTCACCGCATCGGTGGTGTCGAACGCAACTTTGTAATGCATGCCGGGAGGGAAGCTCTTCGACAACCGGTCCAGTTCGGCAATCGCTTTGCGGTCCACATCGAGCGCGTTCGCGGTCGAAAGCTGCGTGACGGCAAGGCCCATCGCATCCTGCCCGTTGAACTGCACGTCGTTAGCGTAGCTCTCCGCGCCGAGTTCCGCGTGGCCAACGTCTTTCAACCGGACCAGCGTGCCGTCGGAGTTTGTCTTGAGAATGATGTTGTCGAACTGCTCCGGTTCGCTTAACCGCCCCACCGCTCGCACGCTGATCTGGTAGTTTTGTCCCGCCATCGCCGGCTGCTGTCCCACCTGCCCGGCGGCAACTTCCACGTTCTGCTCCGAGAGCGCGTTCACCACATCGGTCGCGGTCAGCTCGCGTCCTGCCATCCGCACCGGATCCAACCACAGCCGCATCGAGTACTTGCGCTCGCCGAAAATGATCACATCGGCGACCCCGGGAATGCGCTTCAGCGAATCCCGCACGTACACATCGAGATAGTTGCTCAGGAACAGCGTGGAATATTTCTCCTGATCCGCGTAAACGGCTGCGCCAAACACGAAGTTCTGCGAAGTCTTCGCGGTCGTGATTCCGACCGCCTTCACCGCGCTCGGAAGCCGTCCCTGAGCGGTGTTCACACGGTTCTGAATGTCAACCGTCGCCAGGTCCGGATCGCGGGTGAGATCGAAGGTGGCGATCACGCTGCTGGTTCCGTCATTGCCGCTGGTGGAAGTGATGTACTTCATCCCCTCGGCGCCGTTGATCTGCTGCTCAATGGGGATCGTGACCGCGCTTTCCACCGTCTGCGCGCTGGCCCCAATGTAAACGCTGGTCACGCCCACCTGCGGCGGCGCCAGATTCGGAAACTGCGAGATCGGCAGCGTGGGAATCACCGCCGAGCCCGCCAGCACGATCAGCAGCGCGCAAACCGCGGCAAACACCGGACGCTGGATGAAGAATCGAACAAACATAGAAAGTTAGGCTTCGGACTTCAAAACCCGCGCTTCAGGCTTCAGCTTTCGGGCTTCGGCCAGCCATTTGGTAGCGCGACGAAGCACTCAATCGCGCGATTTCACAAGAGCGGCACTCCCTCAATCGACAAGTGCCCATTATCAAACACCAAATAATCTTGTTGAAAAACTGTTGACGTTCGAGCCGAAGCGAGAGCAGAAAACCGAGGCCCGGATTTTGGCCGAAGCCCGCAAGCCGAAGCCAGAAGCCCGGTTTCCAGCCTGAAGCCCGGCTTTTTCAGCTCAGCGGAATCACCGGCGCCCCATCCAGCAGGAACTGGGTTCCCGAGACAATCACTTTGTCGCCGGGCTTGATGCCGTCCTCCACTTCAAAGTCGTTGCCCACCGTCTGCCCGATCTTCAACGGTCTCTGTCGTGCGACGTAGGCTCCGCTCTGCTGCGGTTCGGCCACGAACGCAAAATATTGCCCCGCCAGCCGCGACACGGCCAGAATCGGAACCTGCGGGTTGCGGTGCGTTCCCCAAATGACGCGTGCGCGAACGAATTGCGATTGGCGCAGCGCGTCATTGCGGTTGGCGATGCGTGCCTTCACCAGCACGGTCTGCGTAGTGTTATCGACCTGCGGAGAAATAAAGCTGACGCGCGAATCGGCCACGATCTTGCCCTCGCTGTCCAGCACCTGCACCGGAAGATTCATCTTCAGCTGGCCCGAGTGTTCGATTGGCACATACACATAAATCTCGAGACCTCCGGGTTTATCCACGGTCGTAACCTGGGTCGTGGTGCTGACCCGGTCGCCCACTCGCACCGGAATGTCGCCCACGATTCCGCTGCGGGGCGCAACCACTTTGTAGTAGTGCAGTTGCACTTCCTGCTCGCGCACCTGCGCGTCCAGCGAGTCCATCTGCGCCTGGGCCGCATCCATCGCGGACTTTGCCTGGTCAAGATCCTGCCGGCTCACCACCCCCGCCGCGAACAATCCCTTGGAGCGATCGTATTGTTGTTTCGTCCACTCCAGATTCGCCTGCTGCGCCGCCCGTGAACTCTCCTGGCTCCTGACGGTTGCCTGCTGCTTGAGCGGATCGATTTCCATCAGCGCCGCGCCCGTCTCAACCGCGTCTCCGGAGTGCACAAATATCTGGGTAATCTGGCCTTCCACTTGCGGCATGATCACGGCCGAATCCCGGGACTTCACCGTCGCCACATAATCGCTGGAGTCGTTCACCGGCACGGCTTTCGCTTCCTGCACCTTGACTGGCATTCCCGGCGGACCGCCCGCCTGCGCGCTCTGCGGGGCATGGCTAGAGCAGCCCACCGCGGCGGACACCACCGCGATCATCAAACTCAAGGTTGCGCTCCGGGTTGCGCTCAACGTTGCGTACTTTCGGATTTTGTTCGCCATGGATTTTCTAGCCTACACCGCCTGCCCTTCAGGATGCAACCCCGGCCGGCCTCGCATCTTAAGGCAGCCCTTATTCCTTGTTGGACGCGGATCGCGGATCAAAGTAATTCGTCTTGTGTAAGATTCCACCGTCTCCCGAATGGACGCAAAATTTAATCGATCCTAGCCCGTCGGCAGTCCGAATCCAGCCGTCTCGCCGCTGCGGGAATCGGGCGCAGCCTTTGGTCACCCTGGCCTCAATCCGTAACCGAAACGTTACGCGTAATGCGAAACCAGCCAGCTTCTGATAACGAGTAACCCGCTGGTTACATGATCGCCCGACTCAATCGCATTTTTTCATTCTTCGCAGCCATCCATCGTCGCCCCGCTCTGCTACATTAGTTTTTCCTATGACGGCCCCGACCCCAGTCACCCGCAGTTTCGCCAGCGACAACAACGCCGGCGTCCATCCGGAAATCCTCGAAGCGCTCGCCCGCGCCAACCAGGGCCACGTGGTCGCCTACGGCGACGACCCCTACACTCGTTCCGCGATCGCAAAATTCGAGGAACATTTCGGCTCCGGCATCGACGTTTTTTTCACCTTCAACGGTACCGGCGCGAATGTGCTCGGCCTGCAGTCCCTGAATCGCCCGTATCATGCCGTCCTGTGCAGCGACTATGCCCACATCTACACCGACGAATGTGGCGCACCCGAGAAGCACACCGGCTGCAAGCTGATCCCCCTGCCTCATCACGACGGCAAAATCACGCTCGACTCGGTCCGCCACGCTTACCACGGTATCGGCGACCAGCACCACGTGCAGGCTCGCGTCATTTCGATCACGCAATCCACCGAGATGGGAACCGTCTATCAGCCTGAAGAGATTCAGGCGCTGGCCCGCTTCGCGCACGAGCATGAAATGTTCTTGCACATGGACGGAGCCCGCATCGCCAACGCCGCCGCCAGTCTCGGACAAACTCTGCGCCAGGCAACGCGCGATCTCGGCGTCGACGTGCTCTCCTTCGGCGGCACCAAGAACGGCATGATGGGCGGCGAAGCCGTTGTCTTCTTCAATCAAAGCGTCAATCAAGGCGGTAGCAACCCCGGCCTGAGCCGCGACTTCCTCTACCTGCGCAAACAAGGCATGCAGCTGGCCTCAAAAATGCGCTTCATCGCCGTGCAATTCGAGGCTCTGCTCACGAATGATCTCTGGCGCCGCAGCGCCGAGCACGCCAATCGCATGGCCCGCCTGCTGGAAAAAGAAATCCGCCGCATCCCCGAAGTCAACGTAGTCTGGCCCGTCGAGGCCAACGGAGTGTTCGTCCAAATCCCCCGCCACGCCGTAGAAAGAATTAAGTCCCGCTATTTCTTCTACATGTGGATTGAAGAAGAATGCATCGTCCGCTGGATGTGCTCCTTCGACACCACTGAAGAAGACGTCCGGGATTTCGCCGCCGTGGTCGCCGCAGCCGTCAAAGGGTGAGCGTAGCGAACGAGATGTTCATGTGGCGACAGCCTCCTCGGCTGTCCCGGTCCGAGCGAAGCTCGACCGGCTTCTTCCCAGCCGCCGGCGATCGAACCGCCGCCAAACCACCCCGGCCCCGTTCTTGATATTGATTTTTCGCGTACCATTGACTAAATTTGCCCCAGTCCCCGGCTGTGCGTGTTTAACTCGGCCCTTCGGTCCCAGGAGTCTTCATGAAAGCGAAGTGGTTCGGCGTCATTGTCCTCATAGCGACCGCGACGTTGTTATTCAGCCTTTCCAGTTGTGCGTACAATCAGCACCTGATATCTCTTTCCATTGCGCCCGTTGCCGGGGCTCAATTTGGAGGGGTCGATCCCGCCCTTTTCGTTGATTTCACAGCCACCGGAACCTACGAACATCCTCCCCAAACCAAGGACATGACTACCCTGGTTACCTGGAAATCAGACACGCCCCAGGTCGCTCAGGTAAGCACCGGAGGCGTCGTCACTCCGAACACCAACTGCGGCGCAGCGAATATCACGGCGACTTTCTACGACAGCCCTAATCTCGTCACCAGCAACTCCGCCCACATCGTCGTAAACGGCCCCGCTGCTGAGGGATGCACTCCGGCAGGTCCGCAACCGGTTCTTACCGTGGTCTTTGCGGGCGCGGGAACAGGTACGGTTTCCGACTCCACCGGCGTGTTGAATTGCACAGCCAGTTGCGGCGCTACCTTCGCGATCGGCTCTACCGTCACACTGACCGCCGATCCCGGAGCCGGTTCGACGTTTGCCAGCTGGAGTGGTTGCAACCAGTCCAGTGGCACCACGTGTGAGGTTTTCATGCAGGCCAATGTCACGGTGACAGCGACCTTCAACTGAGGACCGGCGCTCTGCGCTTCGTTGAAGAAGAGGCCGGGCAGTCTATTCAGATTCTTCCAGGAGTTTCCCCAGCGTAGGCTTGTGCTTCTCCGGCTTCTTCTTTTTCGCCACAACAATCTGCCCCGCCGGAGGCGCACCCACACGCTCCCGCGCCAACTCCTTCACTGCCGTAACCGCGCGGAACCGCTTCACTCTTTTCTTTTTCCTGGCCATGCCGTCGTCCTGATTTAAGGCGCTTAGACAGAAGTTTATCCCTCATCCGGTTCCGGAGGGGTCAATCCTGCCGATGAGGGTTAGCTGTCCATGTGCTCCGGCAAATGTGCAATAATCCGTACTTGGCCGAGGACGGCGGATTGCTCAGAGTCCGAAAGCCGGAAGCCGGCCAGCGGAAACCGGACTCTAACTTTATGGAAGAACGCGAATTTTTCGACGAGCGCCAGGAAAAGAAGCCGGCGAACCTGAATTGTCCCCACTGCCATCAAGCGGCGGAATACGAAGTGACATGGCTGGTCCGTACCAAGAAGCGCCAGCTCGCCGGCCGCGCCGACGAACGCGACCGCGCCCGCTTCGCTAAAGCCCGCAACTACATGGTCCGCAAAGACGACGTCATGGCCTGCAAGAACATGCGCTGCCGCAAGCGCTTCGACATCACCGGCCAGTCGGTGGTCATCACAGAATAGTAGTCAGCAATCAGCATTCAGTCATTAGCAACGATCCCCATGTGGGGACAGCCGCCCCCGGCTGTCCAGTCGAGCGAAGCTCGACAGCCCCTTCGCTGCGGCTGCCAACCTCCGACACTCCTCCCCGACTGCACCGACCCGGAGTTTTCCATCATACTGCACTCGACTGAAACCTGAACATTGAACACTGAGCGCTGAATGCCGAATGCCGAGTGCCGAATGCCGACCGCTGATTTATACTCTCGTGTTCGCCCCCTGGAGTCATAATCTTGAAAATCCTGGTCTGCATGAAGCAGGTGCCGCAAAAAGACGCCCCGCTCAAGCTCAACGAAGCCGGCACCTGGATCCGCGACGAAGTCCCCTACGAAGTCAACGAGCCCGACGCTTTCGCCCTGGAAGAAGCTCTTCGCCAGAGGGAAAAGCACACTGGCGAAGTGGTCGTCATCACCAGCGGCCCCGCCCGCGCCCAGCAAGTGTTGCGCGAGGCCTTGGCCAAAGGCGCGGACCGCGCCATCCATCTCGAAGACAACGCCTTCGTCGGCTTCGATGCCTTCAACACCGCGAAAGCTTTCGCCGCCGCTATCAAAGACGAAAAGTTCGACCTCATCTTTACCGGCCTGCAATCCGACGACTACGGTTACGCACAAACCGGCGTCATCCTGGCCGAGTTGCTGGGATGGCCGCACGCCACCATCATCATGCACATCGAAAAAACCGACGCCGGAATCCGCGTGAAGCGCGAACTCGAAGCCGGATTTTTCCAGTTCGTCGACATGCCCCTACCCTCGGTCCTGACGATTCAATCGGGCATCAACAAACTGCGATACGCGACTCTAATCGGCATCAAGCAAGCCAAAAACAAGCCGATGCGGAAAGTCCCGCTAGCCGAAGTGCAATCCGCGATCGGCGAAAATTTACAAAGAATCGAGCGCCTCTACATCCCCCAAAAAACAAAAAAGACCGAAGTGATCGAAGGCGCCCCAGCAGAAATTGCCAAGAAACTAGTCGACAAACTACGCAACGAGTTGCGCGTTCTGTAAGGGCTCGTGTAGGACGGGCACTCTTGCCCGTCCGCCGAGCGAAAGCTCGGCAGGTTTTGGCTTAGGATTTGACTCAAGCTAAAAGCCAAAAACTTAAGAGCTAAGAGCTGACTTATGCCCGATACCATCCTCGTCATCGTCGAACAACGCGAATCAAAACTCAACCGCGTCTCCTGGGAAACCATCACCGCCGCCCAGGCCATCGCCGCCGCCACCGGATGGCCCCTCGAAGCCGCCGTAGTCGGCGCCAGCGTCAACGCGCTAGCCGAGGAAGTGGCCGCGAAAAAAGTTGCGAAAGTCTACGCGGTCGAGTCCCCCAAGCTCGATCCCTACACTCCCGACGCTTTCGCCGCCGCGCTCAAACAATTCCTCACCACGAAGCAGCCCAAGCTGATGCTCATGCCGCACACCTATCAAGTGCGCGACTTCGTCCCCAAACTCGCCACCGCCATGGGACGCACCGTGATCAGCGACTGCATCGGCTTCAAACACGAAAACGGAAAGCTGACTCTCACCCGCCAGATGTTTCAAGGCAAACTCGCCGCCGACGTCACCTTCACCAGCGACGCCCCGTGGTTCGCCACATTCCAAAACGGCTCATTCCGCGGCGACCAAGCCGAGGCCGGCGCAGCCGCGGCCCCGGTCGAAGTGGTGAGCGTCACAATCGCCGACGACTTAATCCGCACCAGGCCACAAGAAGTTTTCAAAGAAGTGAAACAAGCCGTCGATCTCACGCAAGCCGAAATCATCGTCTCCGTCGGCCGCGGAATCAAAGAACAGAAAAACATCGAAATGGCGAAACAACTCGCCGACGCCCTCGGCGGCGAACTCGCCGCCTCCCGCCCCATCTGCGACTCCGGCTGGCTCCCCATGGACCGCCAGGTCGGCTCCTCCGGCCAAACCGTCGCGCCCAAACTTTATCTCGCGCTGGGCATCAGCGGCGCCATCCAGCACATCGTCGGCATGAAAGGCTCCAAAGCGATCATCGCCATCAACAAAGATTCCGAAGCCCCCATCTTCGAAATCGCCGACTACGCCGTGGTAGGAAATCTTTTCGACATCGTCCCACCGCTGATTGAAGAGGTGAAGAAGGCGAAGGCGGGAGGGTAAAGTTTCAAGGCTTCAAAGTTTCAAGGTTTCAAAAGAACCCGGGGTGGCGAGGAGGCATCGTGAGCCATTCTTATCGGGACCTGCTGGTTTGGCAGAAGGCAAAGAGCTTGGCTGTCCGCATTTACCAGGAAACGGAAAGCTCCCCCAAGTCTGAAATCTACGGACTAACCTCGCAGATACGGAGCGGCTATTTCGGTCGTGTCAAACATCGCCGAAGGCCAAGGAAGGCTGACGCCTGGAGAGTTTCAACAGTTTCTAGGCCACTCGCGAGGTTCCCTGCTGGAGCTTGAGACTCAACTGGAGATCGCCTGTGAACTACGGATACTCGACAAGAGAGTCTATGAGACGCTCGCACAAGAATCGTACCAAGTACTCGGCTTAATCAACCGCCTGCTGGACTCATTGAGGAAAACGAAAAGAACCTGAGAACTTCAACGCCTCAAGTCGGATCGCAGCTCGACCGGATTGCGAAACTTTGAAACCTAGAAACCTGCTCCTCACCCCTTGCGAATCGCCGCCGCCGCGATCTGCGCCACATCCAGCAGTTCCGGCGGATTGGCCGTCACCGCCGCCAACCCATCCCTCAACATCGAGTTGCAGAACGGACACGCCGCCGCCACCACGCTCGCCCCCGTCGCCACTAACTCCTCGGCCCGCTCCAGGTTCACCCGCTTGCCGGTTTCTTCTCCCAGAAACATCAGCCCGCCGCCGCCGCCGCAGCAGAAGCCGCGTTCCCGCGCCCGCGGCGGGTCCACCACTTGCCCATAGCGCGCAATCACATCCCGCGGCTCGTCATACACGCCGCGATAGCGACCCAGATAACAAGCATCGTGAAACACCGTCTTCTTCTGCTCGTCTTTCTGACCACCGAGCGGCAGCTTGTCGCGATACCGGTCCATCAATTCCGTGTGATGTTCAATCTCAACGTTGCCGCCGTGTTCCTTCCAGTCCTCTCCAATCGTCCGCACGCAGTGCGGACAAATCGAAACCATCTTCTTCACCCCACCCGCTCGAATGTTCTCGAGATTCCCCTGCGCCAGTTCCCCAAACAAATAATCATTCCCCAGCCGCCGCACCGGATCGCCGCTGCATTTTTCCTGCCGCAAAACTCCAAACGTAACGCCCACATGCCGCAGCACTTCCACCAGCGCCAGCAGAATCTTCCGCCCATTCGGATCGAACGATCCCAGGCAGCCCATCCACAGGCAATATTCCTGCGTGCCATCGAAATACGGCAGTCCGTTTTTCTCGATGAACTTTTCCCGGTCCGATGGCGGAAACCCCAGCGCGTTCCCCTGCCGCTCCAGCGTGACAAACAATTCGCTGCCGTGCGAGTTGTCCCACTTGCCGGTATTCACCGCGCCGCGCCGCAGCCCAATAATCATCGGCAAATGCTGAATCCCCACCGGACACTGGAATTCGCAAGCGCCGCACGTAGTGCACTGAAACGCCGCCTCCATCGAAAGAAATTTGCCCAGCAGCGGCTCGCTGCTCTTCGGCCCAAACTCGCCCAGGTAATGCCGCGCCCCCAGAATAATTTCCTTGGGATTCAGAATCTTCCCCGTAGTGTTCGCCGGACAATGCTCGGTACACCGTCCGCACTCCACGCAGGAATAAGCCTGCAGCGCCGCGATCTGCGTGAGATCTTTACCCTCGACGAGCCCGAAATCTTCATCCCCCACGAGCGGCGGAATCTTGCTGAACCCGTCGCGCTCCAGAAAAATTGTCACCGGACTCAGCACCAGGTGCATGTGCTTGGTGCTCGGAATCAGCGGCAGAAAAAACAAAATCACCAGCGCGTGCGCCCACCACGCCACCCAGCCCGCAGCAGTTCCCTCGGCGACCAGGAATGTAGCCAGATACGTGATCATCAATGCGAAGATCAGAAAGGCAATCAGCCCGGACTCCAGGGAAAGCGGCTCCAGCCATTTCGGACGAATCACGAATCGCCGAAACGCCAGCCCCGCAATCGAGATCGCAACCGCCACGGCGAACACGCCGGCAATCAGAAAATAACCACGCCCCCAAGAACTGTCGCGCGACAGGAACGCATGGCCGAAACCCGCAGCAAAGTGATTCAGCGTGACCAGCGCAAACACGCAAAAGCCCCAGAACACGAACGCATGCGCCAGACCCGGCAGCGGCCTCTGCGCAATCACCAATCCTTGCGCCGCCACTTCCCACAGCACTTTGCGGATGCGCGGGCCGATGGGCCTGAGCTTGAAATCGGCGTCGGGCTTCGCTGCCAGAATAATCCGCAGCGCCCGCCCAAACTTCCTCCAGAACAGGAACACCGAAACGAAAATGGCAACCAGCAGGACGACGCGTCCCGGCCAATTCATATGATTGATGTCTCCCAGGAACCAGACAGTCTAACGTAGCCGGCCCCGGTGTGGGGCCGAGGTTGTGCTGAAAGCAAGAGCATGTGCAGAAAGAAAGGGCTCTTGCAGGATGCCAGGGCTTGTGTGGGAACGGGCGCCTCGCCCGTTCAGCCAAGCGCAGCGAAGCGCATGCGTGAAGCGGCAGTACCGGTGTCGCGGGCACGCTAGCCTGCGCACTGCTGCCATGTGATCAACCCCCGTGATAGCATTCCCGCCATGCGACCCCGCACCAAGATCTTCGCCGTCGCCGCCCCAGTTCTCCTCGCACTCACCGCCCTTGCCCAGCAACCCACCACACCCGCCATCCCCAGCACCAGCTCTCCCGGCCTGGACCAATACCGCGCCTCGCGCATCGCCATCTACACCGATGACTTCGGAGAACTGAAACGCTATCGCGATGCCGACGCCGCCCTTAAGCCTCCCGCGGCTGCCGAGAATCGAGTGGTGTTCCTCGGCGACTCCATCACCGATTACTGGAAGCTGGAAGATTATTTCCCCGGCAAGCCTTACCTCAACCGCGGCATCGACGGCCAGACCACTCCCCAGATGCTGGTTCGCTTCCGCCAGGACGTGATCAACCTGCAGCCCAAAGTCGTCGTGATCCTCGCCGGAACCAACGACGTTGCCGGCGTCACCGGCCCCACGCGCAACGAAACGATCGAGGCCAACTACGCGTCCATGGCCGAATTGGCGCGTCTGCACCACATTCGCATGGTCTTTGCCTCTCTGCTGCCGGTGAACAACTACACCGACGACGCGAAGGAATCCTTTGCCCTGCGTCCGCGCGAACGAGTTCTGGCTCTGAACGCCTGGATCAAGGATTACTGCGCGAAGCACGGGCTCGTGTATCTCGACTACTTCTCAGCGATGGTCGATGACAAGGGCATGCTGAAGCGCAATCTCTCCGACGAGGGATTGCATCCGAACGCGTCCGGATACAAAATCATGGCGCCGCTCGCAGAAAAGGCGATCGAGCAAGCGGTTGCCGGCAAACCGTGATCGCAACTACTCTACAGCATCATCCCGCAGCACGTTTTTTAGCGTTATCCTGATTACGTTTGAGGACAACCAACATGAAATCATCTCGCAACTTCCTCACGCTCCCCTTAGCCCTTTTGCTCGCCCTCTCCGCCCTGGCCCAACAGCCCGCACAGCAGCCCGTGCAGGCGCCCACTATCCCCTCTACCGGTTTCGCCGGCCTGGACCAATACCGCGCCCGCCGCATCGCCGTCTTCACCGACGATTTCGGACAGCTCGCCCGCTACCGCGACGCCAACGCCGCGCTCAAGCCGCCCGCGCCCGGCGAGAACCGCGTCGTCTTCTTCGGAGACTCCATCACCGACATCTGGCACCTCGACGAATATTTCCCCGGCAAGCCCTACCTCAACCGCGGCATCGGAGGCCAGACCACCCCGCAAATGCTGGTCCGCTTCCGCCAGGACGTAATCGCGCTGCAACCCAAAGTCGTCGTAATCCTCGCCGGCACCAACGACATAGCCGGCAACACCGGCCCCATGCGCCTCGAAGATATCGAGTCCGACTACGCGTCCCTGGCCGACCTCGCCCGCGCCAACCACATTGCGGTCGTGTTCTCGTCCGTGCTGCCCGTGCATAACTACACCGACCGCTCGAAAGATTTCTTCGCGCAACGCTCGCCAGAAAAAATCCTCGCACTCAACAAGTGGCTGAAGGATTATGTAGCCGCGCACGCCGACTGCCTCTATCTCGACTACTTCACCGCCCTGGTCGACGACAAAGGCCTCCTGAAAAAAGACTTAGCCGACGACGGCCTCCACCCCAACCCCGCCGGATTCAAGATCATGGCCCCCTTGGCGGAAGCAGCAATCGAAAAAGCGCTGGGTGGCAAATGACACAGTCAGATATTCAAGGCCCAGTTGGTGCGATTCACCTCGAATACGTTTTGTCCACTGAGGAATTCATGGAAGGGCAGCGAACCTTCTGCTCCTTGCTTGCCCCGAAATGGGTGCGTTTTAATTACAAGGCAATGGCCCCAATTGGCTTGCTTCTGATCATTGAAGGGATCGTCGTCTTATATTGGGGATCCAACAACATTCTCGGGATTTCGATCCTGGCACTGGGCGCGTATTTCGTCGCGCAAAGACTTGTGCTCTGGCCACGGAAGATGCGCAGGGAGTTCGCCCAGTATCCCGATCATGGCAGCACTCGCACGCTGCAACTCGATCAAGTCGGCATCGTCGCGACGACATCGCACGGATCCGGGACGATGCTCTGGAGCCGGTTTAGCAAGTTTTTAGAGACCGACAAGGTTTTTGTGCTCCTAGCGCCCCCGCGTTTCCTCTACACCATTCCGAAAAGGTCAGTTCCTCCAGAAGACATGGACCGGCTGAGGGCCTTCCTGAATCAAAAGCTCATCAAGATCGGATGAACCTGCACTCCGCGAACTAGCCATATAATGATGGCAGGGGTGTCTCCACCGTCGAAATTCGAGCGAGACAATAGCGTTGCCCGCAGAATCCAAAGGGCGTCAGAGCCTAGTTTCCCGTGCACCTCACCGACAAATTCGGACGCCGCATCACCGATCTGCGGATCTCCATCACCGACCGCTGCAACTATAAGTGTGTCTACTGCCGCACTGGAAACGAAGGCGCGCTCTACGGTGACCTGCCGTTCGAGGATTACCTCCGTATGGCGCGCGTCCTGGTCGGCATGGGGGTCACGAAAATTCGCCTCACCGGCGGCGAACCGCTGCTGCGCAAAGGCGTGGTCGAGTTCGTTCGCGACCTCGCAAAGTTGCAGCCCCAGATTTATGGAACCCCGGACGCCCCCGTCCGGGGTGGTCCCCAAGTTGTGCGGGCGGACGTTGTGCGGGCGGAAGCTGTGCGGGCGGACGAGGGCGTCCGCCCCTCCACGCACGCCGACCCGCTCGACATTGCCCTCACCACCAATGGCCACCTGCTCGCCGACCTCGCCCAGCCGCTCAAAGCCGCCGGCCTCACTCGCGTCACCGTTTCCATGGACGCCGTCGACCCCGACCGCTTCGCCCGCATCACCCGCGTGCCCAACGGATACGATCACGTCCTAGCCGGCATCCGCGCCGCCCGCCGCGCCGGACTCTGGCCGCTCAAAGTAAACTGCGTGCTCATGCGCGGCTTCAACGAAGATCAGATCATCCCCTTCGGAATGTTCGCCCGCGAAGAAGGCGTCACCGTGCGCTTCATCGAATTCATGCCGCTCGAAGAAGGCCGCACCTGGTCGCCCGCCACGGTGGTCACGCTCGACGAAATCCTGGCCCGCATGTCCGAGTACCGACCGCTGGTCGAAATCCCGCACGCGCGCTCCGAAACCGCCCGCCGCTACCGCTTCGACGACGGCGTCGGCGAAATCGGCGTCATCGCCCCCGTCTCCCATCCCTTCTGCGGACACTGCAGCCGCATCCGCATCACCTCCGACGGCAAAATCCGGACATGTTTATTTTCGGTGTGGGACCACGACCTGCACGCGCAAATGCAACGCGGCGCCAGCGACGAAGACTTAGCTGAATTTATTCAGGGAGTGATCCAGAAAAAAGAAGAACGCCACCACATCGGCGAGCCCGACTTCGTCCCCGCATCAAGAACGATGGTGCATATCGGGGGCTAAGAGAATACATAGTAGAGACGTAGCTTGCTGCGTCTCTTGCCGGAAGCCACCACGACCGATGCTGAGCGAGCACAACCGGCAAGGGCACGAGTTCCACTCGTGCCGGCTAAGCCACTCTGAAACGGGCGGGTTCAGCCGCTGAGGTCCGCTCGTTTAAGATGAACTCAATGAGCATCCTCCGCCTCGCGACCACGTTGATTTTTTTCTGCGCCACACTGCAAGCGCAATCCGCCTACCTCGGCTTCGACCGCAACGCCTACCCCGGCGATGCCAATCTCAAAGCCTTGCACGAAACTTTCTCCTACACCGGCTACTGGCTCAATCATCCGCCCGGAGAAAAAATCAACTCCTGGACCGGCCACCGCGCCGCCGTCGCCTCCGCCGGCTTCGGCTTCCTCGTCCTCTTCAACGGACGCCTCTACTCTGAACTGAGACCCGTCGCCAAAGCCACGCGCCTCGGCCACTCCGACGCGCAAGCCGCCGCCACAGCCGCGCGCCGCGAAGGTTTCCCCGCGCACACCATCATCTTCCTCGACCAGGAGCAAGGCGGACGCATGCTGCCCGAGCAGAAAGCCTACATCTACGCCTGGGTCGACGCCGTCATCGCCGCCGGATTCCGCGCCGGCATTTACTGCTCCGGCGTCCCCGCCGCGGACGACGGCAACATCGTCACCGCGGAAGACATTCATCAGGAAGACATTCGCTCCAACGCCGCCGGACGCCAGATCGTCTACTGGGTCACGAATGACGCCTGCCCGCCCGCGCCCGGATGTGCTTTTCCGCAACACCCGCCAAGCCCCGCCGAAAGCGGCGTCCCCTTCGCCGAAGTCTGGCAGTACGCGCAATCTCCCCGCACCGACACCGCGGCCCACTGCACCAACTACAACCGCGACGGAGATTGTTTCGCCCCAGGAATCCCCGCCGCCGAGCGCCTCCACATCGACGTAAACAGCGCGACCACCTCGGATCCTTCGCAAGGCCGCTAGAACCGGCTTCGGGCTCCGGCGCCCCCCGCGAAATGAAAGAAAGTGGAACGAGCCGCTGATCCCTAGCCCCTGACCACTGCTTTCCACCCACCAACCGCTGTTTTTCAAGTAAAATGACGTTGTAGCCCAAATGCCCGACCGCACCTTCACTCTCGACGAAGCCCATTCGCTTCTCTCCGTGCTCGAGTCGCTTCTGCGCGGCGCCATCGCCGGCAAGCAACTGATGGACGAAGTCCAGTCCGAGATGCTGGCCACCAACCACCGCATCTTTCTCAACGGCGGAACCTTCGTCGATATCGTTCCCATCGCCCGCCGCAAGGCCGAGCGCGCCAAAGCCGAGCAGCGCGTGCGCGACGCCCTCGCCGAAATCGATTCCATCGGAGTGCAAGTCAAAGATCTCAGCATCGGCCTGCTCGATTTTCCCTGCGAAGTCGAAGGCCAGATCATTCTTCTCTGCTGGAAGCTCGGCGAAAAATCCATCACCCACTGGCACGGCACCAACGAAGGCTTCGCCAACCGCAAGCCCATTGACGCCCGCATCGCCAAAGGCAAAAGAGCAAACTAGTACGTGGAAGAGCGGCGCTTCAGCGCCGCGTAAGTGGCTCCCGATCAAAGGGCTTCAGCCCCGGTGGCCGCCGGGGGCCCCATTCCTCGCGTCCTTCGCGACGTGGGGCTTTTGACCTCGCATCCCTTTTGACCCCCGTCCCCACCCCCCGAACTCACACATTCCAAACCTCTTCCCTTCCACAACATCCGCCCCGCTCCAGTGTTTACACAAACTGAGAGCAATTTAAGGACACCAGCTGCCGAGGCACCTTTGGCTACTTTGGCCATCGGCGATCTTTGATAATCTGGTGTCCAAAGGAACTCGCCGGAAAGCCGCGTCTGGCGCAAGGTTATAAGAAGAACTGAGTACGAAAGAAAACACGAAAGAGGAAACTCCATGAACCGCAAACTCCCTGTTGTTTACGCGTTGTTTTTCGCAGTCTTACTCTCGCTTTCAACCGCGTCCTTCGCGCAGATTTCGGTCGGCATCGGCATCAGTTTCAACGTCCGCATCGCTCCGCCCGCTCTGCCGGTTTACGAACAGCCCATCTGCCCCAGCCCCGGCTATCTGTGGACTCCCGGCTACTGGTCCTGGAATGACGATGCCGGCTACTACTGGGTGCCCGGTACCTGGGTAGAAGCTCCCACGCCCGGCCTGCTCTGGACTCCCGGCTACTGGGGATGGAACAACGGATTCTACGGCTGGCATGAAGGCTACTGGGGTCCGCACGTCGGATTCTACGGTGGCGTGAACTACGGCTTCGGCTACGGCGGCGTCGGCTTCGGCGGCGGCGAGTGGCGCGGCGGAGCTTTCTTCTACAACACGGCCGTCATGCACGTCGACAGCGTGCACATCACCAACGTCTACGTGAACCGCACGGTCATCGTGAACAACGATTCGCACGTCGCCTTCAACGGCGGCGAAGGCGGCCTCACCGTGCACGCCAGCGCGCAGGAAGAATCCTACGCCCGCGAACCGCACACCGCTCCCGTGGCGGCGCAGACTCAACAAGCACATCTGGCCAGCCAGAACCGGGCCAACTTCGCGTCTGAAAATCATGGACGTCCGGCCGTCGCCGCCACCGCTCGCCCTGGCGAGTTCAGCGGACGCGGCGTAGTCACAGCCAAGGCCGCTGGCGGGGAGTATCACGCCCCAGCCATGTCGCCCAGAGAAGCCCGCGGACCAGCCCCGGCGGAGAATCGCAACATCGCCGGGCCCCGCAGCAACCTGGCGCGTCCTGTGAGCCAGCCGCCGCGGCAGAACGAGGCTCGGGAGAACAATGCCCGACCCGAGTCGGCTCGCCCGCAGAGCGAATCGCGTCCGCAACCCAAACCGGAGGCTAAACCCAAACCGGCTCCCAAATCCAAGCCGGCTCCGAAGGAAGAGAAAGAGAAGAAGTAGCCCGCTGCACCTCAGACGTCAAACGTCAGACCTTGGACCTCAGACTTCGGCAAAACCAAGCCGACGTCTGAGGTCTTGACGTCTGAGCTGGAACCGGGAAGTCCAGGGCCGGAAGCCGAGAGCCCGAAGCCGCCCCCAGCCATGTGGCGACGGCCGCCTCGGCCGTCCAAGCTCGGGCGAAGCCCAGCGCCAAAGTCCAAAACTTCGTGAGAGGTATCGAACTGGCCGCCCGCCTTAATTTACGACTATGTTCAAGGTGGCCGCGTTGGTCGTGCCGTAGGTCACGGTAACAGGATAGGTTCCCGCTGTTGCAGCATCCGACACCTGGCAGGTCTCAGGAGACACGCCGCTATTGGTGCACGAAATCGATCCGCTCAAAGGCTGCGTCACTACCGTCCAAGTAGACGCGGTTGTAAAGTCAAGTGGCGCGCCGTTGGCGACACCCTGCGCGACGAAGGTCTGCGTCGGCGTACTGTTCGCGGCGGCGGCATTCCAAACCAGCGGGTTGCCACAAGCAAATGAGCCGAATGTACCCGTGCATAGTTCAAAATTGGTGACGGTGCCAAGATAAACAGTTGCCGAAGCTGTCCCGCTCAGACCCTGCGCGGAGGCCGTTACTGTGGCTGTGCCTCCAGTGCCTAAGCCCGTAGCCACGCCCGTGGTCTGGTTGACCGTCAATACCGTGCTATCGCTGCTGGTCCATATAACACCGCTGGTAATCTGAGTCGTCCCGGTGTTGTTTGCATACGTTCCCCAGGCCTGTAAAGTCTGGGGCGTACCAACTTCGATCTGCGGGCTCGAAGGCTGGATCGTGATCGCCGTCAGACTGTTCTTCGGGAAGAAGCCCGTGCAACTGACGCAAAAGGCCAGTGCAACCAGAGCCGTGAAAGCAAGTGTCAAAGCGAGTTTGTGCCCAGTCAGCATAAGCGATGCCTCAGAGAATGTAATTTTAGCAGAATGCTCGGATCTTGCTCGATCCCCGTTGGTACATCGCATGGCTCAAATCTTCGCCCGCCCACTTTACCGGCAGCCCGGCGCATTCTCGAATATTGAGAACGGGACGCCATCCGGAACTTGCGCAGTATTTTCGCCCACCCGCCCGGACGGCCCACCTCCGACCCGGGTGCCCCATTTCTCGCGTTCTTTGCGAGAAGTGGGGCTTTTGACCTCCCTAACCTCCCCCACTCCTCGCGCCATGCCCACTGGTAACGTTGCTCTCCCTACCTATCCCAACGGTATGATCGTGGTGAACCCCCGTCAGCCTCACGAAAGCCCACAGCGAATTCATGTCTGACATCAAATGCATCGGCATCGCCACCGGAGGTGGGGACGCTCCCGGTCTCAACGCCGTCATCCGCGCCGCTACGAAAGCGGCCATCCTCAGCCACGGCTGGAAAGTGATCGGCATCCCGGACGGCTTCGACGGCCTCATCTGGCCGGAAAAGGCTTTCGAACTCACGCTCGAGAAAGTTTCCGGCATTCTGCCCCGCGGAGGCACCATCCTCGGCACCACCAACCGCGGCGATCCGTTTCACTACAAGAGCGTGGTCCACGGCCGCGAGGTCACGCGCGACATTTCCGGACAAGTCATTACCCACGCGCACAAGCTTGGGATCGACGCCATCATCAGCATCGGCGGCGACGGCTCGCAGAAAATCGCTTATGAGCTTTTTCAGAAAGGCCTGAAGATTGTCGGCGTGCCCAAGACCATCGACAACGACCTTTCGGCCACCGAGGTCACGTTCGGGTTCGACACCGCGCTGCACACCGTCACCGACGCGCTCGATAAAATCCACACCACCGCCGCCTCGCATCATCGCGTGATGGTGGTCGAAGTCATGGGACGCGATTGCGGCTGGATCGCGCTCGAAGCCGGCATCGCCGGCGGCGCGCACGTGATTCTGATTCCCGAAATTCCTTTTACCATCGCGCACGTCTGCAAGCTCATTGCCGCGCGAGAGAAATCCGGAAAATATTTCACGATCGTTGTAGTTGCCGAAGGCGTGAAGCTTCCGCCCGAATTAAAAGAAAACCGCCGCGCCGATTCCGTCGCCAACCTGATTGGCAACGCCATCGCGCACGGCTCCGGCAAGGAAGTGCGCATCAGCGTGCTCGGCCACATTCAGCGCGGAGGCACGCCCTCGCCCTTTGACCGCATCCTGGCCACCCGCTTCGGCGTGGCCGCCGTCGACCTGATCGCCGCCGGAGGCTTCGGTATGATGGTCGCCCTGCGCGGCGAGTCCGTAGTCTCCGTCGACATAGCCCACGCCATCGGCCACTTGAAATCCGTCAACCCCACCGGCGAAGTCGTCCGCACCGCCAGAGCCATCGGCATCGGCTTCGGCGACTAAAGGCAGCCGTCAGCCCTAAGCCAAAGCAGGCGGCTTCGGGCTTCAGCTTTCGGGCTTCAGCACAGCTCATGTGGCGACGGCCGCCTCGGCTGTCCAAGCCTGGGCGAAGCCCGGCGCCCCCAGGGCACAGAGTCCGGAGCCCTTAGGGCCCGCTCCAGGTCTCTTCGCCCCCGCCCAATACTGCAAGAAATCGAATCGCCATCGATCCTGCGTTGAGCGACCCTGCGTTGTAAGATATCTGCAGGGGTCGGACCAAATTTATGAAACGCATTGCCACATTCCTGCTACTGCTCTCCCTGACTCCCGCATGGGCGATGTCGAAGAAACCGGAAAACAGAAGCATCGGAGAAAATAGCCGCGAAGCCCGCAAGGCCGCCAAAGACCATCAGAAGCTGATGAAGAAGTACTCCCGCAAGCAGCGGAAGCAAATCAAGAAATCCCAGAAGGCGCAACGCAAAGCAGAAAAACGCGCGCGCCGCACTCGATAGCCAAATCGAACCTGCCTTTGAGGAATCCATGGCCGCTCTAATCGACGCGATCAGCGTCAAACGCAAATCATTGTTTGAGTTTGAAAACACTCCGTTCGCTTGCCTGGAAGCGGAAGTGAATACGCCGACGGCCCGCGGCGGCCAGACGCTGGTGCGCCTGAAAATGCGCAACCTTCTCACCAACGCCGTCTTCGAAAAAACTTTCAAGGCCAGCGACAAGTTCAAGGAGCCGGACCTGCAGCTGGTTCCGGCATCCTATCTCTACAGCGATAACGATGGATCGCACTTCCTCGACCAGGAAAGCTTCGAGACTCTCACCCTTACCGAGGAGATGATCGGCAACGCGCTCGACTTCCTGATTGAAGGCGCGTTGATTCAGTTGCGCAAGTACAACGGCAATCCCATCGGACTGCAGTTGCCGATCTTCGTGGAGCTGAACGTCACCTCCACCGAACCCGGCGTGCGCGGCGATTCCTCTGGCGGCACCGTGACCAAACCCGCGCGCCTCGAGACCGGACTCGAGATCCGCGTGCCTCTGTTCATTAAAGAAGGCGAAAAAATAAAAGTGTCCACGGAGAACCGGGAGTTTGCCGGACGCGCCTGATTCGATTTTCCATCCCTGCCGTGATTACGCTCACAAAAACGCACTTGAAAGAGACGTGCCGCGAAACGCGCGAAAAAAAGGGCGGCCCTGACAGCGGGCCGCCCCGAGTAGGTCAGAATTTCCTTACACAGCTTGCAGCACGTTACGCGAAGTCGAGACGACCGTGTCAAACGTCTGAACTTTCGGCGTTCCGTCGATCATCTGGGCGAATGTTCGCAACACTTCCGGATAGGTATTCGTGTTGTACGCGTCGGCATTGGCCTTGTTCTCCCAGAGACTGATCGCGATGGTCTCCTGGCTGTTCGGATTCGACAGCGTGATTTCTTCCTTGAAGCCCTTCTGCTTGCGGAGCAGCGGAAGAATTTCGTTTTCAAAGGTGCGGGCATAGTCAGAATGCGAGTTCGATTTCAGATGAAAAGACACATTGCGTGCAAACATAATGAAACCTCCAAAGATTTATTCGCTAAGAGGGGATAACTTCAGATGGGCTGACTTAGTTTCAGGGAACCTGAAAGAGGAGGCGAATGCTCGCTCACTCGCTTCCACTGGTGCACCTCAGTGGCCCTCTGCCTTGACGCCCCGCAAGTTGTTGCATCGATGCGATTGAAAACCGGTTCGGCAACCCGGAATCCGGTTCCCGATCGTGTACTTTTGGCGGAAAGCAGGCACAAAGAGCTGACCCTTCCCTGGCCGAGGCCACAAACTATTTCGGCATCACCACCACTTCATCCTTCGGCATGGCGGCTCCCGAGTTGGGCAAAACAATACGGCAGCCTCGCTGGGCTGATCAATTTTCAAATCGGCGCGTGACTACGCGGAAGCGCAACGACGTGTGCAATTTTGAGCAGATAGCGTCGAGAAAATCGGCTATGATTATGATCTAGGTAGTATTAAATGAGTAAAGCCTCTCGGGGGCGGAGAGAGAAGTGGAAATATGCCTAAAATCCTGCTGGCCGAAGACGACGACGCGGTTCGCGCTATGTTACAGGCAATGCTCGAACGCGACGGCTTCGAGGTAGCTGCCGTAGCCAACGTGCGCGACGCGCTCCATTACATCGCTACGGAAGAGTTTGACGCGCTGCTTTCTGATCTGCACATGCCCCGCGCCGGGGATGGCTTTACGGTGGTCAGCGCCATGCGCCACACCCACCCGCATGCCGCCACTCTGGTGCTCAGCGGCTTCCCAGCCATAGACGAGGCTTTGTCTGCCATCCGCTTGCAGGCTGACGAAGTGCTTCTGAAACCAATCCAAATCTCCTCCCTTCGGGAAGCCATCCGCAACAAGCTCGCAAACCCGGTGGCGAGCAGCCCGCTGCCTACGGAAAGCGTGGCCGCCATACTGGAGCATGACCTGAATGCCACGATCCAGGGCTGGTCGGAACTGGTCGAGAACGACGACGAGTTGACTTGCGTCCCGCTGAGTTTCGAGGATCGCACTCGCCATCTTCCGAATCTTATCGCCGACCTGATCTTCCGCTTACGCCTTCCTCGAATGGCAAAGGCCGACGCCTCGTCCTCCGCCCGCGCCCACGGAAATTTGCGCCGCGTGCAAGGCTATACCGCCGCCATGGTGGTGGAGGAGTCGCGCATCCTTCAGGTCAGCATCTTCAATACTTTGCAAAACAATCTGGCCCGAGTGGACTTCAGCAAACTGTTGCTGGACGTGATCACCATCGCCGACGAAGTGGATTCGCAATTGAAGCAGGCCATGCTCAGTTACTCACTCCCGGTTCCTGACTCCACGCTGTCGGCGGCATAAGCAGCAGCATAGAACATCGAACACGGGCGGGATGCACGAACGCAAAGCCGCTGCCAGCCCCGGCGGTCGCGCCTGCGTAAACTTTGCCAGGAGTTAATTCTAAGTTGTTGATTCTGCGCGGATCACACGTAAAGTGTTGATTCCACGTAGAGCGAGACATATTAGCTAAAAGCTAACTTACTCACCAGAGGCGATTTCAGGCAGGTTTTATCGTCGGACCACGATTAGCCTGTCCCCGAAGCCCGAACGCGTCCTGCGGGCCTGCAAACGCGATTACGGGCCATTCCACGCGGCCCTCCGGATGCTGTTTTCGAGGGTGAAAAGACCACACCCAGCAGAATCAATCACTTCCACGCAGGCTCAACAACTTAGCCGGAAGCGAAGCGGCTGTCAGCCTTCAGCTGTCAGCTATCAAGCTATCAGCACTTAGACGTCGTCGTCGAAGAATCAGCAACTTCCACGCAGACTCAATCACTTAGAGCGCTCCCGTCCAGCTTTCACATCGAAGCGCCATCAGGAATCCGGAGGGTGAGTGGAATAGCGATGTTTCACTAATTGACCGGACGTTCTTCGCGTTCTTTGCGAAGGGCGGGAACACGGACGTCGGCAGCGGAAGTCAACACGTCTTGTACTGGCAGCAGTGTTACCCGTACTGGCAAGAGATGTAAGAGCCTGCCCTGAGCGGAGCCGAAGGGACGGGGCACCCTCAGGCGTGGGGCGCAGGCAAACACGCCAAAAGCTGGGCGACCCGCCGATTTTTCATCAGTTGCCTCCCCTCGATGCCGGATTCGAAGGGGGACGTCCGCTTGTGGATGCTCGCCGATAACAAAATCCGATAACAAAGTCAGAAACAGAATCAGAGGCCGCAACGGTCGCTGATTAATTTTTTTCGCGATGCGTGAGATGAATTCGGGTAACGACGCACTATTAGATCAGGAAAGTGGATGGGGCGGGCGGATTTGCTCGATGAATTCTACCCTCGGCACGCATCGCGTGCTAAAACCCTGTCCCCCAGGAGAGCATAATGACGTTTCGTAGTTCAGCGTACTCCCGAGTTCTCAACTTGATCGCCATCACGGTGTTTGTGGCTGGCCTGACCGCAGCCCAAGCTCAAACCTTCGCACCAAAGCGCCCATCGGTAGTTCCGGCAAACTATGTCCTCACGCCCTTCGGCTACTTCCATCCCAGCTGTGTCAATCACCTGGCTCAGCAGGATGTGGTCCGGGAAGATCTCAAAGTCATCGAGCGCGAGAATGGCGCCACTCAACCCCTGGCGTGCGAATATCCCCACTTCGAGGCCGACGGAACAAAGCTGTCCGGGGACCTGCGACCCGTTGGGGATGGAACGTCTGAGCCGCCCTTCATCGGCCATTCCTGGATTGAATATGCAAGCATCCATGACACTTACGACTATGAGCAAGTCTATTCGGAATGGGAAGTCCCCGCGACCCCGGCCAGCAACGACGGCCAGACCATTTACCTCTTCAATGGCCTCGAGGATATCAACGACGTAGTGTCGATCATTCAGCCGGTTTTGGGGTGGAATGGCAACGGGCTTGGTGGGTGGAGCATCGCCTCCTGGAACTGCTGCCCGAGCGGCACCGCGAATGAGTCCACGCCGGAGTCAGTGAACTCCGGAGATCATCTCGAAGGCTATACCTTCAGCAACTGTTCTAAGGGGACCAAGACCTGCGGCTCGTGGGACGTGGTCGCGATTGATGAACAAAATGGAAGCTTCTCTCAGCTGCTTGACACGCCGAATGAGGGGCAGACCTTCAATTGGGCCTTTGGCGGCGTGCTGGAGGTGTATAACATCACGCAGTGCAGCGATTACCCTCCGTCCGACTACGCAGGCGGAATCGGTTTTCATAACCAGTCTGTCTTAAACGACGAATATATTGCGATCAAAGCTCCGGCATGGACAATAAGCAATGTGTCCGGAGGATTGACCCCGCAATGCAACTACGGCGGATCCGCGCCGAAGCAGGTAGTCCTCACTTATTGAAGCGCCTCTCATCAGGTGTGGGGTATCCCGGAATCGGCCGGGCTGCCCCACCCTCCATTCCATCCTCTATGCAACCAGCCGTGAGCGCCAAGCTGCCGGAATCCTAAACGACGAGCGATCTCATCTTGTAGGCCTACACGACCGCCGAACCTAGTTCGATGAGCGGCGCAAACACGATGTTAAATCAACTGGCCGCCGCTCCCTTCAGTTACGCAGCCGTTGTTCAATGGACCACTTCACGGCCCGCCGAGGAATCCTCCCCGCTGCACCGTTGAAGTAGACGCGGCGGACTATTGGGCATCCGCTCCCGGTCCCACAGCCACGACAAAATACGTGGCCGGCGTCGAGCCGACATTTTTGATGCCGTGCTCGTCATTGGAATGAACAAATCCTACCGAGCCCGGCCCCAGCACATGACTTGTGCCATTGATCGTGAGCTGTACCGTACCCTCCCGAATGAGCCACATTTCACTGTGCACGTGGTGATGAGCGGCATGCGGCATCGCGCCCGGCGGTAATGTGGTTTCGTGCACTTCCACCGACTCGGCTGTGGCCAGTTTGCCTTTCAGAACCGGGCGGATCTCCGCGCCGTTTACATTTCTCATTGGCAGTTCGCTGAACGAGTAGGCAGCCGAGGAAAGGGTATTGTTCCCGTTCGGCAAACCTTCTAAGTCAACCGCGCTTGAAACAAGTCCCGAGAGCAGAAAAAGCACTTCTCGCCGAGTGGCCGACATCAAGTCCTCCTGAGAAAACAGGTTCATAGTTCGGTCTGGCATGATAGCAGAGGATTTCTCGCCGCACCCCCCGCAGGGGTCAATGCGTGCAACGGCGATTTATCATCAACTGGCGTGATATAAACTCCACTCTGATGAACGCAATCCCTGTCAATGTGTTAGCCCGCGTGGCTTGGTCTTATTCGTTGCCTTCTATCTCCGGGAGCGGAAGCGGGCCGCTGCTATCCGGGCACTTGCCGAATCGCAGAAGCGAAAGGGCGGGAGCATCCATTTTGCAGTCTCGGAGTTGACCTCTTTATGCGCAAGATCATTTCGATATCCGTTTCTCTTCTTTTACTCGCGCCCTTCGCTTGGCCGCAAGCCACAAAACCGCCGGCCACTCGGCGAGGACCGAGTGTCGCTGTCGGCAGCCAAGGGGTAGTTGTCTCCGGTAGGCCTGCCGCCACTGCGGCCGGCATCAAGATTCTCGAACAGGGCGGAAACGCCGCCGATGCAGGCGCCGCCACTCTGCTGGCGCTGTCCGTAACCTATGTAGGCGCGTTCTGCGTTGGAGGAGAGGTTCCAATTCTGGTTTACAGCGCCCAGCAGAAAAACGTGAAGCTTCTGGAGGGAGTAGGCGAAGCCCCTCGCGATCCCAAAGCCATCGCCTGGTACATGGAACACGGAATCCCGGACGGTGATGTCAAGGCAGCCGCCGTGCCTTCCACCATTGATGCGATCGTCACCCTGCTGAAACTTTATGGCACCAAAAGCTTCGAGGAGGTCGTGCAGCCGACGCTGGCTATTCTGGACGCTGGCGGCCCGAGCTGGTATATCGACACCGGCAGCGGGCAGAAGATCGAAACCGGCATCAACTGGCAGGCGGATATGGCGGTGACCTTTCGCAAATTGGTGGAGTCGGAAAAGGCGGCGAAAGGTACGCGCGAGCAGAAACTGCAAGCCGTGTCGGATCGTTTCTATCGCGGCGACATCGCCGACGCCCTGGAAGCCTGGTATATCGAAAAGGGTGGTTTCCTTCGCAAGGCGGATTTGGCCGCGCACAAAACTCCCGTGGTGGATCCGCTCGTAACGACCTACCGTGGCTACACGGTCTATAAGGCCGGCCCTTTGACGCAGGGTCCTTATCTCTCACAGACGCTGCGCCTGCTGGAAGGCTTCGACCTGAAGAAGATGGGCTTCAATTCGGCGGACTACATCCATACGGTGATTGAAGCGGAGAAGCTGGCGCTGGCAGATCGCGACGAGTATTACGGCGATCCGAATTTTGTGAAGGTGCCGATGCAGCAGTTGCTTTCCGACCAGTACACCGAAATGCGGCGCAAGCTGATCGATCCGAAAAAGGCATCTCTCGAGCTGCGGCCGGGTGACCCCTACAATATGAAACCGACCAAGCCGCCCACCATCACCGGCCCGTGGCATGGCGGCACCACCGTCATGTGTGTGACGGATAAGTTTGGGAACGTCATCGCGGCGACTCCCAGCGGTTTGTCGAGCACGGCCGGCGTAGCCGGACGCACGGGCATTATTCACGGAAGCCGGCTCAGTAGCCTGAATACATTTGCGGGAACTCCAGACGTTATCCAGCCCGGCAAGCGACCGCGAATCACGTTGAGCCCCACCCTGCTTTTCCGTGGCCATGACAACGACAACCAACCGGTGATGGCGATCTCCGTAGCGGGAGGCGACCAGCAGGATCAGGCAGCGATCCAGGTCATCCTCAACTACGTGGAGTTCGGCATGAGTCCCGAGGAGGCGTTTAAGGCGCCGCGCTTCTCCACCGAACATTTCATCAGCTCCTTCGGTCAGGAACGCGCCCGCCTGGGCAGCCTCTCTGTGCCTAACACTCTCCCCGAAGAAGTGCAGGCCGACTTGAGGGCTCGCGGCCACGTGGTTACCGTCAGCCGCGGCGGAGTGGGCGGAGTGGCGCTGATCGGCATCGACCCCAAGACCAGGCAGGCCACAGCTGTGGGTCCGGCCGCTGGGAAAATGGAATAGATCCCGTGACGAACCCAACAGCAGACCCAGCTATGCTGATCCTCTTGGGTGCGCCCCGGGTCCTGTGTTTGTCCAAAAGCTAGCGCGAACCGTATCGAGGGACATCCAGATACGCCGATCATGGAGATGATGCTTGTCCATGTTCCGCCAGCGACAAGGCAGAGCGACCCGCGCCAACAGCTCCCCGTCCGGGTGAATGAGGGTATCTAACGTCAATGATTCAGCAGCGGCGGGCATCAGTTAGACGCAGGGAGTTGTCGCGAAGCGCTTGAACCGGCAGATGCCATCAGGAGCAAGTCGGGCCAATTTTGCGGCTCACTCCCCAGGCACAAAGGCCGCCTATTGCAGGCGGCCCTCGTTAAGCCTTCGGCTTTAAGACTGTTCTTTGGTTATGGCTTGTAGACAATGGAGGCAAAGGTGCCAGCCAATTCGGCGGGCCCAATTCCCTGACCTACGGTGACGAACAACTCGTTTGCTGCACCATTGGTCTTGTTCCCGCCTCCGAAAGCGATTCCCCACAGGTTGTTGAGGATGATCGGTTTTCCGTTCTGGTCCTTGATCGTACCCACGAATTTCCCGGTAACCGGGTCGAACGCGTTGATGGTGCCGCTAACGGAGTTGTTTGAAACCAGCAGCGTGTTGCTTAGCGGTCCAAAGTTGCCGGGAGCCGCGGCGATGCCCCAGGCCTGATTGAGTCGCGTTCCCTGGATCAGTGTCTTCACGAAGGTACCGCTCTCCGTGAAGACGTCGATGTAACCGCCGGCTCCGAAGTTCGGCACAGCATACGCGACGTAGACCAGGCCATTAATGTCCTGGATGCCGAACACCGAGTAGTTGGATGGAATCGCTGGATCACCAAACGACATCACGAGGTTGAAGTTGCCGTCGAACATATCGATGTGATTGTTGGTGTTATCCGCCGCGTAGAGGAAATTTCCCGAGGGGTTGCTGGTGATGGCCAAGCCTGTGTACATCGCTTTGTTGGCAGAGTTGTCGACCGCGATGATCGCCTGGTTTTTGTTGAGTCCTGGCGCCCAGGCGCTGATCGTCCCATCCAGCGTCGCGAAAATGAAGGCGGAGGTCCAGCCCTGAATCTGGAAATCGGTTGACGATCCGTTGAAAACGACTCCAGTTGGCGTGCCAGGGCCGTTCAGGCCGGTCGGCGAGGACGGTCCGTTTCCTGCGGTGGGAATCAAAACCCGGAGTGGCACTTGTTTTCCGGCTGCATCATAGAGGGTCGACCAGCCGGTGTCGTTATCACTGATCCACCAGGGCGATGTGGCGCCCCGCGCTAATCCCCAGGCGTTGACCAGCAATGGATCGATGTTGGGGGCTTGGTGGACTTGATTCGAAACTATGTTTCTGATGCTGTATTGTGCATCGGCCGGGGACGAAACCATGAAAAGAACCAGGCCGAAGCAAGCGACGACTGCCGTCCTGCAAACCCGCATAGTAGTCTCTCCTTTGCGAAATCAGCGGCAGAGGAGGGTCGAACCGTCGGTAGGAGTAAGGGACACAGAACCTTCTCTGACCTGCTTGACCCGTGATCGTAGGTCGAGTCGCGACTCGGAAATGTCAAGGGCTTGTCACCAGTTTGCAAAATCTATCTCGTACGATTGGGCATGGGCGCGAGACGTCCTCCAGCGCCGCAGCAGTCGGAATGCGGTAAGCTGGGCTCTCGTGCAAGCTCGAATCACACGGGGACGAAGCCGCAATTTTTTGGGAGGTCCGAGCCAGCAAACGTCGGAATAAGACCACGGGTATCAGCAATCCCGAGATTCAAAAGAAGGTCTTCGGACCGAGATGGGAACACAAGATCGAAAAGCAAAGCTGGCCGTTCTGGAAAAGGCTCATGCACCGGCTGCAGGACTGTCCTATATGCAAGCCCAAGTCACCAACTCGAAAACTTCAGTGAGTATTGGCTCGACGCAAAGGCGCGAAGCGGCCGCCACCCAGGTTGTCCACGCAAGAAAGCCCCGTTCGTGAGAACGGGGCTTTCGATTTGGGGCTGGAACGGTGACGACTATACGGAACAGTTAGCGCCTGCCGCCGTGTCCGCCGCCACTGTGACCTCCACCGCCGCTGTGTCCACCGCTGGCATGTCCACCGCTAGAGTGTCCACCGCCGCGCGAACCGCCGCCCGCATACGAAGAGGATCCGCGCGACGCAGCGCCGCGGCTGCCGCTGAAACCACCAGCGCGCGGCGCGCTTGATCCGCGTCCAGCGAACGCTCGTCCGCCGCCGGCGACTCCCCGGTTGCCGGCGTAGGCTCGGTTCCCTTGAGCTCCTCGGTTAACGGCTGCCCCGCGATTGCTGCCGGCAAACCCGTGGGACGCCCCCGCGTAGCCTCGCGATGCGCCCGCATATCCGTGACCCGCGGCTGCGCCAAACCCGCGCCCACCGCCATTCGCAAATGAGCGCGCTCCGAATCCGCCACGCGCGGAAGAGAATCCTCGATAATTTCCGTGCACAAACGCGGCATGGTTATAAAACCCTCGGCCGCGGAACGCCCAAGGGTGGCCACCGAAGAAGACTCCACCGTGGAATCCCCAGCCGATTCCCCATCCATGCCATCCCCAGCCGAAGCCGAAGAACGGCGAGATCGGGAAGCCCAAGCCGAACGAAATGTACGGGCTGCCAAATCCCCACCACGGATAGAACCCAGGCCACAGGCCTACGGGATATCCGTACACATACGCCGGGTTGTAAGAAGGCACATACACCACATCGGGATCAGCCGGCTGGATGTCTACATTCGGCCCCTGCTCATACACGCGCTCTTGAGGCGTACTCTGCAGATTGCCCGCGTTGTAAGCCTTGTGACGCATGTCCTGGATCGCCTGCATCACGTCATCCGCCTGGTTCTGATAGGCCTGGCCCAGCTCAGAGGTCCACGACAAGTCCCGGTCCAGGTTCGCCAGCACGGTAGGAAACTCCACCAGAGACTTCACGCTCGGGTCCCAATCCTGCCGGTCCACTTCCTCGGCCAAATCGTGTCCCTTCAGCCCCGGGTTCTCCCGTGCCATCCGGTCTGCTTCTACAATCTGCGTTGGATATGCTGACGCGGCCAGTATCTGCGCCACGAGCGCATCGGGATACAACGCAATGGGAGCTACCAGCTTATCCAACTGCTCCGGAGGCAACGAAGTGTACTGCCGTTGATCCGGCCCGGTTGGAGGCGGAGGCGCCTGGTCTTGATACGTATTCTGATCTTGCGGCGGTGGAGGCGCGACATCCTGAGGCGCGCTCTGGTTCGGCGCATTGTATTGCGGCGCGCTCTGCTGTGGCGCGGTCTGCTCTAGCGGTGCCTGATCCACCTGAGCGCTCACAGCCGCTGAGGGCTTGTCCGTTGAATGGTCCTGCGCCGCCAAGGAAGTGCCAGTCGCGAGCGCCATTGCGCTCATCAACATCGCGGTAAAAAGCGTTTTGGATAATCTGGTTTTCATATGGTCCCCACATTTCCTGCTACCAGATTGAACACCGGGAATCGGGGATAGTTCCGTTCTTTTGTTTAACTTACACCGGTTGATTTCGGCCAGGCAGTGGTGGATTTCGGCCAATAAACACCCCTGACAAGAGGACAAACGGCAGTTTTTCCGTCTTTCGGTAGCTGCCAGACAAATATTCTTGCCAGACCCCGGGCCGCTGGTGATTTTGTGGAATCGCTCTCCGGGCCTGAACATCACCCAGGATTGGTTCTCCACGGTTCGCCCACGAGAGAAATGCGTCGCTGGCCATCGTCGTGAATTATAACGGGCTCGATAGGTTTTGAAGTCAGGCGATTACGCGCCTTGTGAACGATTGACCCTGCCGCCATCCCTGAATAGACTCGCGTCATGCGCAAGGGTACATTGCTTCTCGCCATGGCCTTCGTCGCTGGAATGCTGTGCTGTTTGTCGTGGATTCTCAGTAAGACCAATGTGTGGGCAGCCCGTTTGATGTTTTTCCCATCCTTCGTGAGTTGCATCGTTCTGCTGGCCTTGTACGCCAAGAGCGCCCGTCAGTGATAATCGAAGGCAGCGTTCCCTTGTGCGGAGCGGAACTGAGTTCCGGCCATGCTAACTGCTGAGACCTTACGCTTATTGACGACCGCTCCCGGTCGCCGACTACGTAAACGCTCAACGAGCCACGCAGCACACCGTTTTGAACGTGCTACAATGACCCACCTTAGGAGTTGCAGCTGCTTCACCCGGCACCGGCGCTAACCCCACACGCAAGATTGCGAGATCGACGAAAGAAACGACCGTGGCTAAACCTCCCTCCACGTCCAGTCCTGCGCCCATCACCTACGCCGATGCCGGCGTGGACATCAGCCGCGCCAACCGTACCAAGCAGCGCATCAAGTATTTAGCCCACAAGACTTTCACCCGCGGCGTGCTCAGCGAAATCGGCGGCTTCGGCGGCCTGTTCGCCATCGACAAGACCAAATACCTCGACCCAGTGCTGGTTTCAAGCGTAGACGGCGTAGGCACCAAGCTGAAAGTCGCTTTCGAAATGGGACTGCATTCCACCATCGGCGGCGACCTGGTCAACCATTGCGTCAATGACATCCTGGTGCAGGGCGCCGCGCCGCTGTTTTTCATGGACTACCTCGCCACCGGCACGCTCGATCCCGCGATCGCGGAGAAAGTTGTCGAAGGCCTGGCCGACGCCTGCAAGCACAACGGATGCGCGCTGATCGGCGGCGAGACCGCCGAAATGCCCGGCTTCTATCCCGACGGCGAATATGATCTGGCCGGCTTCATCGTGGGCGTAGTTGAGCGCGACCGCATCATCACCGGCAAAGACGTTCAGATCGGCGACATCGTCCTCGGCCTGCCCTCAAACGGCCTGCACACCAACGGATATTCGCTCGCCCGCAAACTGCTGTTCGAAGTTGCGCGCTATTCCCCGGAAACCTACGTCAACGAAATCAAAAACAAAGTCGGCAACGAGTTGATGCGCACTCACAAAAGCTACTGGCCCTCTTTGAAGAAAATGCTGGACGCGCAGTGCGTCTCCGCCCTGGCCCACATCACCGGAGGCGGCATCACGGAAAATCTCCCGCGTGTGCTCCCCCGCGGAACCGCGGCCCTGATCGAACTGGGCTCCTGGCCCGTGCAGCCCATCTTCGAACATCTGCAGGCCTTGGGAAACGTCCCGCAAGACGAAATGCTTCGCACCTTCAACATGGGCCTGGGCATGTTGCTGGTCGTGCCTTCAGCGAAATTCAAGAAAGCGCAAACCGTGCTGGAACGCGTAGGCGAGAAAGCCTATACAGTAGGCCGAATCGTAAAAGGCGAACGCAAGGTGCTCTACAGCTAGAAACGTATATCGATGATTGCTGATCGATGACACTGACCCCTGACCCCTGACCACTGATTTTCAATCAACCATGCACTCCCTAGCCATCCTCCTCTCCGGACGCGGTTCCAACTTCGTCGCCATCGCCGACAGCATCGCCGCTGGCCGCATTCCCA
>JBAUAN010000030.1:0-11563 GCA_049675725.1 Candidatus Sulfotelmatobacter sp. | reverse complement strand
GCTCGGTACTCTTCCTGGTTGAAGCGACTGGCATGTTTCGATAATTGCAGAAATACGGAGACGAGTCAAGTTGAATTCGAGACCCGTGCCAACGTGATCACTATTGAACAGTCACGGCATTGTGATCGCTGTAACACTTCTCGCTATCCGCCCGTCCCAGGTTTGAAAAGAGGAGTTACCCATGGCACGCAAGATGCACGCCGCAGTTGTCGAGCAATTCGGAGAACCATTGGCGCTCCTGGAATGGGACGTTCCCTCTCCCGGAGCAGGCCAAATCCTAGTGAAAACCGAGGCCTGCGGCGTATGCCACACCGATCTCCATGCGGCCCATGGCGACTGGCCGGTGAAGCCCACACTTCCGTTCATTCCTGGCCATGAGGCAATCGGTCTGGTCGCCGCCGTTGGATCGGAAGTGACAATTGTGAAGGAGGGCGATCGAGTCGGGGTGCCCTGGCTCTACTCGGCGTGTGGTCACTGCGAGTACTGCTTAACTGGCTGGGAAACGGTGTGCGCTCAGGCGCAGTTCGGCGGGTACACCAAGAACGGCGGTTTTGCCGATTACGTTATCGCCGACCCAAATTATGTTGCCCATGTGCCCGCGGGTCTTAGCGCTGCGGATGCCGCGCCGTTGATCTGCGCTGGAGTTACGACCTACAAAGGGATTAAGCAGACGGAGGCACGGCCCGGCGAATGGATCGCTATCTCGGGCGCTGGCGGCCTCGGTCACTTGGCCATTCAATATGCCAAGGCCATGGGACTACTCGTCTGCGCAATCGACATCGACGATGGCAAACTGGCCCATGCCACCCGCCTGGGCGCCGATTTTGTAATCAATGCCAAGACGGGAGATCCCGCAGCCGCTGTAAAGAAGGCGACTGGCGAGGGAGCTCATGGCGTTCTGATTACGGCGCCTTCGCTCATCGCATTCAAGCAAGGCGTTGGCATGACCCGGAAGCGCGGCACTTGTGTCCTGGTCGGACTGCCGCCTGGCGAATTCCCGGTTCCGCTGTTCGATGTCGTGGCCAACTGCATAACCATCCGCGGTTCGTTCGTCGGCACGCGCCAGGATATGGCAGAGGCCCTGGCCTTCGCTGTCGGAGGCAAAGTCAAAGCCGATATCGAGCTGCAACCCCTATCTGCGATCAACCAGATCTTCGACCGCCTTGAACACGGCGATGTGCCGTCACGCGTGGTCCTCGACTTCACACCAGCTCAAACGAAGAACCTTCGCTCGGAGGTTGATCAGCAGTTCGCAACGATAGGAGCAGGTTCCACAAGAAATCTCTGAGCCGCACCGCCTTTTCGGTCGGGGAGTTAAGCGGGATTGGAAAGATCTAGCGTCCAGTTACCTTCGCTGTCTGGCAGCGCTATTGTCGCGGCTGGGGGCATCGCAAACCCACCACCACGTTTTAACGCTGGCTGCGGATTCGACCCGTCAACCCTGTGTTTCCTCTAACGTTCGCGGTGCAAATACAACGTCCACACCCACCGCTGCGTCCTAGGCTCCGGACGCAAAAGTATAGCGGTTCTTAGATCAAGGAGGCCTCAAGAATGCCCGTCGGCAAACGGGAACGACATCGCACAGGACGCATGGGCTGGCTACGTGCGGCGGTACTGGGCGCGAACGACGGCATCCTTTCAACGGCGAGTCTGGTGCTTGGCGTTGCAGCGGCGCGTGCAACTCACAGTAACGTGTTGGTGGCTGGAGTTGCCGGCTTGGTTGCCGGAGCTATGTCGATGGCTGCCGGGGAGTACGTTTCCGTCCACTCCCAGGCAGACACCGAACGCGCCGATCTCGCGCTGGAGCGCGCGGAACTCAAAGCAGACGATCAGGGCGAACACAAGGAACTGATGGCCATCTACGTTGCTCGCGGGCTCGATCGATCGCTTGCAAAACAAGTGGCAGAACAGCTCATGGCGCATGACGCGATCGGAGCGCACGCCCGCGACGAACTCGGCATCTCCGAGAATTTCCGGGCGCGTCCGATTCAGGCCGCGCTCGCGTCTGCTGGCAGCTTTGCCGTTGGAGCAGCCTTACCTCTATTGGTCACTGCCCTCGCCCCGCCGGCCGGTTTGATCCCTCTTGTCTCTGGAAGTTCAATGGTGTTCCTCGCGCTTCTCGGCGGGTTGGCCGCACGCGCGGGTGGCGCAGGAGTGACGATAGGCGCAATGCGCGTCACCTTCTGGGGTGCTCTCGCCATGGCGCTGACCGCGGGCGTCGGGTGGCTGTTCGGAACAGTCACGTGATTGAGGCCTACCAGATGTACCTAAAGTGAAGCTAGATTGTCTTAGTCCATGATTGTGCCCCGGATTTTTCCCTATCCATTCTCTGAATCTATGGGATACTGTGCTCGCTATCTGATGGCCGGGACTCCAAAGCGAAAAACATTTTCGTACAATAAACGTACAATGGATCGGGCAATGGGGCCTTTTTAGCCGTTGTGGCAGTTCCTAGAATCAGTAACTTACGTGTTGTCAACACGCTGAATAGTTCGACTCCCGCCGCCTCCACCAATATCTCGTTTATTGTCAATTACTTACAGGCACATTTTTATTTCGTACAATGGCGCGCTGCAAAGGCGGTTCCTCCGCCGGACTTCTCGCACGGGTTTCCTTGCCGAGTACAAACCAATCAATCGATCGGATGATTCCTGGCAGGAATAGCTGCGGAGAAGGGAGAAAATTGAGTGATTGGTTTTCGTACTGCAGTTCTAGGGCAAGATCTGGGTAAGTTCCCATTTGCTGCTTCGTGCGTCGAAGCATCAGGACGCCAACAATCGAAACGAAGATCCCATCTGAAGAGAGGAGCTTAAATATCGACTCCACCCGCACGGCAGGACTCACCAGACGTGCTGTCTCAAGCGAGTAGCATCCGAATGGTTACCGATTCGGTGCTCACGGCTTTTCTAAGACGAGTCGTGCCGTGACCTACACTCTCTCCGCGCTCCTCGCAGGGCGTCCGCTACTTCCCGGAGGTGATCCTCCGCATTTGCAGTTTGCCGTGCAGCTCATTTGCCTTCGGTCGCGACCGTTTGCCCCGCCGGCTTGTCTTGCTGCCTCACGACCTCGTCCACCAGAAACAGGTCAGTGAGAAGGGCACGGAGATGAATGGAAGCATTCAAATTGTCGATCAACTGCGAACTAATGGCGGGTTGGGCCAGAACCAACTGAATCGCGGCAAGAGAATCGCGAGCATCGCGATCGATCACGGCAACGAACGCCAAGTATTTGTCGGCTGGCTCAAGGCCTTCCTCTTTGACTGCCAGCGCGCAGGCCTCCGCCAGCCCGGTTAATGCTTTCACGGCGTTCTGCAGGAAACCACGTACTTGCGCTCCCGATTTGCTGCCTTGGTCACTGGGAAGTCCTTGGGCCGCGTAAGCCAGAAGGAACTCGTAGCACTCTTCCACTGCGTCACAACGATTCGAGATCTCAGTCGGCATTTTTGTAGCTCTCGGTGGTCCACTCTTTACTTGGATCTCGAAGGTGTCTCGACCACCCAGCGCTCGGGATCATGCTCTTTCAGATAAAAGTCGCGATCCATCCAGCCGAAGATCATCGATTTCGTGATGTCGCGCTTCTCTGGGCGAAGACCCATGTAGACGTGCATCATGACCAGCCCAATCAGACCCACGCCCGCGAGCCCGTGCAGCACGTACATGAGACCCCAAGTCATGTCGCTGAACAGATATGGATTCCGAGGGAAAAAGATCGTACGCACGCGAGACATCATGAGAACGCCGGTAAAGATCACCGACAGACCGCACAAGATAATGACGCCGTGGAAGAGCTTGTTCTCCAGGGGATATTTGGCAAACTTATGCGGCGCGGGCGCGGGCATTCCGAAAAACCGGCGAATCCTTTTCCAGGCGTCGTCCAGATCGGTCCGGTCAGGCCAGATCGACCAAAAATCCAACCAGAAGGAAGCATGAATGATGTGAAAGACGATCGAAACGGTTAACACAGCGCCGGCGATCCAATGATAGGTCACCCAATTAAACTGGATGCCCACCTTCGGGAGGAAGGCAGTGAAAAGCAACGTGAACATAGAGGCTGCCATGATCCAGTGAAACAGCCGCGCCACGAGCGAATGACGAGGAACGCGCTTGGGTATGCGCGCAGTGACTACGGCAGCAGCCTGCGCGGCAAATTCCCTGGCCTCGGCGAAATACATTACGTAGATCGCATGGACGATCAGGAAGAGCAATCCTGCGATTACGGCAACCCAAATCAAGAACCATGCGATATGGATGGGAACACTCTGTCCCCACGGGTCGGTAGCCCACTCTAAGATGCCCACGCGGCCTCCTCCACTCCGCTGATGGCGCGTTTCACCAGATTTCTCATCAGCGGAATCTTATAGGCGTTGAACTGTAATGGGATCGCTCCTTGCACGGCCAGGCGTCCCGCCATCTCTCCGGTCGCTGGGTTCCGCTGCCTGCCGCGAACGGCATCTTCAACTGCTCTCAAACGTAGTGGACGGGCAGCCGCACCGTTTACCGCAATCCGGATTCGCTCGATCGTATCTCCGGATGTCAGCATGGCTGAGGCCACGTTCATCAGCGGGAAGTCCCAGACGTTTCGATCGCGCACTTTCTCGAAGTAAAATTGCGCTCCCGCCCATGTAGACGGAATCCGAATGGCTGTCAGCAGATCTCCGGGCTGTAAAACGTGCAGCCGGGTAATGTCGATGTCAGGACCGATGAAGTAGTTCTCCGCATCGACTACACGCTCACCTTTAGCGGTGCGCATGAGGAACTTAGCGTCCAGCGCAATCAGGGCCGGGGACGTGTCGGAGGGATTCACTGCCACACAGCGGTCTGCGTGCAGAATTGCATGCTCGCGATTGCGGCCTTCCGGTGTGTCTGCATAGCAAATATTTCCGCCGGCGCGGTAGCACGGCCAACCTCCGCGGTAATACCAGCAGCGCGTGTCCTGCGAGACATTGCCGCCGAGTGTTCCCTGGTTGCGGATTTGCGGCGACGCCACAACTTCCGCGGCCTGCGCCAGCAGATCGTATTTCTGTTTGATGATGGGATCATTCACGATTTCGGTAAGCGTGGTCATGGCGCCGATTTCGATTCCATCGCTTGTGGTCCGGACTCCGCGCAGTTCTTCGATTCCGCTGAGATCGACCAAAGCCTTGGGCTTCTTAATTCGATCCTTAAGCCAGTCCAAACTGTCGAGCCCTCCGGCCAACACCAATGCATCCGTTCCGTGCTGTTCGAGAAGCTTCTGCGCATCGGCAATGGAGCTCGGCTGATACAGCTCGAAAGCGGCCATTACATCTCGAATGACAGCCATAAATCTCCTTCCAATTCCAATCCAAATCTCAAATGTGGGCCATCAGCGGATGCTGCATGGGCCGGCCCGCTTCGAGCGACGTGAGGATTGTGTCGGCATTCACCGGTGCGCGTTGAAAAATCTCGTCTCCCAGCGCATCCGAAAGGGCGTTCAAAATCGCGCCACACCCGCCCGCAACCGGGGGCTCGCCCACACCGCGAGCGCCCACCGGCGTTTCCGGGTCCGGAATATCCAACGCGGTCCATTGCATGTCAACGGGTACATCAAGAATCGTTGGCGGCTTGTTGTGATGGAATCGCTTGGATACCATCTCACCATAGTGCGGATCGAATACCCACTTCTGACCGATGGCATGCCCGATGCCAAGAGTCGAGCGGCCGAGCACCTGTCCGCCGAGTGCGCGGGGATGGATTACTGTGCCCACATCAGCGGACGCGAGGAAGTCCACAATGTAATACTTGCCGGTTTCGACATCGACCTCAACTTCGGCGAAGCTGGCCACATAGGAAAACGTGGACCCGTCGCGAGGATAGTTGTCCTTAGCCGCCGCCACCAGGCCTTGACCGGCTAACGACTCTACTGACGTCTTAGTCAATTTGTGGACGTCGGCAGGCGCTTCGTGGCCGTCATAGACCCCGCCCAGTTGAATCGCGTATTTAGCGGCCTGCGCCAAACTCATGCCGGCGCCGCCCTTGCGGAACACGCGCTCGTTGGAGACCTCGTATTGCTCCGGTTTACCACCGAGTTTCTTCGCCGCAATTTCCTGGAGTTTTTTCTTGGCGTCCATCGCCGCGGCGTGGGCCGCCCGCGTCATCGCATGGGTCGTCTGGCTGCCGCCGGAGACGCAAGTAAAAGGAAGGTTCTTGGTTGTGTTACCCCACACGACTTCGCATTTTTCCCACGGCACACCGAGAACCTCTGCGCCAGCACGGTGAACATCAATCACCGACTCCGTACCCAGATTGCCGATTCCAGAGTGAAAGGTAATGAGGCCATCGGGCTTGATAACGAGAAGCCCGTCGAAACCGATCGTGCCTCCTACGTAACAGCTCAGCGATACGCCAACGCCACGAACTTTTGTGCCGATTCTTTTTGGAGTGCGGGCAACTCGCTGGCTCCACTTAAATTGCTCTGCACCCCGGTCGAGCGCCTCCTTCAGGAATGCACTGGTGGCATACTGACGCTTTCCCTGAACCACTGGCCCGAACGGCGCCTTGCCCTCGGGGCAGTTGATGCGGCGAATCGCCACCTGGTCAACACCCAGCTTGCGCGCAGCTTTCGCCACGATCGGCTCCATGATGACAATCCCCTGCAGACCGCCCGGAGCGCTCTGTGCGCTGCGCGGCGGTGTATTCGTGAGGACCGTCACTCCGCGCCAACGCATGGCGAGTGGCTGGTACAACAGAGAGACGATGCGTCCCGACGACGGAGCATCGCCCACCGCGTCGTAGGGACCATTGTCGCAAATCACGAACATCTCAAGCGCAACAATGCGCCCTTCCCTGGAGAAGCCAACCTTCATCCGTCCCTGAAAACCGGGTCGCGCACGTCCGATGAAAGTCTCTTCCTCACGGCTGATGCGCATCATCACCGGAGCATTCGTTTTCTTCGCCAGCAGCGCAGGGATAATCATCGACACTCCGCCGGTGATCTTGCTGCCGAATCCGCCTCCGGTGTATTCGCTGATGAAAACCACGTTGTCCGGATCGATATTCAACCAGCGCGCAATCGCGGGCAGGGTTTGCGCGGTGCTCTGCGTCCCGGTGTAGATGTAGACCTTACCGTTTTGCCAGTAAGCCATGGCGCTCCGGGTCTCAAGCGTTTGGTGGCTGGTGTCCGGAGTGACGAATGTTTCATCAAGAACCAGCGCTGCACCCTTGAATCCGGAATCGATATCCCCATAGGACCACTCATCGGGAGCTTTGCCCATCGGCAGACGGCCATGTTTTTCTTCCCCGAAATCCGCCTTAGTCCACTTCAGTTCCGTAACCTCCGGCGGACCCGAATGTTGTCCTGAAGGCCGAGCCCATACATTGCCATCGATTCTAGGATTCGGCCCTCCGGGCCGGAGAGTGGCAAGTGGATCGACGACGAACGGAAGAGGTTCAAAATCAATGTCAATTTTCTCGATCGCCTCGGCGGCAGTGAGTTCGTCAACGGCGGCCACAGCAAGAATCGGTTCGCCCTGATAAACCGGTTCATTGGTAAGGCCGCGTTCACCCCACTTGCTGGCCTTAATCACCGTTCCATTGTCGGTAAGGGTATCGGCCGGCGCGGGAAGATCGTCCGCCGTGAGAATGGCTTTCACGCCGGGCACGGCGAGCGCCGCCTTGGTATGGATGCGTTTCACCCGTGCATGCGGCATGGGGCTGAGCAACAACTTGCAGAACAACATGCCTTCTGCGCGAAAGTCCTCCGCATATTTTGCCTGGCCGGTCACTTTTGCGTAAAGATCCGGCGTCGTATAGTTCTTGCCGATCAGCTTGTAGCCGGCTCCGTACTGGCGCTCAGCAGTCTTTGCGGTCTCCACAACCGTTGCCTTATCCAAGAGAAGCCCTCCGCAAATTCTCCGCACCTCGCATCATCGCGGTCAGAATCTTGTCGTAGTCCTGGCAGCGGCACAGACATCCGGAGATGCCGTGCGCCAATTCCCGCCGGCTGGGATTGGAATTGGTTTTAAGATACCCCACGGTCGCCATGACGAAGCCGGACATGCAAAAGGCGCACTGGAAGCCCTGTTCGTCGATCACCCCCTGCTGTACCGGATGCAAGGCTCCATCGGCACTCGCTAGGCCTTCAATGGTGACAACTTTACGGCCACGCACGGTGTGAGTCAGCACTGAACACGAATAGTGTGGAATATCGTCGATAAGGACGGTGCACGATCCGCATTCGGCGCGGTCGCATCCCAGCTTGGTGCCGGTCAGGCCCAGTTTGTAACGCAGCGTTGACGCCAGCGTCTCTTGCTTCATGACGTCGACGCGCCGCTGCTGGCCGTTGACGTTGAGAGTTAACAGGCGCTCGCCTACGCCTATAGTCGACTGCTGGCCATGCAGCAGAGTCGAGGGGCGAAACAAATAACCCGCGGAGGACACCGCGACGCCGCTGGTGATGACCCCTTTAATGAAGTTGCGCCGAGAAACAGATTTCGGCACTTCTTTTATTTCATTGGCATCGGCTTTCTCTGTCATGCGAATTACCTCTTAGCCCAGCCGAATCAGTGATCTTTCCATCATAGCGATGTCCGGAAATCTTCTTCGACTCTTTTTTGCCGAAGCCAGTGACCTAGTCCTTGAGCGGCACCGTCGGCGGGAATCAGCATTATGGCCGTTTTCGCCTGCACGGCAGCCAAATGAGGATCCTCACGCGCTGTAACCTCTGCTCCCGTAAAGTACTCACTGTCTTGAGTTCTAAAATTATGGCCGCAGTATAGCAACATTGTATAAATGTGGTAAACTGCTGGAACGGTCTCGACAACCGCGAGATAGATTCTCAAAGCCTTCCTTCCCCTCCGCCACATTGGGCCCCAAAAGCGAATTTCACATTTACAATATTCCACGTTACTATTACTTGCGTGCGGCGCCCAAAATCATCGAAATCAAGACGGATTTATAATTCGGAGAGCAGGCGATTTCTGACTGTGGGACAGACCGCGCGAATTCTGGGAATCAGTTCCTCGACATTGCGTCTATGGGAAGGCGTGGGTCTTGTAACTCCGGCGCGAAGCGCAGGTAGTTATCGCCTATATACTCCAGAGTTACTCGATGTTCTGAAGCGCATCAAGTGCCTGCGCGACGTGAAGCAATTAAATGTCCCAGGGATAAAACAAGCCATGGGAACAGATCTCCCTGTTAGAAAATCAAAGCATCCAGCCAAGTCCACTCCGGATCTGGGAGACAAACTGCGCCGGCTCCGAAAGAAAAGAGGTCTAACCGTAACGGAAGCGGCTCGGCAGGCCAATATTTCGGCAGGCTTTCTCAGCGCCATCGAACTCTCTCGTGCCAATCCGTCCGTGGCCACAATTTACCGATTAGCCGCGGCATGTGGTACCACGGTATTGGAACTCTATGACGTACCTGCGCAATCGAATCGTGTAATCCGGCCACGCAATCGCAAGAGTCTGGAAACGAAGTCGGGTGTCCGCATGGAACTGCTTTCGACGGGCACGAAGATGCTCGAATCCATGCTGATTCGGGTTCCGCCAGGAACCGGAAGCGACGGTGCGTATATGCACCAAGGGGAAGACTTCCTTTATATGTTAGAAGGCACGTTGGAAGTATGGCTTGACGAGGTCGAATGTCACCTCCTGGAGCAGGGTGACAGCTTTTGGTTCGAGAGCAACCGCGGTCATCGCTGGTTCAACCCGACTAATAAGCAAGCTGGGGTTCTCTGGGTAAACACGCCGCCAACATTCTGAGCCGTCTGTGCAACTTAGAAGCCGAACGTCAACGAGAACTGTTGAACCCGTTCGACGCTCAGGGTTGCACGATACAGACCGAAAGAGCCGTCGTCGGAACCGTTGTCAAGCGAAGTGTTCGTATTCGTATCGAAGCGCACAGAGTTGGTTAAGTTGAAAACTTCCCAAGCGAACTTCAAGTCCATGCGCTCGCGGACTTTCCAACTCTTGGCCAAGCGCATGTCAATCCCGAAATAGCCCGGGCCGCGGAAGTTGTTGCGGCTTCCGGCTTCCCCAGGGTAGGCGAAACGCATTGGGGTCAGGGTAGCCGGAACGTCAGGTGTTATTTGCACTCCGGCAACCACCGCGCTTGGATTGGGAAAGGCATACGGGGCGCCGCTGATCATGAATACGCCCGAACTGACCGAGCCAGTTTGCACCATGTTGCTCTCGAAAAGGAAGTTCTGGGTAAAGCCCCGTGAATCGATGGCGCTAAACGGAAAGCCGCTGGTCCAGCGCGTCAAACCGGCGAGTTGCCAGTCTCCGATAATGGCGTTGAGCCAGCTTCCTGAACCGCCAGCAAATCGTTTCCCTTTCCCGAAGGGGAATTCGTAAACCCAGTCAGCGGTGATCACGTGGCGTAAATCGAAGTCGGATGGCGCACGGTTCAAACCTGGATTCCAAGGATTCGCAATATAGCTGAGGACCGTGCCGACGCCCTGGCCGACCGGAGTGGTGGTTGACGTCGTACCCTGCGAATTCGTGCGTTCGGCGTCCGAACCCAAATCGAGCGACTTTGAGTAGGTATAGCTGAAGTCGACCTGCAGGCCATGACTCGCAGGATGACGCAACATGACTTGACCAGCGTTGTAACTGCTGGTGCCGAGAGAGGACCATGCGAAAAGAGAGGAGAACTGAGGATCCCAGAACGGCACCGGCGGCAACCCGGCACAAACGGGAGACTCGCCTCCATTAGCAAGAGCAGTCGCAATCAAGCCCAAGCGGAATGGCGCTCCGACTTCTCGCCCCGGGCGGTTCGCCCAGCTCAAGCCGGAAGGACAGGCGTTGGTACCGCCGGAACCGGTGTAAATGTTCTGAGTCGCGCTAAAGCCGCCTGCCGCTGCTGTCGGAAATAGATCCTCAAAGTAAGGAATCGGAGAGATTGTAGCGCCCGGATCTTCGCCATGCGCAGGAGGATCGCCGGGGAACTCGGGTGCCGAAGAACTCCTGTCGCCCTGCAGGTTGCCGCGCACAAATAGACGTTGGCGATCGCTGAGTTGATAGTCGAACTTTACAATGTACGTATTGAGCCGGGCGGGATCGGGAGCGGACCACGTGAAGCCGCCAGTATTCAGTCCGTCTCCCCCGGGGACTATTGGGCCAGGGTAGGCCTTAAACGTGGTCAGTGCGTTTGGGTCGTCACGGGGGCCCCAAGGACAGGTAGTTGTGCAAATCGGGTCCATGCTGGCGATCTGTGCTGGCGTCAGAGTCTGAACTCCGCTTGCCGGGCACCCCGTGCTCCCAGCGCAGTTATAGCTGACATTACCAGCCACGAACGAAGCAGTCGGCACTGTCAGGCTTTGTTGCTGGTTTTCCTGCGTCTTCTGGCCCTCGTAATTTATAAAAAAGAAAATCTTGTCTTTCTTGATGGGGCCTCCGAACGTTCCTCCAAATGTGTTACGAATCAACTGGCCCGGCTTATTCGGCAGTCCTGCTTCAATCTCAGCGGCCTTATTGAAGTAACCGTCCGGTCGTGGCCGTGTTGACATCGGTGAGCTTGTAGAAGTGTGGGAAATAAGTGTCCACATAACAATACGTGGACACTTACCCAAGTGCGCCAAGTGTGTCGGTGCTTAGGCAGCAGCG
>JBAUAN010000029.1:0-168295 GCA_049675725.1 Candidatus Sulfotelmatobacter sp. | reverse complement strand
CAGCTTCCACCGCGGGATTCTGCAAGCGAGCTTGGGTCGCATGAGCAAAAGCAACGGCAAGAACAAGAGCAACAACAAAAGCTTCCTAATAAGTAAAAAACTGGGGTTCAGCAGCAACACAACGCTGTAGCTGACCCCGGACACTCTACGTGTCTCTTGACAACGCCGACAAGGTTATAGAGGGTGGCCCAGCCTTTGCGCGTTTTTGCACCGACCACATCAGAGGGTGCCCCGTCCTTGCGTTTTTTGCAAGGGCGGGTACGATGCTGCCGACACAACGCTCTGTCTCTCTGCATAAGCCCGGCTGCGTACGGGTTCGTGGTTCCCGCCCTTCGCAAAGAACGCGAAGGACGGGGCAGCCACTTTTCTGGTGATGCCAACGAGACCAAAAGCCTGGCCACCCGCCCTTATTCACTTCGCCTCGTACACCGTCTTCCCGCCTACAACCGTGCGCAACACTTTGGTCGCCAGGAGCTTTTCCGGCGATGACGCAGTCGGGTCGCGATCGAGGACTACGAAGTCGGCGAGCATTCCTGCTATCAGCTTGCCTTTTTCTTTCTCCTCGAATTCGGCGAAGGCTGAGCCGGTAGTGTAGGCCGTGATGGCCTGCTCCATGGTGATTTTCTGCTCCGGGAAATACTCCTGCTTGCCGTCTACGCTCTTGCGCAGGATGGCCGCGTAGAGGCCGCGGAACGGCGACACCTGCTCGACAGGGTAGTCCGTGCCAAATGCCAGGGTAACGCCTTTGTTGAGAAACGTCGCCCAGGCGTAGGAGAGGGCGGCGCGCTTCGGCCCCAGGCGGTCCTGCGCCCAGCGCATGTCTGTGAGCACGTGGCTGGGCTGCATGGAGGCGATTATCTTTAACTCCTTGAAGCGGGCAATCTGGGCAAGAGTGGTGACCTGGGCATGCTCCACGCGGAGGCGGTAATCGTCTCCGCCATTCGCCGCTTTTACTTTTTGCTCTTTAGCGGCTTTCTCGGCTCCCGCGAACGCATCGAGCGCCATTTGCACGCCCTTGTCGCCGATGGCGTGAAAACCGATCTGGAAGCCCGCCAGCACGCGCTCCTTGGTCATGGCGTTGAGGTTGTCCACGTCATATTGCGGCAGGCCGGAGTTTTTGGGATCGTCGGTGTAGGGCTCGAGCAAGGCCGCGGTACGCGACCCGAGCGAGCCATCCATAAAGCCTTTGAGCATTCCGGTGTGCAACAGCAAGTCGGACTGGGGATGAGAATCGCGCTTCGCGATGAGGTCTTTTACCGACTCGTCGAAGGGCAGCCACTCGGAAATGCGGGTCGTGAGTTTGCCTTCCTTCTCGAGTTCTTCGTAAATCTTGAAATCGTCCCAGGTGGAATAATCCTGTGCCGAAGTGACGCCATGCTCGGCGAGGTCGGCCAGAGCAAGTTCGATTCCGCGGCGTCGCCGGTCGTGCGATGGCTTGGGAATCACAACCAACACGGCCTGCTCCGCGGTTTCGCGCAGGATGCCGGTGGGCTGGCCGTTCGAGTCGCGGTCAATGTGTCCGCCGTCCGGATCGCGGCTGGCCAGCGTAATGCTCGCCAGTTGCAGCGCTCGGGTATTAGCAACGGCAATGTGTCCGTCGACGCGATCCAGAAATACGGGATGGCCATTTGAAACCTCGTCGAGATCCCAGCGGTTCGGCGTGACTTTCACCGGCCACATCGTCTCGTCCCAGCCGCCGCCGAGAATCCACTCTCCGGGAACTGCATTTTCCACTCGGGCGCGTACTCGCTCGCGCATTTCTTCGAGCGACTTGACGCCGACCAAGTCCACATTCAGCTTCTGCAGGCCGGCGCCGGAGAGATGCAAATGGGCGTCGTTGAATCCGGCCATGACAAAGTGTCCGCCGAGGTCCACAACTTCTGTCTGGTCTCCCTTGAGTTTTTCGATGTCCACATTCTTGCCTACGGCCTGGATGCGATCACCGCGGACCGCAATCGCCTCCTGGCGCAAAATCGAAGCGAAGGGGGAGTTCGCCGGAACACTGGTATAGACGTTGGCGTGGACGAAGATCACATCGGCTTTCGGGCCAGGGGCCGGCGCAGGGTCGAACCCCGACGCTTGAGTCGTCCGGCTTGGGGCTGCAGCTGGAGTGGGACTTTGCGCAGCGGTCGACGCGCTGGTTTGAGCTGGCTTTTGAGCGCCGCTCTGCGCCGGGGTCTGCGCGGCGATCCGCGCATATGCGGGGATCGCGCACAACGCCGCCAGCGCGCAGGTGGTAAGAGTGATGGTCCCTGTCCATGATCGGGCGTGAATCATCGCAGCGCCAGAAGCGCGGCACCGTCTGAAAGCCGATTCTTGAGCGAACTGTTCAACTCCTGAGTTCTCGAATCTCCCGGTCATTTCCCCACGATTCATTCTCCCACCCCCGCCAGCGCGAGCAGGGTGAGCAAAACTCGCTTCAGCCCCAGTTCGCGTCCGTTGCTATCGAACCACTCCTGCAAAGTGTGCGCCCCGCCGCCCGAGCCGCCGCCGCCGATGGCGATGGCTTCCTGCCCCAGCGACAACGGAATGTTCGCGTCGGTGGAAGCGCGCTGCACCTGGGCGGCATTGTTCAACTGCCCATCGACCGCGCGGATCACCTGCAGAATGCGCGCTCCCGCCGGCAATTCGCCGGCCGGGCGGCTGCCGATCACGACTACTTCGCAGTTCACGCCAGAAGGCCGCTTCTGCGCCGACGAGCGCATCTCCGCGGCCATGGTCTCGTCTTCCACGGCGCGGTTCAGAGCCAGGCGCAGCGAATGCTCCAGCCGCTCCATCTCCGCCATCGAAGTGGAGCGGATATCCACCTTCATGCTGGCCGATTCCGGAATCGAGTTCACCGAAGTTCCGCCGCGAATCACTCCAATGTTGAAAGTTGTCTTCGGCGTGGTGGGCACGGGAGTTGCGGTGAAAGTTTCAATGGCCTTGGCCAGAATTACGATGGGATTGGGCGCGCCAAAATCGCTCCAGGAATGTCCGCCCGGCCCGCGGACCATCACCTCGAAGCGGCGGCTGCCCAGGGCCTCGGCCACAATCGTGTCTGCGCCGGCGCCGTCGAGGACAACGCTATAGGCAATCGAATCTTTCCAGCGCGGCGTGGAGAAAATGTGCCGCATGCCGCGCAGGTCGCCTTCGCCCTCCTCACCTACGTTGCCGATAAACACGAACGGCAGCCCATGCCGCACTCGTACCGCCCGCATCAGCGCGGCAATGGCAAGCATGGCCGTGACGCCCGCGCCGTTATCGGAAACCCCCGGCCCGTAAAGCCGGCTTCCCTGCTGGCGAATATTCAGCGGCGTGTTCGCCGGGAACACAGTGTCAATGTGCGCGCTCAGCGCGACGTAGCGGCTGCCGAAGCCAGGATGGATGCCGAACACATTGCCCACATCGTCAATGCGAACGTCGTCGAGCCCGACCTCGCGAAAGCGTTCCGCCAGCCAAGCCCCGCGCGCCGACTCGCCGAACGGAGGCGCCGCGATCCGCGCCATCTCCATTTGCCAGTGGGCCAGCTGCGGCTCCTGCGTGCGGAACCAGTTGAACGCCGACCGCACTTCCGGAGACGCCGACAGCCGCGCCACTTCCTGCTGCAGCGAAGGCGCAAGGTCCGGCATGTCCGCGCGGGGGGGCGTTGGGCTCATGGGAGGTTATGGGGTCATCTTACAACGCATGGGAAGGAAAGGGGATTGCCTTGCGCGGGTACGCCGGATTACGGGAGTGTGGTAACCGAGTGTGCCGAAACACGCGACGTCCGCGTGCGTGCGTTCGGTCAGAACTCAGGCCAGCAAGCTCTCCACGCAAGCGGACCTCTGCTCCACCGCGGCCACCAGTTTTTTCGTGGCGGGTACTTCAATTCCGTGACGGCGGGCGCCGCGGAGGATTGGTCCTGCGATCGCGTCGAGTTCCGGAGTTTTATGCTGTGCGACATCTTTCTGCATGGAGCTGCGCATGTTGCCGGGCATCTTCATCACCCCGGCGATCACGGCGTCGGCGTCCACCTTCGCGCCTTCGGCAACCGCCACAGCGGCCGTTTCCCGCAGACAGGAAAGCCCGAGCTCTCGCCAAACCGGATCGGAAAGTATTTCGCCCGTGGTCTTATCGGCCGCGGTGGTCGAGAGGGCAAACGGGGCAAGAAAAACCAGCTTGCCCCACATGAGCGTTGGCTCGTCGTCCACAAAACGGCATTCGAAACCCATTTGCTGAAGATGATCGACCGTGCCGCCGAGCAGGCTTTTCCCAGCCGAGGAGACATTCAGCCGCGCGAAGGGAGATCGATGGGCGATGTGTCCAGGCGCAACCCGCTCTGACTCGACGGCGATGGTCGCGCCAATCACGCCCTCCGCGCCCAGTTTCTCTGCGCCATAGCGCGAACACAGCAGCGCGAGATGGTCGACGCCGTTGAGCAGCGGAACGATCGCGCCCACCGACTCAGGCTTGGTCACCGCGCCCAGGGCCGGCACAAGCTCGGTAGCTTTCACCGTAATCCAGAGCACATCGACCGCAGGTACGCTGGAAGCTCGCGCAACGGGGACGCTGAAGTTGCCGAACGCGCTTTCAAGCTGAAGTTGTTCGGGATAATGTGCCAGCGATTCGGGCCTGACGACGAGAGTGACCGGCGCTCCGGATCGCGCCAGGCACGCGCCCATCAGGCCGCCAATTCCGCCGGCGCCGAGAATTGCATGTCGTAAAGTTGATGGTGAAGACATAGTAGTGTCGAGGGTATGCCGTCTTTCAGTTCTTGCGCGCCGCGGGCACACACTCCAGAATCTCTGCTTCGCTCAGGGTATGGTCGCTCTGCTTGGCGCGGGCGTAGATGCGCTCCACCACGTCGTCCGTCGCGGGAATGCCGCGCCGCTCCAGCCAGAACAACACATTCGACTTCCCGCTCATCGGGCCAACGTCGATAATCTGCTCGAGACCGAACACGTGCGAGGGTACGCCCGAATACACGGTATTCGCGAGCAGTACGTCATCCTTGCGATACGCCTTGATAATGGCGGCGGCGTGAACGCCGGTGGCGGTGCGAAAAGCGTCGTCGCCCACCACGGGATAATTCGCCGGAATCGGCACGCCCGTGGCCCGCGACACCGCCTGACAATATTGTTTCAATTTGGTCAGGTCCTGTTGATCCCAGGGCGCAATTCCCATCAGCTTCAGATTGACCAGCATCTGGTCGATCTGCGTGTTGCCCACGCGTTCGCCGAGTCCGATGGCGCATCCGTGAACGCAATTTGTGCCGGCGATAATCGCGGCCAAGGAGTTGGCGATGGCCAGTCCGCGGTCGCTGTGCCCGTGCCAATCCACGCGAATCTTTTCGCCCGAAGGCTTCACCACTTCTTCAATCACAAAACGCACCAGCGCCAGCGCGCCCATCGGAGTGGCGTGCCCCGCCGTATCGCAGATGCAGATAGCCCGCGCGCCGCAATTGATCGCCGTGGCATACAGCCGCTTCACCGTTTCCGGATCGCAGCGGCTGGTGTCTTCGGTGACATACATCACGTCGAGCCCCAGCGACACCGCATATTTCACCGCTTTCTCGGTGGTCTGCAAAAGAAAATCGTCGGTCCATCCTTCGGTGAAGCGGCGAATCGGACTGGAACCGATGAATGTGGCCGCCTCAATGGGCAACCCGGTTTTCTGCACGATCTCGGCGATGGGACGAATGTCATTCTCGTGCGTGCGCGCCGCGCAATTGGCGCGAATCTTCATTTTCTGCGCGACGATTTCCCGCGCCAGCGCGGTCACTGCTTCGACCGCTCGCGGACCGGCGCCCGGCAGTCCGAGAGCGAGTGAGTTGATCCCCAGGGCCTCCATGAGATGAAGAATCTCGATTTTTTCCAGGATCGACGGATCGCGCACCGAAGGCGATTGCAGTCCATCGCGCAGACTCTCGTCGTTGAGCAGCACAGACCCTGGCGGCTTTAGTCCCGAGGGAAAGTTCTTGTTCCAGTCGTAGATGAGATCGGAGGTGTTCACAAAACCGCTCTTAGCTATTAGCTCTTGGCCCTTAGCTCAAAGCCCTAGGCTGACGCGTCAAGGATTTACCTGTCAGTCCATCAGACAGCTTGAGCGACCGGTTCAAGCTAAAGGCTAAGAGCCAATAGCTAAGAGCTGTTACTCACTTCTTCGGCGGCAGCGTCAGCCCGAACACCGAAACGATTCCCGGCCCGGCCACGTTGATCTTCGCGTCCGCGGGAGCCGGCAGATACAACGTCCGGCAGCGCTCGCAGCGGTAGACTTCGGCATTTGGTCCCCATGCCTTCTCGGCGTCGCCGCACGCCTGCTCGACCACATCCGTGGTATAGAACCAGCGCTTCAAATGTCCGGCGCAGGGCTTGCCCTTTTCATTTTTCTCGTTGCAGGCGCGCTGCCCGGCCTTCTTGATCTTCACTTTGTGATGCGGAAGCTGCGCAGGAGTTTGCGTCGGAGATGCGGTGACTTCACCCGTTGCCAAGGACTTACCCTCGTTCGCGCGGCCAGCGCCGCAGAATTCACTCGTACGAGCGCCATTGTATCCGAACTCTCCGAAATTGAGGCGGCGATAGCGGGCTGAAGCACCAAAACAAAGCTTAACCGCAAAGTTCGCAAAGAAAGGCCGCGAAGATCGCAAAGAACTGCGCTGGCTTTTCTTTGCGTACTTTGCCTACTGAGTCCTCACAGCCGCGGGCGCCACACCGCGCTCGCCGCGCGCAGCCCGCCGCGCAAGCGCTGTCCGAGACTGCGGGCAAATTGCATGTCCAGGAATCCTTCCATCTGGCGCGCGAAAACCGGGCCGTAGGCGTACCACCAGACTTTCTTCATGCCGGGCATGCGGTCCGTGTCCAGATATTTCAGCCGCACCATTTCTTCCAGCCCGAAGCGGCCGTGGGTGCGGCCGAGACCGCTGGCCTTCACGCCTCCGTGCGGAGCCTCGCTGATCCCGAAGCACGAAATCACATCGTTGACCATCACCGTCCCCGCATGAATACGCCGAGCGAGACTTTCGCCGCGCGCGGAATCACGCGTCCACACGCTTGCTGCCAGACCATATTCCGAGTCGTTGGCCAGCCTCACCCCTTCGTCGTCGCTGCCGAAAGCCATCACCGGCAGCACCGGACCAAACGTTTCCTCGCTCATGATCCGCATCTCGTGAGTCACCTCGGCGAGCACAGTCGGCCGGTAGAAATTCTTCCCCAGTTCCGGAAGTCGCGATCCACCGGCCAGAACCCGAGCTCCGCAAGCTTTAGCGTCTTCCACCTGCGCTTCGACCGCGAGTAGTTGGCGCTCATGGATCATCGGCCCCACATCGGTATCGCGATCCATCCCGTGCCCCACGCGCAGCCGCCGCGTCTTCTCGACGCACGCCTTCAGAAATGGTTCATACAAATTGCGATGCACATAGCACCGCTCCACCGAGAGGCAAGCCTGCCCGGCGTTGACGAATGCTCCCCAAACCGCGGCGCTAGAGGCGACATCTACGTCGGCATCGTCGAGAACGATCATCGGATCCTTGCCGCCCAACTCCAGCACCACCGGCAGCAATCGCTCGGCGGCAGCGGCCGCGATGCGCTTGCCCGTGGCCACGCTGCCGGTGAAGACCAGCTTGTGGATTTGCGAATGAAGCAGCGCCGCGCCTGTTGCGCCATCGCCCGCCACCACTTGAAAAACATCCTGCGGCACCCCCGCGCCGTGCAACATCGACTGCAGTTCCAGCGCTAGGAGCGAAGTAAACTCCGAGGGCTTCAGCACCACCGCATTGCCCGCCACCAGCGCCGCCAGACTCTCGGTCGCGGAAATAGAGAACGGATAATTCCACGGCGAGATGATCCCCACCACGCCGTGCGGTTCGCGCACCAGTCGGCCGCGCTTCAGCTTGGTTGCGAGATTGCCGTGCGGAACCGGTTCGTCGTCGAGCAGACGATAGGCGTTGTCGATCAGAAATCGCGCCGCATCGAGCACCACCAACACTTCCGTAGTCAGCGCTTCGGCCACGGGCTTGCCGGCTTCTTCGGTGATGGCCGCGGCGATTTCTGATTTCTTCTCAAGCAGCCGGCGACGAAACTCGCGCACCACGTCAATCCGCTTGCGCACGCCAATCTCTGCCCAAGCCATCTGCGCCGCTTGCGCCCGCGCCACGGCGGCCTGAACCTGGCTCGCACTCGCGCACTCGAACTCGCGCAGGACCGAGCCCGTCGCCGGATTCACCGAGACGACCTTGCCCGCCGTGATCTGTGGACCATTCGCCATACGACCGTTTGCCACGACCAAGTCTGCGGTAGAGACGTAGCTTGCTACGTCTTGCTTCAGCCGTCCCGCCGCTGCGGACCGGCTAGTACTCCACGCTGACCAGATACAGCCCACTCGCGGGCGCGGTCGCTCCGGCCGCCGAGCGGTTTCTGGCCTCGAGAATGCGCGTCACATCCGCAACCTGCAACGTTCCCTTGCCGACCAGAATGAAGGTTCCCACCAGATTTCTCACCATGTGGTGCAGAAATCCCGAGCCACGCACGGTATAGACGAACTCTTCGCCCTGCCGTTCCCAGGTGGAGGAAAAAATCCGCCGCACGTTTCTCCGCAAATTCACCTGCGCATTTTCTCGCACATTCTGCTGCTCCTGCGGCGCTTCTTCGCCCGCGCGGCCCCGCTCCGGGTCAACCGCCGCAAACGAAGTGAAATCATGCTCGCCCACCACCAGCCCCGCCGCCTGCGCCATGGCTTGTTCATCCAGCGAATAGGGAAAATGCCAGACATATCTGGCCAGGAACGGTGGGCAGATCGAGTCCCGAAAGATGCGATAGCGATAGGTTTTCGCCCGCGCCGAGTGGCGAGCATGAAAATCCGCCGGCGCTTCACTCACTTCCAGCACACGTATGGCTGGCGGCAGAATGTCGTTCAGCGCCTTTACGAAATTTGTGGTTGGAACGCTGGACTCCGTTACAAACGTGGCCACTTGTGCTAGGGCGTGCACCCCCGCATCGGTTCGACCTGACCCTTGCGGCAATACGTTTTCCCCGGTGATGCGTCCAATAGCCGAGGCTAGTGTCCCCTGCACAGTCGCCGTGTCAGGCTGCACCTGCCATCCGGAGAATTCAGACCCGTCGTAGGAGAGCACCACCTTGAGATTCCTCATGCCATCTTTCCTGCGAGTTTTCGAGTCCCCGAGCCGGGCGGGCTCATCCAAGTTATTTCGCAGCAAGTTGTTTCACACCAAGTTATTACGCGTTTGGATCGCGGCCCAAAGGGCACAAGAGAATCGGCTCTGCAGGGTCTTGACATCGCCAGCACTGTAGCAGTTTCTTGCTCCGGGAACCGTGGGAAAATGGGGCGGTTTGGTCGGATATACTGGTTGGCTTCACTGGATTCTGTTTTCAGGAACCTTCCTCCGGCCATTTGCGTATCCATTGGTTTGGGAGCTTGGGTTTGGGAGCTTGGGTTTGGGAGCTTGGGTTTGGGAGCTTGGGTTTGGGAGCTTGGGTTTGGCAGCTTGGGTTTGGCAGCTTGGGCTTGGGAGCTTGGGCTTGGGAATTTGAGGTGCGGTGCTTCATTCACGGTTAGGTCTGGCTGGGCCAGGCGCCGGTCAAGTCTTTTCGCTGCAACGTCTTAATAAACTTAGGGTTACCGAACGGAGATTAAGTAGATGCCATTCGCACGCGTAAATTGGATTGCACGTCCCGCAGCTGCGGTTTTGTCGGCAACGCTGGCCCTTGCGACCTGTACCATTGCCAGCTGGGGTCAGGACGCGCCGGCTGCCCCCGCGCCCCAGTCGACCTCCGAAAAGCCGCTGCCGATCTTGAATTACACCCATCCGGTATCGCATTTTCCCAATCCCATCGGCCCTTATACGTCGCGGCGCCTGCCGGCGCCAAACCTAGCCAACACGGGACGTATTGACCAGCTCATGCACGATGGCAAGCTCTATTTGTCGTTGAATGACGCGATCGCACTCGCGCTCGAGAACAATCTCGACATCGCCATCGCGCGCTATAACCTGAATATCGCGGACACTGACATCCTGCGCGCCAGGGCCGGAGCTACAACCCTGGGCGTGAATAGTGGCGTGGTGCAGAACACTCCCGGCGGGGGAGTTGGCGGACTCGGCGGCCAGGTTGGCTCCGGCACCGGAGGAACCACCCTCGGTGCGGGCGGTGCGGGAGCTGGCGCGGGCGGGTTGGTGGGATCCACGCTCGGCCTGGGATCACTCATCACGAGCTTCGACCCGGTGGTCACTGGAACGTTGCAGGAGGATCATTTCAGTCAACAGGCGACCAGTATTTTTCAGGGTGTGCTTCCGGGCTCTAGTCTGGCTCAAAACACAGGCACAGTGAATTTCTCTTACCAGCAGGCTTTCCAATGGGGCACGAACCTGACGGTGGGCTTCAACAACACCCGGGGCACCACCAACAGCTTCTTTTCGAGCCTCAGTCCTGTGCTCAACTCGGGTTTTAAAGCCACGATCACGCAGCACCTCCTCCAGGGGTTTGGGTTTGCGCCCAACACGCGTTTCATCCGCATTGCCAAGAACAATCGCGAACTTTCTGATGTAGCTTTCCGTCTGCAGATCATCACCACCGTCAATCAGATTCAGACTATGTATTGGGATCTGGTTTACGCCTACGAAAACGTTCGCGTGCAGAAAGAATCGCTGGCTTTTGCCGAGAAGACTCTCTCCGATACCAAGAAACAGGTCGAGATCGGCAGCCTGGCGCCAATCGAAGTGGTGCGTGCCCAGAGTACCGTTGCCCAGGACCAGCAGGCAGTGACGGTTGCACTCACCAACCTGCAGTTGGAGCAGTTGCTTATGAAAAACGCGCTCAGCCGCACCCTGCGCGATCAGACCCTGGCCGGAGCCGAGGTGATCCCCACCTCCACCATGGAGTTGCCAGAGAACGAACCAGTCCAGCCCACACAGGACCTGATCGACGAGGCGTTGCGTCATCGCGCCGATCTGGTGGAACAGCGCATCCAGCTGAACAGCACTGAGATCAGCAACAAAGCTGTCCGCAACGCTCTTTTGCCCACTCTCGACCTGTTCGCTTATTACGGCGGCCTGGGCGTTGGCGGCAGCCAGAATCCCGAGGAACTTTGCTCAAATCCCCAGAACCCGCAGGTCTTCGGCTGCGCGGGACCGAATACCGGGCAGAGTCCGATCGCCCCAAGCGTTGGCCTCGGCGGAACCCTCAATCAGCTCGTCAACTCCACCGCTCCCGATAAAGGTGTAGGGCTGCAGCTCAATGTCCCACTCCGCAACCGCGCTGCCCAGGCCGTGCAGATCCGTTCGGAACTTGAGTTCCAGCAAGCCCAACTGCGTCTGCAGCAGATTGAAAACCAGATCAGCATCGAAGTCCGCAACGCCCAGTTCGGAGTGGAACAGAACCGCGCCAGCGTGGCCTCGGCGCAGGCCGCCGTCGATTACGCCAAGCAATCGCTCGATGCCGAACAGAAGAAGTATCAATTCGGCACCTCGACCACAACCCTGGTGCTGCAGAACCGCAGCGCCCTGGCGACGGCTGAGTCTACGCTCATGTCGGCCATGGCGGCTTACGAAAAATCGCGCGTGGAGCTCGACCGCGCGGTTGGGGTTACGCTCGACCACGCCGGCATCAGCATTGACGACGCGGCCAAGGGCCAGGTCACGCGGCTGCCCAATGTGCCTTACGTCGCGCCGCGAAAGGATCTGCCTTCGGATCAACCCTCGGCCCAGCCGCAGCAGCAGTAAGAGCCAGAAGAACAGGCGGGCGTGGCCACCAGCCGCGCCCCGTTTCTTTCAGGGTAATTTCGGATTTCAGATTTCAGATTTCAGATTGAAATTCTTAAATCTGCAATCTGCAATCTGAAATGGGTTTCCGGGTTTTCCTGCCTCGCTTTCCGCCCTGCGTTTACCACCTAACAATTCTTTACAATTCCCTTTCCTTTGCGCCTCATCAACTACCGCTAAGATGAAGTGACGTATTTACTTTTTCCGCGTCCAAGCTTATCCGCACGAAAACGTGCATCGCTCTTACGCTTAGGAGACTCTTCATGTCTTTGCCTCGTTCGATTTTTGCCATGCGGCCTGGCACTCTCAGCCAGGCGGCCGTAATTTTCCTGACCTTAGCGACCTCGCCGCTGGTTGTTCAAGCGCAAGATGCTTCCGCGCCGCCGTCCGCGCCCCAACCGGCAAAGGCGCAGCCCTTCCGGCTTCAGGACTATTCCAAGCCGCGTTCGGCCTTCCCGCACATCTTGCAGCCTTATGTCCCGCGCCCGGTTGACCAGCCCGAACTGGGCAACTCGCCGCGCATCGACGCGCTCATGCACGACGGCATAATTTATCTCTCGATCGACGACGCCGTCGCGCTCACTCTGGAGAACAACCTCGACATCGATATCGCCCGCTACAACCTCAACATCGCCGACACTGACTTGCTGCGCGCCAAGTCCGGCGCCAACATTCTCGGAGTCAACGCCGGCATCGTGCAGAACACTCCGGGCGGTGGCGTTGGCGGCCTGGGCGGGACGGTTGGCTCCGGCACCGGAGGCACCACCGTTGCCCCCAGCGGCGTGGGTACGGGTACCAACGGCTTGGTCAGTTCCACGCTCGGCATTGGCTCAACCATCACCAGCTTCGATCCGGTCGTCACCAGCACGCTGCAGCTTGACAAAAACGATACCGAATCCGTGAGCGTCTTCAGCCCCGTCCCCGTCGTGGGGCAGAACACCTACACTGCCAACTTCACCTATGCTCAAGGCTTCCAGTGGGGCACAAGCGTCGCCGCCGGATTCAACAACACTCACGTCACCACCAACAACCCTACCAGCCTCCTGACGCCTGAGTTGAGCTCGAATTTCCAATTCAGAATCACGCAGAACCTGCTGCAAGGTTTTGGTTCGCTCCCCAACCTGCGTTTCATCCGCATCGCCAAAAACAACCGCGAGATTTCCGACGTCGCCTTCCGCCTGCAAATCATCACCACCGTCGATCAGATCGAAGATATGTATTGGGACCTGGTGTACGCCTACGAAAACGTGCATGTGCAGCAGGAAGCGCTCACTTACGCTCAAAAAGCCCTGGATGATTCCAAGCAGCAGGCCAAAGTTGGCACGGTGCCGCCCATTCAGGTAGTCAGCGCGCAGAGCACGGTTTCCACCGACCAGCAGAATCTGATCCTGGCGCAGAACAACCTGCAACTCGAAGAGTTACTGATGAAGAATGCAGTCAGCCGCAGCATCGAGGATCCCGTGCTCGCCGAAGCCGATGTGATTCCCACTTCCACCATGCGGATTCCGCAGGAGGAAGCAGTCGTCCCCACGCAGGACTTGATCAATCAAGCTCTCGATCACCGTGCCGAACTCGTCGAATCCCGCATCGATCTCAACTCTCGCGACCTCAGCAGTAAGGCAGTCCGCAACGCCATGCTGCCCACGCTCGATGCCTTTGCCTATTACGGCGGATCGGGAGTGGGCGGAGCTGTGAACCCTGCGCTGTTGCCGCCAACCTGCACGTCCACCTGCTTCAGCGGCGCCACTGCTCCGCCTCCCTTTGCCAACGGCGGCCCCGTCGGCTACGGCAGCACATTAAACCAGCTCGTCAACGGCACCGCTCCCGACAAAGGCATCGGTTTGTCGCTGAACATTCCCCTGCGCAATCGCGAAGCGCAAGCCAACCAGGTACGCGCGGAGCTGGAATACCGCCAGGCCGAGGTGCGGCTGCATCAGCTGGAGAACCAGGTTCGCATCGAAGTACGCAACGCGCAATTTGATGTGAAACAGAACCGGGCATCCGTGCAGGCGGCGCAATACGCGGTCGATTTCGCGCGTCAAACGCTCGATGCCGATCAGCAAAAACTGAAAGTCGGCCTGACCACAACAACCGCGATCCTGCAGGATGCTTCCATCCTGACCACGTCCGAGTCGAACCTGGTTTCCGCCAAAGCGGCCTACGAAAAGTCGCGCATCGAACTCGATCGCGCCACCGGATTGCTGCTCGACCACTCCGGCATCGACGTCGGCGATGCTACCCGCGGCCAGGTCACTAAACTGCCGAACGTGCCTTACGTCGAACCGCGGAAGGATGCCGCGCCGGGAACGCAGCGACCAGCGACACAGCCGCCGCAAGCCGTGCAACCGTAAACACCGAAGCCCGCAGGTCTGTCACTGCGGGCAACTCCCTCGCACATGTGGCGACAGCCGCCTCGGCTGTCCGGCAAGCGAAGCGAGCCGCCATCTTCCATGTAGGCCGGACACTCCTGTCCGTCGCCTTTGATTTTGTTCGTGTGGGGACGGGCGCCCTCGCAAGCCTGCCCTGAGCGAAGTCGAAGGGTCCGCGCCGAGCGAAGCTCGGCAGTCTTCCCGGAACACCATCCCCGCCAATTTCCCACGCCCAGCCCAGCGTGTATCCTTTCTCCCGTGACTCTGTCCGTCGTCATCATCACCCACAACGAAGAAGCCAATCTCCCGCTCACGCTCGAAAGCGTGCAGCCCCTGGTCGCCGACGGCAAAGGAGAAATCATCGTCGTCGATTCGGGCTCGACCGACCGCACGATGGAGATAGCGAAGTCCTTCGACGCAAAAGTCTTCGTCGAAGAGTGGAAAGGCTACGCCGCACAGAAGAACTCCGCGATCGACAAGGCGACGAGTGACTATGTTCTTTCCCTCGATGCGGACGAGGCGGTAAGCCCTGAACTTGCCGTGGAGATTGAGGACACGGTTAGAAATGCGCCAAGGGGAGACAAGTTCACACAGACGCTGCCCGACGGCACTTCTGCCCCGATTTTTGTAAACGGATTCCTGATGCCGAGGAAAAATTACTTCCTCGATCGCTGGATCAAACATGGGGGCTTCTGGCCCGACCGCAAGTTGCGATTATTCAGACAAAGCACGGGAAGATTCAAAGACGCTGCGGTTCACGAAACATTAGAGGTCGAAGAATGGCGGAGTGGCACGTTTCGACTCGTGCATGGAACATTGCATGGCGCTCTCATCCACCATTCCTACCCCACACTCTCCGACTACATCGACCACATGAACCGCTATTCTTCACTGGGCGCGGAGATGGTCGTGGCGAAAAGCAACGGCAAAGTGCGGTTCAGCGTGATCAACATCGTCCTGCGGCCGCTGGCGACGTTCATGTACAACTATTTCTTCCGCCTCGGTTTCCTCGACGGCCGCGAAGGCCTGCTGCTGCATCTTAACCATGCCGTCTACGTTTCCTGGAAATACGCCAAAGCCTGGGAACTCTCGCATAAGCACCCGTGATAACAAGAAACCATCGTGGAGCCCCGGACGCCCTCGTCCGGGGAAGCAGCGCCACAAGAGCGTCCTGCTAGGGACCCTCGCTGCCTGGGCGGACGAGGGCGTCCGCCCCTCCACACCCCTCCACGAATGACCGCCGAGAACTAACCGACCGTTCGTTCATCGCTTCATCCATTAGCCTTGCTCGCGCGCCCTCACTTCCCTATGATCGAAACAGAGCACTGGGGTTCGCATGTCCGAGAAAAAACCGCCAAAGCCGCAAGTCGCCGAAAGGCCAATAGCCGACGTTTTCGAAAATCGCCATCCCTCCGATGCTGAAAAGCGGTGGGCGGAAAAGACGCTCGCCCCGACGCTCGAAAAAACTCCGGAGCATCCCATCGGCGCCCCCACCGGCGTGAATCTCGACGAGCACGGCCACGCGCGCTTCACTACAATTTCCGGCGTTCCAGTTCGCCGGCTCTACACTCACGCCGATCTGCCCGAGGACTGGAGCGAAGAAAAATATCTCGGCTATCCCGGCCAACCGCCCTTCACGCGCGGTATTCATGCCACAGGATATCGCGGCAAGCTCTACACCATGCGCCAGTTCTCCGGGTTCGCATCTCCGGAAGAAACCAACCAGCGTTACAAATACCTGCTCGAGCACGGCGGCAGCGGGCTTTCGGTGGCCTTCGATCTGCCCACGCTGATGGGCTACGATTCCGATCACCCCGCCAGCGAAGGAGAAGTTGGCAAGTGTGGCGTAGCTATCGATTCGCTCGAAGATATGGAAATTCTCTTCAACGGCATCGATCTGGAAAAGACCACGGTTTCGATGACCATCAATTCGCCCGCGTCGGTGCTCTGGGCGATGTACCTGGTCGTCGCCGAAAAACAGGGCGCCGACTGGATGAAAATTTCGGGCACCATCCAGAACGACATTCTCAAGGAATACATCGCGCAGAAGGAATACATCTACCCGCCGGCGCAGTCGATGCGGCTGGTGATCGATACATTTGAATTCGGCTCGAAATTCACGCCGCGCTTCAACACCATCTCCATCAGCGGATATCACATTCGCGAAGCCGGTTCCACAGCCTTACAGGAACTGGCGTTCACACTGTACGACGGCGTCGAATACGTCGAATGGGCGCGCCGGCGCGGACTCGACGTAGACGAGTTTGGCCCGCGCCTCAGCTTTTTTTTCAACGCCCACAACGATTTTTTCGAAGAGATCGCCAAGTACCGCGCCGCTCGGAAGGTTTGGGGTCAAGTAATGAAGACCCGTTTCGGCGCGAAGAACCCGCGCACATGGCTGATGCGCTTCCACACCCAGACCGCAGGCGTTTCGCTGCCGGCGCAGCAACCCATGAACAACATCGCGCGCGTCGCGTTGCAAGCGCTGGCTGCGGTGCTGGGCGGAACCCAGTCCCTGCACACGGATTCTTACGACGAAGCTCTGGCCCTGCCCACCGAAGAAGCCGCGCGCATCGCGCTGCGCACGCAACAGATCATCGCCTATGAATCGGGCGTCACCCAGACTGTCGACCCCCTGGGCGGGTCATACTTCCTCGAAACCTTAACGCTCGCAATGGAAAACGGCGCCTTCGATTACTTCGGCAAACTCGACGCCATGGGCGGAATGGTGAAAGCCATCGACCGCGGCTATCCGCAGAAAGAAATTGCCGAGGCTTCCTACCAGTACCAGCGCGCCGCGGAGGCGAAAGAAAAAGTCGTGGTCGGTGTCAACGAATTCGTCATCGAGGAAGAGTCCCCACACATTTTGTACATCGACGAGACCGTCGCTCAGCAGCAAACAGCAAAGCTAAAAGTATTGCGCGCGCGCCGGTCGAACCAGGAAGTCACACGCTGTCTCGACGCACTAAAGAAGGCAGCAGCACAACAACCAAAGATTGAGTCGTCCTCGACGAACGGCATTTCCACGGCTAACACCATGCCTTACATGGTCGACGCAGTCCGCGCCTACGCCACCGTGGGCGAGATTTGCGAGGCGCTGCGCACGGTTTATGGCACCTACACGGAAGTGAGCGTCACCTAGAACGCAGCCGTTACCAGTCCATGCCTCGCGACTACAATCGCTCCGTCTCCATTCTTGCTTCGGTTCGCGGGTCCGCCCGCTCCAATGATGGTTGGCTGCCAGGTCATCCCGAAACGGGACCGGCACAAGTTTTATGCCGTCATTGAGGCTTGCTTTCCGCCACTTGGGACTATGATTTTGAGGTCGCAAATTGCGACCTCAAAAATGAAAAATCGAAAACTAGCAAACTTACTCAGCATGCCGAAGCGCGGCCGAGCGTCGGCTTCCGTGGTTGAGTCTCGGATCTTGTTCCTTCGCCGCCACCGAACCATTCTTGACACTGACTTGGCTGAACTCTATCGAGTGCCCGTGAAGCGGCTCAACGAGCAAGTAAGACGCAATCAGGAGCGTTTCCCATCCGACTTCATGTTTCAGCTCACCACCAAAGAACAAAAGCTTTTGAGGTCGCAAATTGCGACCTCAAAAAAAGGCAGCGGCGGGCGCCGATACTTGCCGTACGCGTTCACAGAGCATGGTGCCATCATGGCCGCAACGGTGCTTAGCTCTGAGCGAGCAATTCAGATGAGTGTGAGTGTAGTGCGTGCGTTCGTCCGATTGCGCGAGCTGCTGTCCACGAATCGCCGTCTTGCCGCGAAGGTTCACGAACTGGAGAATCATCTGGACACACACGATTCCGTGATCCTGGATTTGATCAAAGCAATCAGAGAACTTACGACTCTAAGGCGCCGCGCCGACGTCAGATTGGATTCGAACTGTCTCCGGCGCGCAAGGCCTGACCCGCGCGGCTTCCGCGTTGTGGATTCTGAGCCAAACTCTCTGGGGTTATCACCACTGGCGGTGCGTTGCCCCAGCCCGCGCTCGCTCTGTTACACTGGCGCCGCATGCCAACCACTCGTAGACAGTTCTTGGCGCAGAGTGCAGGCGCCGCGGCGGGAATGTGGCTGATGCCTGCCCTTGCCCGCGCAGCCGTAAATTCCGAGCCGTCGGTCCAGTTCCCTGCGGCGCCCCGAGATCGAATCGCAGTCGCCGCGTATCCCTTCCGTGAATTCATCGTGGGATGGAAAGGATGGGACGGCAACTCTCCCGGTCCCGTGCCAGCGTCGCAACGAATGGAACTGAAAGATTTTGCCGCGCACGTCGTCGAGAAATTTAATATCCGCAAGATCGAGCCCTGGAGCCCGGTATTTCCTTCGACGGAGCCAAAATATTTGGACCAGTTCCGTACCGCGGTTGAGAAGGCGCGCTCTGCAATCGTCGACATCGCTGTCGATGGCGAGTCCAGCCCCTACGACACCAATCCCGCCGAGCGTGCAAAATCGCTAGCATCGAGCAAGCGATGGATTGACGTAGGCGCCGCCCTGGACTCGCCCAGCATTCGCACTCACATTCACAAGACCAAAGACTCCAAGCCCGATGTCGCGCGCGCGTCCGAAACTTTGCTGCGCGTTGCCGACTACGCCCAAAGCAAGAATGTGGTGGTGCACTTCGAAAATGACGACCCGATCAGCGAAGATCCTTTCTTCATCGTTCACGTGCTCGACAAAGTTGGCAGCCCCTGGCTGCGGGCTCTCCCAGATTTCGGCAACTCGCTGGCCGCTCATAGTGATGATGAAGACTTTGCCTACCGCGCCATTGATGCCATGTTCGCCCACGCCTATGGCATTTGCCACGTGAAAGATGGCGAACTGAACGAGCAGGGCAAGCCCGTGCACGTGGACTTGGCCAGAACGTTTGCGATTTTGAAGAAGCACGGATATAAGGGATATTGCTCGATGGAATTCGACGCCGACGGCGACCCCTACAAACCGACGGCCGAGTTGATCGAGCAGACGATCAAGTATCTTTCTTAGAGGAACTAGAGGTCATCTCGTAAAACGGTTTTGGGAAGGGCACGGCTTCAGTCGTGCCACCCAGCGGCTAGCAACCCGGGCTTTAGCCTCCGAGGTTTCGCTCGTGTCCAGCCGTCGAGGATTTATGAGATAGCCTGATAGCCTCTAGCGTTAGAGCGAATCCAGCTTAACTGCGAGCTAATCACAATGGCAGGACAAGGCATCCAGCGGCGCGAGATTTTGCGCATTCTAGGGACGGCGGCCGCAGTCGCGCAGTTCCCCGGCTTCAGCAAGTGGACTTTTGCCTGCGGCCACGTAGGCAACGCAGTGCTGCAGATCAAGCCAGCGGTTTACACTCCTCAGTTTTTCACCGCCTCGGAATATGCCCTGGTTGAGCGCCTTTCCGACATGATCATCCCCAGCGACGCAACGCCGGGCGCGCGCGAGGCGGGCGTTGCCGAGTTTATCGATTTCATGGTGGCCAGTGATCCCGACTCGCAGTATGCATTCCGCACCGGCCTCACCTGGATGAACGCGCACAGTGAACGCTTGTTCGGCAAGCCCTTTGTGGATTTGACTCCAGAACAGCAGATTTCCCTGCTCGAGCCGCTCGCCTATAAAGACAAAGCCCGCGCCGGCGAAGGTGATGGCCGCATTTTCTTTCGTCAGATCCGTGAATTCACGCTGAACGGTTTTTACACCAGCGAGATCGGATTCAAGGAACTCGATTGCCCCGCGCTGAAAATGTATGCCGAGTCTCCCGAGTGCCCGCACAAAGACGATCCCGAGCATTTGCACGTGTCTCACCCAATTTCCTGACCGGCTGGATGCAAACGCGGCGGAACAAATCGAGACCACGCAAATCGCGACCACGCAATTATTGCTAAGCAAATTATGCCCAAACAAATTTACGACGTCATCGTAATCGGAACCGGCGCCGGCGGCGGCATGGCGATCAAAACGCTCTGCGAAGCCGGCTTGAAAGTTTGCGCGCTGAACGCGGGCCGCAGGCTCGATCCGGAGAAAGATTTCCGTTTTCACCGCATGCCCTGGGAAATGAAATTCCGCGGCCTCGACGATCCCAAACGCCGCGGGGAATCCTACGGCTACCTCGACAACGAATACACCAAAGCCGCATGGGAGCACGAAATTCCCTTCACCGCCGCTCCGGGAACCAAGTGGATGTGGCCGCGTTGCTTCTCCGTAGGCGGCAAAACGAATTTCTGGGGACGCAGTTCGGCCCGCTTTGGCGATATCGATTTCCGCGCCGCCTCGCTCGACGGCCACGACGTGGACTGGCCCATCACGCACGACGAGATGAGCCCGTACTACACGCGCGTCGAAAAAATGATCGGCGTCGCCAGCACAATCCAGAACCGTCCCAGCAATCCCGACGGCTCCTATCTGCCGCCCTTCCACTTCCGCTGCCTCGATCGCATTCTGGAAGCGGGCAGCAACAAAGTTGGCGTGCCTTACCTCCCCGACCGCTGCGCCCAGCTCACGCAGCCGCATGAAGGCCATCCCGCGTGCCATTTTTGCGGCGAGTGTACAACTGGCTGCGACGTCGGCGCGTTCTTCTCCACTCCGTATTTTCTCTTGCCCAAAGCCGAAGCCACCAAGAACCTCGAGCTCCGCACCAACGCGCTGGCCAAAAATATTCTCACCGACGAGAACGGCGCCCGCGGAGTCGCCTACATCGACCGCAAGTCGAAGCAGGAAGTCGAAGTCTACGGCCGCGCAGTGGTTGTGGCTGCGTCGTGCGTGGAGAGCGCCCGCATCATGCTGAATTCCAAGTCGCGGCTACACCGCAACGGCGTCGCCAATTCCAGCGGACAACTCGGCCGCAACCTTTGCGATCACCTTTACGGCGAGTCGGTGCGCGGATATCTTCCGCAACTCGTCGGACGTCCCCCGTTCCCCGACCACGTCGGCGACAGCACCATCGCATGGATGCCGCGCTGGCAAAATTTGAAAGATCCGCACGAAGAAAATTTCATTCGCGGCTACTCCGTCTATCCCGATGGCGGCTGCGAAGATTTTCCCGGATTCGCCACTGAACTCGATGGCTTCGGATCGTCCTACAAGCGCGAGATCAAGCGCCGCTATCCCTCGCCCGTGAGCTTCGGAATTCAGGCTCCCACGCTGCGCTCGGATACGAACTACGTGGATCTCGATCCGGAAGTGAAAGATCCCTACGGCATTCCCGTAGCCCGCCTGCATTTTCAGTGGGACGACAACGTGCTGAAGATGTGGGACCATTCGAAACAGGTGTGCGCCGATGTTCTGCGCGCGGCTGGCGGCGTTGTCGAAGACATCGGCGACGAACCGGAGATGCCCGGATTCAGCCTGCACGAAACCGGCACCTGCCGCATGGGCAACGATCCCAAGCATTTCGTCACCAATCGTTTCGGTCAGACGCACGATGTGCCGAACCTCTACGTCTGCGACGCCAGCGTATTTCTGAACTGCACCGACAAAACCACAACCATCAGCATCCTCACGTTTTCACTGCGCACCTCCGAACATCTCATCGAGAATTTCCGCCGAGGAGAACACAAGGCCGCGTAACCGCCCTGAGGATCAGTTTCCCTTCAGTTTCTCTCTGCGTTGATTCGTTTTTTCTTCGCTAGCGTCGGCTTTTGTGATAAATCTAGAGGCCATGCGCAAAGCCGTCAACCATCTCAAGAAAAGCGACTCTGTGATGCGCGCCGTGATCGAACGCGTGGGCCGGTGCCGCATGGAGTTTGGTCCGCCGGAGTTTCACAGCCTGGCCGAATCCATCGTCTACCAGCAACTGAACGGCAAGGCCGCCGCCACAATTTTTGAGCGCTTCGCCGCGCTGGCCGGAGATCCGCTGACTCCCGCAGGCATTCTGAAGCTGACCGACGAGCAACTGCGCGGCGTCGGCTTGTCGAAACAGAAGTCAGCGTACCTGAAAGACTTGTCGGCAAAGACATCCTCTGGCCTGCTCGATTTCGCGCGCCTGCCCGAACAATCAGACGATGAAGTCATCGCGCATCTCACCCAGGTGAAAGGCATCGGGGTGTGGACCGCCCACATGTTTCTCATGTTCACGCTGAAGCGCGAGAACGTCCTGCCCACCGGCGACTTCGGCATAAGAATGGCGATCTTCAAACATTACCTCGATCGGAGGAAGAAGACGAAGACGTTTGTAAAGTCCGCGAACAAAAAAGGCAAGACATCGGCTCGGAAGTCTCGCCCGCGAAAAATCAAGCTGCCAACTCCCGCGCAAATGGAAAAAATCGCCAAACCCTGGGAGCCTTACCGCAGCTTAGCCTGCTGGTATCTGTGGCGAAGCCTGGATATCAAGACGCCGTAGCGGAGCACTCCGGCTACGCGAGAACCCTGCACAGCCCGGCAAAATCATCGGCAGCCTGGACAACCTTTGCGCCATTTGCACCGCGAACGATGCAGCAGGCTGCTAACCGGTGCGTGCTCAGAGGCTTCCACGGACTCCCACCCTGTTCAAATGACAACTTGTATCTTATTTGTTTTCAATGACATAGCCAGCCCATTTAAAACGGTTTAACTGGCCCGCAGGCGCGACCCAGAACGGGGTCCACCTGATCATCGACCGGTGCGGCGGGATCGCTTCTATCGGCTCCCGAACGACCGCGCCGGGCATTTGTCAGACTGACCTGCACGACGAACCGATCTGCTGACGACAATTTTTCCCTCGTGCTGAACTGTTAGGACTAGAAGATAAATCTTCGGCGGCTGAACACGGGCGCAACCTCAGAGGCTAAGGCCAGAATTCCTGGCCGCTTGAGCGGCACGGCTGAAGCCGTGCCCTTCCCGAACCCCTTCCCGAACTCATTCTTCCCGAACCCACTTACGAAAACGGCTTCTTCCAGGGGAATCGCGCGCGCTACCCGTCTTGTCCAGACTCCAAGGGTGGGGCCTGCCTTCTGCATTCGGTTGAGCTGTGGTTAAATGATTGCGATGGCTGATCTCAAGATTCGCGTGCTGGTGGCGAAGCCCGGCCTCGACGGCCATGATCGCGGCGCGAAAGTAATTGCGCGCGCCCTGCGCGATGCCGGCATGGAAGTCATCTACACCGGCCTGCGCCAGACTCCCGAGATGATCGTCAGCGCCGCACTGCAGGAAGACGTTCAGGTGATCGGCCTCTCGATTCTTTCGGGAGCGCACAACGCGATCGTCCCCCGCGTGATGGACCTGCTGAAGCAAAATAAAATGGACGACGTGCTCGTGCTTGTCGGCGGCATCATTCCCGGCCAGGATATCGACGCTTTGAAAAAACTCGGCGTAGCCGCAATCTTTCAGCCGGGCACCGCGATGGACGACATCGTACAATTCATTCGCGCGAATGTGAGGGGACACGCCCTCCATCAAGCCTGACGATTCGCGAACCAAACAATCTTCGCTTCCAGCATGCCGACTCCAAACTTCACTACCCTCCGCCAGCAACTCGACCGCACCATCGGCCCCGTGCCGTGGTATTGGAAAACCCTTCCTGCCTTCGAATCGATCTCCGGCCAGCGCTTCGTCTGGACTCATCACGGAGAAGAAGGCCCCATCGCATACTTGGTTACGCTCGGCCTCGAGCAGGAACCCGACAAGCCGCGCCTCGCTCTGAATACTTATTGCCGACCGTTTCTTGTGCCGCCGCATTCGATCGGCATCTGGTGTCCCGAGGGACGCAGCATTCGTTTGGCGTGTTTCGATCCCGACCAGCTCAAGTCGTTCGACCTGGCTGAGATCGCCGGATGGTTCAAGCCCTCCGCCGACCGCATCTACTCAACCAGTCCGCCCGTTGCCGATTTCGAAGTCCCGCTCACTCTCGCTCCCGGCACGCACAACATCAGCGTTCCGCCTGCGCTCGCCGGCGTGGACGAACTCATCGTCCCCACCAGCTACAAAGCCATGTCGAACGACGATCCCGCATTCGCACTGTTTGTGTTTTACCTGCAAGCCGGGCTGGTGGAAGTGTTGCCGCAGAAGTGGTTCACCGCCGCGCAGTACCGCGTGGGCCAGCAATGGATCACCCGCGCCGCGCGCGACCCCGAATCGCACCGCATCTTCGGCGAATGCTTCGGCGCGGGAACTTTCCTGCTGGAAGAAGACGGCTGCCGCCTGGCGGAGTGGATTGACAGAAGCGCTTAGCTGCCAGCTCTCAGCTCTTAGCTTCCGCCTCAGTGCAGCGCGTAACCCGGCTCACCGGGCATGTGCCCTTCTAACTTGAGGACCTTGATTCCGGGCTTTACGTCCTGGGAATCGATCAGAGTGATCGCGCCGGCAAAAATCCGTACAGCTTCCAGCGTCATGCCGAGCGAGGGCGCCGTGAATGGTTCCGATTCGGCCTCTCCGCGAAATGTCTGCGCCGACCAGTACTGCTTGTATTCGTTCTCCGTCATGCCCAGCAGCTTGAGCAGGACGAACCGTTCGTGGCATCCGGGAGCGCGAATGATGAGCTTGATGGGAACGCCACCCGGCCAGGTCCGTTTTTCCCCGGCAAAAATCTTGCGCAGGTCAACCAGGCTGACGTTACTCAACCGGCTGCTGGAATTCACCACCACTGCAACGTCGGCGGCCTGTGCCACACATCGCGGAATCAACGCGGTCAGACAAACAAACAGCAACGCCGCGATTAATTTCTTGCACATGCCTGGTCTCAGACTCAAAATGCGAACGCCACTTGCAGTTGCAAGCCGTTCAGGTTTGGTTCGCCACGGCGAACTGTGTGGTCCAACTGAGCTTTAAATGCGATGTAGTCGTTGAAGTCGTAGCGAGCGCCGAACGAAGGCCCGAAACGCAGCCCGACATCGTTGAAGATCGAGTCAATGCTGGAGTTCGCGTTCAAGTACTGGTAACGGAAAAACGGCCGAACCGGCCCCAGCTGCCTGGAGAACTGTGAATAGAAAGCGGGCGTGTCAAAATGAAGCGAGCCTCCCACCAGCGCCTGCCGGATCAAGAACGCTTCGTTCAGAAATTCAATGCCGTGCGCCACGTAGACCGCATAGGCGTTGACGATCGTCTGGTTATACCTCGCAGCCGGTCCAAGGCTCCCAGGAGGCGGAGGAACTGGAGCCCCGGTTGCTGCGTTCAGGACGTTGTTGCTGATCTGGTCGTGATAGTAGGAGCTTCCAATTTGCAGTCCACGCAGCCAGTCAGGACGGACGAAGAGTCCCACGTTGCTTTGATTCCCGTTGTTTTCGTCGGTCACCAAACCATCGACATTAATATCGGGCCGCTTCGTGTCAGACGATCCATATTCGGCAACGTAGTTCAGTCCCAGCTTCCCCGACGGAATCGCTCCAGTCACGGAAACCCCGATCGCCTGCGTGGGCAGCAGCCCGCCATTCCTGGCGAACTCCATGACCAGCGGCCGATCCGCCATGGTCTGCAACCAGGCCGCACTGCGAAACGCCCAGTTGTAATACCCAATGTTGGTCTGGTAGCGGCCCAACGACAACTTGAAGTAGTCGTTATAGTCGTACTTGAGCAGAACTCGCCGCAGGTCGATCCGGTAGGCCTGCGCGTCCGCCTCCTCGAAAACAATTTCGCTGAGCACGCTGGTTTTTGCAGTAAGCGCTGACGTGAGGAAAAGACCAAAGTCGCCGGTATAGAAGTTTCCCTGCGAGCCGGGGACAAACCCATAAGTTCCCAGTTCCGGCTGGCGCTGATCGAGAACCTTGTAGTCGGCCTCTCCGAAGCCCCGCCACTGAATGCTGTGCACGTTGTGCACCTCGGGGGTCGGGCTGGGGGAAGCGTCGGTCGCGGCGGGCTCCGGGACGGTCTGAGCCGGCTGAGCGGCAGGCGCCGCAGTTGCGGACTCGGCCGGCGCGGGCTGCTCTTTCATTCCCGCGGCCTCCAGCGTCTTCACCCGCTCGCGCAGCTCCATGGTCTCTTTCTGCAGAGCTTTCACCTGCTGCGCGAGAAGCGCAATCGTTTCCGCGTCGCTGGGAGCGGGGTTCTGGGCCCAGAGAAAACTACTGAGCAGCAGAAACGCAACCACGATGTTTTGCACGCGCAACATGCCCGTTCGTCCTCTCTGACTTGTCTTGATTGTCTTTGGTGGGCAGTGCTTCGCCGAGTTCTGCGGCAGAGCAAACAGAGCTCACCCAGTTTGACTTTCGGCAAATCAGGCTGCGAGCATCGGTTACCAAAGTGCCGGGCGCGTTGAAGTAAAAGGCACCCTGGTCTGTTCGGTGGGGTCAGGTCGGGAGTGGAATCAAAACGGCACGACGAAAGCCTCTCTCCAGCCTCTCGTCAGCCTCTTTCCAGCCTCTTTCCAGGCGTTGCGCCCTTTCGCTCCGCTGGTATACCGTAATCAGTCTGTTCCTGCATTCCACCACTCATGGCTGAACGCAACGAATCTCCCGCCCCAAACTCGGCCTCAGGCTTGAACCTGCTGACCACTAAAGTCGACGCCACCTCGGCGCGCTTCGAAGCCAACATGCGTTTTCTCGCCGACCTCATGTCGCAAATCCGCAACGAGAGCGAACACATTTCCGAAGGCGGCGGACCGAAGGCCATCGCCAACCAGCACGCCAAACATCGCCTGACCGCGCGCGAAAGAATTCACCTGCTCGCCGATCCGGAAACTTTTTTCGAATTGGGCCTCTACGCCGCACACGGCATGTACGAAGAATGGGGAGGAGCTCCCGCGGCCGGCGTCATCACCGGCCTCGCCCGCGTCCAGACGCGTCTAGTGATGATCATCGCTAACGACGCCACCGTGAAGGCCGGCGCATTTTTCCCCATGACCGCGAAGAAAGTGATTCGCGCGCAAAACATCGCCATCGAAAATCGCATCCCCACGATCTATCTCGTCGATTCCGCGGGCGTGTTCCTGCCGTTGCAGGAAGACGTCTTCCCCGACACCGACGATTTCGGCCGCGTCTTCCGCAACAACGCCGTCATGTCGGCGCTCGGCATCTCTCAGATCGCCGCCATCATGGGCATGTGCGTGGCCGGCGGCGGATACCTTCCCGTGATGTGCGACCACGTTCTCATGACCGACGGCAGCGGATTATTTCTCGCCGGCCCCGCGCTGGTGCAAGCCGCGATCGGGCAGAAAGTTTCCGCCGAAGATTTGGGCGGTTCCATCATGCATTCCTCGATCAGCGGCACGCTCGACTTCCGCGAGCCGACCGACGAAGCCTGCATCGCTCGCATTCGCTCCATCGTCGACAAGTGGGGCTACCGCCGCCAGTCTCCCTGGGACCGCAGGAAGCCCGTGGAACCGGCGATGGCCGCGGAAGAAATTTACGGCCTTTACGACTCCTCGCCCGCGCGCCCCTATGACATGAAGGAAATTCTCGCGCGCGTGCTCGACGCCAGCCGCTTCGACGAGTACAAAGCCGAATATGGCAAGACCTTGATCTGCGGCTACGGACGCATCGGCGGTTTCGCCGTCGGCATTGTGGCGAATCAGAAAATGCACGCGCAGCAGACCGATCACGAAGGCCGCAAACGCACCGAGTTCGGCGGGGTCATCTACACCGAGTCCGCCGAGAAGGCCGCGCGCTTCATCATGGATTGCAACCAGAATCTGATTCCGCTGATTTTCTTCCACGACGTAAACGGCTTCATGGTGGGCCGCGACGCCGAGTGGAGCGGCATCATCAAAGCCGGCGCGAAGATGGTGAACGCAGTGTCGAATTCCGTCGTGCCGAAGATTACCGTGATCGTTGGCGGATCCTTCGGCGCCGGACACTATGCCATGTGCGGCAAGGCTTTCGATCCCCGCTTCGTTTTCGCCTGGCCCACCGCCCGCTACGCCGTGATGAGCGGCGATTCGGCCGCGGCAACACTGGTGGAAATCAAAGTAAAACAACTTGAGCGCAGCGGCAAACAACTAACCGAAGAAGACAAGAAAGAGCTCTACGAATCGACGAAGCGCACCTACGACGAGCAGACCGACCCCCGCTACGGCGCAGCCCGCCTGTGGATCGACCGCATCATCGATCCCGTCGAAACCCGTGAGGCAATTACGCAGGCGCTCGAAGCCGCAGCGCTCAACCCGGACGTGCCAGAATTCAAAGTGGGGGTCTTACAAACATGATTCACCACGGAGACACGGAGGCACGGAGAGGACTTCTTCATGAAGAACTCACCGAACGCGTAATCGGCGCTGCAATCGAGGTCCATCGTGCGCTTGGTCCCGGCCTCCTAGAATCCGCGTACGAAGAATGCCTCTGCCATGAGTTTCACCTGCAAGGAATCTCCTTTGAGAGGCAGCGCCCCCTTCCGGTCGAGTACAAGGGCGTCAAGCTCGACTGCGGCTATCGCCTCGATTTGATCGTTGAGAACAAGCTGATTTTAGAAATCAAATGCGTTGAGCACCTCATCACCGTCCATGAAGCTCAACTCTTGACCTACTTGAAAATGACGGGGATGAGGGTTGGTTTGATCCTTAACTTCAACTTATCGATATTGACCAAGGGAGGAATTGTGCGGAAAGTTCTATGATTTTCTCCGTGCCTCCGTGTCTCCGTGGTGAAATGATTGTCCGATCTCGTCAAACTTATCGAGTGTCCACGCGATGCCTGGCAAGGGCTGCAGGGCCAGATCCCTGCCGACTTGAAAGCCGACTTCCTGAAAGCTTTGATCAGCGTAGGGTTCAAGCACATCGACGCAGTCTCCTTCGTTTCTCCGAAAGCTGTGCCGCAGATGGCCGATTCGGAGGAAGTGCTCAAGTTGCTCGATCCGCCCGACGATGTCGAGATCATCGGAATCGTGGTCAACGAAAAAGGTGCGCAGCGCGCCATCGATACGCAGGCAGTCTCCACGCTCGGGTTTCCCTATTCGATTTCCGAAACGTTCCTGCGCAAGAATCAGAACCAGTCGGCGGAAGACGCGCTCGAAGAGTTCGAGAAGATCCAGAAAAAAGCCGATGACGCCGGCCTCGACGTGGTGGTCTACATTTCGATGGCGTTCGGCAATCCTTACGGCGACCAGTGGAACGTGGATGAAGTCGTCGAAGCCGTCGGTCTGCTCGAAATCGAAAACGTACGCATGATCTCGCTCGCCGACACGGTAGGCATGGCCACGCCGCAGCAGATCAGCGAGATCGCCGGCGCGGTCATGACAAAATATGATTACCTCGAGATCGGAGTGCACCTGCACAGCCGCCCGGAGCAGGCGGCAGAAAAGATTCTCGCGGCGTATGATGCCGGATGCCGGCGCTTTGACTCTGCGCTGGGAGGACTCGGCGGGTGTCCCTTCGCCCAGGACGCGCTGGTCGGCAACATTCCCACGGAGAAAGTAATCGAGGCGCTGCAGCAGCGCGGCGCAGAGTTACCAGCACTGAAGCCGCTGGACACGCTGCTGAAAGCGACGGCAGGAATCGCTGCAAAGTTTTCGGCGTCGCACGCGGCGGATTGAGGGCTTGGCCACGGATTTGCACGGATCACCACGGATAGATCAAGGGATTTGATCTTGATCCGTGAAAATCCGTGAAATCCGTCGCGTCTTTAATATCAATATCTATGGATTACAAGACAATCCAACTCGCCTACGACGTCAGCGTCGCCACCATCACCCTCAACCGTCCCGAAAAGCGCAACGCTATTAGCTTTGAGCTAATCGATGACCTACTGCGCGCGCTGGATGAGGTCGCGAAATCAAGCGCGCTGGTCCTCATCCTCACCGGCGCGGGCAGAGCCTTCTGCTCGGGCATGGATCTGGACAATCTGAAAGCGCTGCTGGGCCTGTCGCCCGAGCAGAACCTGCAGGATTCGCAGACCATGGTTCGCTTGTTCCGAGCGCTCTACGAATTCCCTAAAGTTACAATCGCCGCGGTGAACGGCGCGGCTATCGCCGGGGGCACGGGCCTGGCCCTGCTCTGCGACTTCACCTTGGCCGTTCCGGAAGCCAAATTCGGCTACACCGAAGTGCGCATCGGTTTTGTGCCGGCGATCGTTTCTACTTTTCTGCTGCGCCAGGTCGGCGAAAAACAAGCTCGTGACCTCTTGCTCACCGGAAGACTTTTCGGCGCCGATGAAGCCGCCCGCATGGGATTGATCAACGAAATCGTCCTGCCAGAAAATTTGATGGCGCGGGCCCGCGAGCTGGCCGCGCTGCTGATGGAGAACAGTCCGGCTTCCCTGCGCGCCACCAAACAACTCCTCACCGATCATGCGCGCGCCGAGATCGACTCGCAAATCGAGGCCGCAATTCGCGAGAACGCAGCCATCCGCAACACCGCCGATTTCCGCGAAGGCATCTCGTCGTTCCTCGAAAAGCGCAAGCCCACCTGGACGGGGAAATGACTTCCACTCACAATCTCGCGGTGAACGAAACCAAACTGCGCGTGCGCTACGCTGAGACGGACCAGATGGGCGTGGCTTATCATTCGAATCACTTGATCTGGTTCGAGGTGGGCCGTGTGGAGCTCATGCGGCAGATGGGATTTTCGTATCGCGATATGGAGCGCGACGAAGATCGCTTCATTGCCGTCGCCGAGGTCACGTGCCGCTACCGCGCCCCGGCCCGTTACGACGAAGAAGTTGTCGTGCGCACCAGGCTGAAGCACGTTCGCAAGTCGGTGATCGTGTTCAGCTACGAACTGGTCCGCGCCGACGGCGGCGAACTGCTGGCCGAAGGTGAAACCGCGCACGTGGTCACGGATTCCGAAATGAAAGTGGCGCCGTTGCCGGAAAAATATTTGAAAGCATTTCGCCTTGCGATGGGAAAGACGGAGAATCCAGAACCGGAAGTAAGGAAGACAAAACAAAGGCAAAAAGTGACAGGGTCAGGTCCAAAGTCTGAGGTCCGAGGTCCGAGTTTTTGAACGCACTTCACATCAACGGGAACGACCTCACGCTGGAAGCGGTGCGCGAAGTTGCGGCCGAACATCGTCCTGTGCTGCTTTCGCCCGATGCGCGCGAGTGCGTCGACCGAGCACGCGCCGTGGTCGACGCTCTGGTCTCGGGCAATCACCTCGCGTATGCCATCACCACCGGCGTGGGCAAACTCAGCGACGTGCGCATCGCCGGCGATCAGATCCGCGAACTGCAGGTCAATCTGGTGCGCTCGCACGCCGTCGGCGTCGGCGAGCCCCTTCCCGTCGCGGAGACTCGCGCCATGATGCTGTTGCGGGCGAATTCGCTGGCTAAAGGTTATTCCGGCGTGCGAGCCATCGTCATCGACACGATTTGCGAAACGCTCAATCGCGGCGTCACTCCTTTCGTCCCATCGCAAGGCAGCGTGGGCGCCAGCGGAGACCTGGCTCCGCTGGCGCATCTCGCTCTGGCTCTAATTGGCGAAGGAGAGTGCGTCGACGAAAAAGGCGTGCGCATTCCGAGCGGCGACGCGCTGAAACGTGCGCAGATCAAGCCGCTGGTTCTCTCGGCCAAAGAAGCGGTTTCGCTGATCAACGGCACGCAAGCCATGCTGGCCGTGGGCACGCTGGCGCTGCTGGCCGCCGAAACGCTGGTGGATTCTGCCGACGTGATCGGAGGCATGGCCTGCGACGCGCTGCAGGGCACCGACACGGCCTTCGACGAACGCATTCACAAAGTGCGTCCGCACAGTGGCCAGATCCGTACGGCAGCCAATCTGCGCCGCATGCTCGAAGGCAGCCAGATTCGTGAGTCGCACCGCGATTGCGGCCGCGTGCAGGACGCTTACTCGCTGCGCTGCATCCCGCAAGTGCATGGCGCAGTGCGCGACACTCTCGCCCACTGCCGCGAAGTGTTCGAGACCGAAGCTAACTCCGCAGTAGATAATCCGCTGGTCTTCATATCAGATCGTGCAGGCACGGCTCATGTGGGGACGGGCGCCTCGCCCGTCCGGGCGGAGCGCAGCTCCGCAATGAGTGAAGGAGAAATAATCTCGGGCGGAAACTTTCACGGCGAGCCGGTGGCCTTCGCGCTCGACTTCCTCGCCATCGCCCTCAGCGCGCTGGCGGGCATCAGCGAGCGGCGCATCGAGCGCCTGGTAAATCCTGCGCTGAGCGAGGGCTTGCCACCGTTTCTCGCGCCCGGTGCCGGACTCAACTCAGGCTTCATGATGCCGCAGGTCACGGCCGCGGCGCTGGCCAGCGAGAACAAAGTGCTGGCGCATCCCGCGTCGGTGGATTCGATCACGACCTCGGGCAACAAAGAAGACTTCGTCTCCATGGGCATGACGGCGGCGAATAAGCTGAAGCGCGTCGTGGAGAACACGCGCAACGTTCTGGCTATTGAAGCGATGGCCGCGGCGCAGGCTCTGGATTTTTATCTTCATGCTGCGAAGCCGTTGAAGACTTCGAAGCGCGGGCAGGCGGCGCACGCGGCGATCCGGTCGGTGTGCGCGACGATGGAGAAAGATCGCGTGATGTACCAGGACTTCGCGCGGCTGGCGGAACTGATTGCGAGCGGGAAGCTCGCGGAGATCGTGAGATAAGAGCGCTTTTTGAGAAGTGTTCCTGCAGGAACACTGTGGAAAAAGTGCAGATTTTTTCGGTGTAAGTCCTTTGTTTCGGTGGGTGGTGTTGACGATAAACGAGTTAGGCTGTGGAAAAAGTGTCTACTTTTGTGTACGTCGGAGTCTACTAAAGTGGACTTGACTGTGGCTGACTACGCGAGGGCCGATTTCACTCGCTGCGGAGCTGCGCTCCGCGCGGACGGGCGAGGCGCCCGTCCCCACACAATCTAACCCCCACACCACCGGGCTTCGCCCGGCGGACAGCCGAGGGCGGCTGTCCCCACATGGGCATCGGCTAGGCCATCTTGGCGGCGCTGCCGTCCAGGCCCAACTCTGCGGCGATTTGACTCATGGCTGCGATGCAGAGGGCGATGTGTTCGTCGAGGTCGACGCCCAGGGCGGCGGCGCCGTTGATGATGTCGTCGCGGTTTACTTTGCGGGCGAAGGCTTTGTCTTTCATTCTTTTTCGGACGGACTTCACGTCGACTTCCGCGAGCGACTTGCTGGGCTTGATGAGGGCGACGGCGGTGATGAATCCGGCGAGCTCGTCGCAGGCGAAGAGAGCTTTTTCCATCGGCGTGTCGCGGGTGACGCCACTGTATTCGGCGTGCGACATCACGGCGCGGCTGATGACTTCGGGCCATCCGCGCTCCTTCAGGATGGCGTTGCCTTTGTAGGGATGATCGTCGAGGCTGGGCCAGCGGTCGTAGTCGAAATCGTGGATGAGGCCGACGATGCCCCAGAGGTATTCCTGCCCCAGTCCCTCAGGGGCTGAAGCCCGCGCGGCTAGTGTCGGCTCAACGGCACGACTGAAGTCGTGCCCTTCCCTTTCGTGCCCTGCGCCGTCGCCCGACTTCGGGTCCTGCAAGTTCCGCGTATCGCTGGCAGATTGCGTCGCAAACTTTCTGGCGCAGGCGCGCATGCAGGCTTCGACAGCCAGCGCGTGCTTGCGCAGGCTTTCTGATTGGGTGAACTCGGTCAGGAGTTCCCATGCGGCCTCTCTCGTGTTGACTTCATTCATCGTTACAAATGCTCCTTGAGCCCAGATGCCAATGTACGGGCCGTCTTTCAGTGCTTTAGGGCTGCAGTGAGTGTAAGGCGATTTTTCGCCAATCATCGCAACAAGTCTTTGATTTTTATCGCGAAGCCATACGAGAATCCCGCCGCTCCACACAGCAGCAGTGAGCCGAAGCACCTGACAGCCCACATAGGTAGGCGGCTCCAAGGTTCGGTTGTTCGCTTCAGGAATGATTCGGGGTTGCGCAAGAGTCCGACTCCCCACCAAACATAAGCCACGGCGCAGACAAGAAAGAACAAAGGGCTAAACACCGGGGCCAAGAAGTTGAGCTTGCTCCCGAAGGGAAGAACTATGATGGCAATAGTGCAGACAGAAAAAATTATCCAACCTGTCAATGAAAGTGCCTTGAACTTGCCGGAGAGCGCCCTGCGCTGATATTCCGCCAAAAAATAACGAGCATAGGTTTCAGGCCGCAACGCTGCGAATAATCCCATGCAGCCAACCAATGCGAAAATAAGAAGTCCAGCGAGCATGTGTTCCAGTTTAATTAGTACCTTGAGTAAAAGCGAAGCAAGACAACTGTCGTAAGCAGATTACACGTTTTGAGGGGGTTTTGAGTGCTGTCGCGATATTACGCCAACCACGGCATATCTTCCGAGTTGACCATAAGACTTATCTCAAATAATGGGAATTTGCGAGTGCAGAAACGTGGAGTTCGCACGCCAAGAACAGGAGCCTTAGAGCTTAAATAGTGACTGAAGTTCGCACGAGACGACTTTGAGTCTGGTGTAATTGGGGATGTGGGATGTAAATGTTTGGATCAATACCACACTGGTGTTGGCGTCGCGGCGGTTTCCGTAGCAAAGGAAGAATATGAAGAAATTCCTGATTCTCTTGCTCTTGTTCTGCACGCCTTGTTTCGCTCGTAGCCGAGCAGCCAAGCACGCGTTCATGGTTGAGACTGGGTATCCGAAAGGCCGACCAGGATACATGGTTACCTACAGAGTCGGGCTGGCTTGTGGCGGAGCGGATGCGCCATACAACATGCAATGGCAAACGATCGCGGACGGCAAAGCACAAAACAAACGGGAACGAGCGCGCTGCAAGAAACACGCGCGATAAACAAATACTGCCGCTCCACCGCCGCTAGCCCATGACCGCATGCCCGTTTGAAACCTAAACGGGTTGCCTAGCGGTTCTTATTGACTGGTCAATCCAGCACACTTGGTTCGGCCTCGTGCGGCTTTTCCTTTTGCATCACTCGGAACGTAGAACAACGACAACTTCTGCAATCAGGCCCTAGCGCGCAAATCCGTTTGGGACTCAAACCCAGAACACACTTAGTAAACACCGCGCGGATTCGCAGTGCATCACTGGTAGTCGCCCTTGTTCTTGCGGGTTTTAGCTGCTTTTTTCCAAGTATCGCTTGGGTTTCGCCGGCGTATGTTGCGGTTTCTGTGCATTTTAACCTTGACATCCACAGGGCACTGACCGCAGATTGGGCACTGCACTTGGAACCGTTCCCCCAACGTTGGTTCCAGTGTTTGTTCGGAAGGCCCGCTCTGGCCCTCCCACAACTCGATGGCCACGACTCTTGCCCCGGTAGATTCTAGGGAAGTCGTTCGATGCGATCACTGCCTGCTGGTTCAGTTTCGCACCACCAATAACAATTGCCGACGTTGCCACGCTTCCATGGATGAGGAGCCTGAGCCGGAGCCGATTATGGCTGCGCCTCCGGTGATGATGGCGGTGGCCGGCAACGGCCGCGGGCATCTGAACCTGGCGACGTCGATCCGCTCGCTGCGCCTGCGGAACGGGTTGAGCCAGCGGCAACTGGCGGGGCGCATGTCCGTGCCCCGAACCTACGTTTCTAAAATTGAAAATGAGAAAGCCACGCCCACGCTGTCTTCCCTGGAGCGGTTGGCGCGCGCACTGGAGGTGACCGTGCCCGAACTGCTTAGCGGCGGAGAAAAAAGCCGCCAGGATGAAATCAGCGAATTGGTGAAAGATCAGTTTGTCGCCGAGATTCTGCCGTTCGTCTCGCAGCTGAACGGGATGCAGATGTCGAGCATCCTGATGCAGGTGCGGGATTTGACGGTGCGGCCGAGAAGGAGCGCTTAGGCGTACGTAGCGCTTGACTCACTGCCGGGCTTGCGCCCGGCTTGACGGCCGAGGCGGCCGTCGCCAGATAAGTCTTTTTGATTTTACTCCGGGCAACCAGCCAACTCGATGCCGGGACCATCCTCTGGTCCCGGCTTTTTTTGTTTTTGGAGGGGCGGACGCCCTCGTCCGCCCAGCCCGGGGCACAGCTCTCGCAGGACACCACCGTCGCGTAAATCGCCGGGACAGCTCTGCGGCACAACTCCCCGGACGAGGGCGTCCGGGGCTCCATATCCAAGGGCTGAATCTCCTGTACATCGACTGACATCTATCTGTCATGAGTTTCGAGCAGGCTGAAGTAGGTTCTTCCCCGCTGGGGGACCGTTCCCACCTTTCGGGCTGGAATTCGGAGTCTGTCAGCGCTTCGCACGCCTCTGCGGCCGACCTTTCTTTACTAGACGCTTACTCGAATGCCGTGACGGGCGCGGTGGAGCGGATCAGCTCTTCGGTGGTGAACATTGAAGTGCATCAGGCCTTGCCCGCTACGGGCCGCTCGCGCCCGGGCGAGCCGCAAAATCAAAATAAAGAGCGGCGCGGCGGTGGGTCGGGATTTATTTTCACGCCCGATGGGCTGATCCTGACCAACAGCCACGTGGTGCATGACGCCAGGCGCATCGAGGTCACCATGTCGGATGGCCGGCGCATGCCGGCCACTGCGATCGGCGACGATCCCGCGAGCGACCTGGCCGTGATCCGCATCGAGAAGCCGCGCGTGGAGGAACCTGGCCTGACTGCGGCCGCTCTCGGCGATTCGCAGGCGCTGCGCGTGGGGCAGGTGGTAATTGCGATTGGCGCGCCTTACGGGTTTCAGTCGACGGTGACGGCGGGCGTGGTGAGCGCTCTGGGGCGTTCGCTGCGATCGTATTCCGGGCGCCTGATTGACGACGTGATCCAGACCGACGCGGCTCTCAACCCGGGGAATTCCGGTGGGCCGCTGGTTGATTCTTTCGGACGCGTCGTCGGAGTGAATACCGCGACTATTCTGCCGGCGCAGGGGATTTGTTTCGCCATCGGGATCAACACGGCGAAGTTTGTGGCCAGCCGCTTGCTGCGCGATGGACGCATCCGCCGCAGTTTTATTGGCGTTTCCGCGCAGACCACACAGGTGCACCGGCGCGTGGTGCGGTTTTACGATCTGCCAAAAGAGACGGGCGTCGTCGTGATCTCGGTGGAGGACAACAGTCCGGCCAAGCGTGCAGGATTGCGCGAAGGCGATGTGATCGTGGCGCTGGAAGGCCAGCCGGTGGCGGGCGTCGACGATCTGCACCGCGTGCTGACGGACGTGCGCGTAGGCGTGAGTTGCTCTCTGACGGTGCTGCGGTGGACGGAGAAGCTGGAGCTGAGAGTAGTGCCGGAGGAAGCGCAGTAGATTGTGTGGCGCGGGCACTCTTGCCCGTGAAATCTAACCACGAGCAAAAGGAATCAATTTCTCCTCGCCATGTGGCGGCCATGTGGGGACAGCCGCCCTCGGCTGTCCGTGGGAGCGAAGCTCGGATCTCCGGCCCCCAACCAGTCGGATCCACCGAGCGATCTCTCCGCTGCCGGCATTTCGCGGGCAAGAGTGCCCGCGCCATACAGTCTCAGCGAACATTCTCTGTCACATCCGTGTCATTGCTTCCCTTTCCTACCTGTGGTAGCCTCATTCCGGGGGAGCACTTTGCAGGACAAAGTAGATTTACGGATACCGGCGGGGCTGGATCGCAAGGAGACGGAACTCTACCGTCAGCTTGATCCGGGGCGGCTTCCGAAACACATCGCCATCATCATGGACGGCAACGGGCGCTGGGCCAAGCGGCGCCACATGCCGCGCGTGGCGGGGCATCGCGCTGGGGTGGCGGCGGTGCGGTCCACGGTGGAGACGGCGGCGCGCATTGGCATTGGGGCGCTCACGCTCTATGCGTTTTCCGAGGAGAACTGGAAGAAGCGTCCCAAGAGCGAAGTGGATTTTCTGATGCGCCTGCTCAGCCGTTATCTCAAGGCCGAAGTGCCCACGCTGAACAAGAACAACATTCGCCTGGAATATATCGGGCGGCAACAGCAACTGCCGGATGATGTGCAGGAGCGCATGGCCTGGGCGCGCGAGAACACAGGGCGCAATTCCGGCATGGTGCTGACGCTGGCGCTGAATTACAGCGCGCGCAGCGAACTGGTGGACGCGTTCCGGTCGATGGTGCATGCGGCGTCGCAGAACGGCGGCATCGAGCATCTGCAGATTGACGAAGAGATGGTGGGGCGGCATCTTTACACCAGCCACCTGCCGGATCCGGACCTGGTGGTGCGTACTTCGGGCGAGATGCGGCTGAGTAATTTTCTGCTGTGGCAACTGGCCTACGCCGAGATTTATGTGACGCCGATCCTGTGGCCGGATTTTCGCGGGGCGCATCTGATCGAGGGGATTGCCGAGTATCAGAAGCGCGAGCGGCGTTACGGCGGGCTGAATCATGGCGACGGGCATGGGCGCGACGATGTTGCACATGAGAATGCGCACAAGTAGCGCAAGACTCCCTGGCCAAACGCCAAGTCGAATGTTCGTTCTTGGCGCATCAGGGGCTAAAGCCCTGTCTCAGTGCTAACGGCTTACGCGGCCCCTTCGGCAGGCTCAGGGCAGGCTCTGGAAGGGCCGCTCTTCCACGGTTCTGCATAAGTTCCTCGGTGTTCCCCACGGATGATAGGATCGTAGCGGCGCGTGATCGCCGCCATTCAAAGAGCGCGCCCCACTTCCCTTGCTGAAGCGCATTGCGACTGCGGTTGTTCTGATTCCGATTGTGCTGGCGCTGATCCTGCGCGCGCCGGTGCCGGTGCTTGCCGTGGTTGCGGCCGTGGTGGCGCTGCTGACCATTCGTGAATTTCTCAAGCTGACGGAATCCTATGGGGTGCAGCCGATGCGGCTGCCGACCTATATTTTCTCGGGGCTGTTTTTTCTGCTGCTGGCGGTGAATCCGGGGAACGCAAGTCCCCTGAACGCCATGGTGATTTTTATCTTTGCCACCGGGATCGCGGCAGCACTCGCTCCGTTTATTTTTCTGAGCATCGGGATGCGGCGCAACGAACTGCGCAGCGGATATCCAGCGGCAGCGGCAGCGGCGTTTGCCTTCACCTACATCGCGCTTCCCATGGGGATGCTGGTGCTGTTGCGCCAGATGTGGGCGGGGGCGTTTTACCTGCTGTATCTGCTGCTGGTGGTTTGGGCCGGGGATATTCTCGCCTATTTCGTGGGCAAGTCAATCGGGCGGCATTTGATGGCGCCGCGCATCAGTCCGAAGAAAACGTGGGAGGGCGCGGTCGCGTCGCTCGTGGCGAGCGTGGGTGTGGGCTGGCTGCTGTTTAGTCATGCCGAGAAGATCAGTTCGGCGCTGTTGAGCTGGGGATTGATCGCGCGGCGTGATGGATTGTTCGGGCTGGAAATACCCCCCATGGGTCCGGTGATTCTGCTCACGATTGTGCTGAACATCGCGGCGCAGCTTGGTGATCTGGTGGAGTCGCTGATTAAGCGCGGGGCTGATGTGAAGGATTCTGGCGCGCTTCTGCCCGGCCACGGCGGCATGCTCGACCGCATTGATGCGCTGCTGTTTGCGGTTCCGGTGCTGTGGTGTTATGCGGCTTGGCGGGTGATGCAGTGAACCCCATTTCAGATTGTAGATTTTAGATTTCGATGGAAGACCGCCTGGAGCGTCTCGTTCGAAATCTGAAATCTACAATCTGCAATCTAAAATCGATCCTCTCGACCGAGAGTCGGGCTCCGGCCGTATCTCGCCCAAGACCAGCCGGAAGCGCGTAAAATAGAGGTTCTGTCCCTATGAAACGCATCGCCATCCTCGGTTCTACCGGCTCGATCGGGCGCAGCACGCTCAGCGTGGCGGAGTCTTATCCGGAGCGTTTTCAAATTGTCGCGCTGGCGGCTGGGTCGAACCTGGAAGCGGCATTTGAGCAGGCGCAGCGCTGGCATCCGCGGGTGATTTCGATGGCGGCCGAGCCCGACGCCGACACACTACGGGCTCGGCTCAAGAAAAGTGGTCTGGCCGGAATTGAGGTGGTTCACGGCGCTGCCGGCACCGTCCGGGTCGCGACCCATCCTGAAGTCGATTTCGTGGTGAGCGCAATTGTGGGCGTGGCCGGGCTTGAGGCGACTTACGAAGCGGTTCGCGCAGGAAAGGTTGTTGGGTTAGCCAATAAAGAATGCCTGGTCGCCGCCGGAGAGCTGATCACTGCCGAGGCGCGCAAGCAAGGCAAGCCTCTGCTGCCGATCGACAGCGAGCACAACGCCGTGCATCAATGCCTGCGCGGCGGGCGCATGGAGGAAGTGGAGCGCATCTGGCTGACGGCTTCCGGCGGGCCGTTTCTCAACACACCACGCGCCGAGTTCGACTCCATCACGGTGGAGCAGGCGCTGAACCATCCCACATGGAAAATGGGTCGGCGCATCACCATCGACTCGGCCACGCTGATGAACAAGGGTTTCGAAGTGATCGAGGCCTGCCGGTTGTTTAACCTGCCGCCAAGTAAAGTGGAAGTCATCGTGCATCCGCAGTCGACCATTCATTCCATGGTCGAGTTCATTGACGGCAGCATCCTGGCGCAATTTTCCGTTACCGACATGCGCCTGCCTATTCTTTACGCGCTAACATATCCGGAGCGGATTCAGTCGGATATGCGCTTCGCCGTGAGTGACTTGCGTCATCTGGACTTCAGCCCTCCGGACATGAGTAAATTTCCTTGTCTGCGGCTGGCCTACGAGGCAGCCGCAGCCGGCGGTGCCAAAACGGTAGCCCTGAATGCCGCTGATGAAGTGGCGGTGGCCGCGTTTCTGGAAGGCAGCATCCGTTTTATCGACATTCCCAGGATCATCGAAGCTGTGCTCTCGCGAACCAATGCTGGATCATTGGAGTCTATTGGGGACGTGCTTAAAGCTGACGCCGAAGCGCGCCGATGTGCTCAAGAGCAGGTCGCGGAGGTCATTAAAGCGGATCCTAAAACGGATCCTAAAGCAGATCCCAAGTCGGGCCTCGGCAGCAAAGATGTGAAGAATATTGCATCATCCCGGGCAACTTCTCTTGTCTGATTTTCGTATCTAACACGGTGGGGAGTACGTACTTCTAATATGCCAGAGTTTCTTAGTCCGCTCGCTTATCTTTACGTTGTCCCAGTTCTGGGCTTCATGATCCTGATCCACGAGTTCGGCCACTATGCGGTGGCCAAACTGCTGGGGGTGCGGGTCGAAGTGTTTTCAATCGGTTTTGGCAAACGGCTGATCGGCTTTCGCAAGGGAGATACCGATTACCGCATCGCCGCGCTCCCGCTCGGCGGCTACGTCAAGATGAGCGGCGAGAACCCGATGGATGATCGCACCGACGATCCCGGCGAGTTCATGAACCATCCGCGCTGGCATCGATTCCTGATCGCCATCGCTGGACCGACCATGAACATCCTGCTGGCCATATTTCTTCTCACCACGGTCTACATGGTGCATTACGAGTATCCCGTCTACATGGACAAGGCGGCGGTGATTGACGGAGTGAGAAAAGATTCCGCGGCGGCTCAGGCGGGCATTCTGCCCGGCGACCGCGTAGTGAAAATTGACGACATCACAAACCCCACCTGGGAACAGCTGCAGCCGCGCGTTTTTATCAGCCCGAATCAGCCCATTGCCATCACCATCCAGCGTGGAAATCAGCTGCTCGAAAAGACCATCGTGCCTAAGCCGGTGACTACATCGGAAGTGGGATCGGCGGGATGGTATCCGGCCGAGCCCGTCATCATCGGGCGGCTTGAGCCCGATATGCCTGCCATCAAAGCGGGATTGAAAGAGAATGACAGAGTGGTCGGCATGAACGGCAAGCCGCTGGTTTCGATTGACGAGATGATCGAGCGGCTGCAGGAAACAAAGGACCAGCCGGTGGAACTTGCCGTGCTCCGGGGAAACCAGAGTTTGACTTTCCGGGTGCAGCCCGTGCTTTCGAAGACCGACGATCCCAAAGAGCAGCGCTATCGGCTGGGCTTCCTCAACCAGGAAGAAACCACGGTCACACAACTGCCGTTCTCGAAGGCGCTGCAGCTCTCGCTCGAAGAAAATAAAAAGTATTCGCTTCTGCTTCTTGAGCTGGCGAAGAAGATCGCGGAGCGCAAGATTTCGCTGAAAGCGGTCTCCGGCCCCATCGGCATCGCGCAGGAAACCGCTTACCAGGCGGAGCAAAAAGGCTGGACGCCGCTGATGGGCCTGACCGCAGGCATCAGCCTGAACCTGGGGATTTTCAACCTCCTGCCGATTCCCATTCTCGACGGCGGCGTGATTATGTTCCTGCTGATCGAGAGCCTGATGCGCCGCGACATCAGCCTGCGCATCAAAGAACGCATCTACCAGACGGCGTTTGTGTTTCTGGTGCTGTTTGCCCTGATGGTGATTTATAACGACATCATGAAGTCGATTCCGGGGCTGGGCGGGTAGGCTGCCGTAGAATTGTTTCTCGGGATCTCGCATCCATGTCCCGGCAACGCCGCATCATTCGTGGCGCAGGGCGGTCATCGGGTCGATCCGTGACGCCCTTCGCGCGGGCACGTACGCAGCCAGAAGCGCCGCACCCAGCAGAATCGCCACTGCCAGCGTCAGCGCCAGAGGATCATTCGGCTTCATTCCGAAAAGAAGCGATTCGACAAATCTGGACGTGCCCAATGCCGCCGGCACACTGATCGCCAGCCCCACTGCCACTAGTACCAACACTTCCCCCAACACGGCGCGGATGACGGCGCCACGCGGCGCGCCGAGTGCCATACGAATCCCCATCTCGCCGGTGCGGCGGGCCACGGTATAAGACATGGTGCCGTAGAGGCCGACGCAGGCGATCGTCAGCGCGAGCATCGCAAAGGCGGAGCACAGGTCGGCAAGCATGATCTCCTGGTAAATCTGGTCGTTGATTTCTCCCGTCTGGGTTCTTATGTCGGAAACCGCCACGCGGCCGTCGAGCTGGCGAACGATTTCGCGCACGGAGTTGACGTAGGCGAGCGGATCGCCGGACGTGCGCAGCGCGTAGGTCATCTGGTCCGGCTGCGGGTAGCCTTGGTCGTAGGGAATGTAGACCACCGGCGGAATTTCCCGCTTCAGGCGGCCGTAGCGGGCGTCTCTGGATACACCGACGATCTCCATGTCGCGCTCGCGATTCTTTTCTTCATCATCCTTCCACAAAATCACGTGGCGGCCTATGGGATTCTGGCCGGGAAAATTTACCCTGGCGAATCGTTCGTTGATTAACGCAACCATTTGAGAGCCGGAATGGTCGCGCGCTTCGATGTCGCGCCCGGCCAGGATCGGAATTTGCATCGTGCTCATGAAATCTGGTCCGACGGTGATGTAAAAGGTCTCCGGGAGTGGGGGCAAGCCGGGCAAGCTGATGGGCATTGAGCTCTCCCCCGCGATGAGGGAGCCTCCCGCCAGGCTGGCCTTGCGCACGCCGGGAATTGTGGCGAGCCGTTCGCGCAGATGGGCGTAGAAATCCGTAATCTCCGGCCCGTGATGGCCGGCTTGCCGCGCGTTCAACTGGAACAGCAATACATTTTCCCGATTGAATCCGAGTTCGACCGATTGCAGATTCGAGAGCGTGCGCAGGAAGAGTCCGGCGGCGACCAGCATCAACAGAGAAAGCGCGATCTGACCGACCAACAGAACTTGACTGACGCCGACTCGACCAAAACTGATGCGCGAAAAAGAATCGCGCGTGCGAGGCTGGCTCGTTCGCATTTCCTTCAGCGCCGATATGAGGTCGAGGCGTGTGGACTGCATTGCCGGTGCGAGACCGAACAGGACACCAGTAAGCACAGAGAGCGCGACGGCGACACCGAGCACGTGCCAGTTCAACTCCGCGTGCAGGGTGATATTGCCGGCTCCACCCGCGAGCAGCAGAGTAAGAAAGCGAATCCCCCACACGGCGAAGACCACGCCTAGAGCACCGCCCAGCGACGCCAGCAGAATACTTTCGGTCAGCAGTTGCCGGATTACGCGCAGCCGTCCCGCGCCCACGCTCATGCGCAGAGCGATTTCACGCTTGCGGGTTGCGGCGCGAGCCAGCAGCAGATTCGCGACGTTCGAGCACGCGATCGCGAGAATCAAAGCGACCAGCGTCATCAAAACGTAGAGCGGTTTCGAGAACTGGCGACGCAACGTATCCAGCCCGGCTGCACCTTCTTTGACTGCCAGCGTGGGAAGATTCGCCCGCTGCCGGTCGTTGCGGGCGGTGGTCGCCACCCACTGCTGGAATCGCGGAGCCAACGCGGCCTGCGCCTGCGCAAGGCTAACTCCGGGGCGTAGGCGGGCCATGATTTCAACCCAATAATAGTTATTGTCGAGATAGTCCCGAGCTTGAAATCCGAATGGGTCGCCGGCTCCGAGCAAGAGGTTGGCATGCATCGGGAGGTAAATATCGGGAACCGTGGCGGGATCGACTCCGAAGAATTCAGGCGGCGTGACTCCAACCACAGTGAAAGACAGATTGTTAATGAGAATGGATTGCTCCGCGGCGTTGGCAGACCCGAAATATTTTTCGCTGAACGCGTGGCTGACCACCGCGACGGCCGCCGCTCCGATGTGGTCGTCGTCGGGAATGATGAGCCGTCCCGCAGCGGGTTGAACAGCCAGGCCCTGGAAGTAGCCTCCCGATACCAGCTCGCCGCTGGCGATCTCACCGTGGCCGTTGATCGCCACGTTCATGGTTCGGACTTCTCGAGTGTGGCAGTAGGCGAACAGATCGGAGAAAACAGCGTCGTTCTTTCGGGCTTCACTGTTTTGGAAGAGCTCAAAGGCCGGATAGGGAAAAATGCCGCCCGTCGATACCTCCCCGGGATCTCCGTAAGTTGTGCCACTCATCGACTGCATCACGGAATTCCGCCATGATGCGGACTTGGCGTGCCAGTTCAAGACGACCAACGACGCTGGATCGGATACTGGCAAGGAACGCAGCAGGAGCGAGTCGAGGAAACTGTAGATGGCGGTGTTGGCACCGATGCCAAGCGCCATCACCAATGCAGCGACCATTGTGAAGCCGGGAGTCTTTGCCAGAGTGCGCGCAGCATAGCGGAAATCGCGCCAGGTATCTTCCAGCCACGCGATGCGATTGGTCTCCCAGACCGTGTCGCGAATGCGGAGCGGGTTACCCAACTTCAAATAGGCTTGCCTGCGCGCTTCTTCCGGGCTCATGCCACGCGCCAGGTTGTCGTCGATCTCGTGCGCTAAATGGGAGTCGAGCTCGTGTGCTAACTCCTCATCTCTCTTGGATCTTCGGAAGAATCGCCTGAGGCTCACGGTGGTTTCCTCCTGCTATTTGGTGGCTTCGCCTAATACGCGGCCGATGGCTGCGACCACTTGCCGCCAACGGTTGGTCTCCGCGGTCAGTTGCTTTTTGCCGGCGGCCGTCAGCTTGTAGAATTTCGCTTTGCGGTTGTTTTCACTCGCGCCCCAGTAGGAATTAACCCAGCCCCGATCCTCGAGCCGGTGCAGGGCCGGGTAGAGCGATCCCTGCTCCACTTCCAGCACATTCTCCGAAGTGTGCTCGATGACGTGCGCAATGGTATGGCCGTGAGCCGGCCCCGTCACCAGGGTTCGCAGGATCAGCATATCGAGCGTGCCCTGCACCATTTCTCCATTTGCCTGCCGGTTGTCGGCCATGTGTCTTCACCCCAGGTCGTGTACTCGAACGTCGTCCACTCGAACGTCTATGGGAAGAGAGCATACACCACTCGAACGTCTACGGGAAGCAGTTTCTTGACTCTCGCGATTGCCCCAACCTTCTTGTTATCCTGAGGGCCCGCGCCTTTTGCGGGCCGAAGGACCTATGCAACTTGCCAGCAGCGCCTAAGGGGCGGCAAGTTGCATAGGCCCTTCGCTCCGCTCAGGATGACAAGCAGCATCCGGAGGGACTACAGCACTTGCGGGGAACGTATGGATTCGAACTCGTTGTTTCTGCGTGATAAAATAGAACTTTCCATGTCCATGATTCCCCGTAGAAAAACCGTTACCGTCGTTGTTGGCGGAGTGCGCGTCGGCTCGGATGCACCGATCGTGGTGCAGTCGATGACCAACACCGACACAGCCGACATTCCTGGCACCGTCCAGCAGTGTGCGGCGCTCGCTCGCGCCGGCTCGGAACTGGTTCGCGTCACCGTCAACAATGACGACGCTGCGGCCGCCGTGCCCCATATCGTGGAACAGCTCGACAAGCAGGGCGTGCGCGTTCCCATCATTGGAGATTTTCATTACAACGGCCACGTTCTGCTCACGAAATATCCCGAGTGCGCGCGCGATCTCGCGAAATACCGCATCAATCCCGGCAACGCCAGCATTGGGAAGACGGGTGACTCGAATTTCCGCACCATGATTGAAGTCGCCGTGAAGTATGAAAAGCCGGTGCGCATCGGCGTTAATTGGGGCTCGCTCGACCAGACGCTGCTGACCCGCATGATGGATGAGAACTCGGCGCTCGACGAACCCAAAGACGCCCGCGAAGTCACCATGGAAGCCATGGTCGTGAGCGCGCTGAATTCCGCCGACCTCGCACAGAAATTCGGCTTGCGCCCCGATCAGATTATTCTCAGCGCAAAAGTAAGCGGCGTGCAGGATTTAATCGATGTCTACCGCGCGCTGGCCGCGCGTTGCAATTATCCGCTGCATCTCGGCCTCACCGAAGCGGGCATGGGCGCAAAAGGCGTGGTCGCATCCGCCGCGGCGATGGGCGTGGTGCTGCAGGAAGGCATCGGCGATACCATCCGCGTTTCGCTCACCCCGGCTCCCGGCGGCGACCGCACCGAAGAAGTTCGCGTGGCGCAGCAGATTCTGCAATCCATGGGCATTCGCAGCTTCACGCCGCAGGTTACTGCCTGCCCCGGCTGCGGACGCACCACCAGCACGTTCTTCCAGGAAATGGCCGAGCAGATCCAGACGTACCTGCGCGAACAGATGCCCACTTGGAAGGGCCGCTACGTAGGCGTCGAAGAGATGAAGCTGGCCGTCATGGGCTGCGTAGTCAACGGTCCCGGCGAATCAAAGCACGCCAACATCGGCATCTCCCTGCCGGGAACGTTTGAGGAGCCCAAGGCTCCGGTCTACGTGGATGGGCGCCTGTTCACCACGCTGAAGGGTGACCGCATCGTCCCCGAGTTCATCGGGATTCTCGATGAATACGTGGACTCGCATTACGCGGCGAGAGAAACCACGAAAGAAGAAGTTCCGGCAAGAGCGTGAGCCCAACCCGGCCTGGGTAGCAGTATCATCCTGAGCGTAGCGAGCCGGTTCGCGAAGCGAACCGGCTTGCGGAGTCGAAGGACCCCTACCACCCTATTCATCGCGACGGCATGTCAAGGTGTTTCCTCGACAGCCATGCATGGGTGTGGCTGAAAGTGTGGCGACAACCCCCGTGGACGAACGCGCGTCGGGTTAGGCTACAAGGGGTCCTTCGACTTCGTCAGGACTACTGCCCGCGGAACAGGTAGATTGGGTTCTGCTGCGGCAAAGAGTTCGATGGCGTGCCGATGCCAAACGGCGTCGCCAGATCAAGCAGCAGCGTATCGCCCGGAATGTTTTGTCCCGGGTTATTGATGTTGCTGTCAGTGGTGTTTACGATGGCCACGGACCCGGCATCGCAAACGCTGACGTAGACGCGGCTGCTGTCCGCCGCCGCGACTGCAGATACGCGGAAGCTTGTGGCGAAGCGAGACACGGGTCCCGACGACGGAGCCGGCAGCACCGGCACCAGACCCGGCGTGTAAAGGCCGCTTACGCTCGGCAGGCAGTTCGCCACCTCGGGAACGGCCACAATCTCGCCGGAGGGAGCCGCCGCCATGGCTGAAATCTGGCTCGTCATCGCCATCGACAGCGCGTCGAGCACCGTCACCGAAGCAGCCACATAACACGCCGGAACGGAAGTCGGCGATGTCGGGGTGGTGATGTTCGGGTCCATGCAGCCCGGGTTTGAGGTTGGAGGGGCCGACACCAGCTGATAGCCCAGCTGGTAACTTGCGACATATGCTTCCGTGCCATCGGGCAGGGCCGCCACCGACATGGGACAGGGATTGACGCAAGATGGAAAGTTTCCACTGGTGTAGGCCGCCGGGAGGCAGGCGGAGCTGCCTGATCCTAATGCTGGGATTCCGCAGGCGTTCAGCAGCGACGGGGCGTTCCCGGCGACGGAAAAAGTATACGCAGTGCTGTTGTTTGGATTGGTGACGTAAAGCCGGTTCAGATTCGGATCATAGAGAACATAATTCGCTCCCGCCCCCACAGACACGCTGCCGATGACCGTATCGGTCGCCGCATTGATGGTCCAGAGTTGGCCATCACCCTGGCTCAGCACGTAGACCTGTTGGCCATCGCCGCGCGCCACAACCCACACCGGCGTCGTCCCGGAGAACCCGGCAACCGTTCCAGTCGTCGTGGTGGGCGTCATATCGAGGGTGTAGAAACTGGCAATCGTGCTGGTTCCTTGATTGAGCACGTAGAGCTTGTTGCCGTTCGGTGTCTGCACCTGTGCCATCGCCACTGGGTTCGACCCAGCAGACAGGTAAACCATGTTGGTGATGACGTTGCTCAACGCGTTAACCACTGTGATGGAATCCGTGCTGGTCGTCAGAGCCCCAGGCGGGCTGTTGGGATTACAGATCGGCGGAGCGTTCTCCACTCCGTAGTTGGCTACGTAAACCGTCGTACTCTGCGAGGCCGCGACGAAATCCGGCAGGTAGGGGCAGAACAGGGGCGGCGAGTTGGGAGTGGGGTTGGGAAGAAGGTTGGGATAACTGACCACGGTGGCGGCTCCGATGCCGCTCGAGGACGCCGATTGCGTAGCCGGAACAAACGAAGAAATCGCGTCCAGTCCGTTGGGGCATGCCGTGGGAGACGCGCATGGAATGAGAGCAAGGGCGCTGCCGGCGCTAGCCACAAACACCCGGCTGAAATTCGGCAGACTGACGCCGTGCGTAGGATTGGCGCCGCTCAGGCTTCCGTCTACAAGGGTAGCGATTCCCAGGTCGGTGTCGCCGCCCACGTCGACCTGCATCGCCGAACCGGGACCGTAGACCAAGGTCGGAATCAGCGGCGGAACGGGCGGATTGGCGGGATTCTGATCAAGCCCGTAGAAGGCGTTGGTATTCAGGGAGAACACGGCATGAAAATCGCCGGGACTCGGCGGAATATTGTTGATGGGGATCACCACTGGACGATAGATCTGGCCGCAGGCGACACAAATCAAGAGCGCAATTACCATCGCCGCCAGCCAGCTTTTATTTCGAAAACTCATCAGCACCCCGGAGAGATGATTTCTAATTTCAAGTGATCGAAGACGAAGCGACTATTGTAAACATTGGCGGCGATCCGCGCAAAAGAGCGGGCTTCGGGCGTCGGCTTTCGGGCGTCGGCTTTCGGGCTTCAGCTTTCGGGGCTTCAGCCTTGGCTTCAGACTGCAGATTTCAGATTTCAGATTTCAGAGATGGATGCGTTACACGTACGGGGAGATGCCTTGGCGACAATTCGGTAGGGCGGGGCCGAAGGCGGAAGGACCAAGACTCGTGGAGCCCCGGACGCCCTCGTCCGGGGAGGCCGAAGCCCGAAAGCCGAAGCCCGAAGCCCGGTTCTACCGTCCGCGGCGCGACTTAGCCGCGGCTGCTGGCGCTTCCGTACCAGCGGTGGCTGCCGGCTTCTTCTTGCCTTCCATTTGCGCCAGGCTCTGCTTCAACGCGGCCATCAGGTCGACGACCGGAGCCAGTTTCTTGGGCTGCTCAACTTCCGCTACTTCGCCGCCTTCGAGCTTGGTCTCAATCAGCTTCTTCAAATTTTCCTGGAAATTGTCTTTGTACTTCTCGGGATTCCATTCGTCGGCCAAGGCTTCGATGAGTTGGTGCGCTACTTTTACTTCCGCTTCCTTCAATTCGACATCGGGCGCGCCGAAGCCTTCCACCTTTTTCACTTCCTCGGCGTAATACATGGTGTGCAGCATCATGCCGCCTTCATGCGGACGCAGAAACACTGTGTACTCGCGGTTGTGCATCGTGATCTGGGCGATGGCCACATATTCGCTTTCTTCCAAAGCCTTGGTCAGCAGCGCGTAGGGACGACGTCCCGCTTCCTCCGGCATCATGTAATACGACGACTCGAAATACACGGGATCGACTTCGCTCGTCTTGACGAACTCGAGGATCTCCATAGTCTTGGCGGTCTGCGGCTCGATCTTCTTGATCTCGTCGGGCTCGATGATGATGTATTCGTCTTTGCGGAATTCGTAGCCCTTGACCATGTCGCTGCGCTCGACGACAACGCCTTCGGCCTGGCAAATGTATTGCTGCTTCAGCCGCGACTTGTCCGTGCGGTGCAGCATGTTGAACGAAATGCCGGAACTGCGCGCGCCCGAAAATAAACGCACAGGCATGGAGATGAGTCCGAACGTTAAGTGACCCGACCAGACCGAAGATGGCATAGTTCCCCCGAGATCGATCCCGAAGCGGCGGTGTCTACTCCAAGATCGTGGAGCTAAACGCAACAGCAGAGAGAGTTTAGCCCAAAACGGTACTTTGATGCACCAAACCCGGAGCATGGAGGAACCGAAATTCAAAGCCGGCGGGAATGTGGTGGTGCGGGCCCAGGCACTATGGGCTGTAGTTAACTGAGCGGGTTCGGGATCTTGGCGAGGCAAACGACAAATGTGAACTGAGTATTTCCTTACTGCTCTGGGCTTTCAGAGTCTCGATCGCGCACGATCTTCAGAGTGTCGACCATCGCGGCGGGAGTAATGATCCGAGTCGATTTGTGATGTTGGAGAGAGAGAAGTTCTTTATCGCCGGTCACGAGAAAGTCAGCTTGGCTGGCTTCAGCCAGCGCGAGCAGATATGTATCCTTGGGGTCCGGCGCGACGGGGCCGGAGGCGATATCGCGGCAAAAGAGAGAGAAATCCCGAACGCCCGCGGCGAGCAACTCGGCGGCGCCCGCGCGAAGTCTCGTCCGGAAAAACGGTCGAGCGGCGACGTCGCGGAGTTCCGCGATCAGGGCGTCACAGGCCACCAGCGTGAACTTCTTCCGCTCCCAAGCTTCGAGCAGCTTGGCGGGCGCGCCGATAGGAGACAGAAGAGCGGAAAGCAGGATGTTGGTGTCGAGGATCAGGCGCATCAAGGCCGTTGGGCGCGCTCGCGGTAGTGTTGTGCACGGACGTCTTCAACCGACTCATCAATCATCTTCTGGAGCTCGGCCGGAGAAACGTCGGCGAAAGCTGCGCGGGCTTCACGGACGGTCTGATGAAAAATGCGCCAGCGGACCGCTTCCTCAATGAATTTCGAGAGATCCCCCTTCTTCATGCCTTGGGAACCGAGAAAGGTGCGCAAGGCGTGATCGGCCTCCTTGGACCAGGTAATCGTGAGACGGGTGGTTTCTGGTTCGGAGATTTCACTTTTAGTCATATACACGTTTATATGATTGGTAGTATATATGCTTATATGCTGTTGTCAACCGTCCTGCTTGGGAATGACTATGCCATGCACCGTCATCGGTGCAATGGCAACCTAAGCGACTCAGTCAATACGGACTTACGCCGGCCCAACCCTGTGCGAAAAACTGACGCTAAGTCGTTTGTTATAAATCACTTAAACACGTGATATGAATCGATTAAACGGCCTGCTGGCGAGCCCCGAAACAAGGCTGGGCTCCAGCCTGAGCCATTGGCTCGGGCGGCCACCTGAGCCTCGGGAAGCTCCGCAATGGCCTCCCTACAAGACAACTGCCCCAGCGCCGGTTGGCCGGGTCGCCTTCCAAGAACGTCTTTTCTGAGGGCGTCGTTCTGAAACCTGCTTGGCCGCGTGGTCATCTGTAGACAGGACTAGTTACGTCTTAATCTCGACGGTGACTAAAATCGACGGAGACAGAATGAGCGACCTGAGTTATCCCATTGGTAAGTTTCATTTCGAAGGAGCTCTAACCGAGGACCTGAAACAGACCCTTGTAGACGACATTTCGCGCGCGCCGGCAAACCTGCGCGCTGCGGTCTCGGGCCTTTTCCCCGCCCAACTCGACACGCCCTACCGCCCCGGGGGATGGACCGTGCGGCAGGTCACGCACCACGTACCCGATAGCCACATGAACGCCTACATCCGCTTCAAGCTGGCGCTCACGGAGGTCGAGCCGACCATCAAGCCCTACGAGCAGCAGCTTTGGGCTGAATTGTCAGACACGAAATCGACACCGATCGAGGTGTCGCTGACGTTGCTGGATTCTTTGCATGATCGCTGGGTGCGCCTGTTGCGCTCGCTCAAGCCGGAGGATTGGAAGCGTAGCTTTCGCCATCCTGAGTTAGGGCTGATGAGCCTGGAGAAAACGTTAGCGATGTATGCCTGGCATGGCAAGCATCATGTAGCGCACGTCACGAACTTACGGGAACGCAACGGCTGGTGAGAAAAGCGGGCTTCGGGCTTCGGGCTCCGGCTCTCGGGCTTCGGGCTCTGGCCGCGCAGTGCACGTTCCGAAATGCAAATGCTGTTGTTGGACCACCCCTCTTCAAAGTCCAAGCCCCGACGATTTGCGGAACAACGTAGAAGGCCGAAGCCCGATAGCCAAAACCCGAAGCCCGCCTCTAAGGCATGCCTACTCGCCAGGACAAATAGCTGATGGCTTCGCGCAGGACGGCGAGCAGGCGCTGGCCGAGGCCGTGGGGCTTGGAGTCGGGGCGCGGGGCCACGTAGACGGGGCCGATGCCCTCGTGCTCCAGCAGTTCGCGGATGCGAAATACGTGATAAGCGTCGCTCACGGCTACGCAGCTGTGCAATCCGTTGGCGCGCATGATCACGGCCACGCGCACGGACGATTCCGCGGTGTCGTGCCCCTGAGTTTCCGCGATCAGATTTCGCTCCGGGACGCCGCGTTCCATCAGGTGGATGCGGCCCACTTCGCCTTCGCTGAACTTAGGATCGCCGCCGGCTCCGCCGGTCGTGATGATGACGGGAGCAAGCCCCTGTTGATACAGAGCGTAGGCGTGATCGAGCCGGGCACGATATACCGGCGACGGATGTCCAGAGTATTCGGCAGCACCGAAGACGACGATCGCATCGGCGTGCTGTGTCTGCTCCAGCGATGCGGTGTGAATCACGCGAACCGCCGTGACCGCCAGCCACCCCACCGCCACTGCACAGACCAAGGCAGTCAGCCGCAGGAACCGCAAACGCGAAGACCGATTGGCAGCCTGGTTCGCAGACCGGCTGGCCAACTGGTTGGCAGTATCGTCCTTCATCCTTGGGCGAAAAACCTGGAAATCTCTTCTTTGGGGATGGCCCCTTCACGAATGATTCGCCAGCGCGTCTCTCCATCGGAAAGATCGATGATCGTGGACGGGATGTCTCGCGGAGAGGTGCCGCCATCGACGATGATGCTGATGCGGCCGTGAAGCTGGTCGTGCACCTGCTCGGCTGTAGTGCACTCCGCCGCGCCGCTCAAGTTTGCGGAAGTCGCCGTAATCGGAATCGCGGCCGCGGTAACCACGGCCAGCGGAATTTTCGCGCTGGGCACGCGCAAGGCCACGTTGCCGGTGTTGGCCGTCACTTTCAGAGGCAGGCGCGATCCCGCCTTCACGATCACGGTCAGCGGCCCGGGCCAGAATTTTCGCGCCAAGGCGTAGAACTCTTCGGGAAGCTTTTTGGCCAGTTCCTCGGCCTGGTCGACGCTCTCAATCAGCAGGGAGAGCGGCTTGTGGCGCGAGCGGGTCTTGATGTCGTAGACCTTGTCGACCGCGCGCAGGTTGAAGGGATCGGCGGCCAGGCCATAGAACGTGTCGGTCGGCATCCCCAGCACCTCGCCCGCCCGGATCTGATCGGCGGCGTATTTCACCAGTGATAATTCCGGATTCTCGCTATTAATCTTGACGATCTCGGCGCGCACAGCAACCCCTTCCCATTGGCTACAGCGTGGGTGAAATTAGAGTGTGAAACTATCATAATACGGCAAACCGTTGAAGCTTGGGATTAAGAGATCGGCACAGCAGCGTATCATGCGGTGACTGCCATTACGCCAAGAGTGCGGAAACTATTCGCGCGCGTCTGTTTCAAGGCGCGCCTGCGGTTCATTCCGATGGTTTGTTTCTACAGGCAATTGACAAATGGCCTTCGGCCCCGCCAGCCTGCAGGTGAAGTGCAGGTGAGGAAGTGCGTCCGCGATGTCTCCGCGATTCGGAACTTCTGGGCCTTCGTGTTCGAAAACAACCTCTTTCACTGAGTCTAAAGCGTTTGTCACAGTCACGACGTCGGTGCACTTAGCATCATCGCCTTCAGCCAGCGACCGATCGAAAGGATCCGCATGGTGCAAGGCAGACATCGAAGTGATTTCAGCCGGGGAAGGGTGGGAAGGGTCGAAATCGTCGTGCATTAGGAACGCAATCTGCGCCGGCCACGCCGTTCCGTCTGCAAAGAACACGCCAGTAATGCCGAACTGAGCTTCCACATAAGCAGCCTCGGCCCATCGCGCTGTGTGAAATTCCCTCTTGGGGTAGTGAGGGTAGCCGGGGGCCGGGGGCGCCGTCCCGATCATAATAATGCCCGCTCGGGCTGCAGCCCCTTGGTCACGAGGCTTGATGTTGACCTTAAAGCCGTCAGCGCTAAAGTTCTTAACAGGCCGATACGGTTCGGTCCAAGGCTTTACCGTACATCCGCGCGGCACGATATCGACGCGACCGATGATCACGGCGACCACAGGCTTGTCGGATGCATTCGACAGTACGAACCGAATCTCACTCTCGTCATATTCTAGGCCCACGATGTGGACCGGAGGGTCTTTTTGGGCTGGAGCATAGAGGGAAAAGCGAACCCTAGGAGGAGAGTCAGGCTGACTTGACGCTGCAACCGCGAGCAGAGCGGTTAGCGCGAGGGCGAGGATAGCAATTCGATGCATTCGCGGCGTCCTGCCTTAGACTAATAGACTAGGGCGACACAGTACAATCTCAGGTTTGAGCTGAGCCAGTTGAGCCAAGGCAGGGCAGGAGTTGCGCCGACACATGACCGGAACCCGTGAATCCGCGCGCTCGCAGCCGCGACTGCGGCGCATTGAAGGGCGCCACAATCCGCTGTTGAAGCAACTGCGGCAGGCTTTTTCCTGCGCGCAGCGGACTGCCGATGGAGATTGCGCCATCGAAGGCCTGCGCATGCTGGAAGAAGCCATCCGCAGTGGCTTGCGGTTTCGGGCGGTTTTTTTTCGTGAGTCGGCGCAGGACCGCGCGGAGCGCCTGTTGCCGCAGATCGGAAACCACGTTGAAACTTTGCTGCTTCCCGACAAGCTCTTCGATGCGTCCGTTCCCAGCGAAACGCCCCAGGGCGTGGCGGCTCTCGTCCGTTTGAAAGAATTTTCGTTGGACGATGTTCTGGAGAAAGAACGATTGCAGGTGGGACCGATTGTGGCGCTCGCCGGCCTGCAGGATCCAGGCAATCTGGGGACGATCATCCGCTCGGCAGAGGCCTTCGGCAGCGCCGGAATTATTTTGGGTGAGGGCACGGTGAGCCCGCTGAACGCAAAAGCTGTCCGCGCCTCGGCTGGATCTATTTTCCGCTTGCCTGTGGTCGCGGCGCCGTCCCCCGCCGGATTCGAAGACGTTGTCACGATGCTTCGGGCAAAAAATGTGCGTCTGATCGCAACTTCTTCGCATAAGGGTGTGCCTCTGGATCAGGCGAATCTCACCGGGCCGCTGGCAGTCTTCATCGGCAGCGAGGGCTCCGGTCTGGGGCGCGGCTTGATAACAAAAATGGACGAGGTCGTGGCTATTCCTCACGCGCCGCAAGTCGAATCGCTCAATGCCGGCGTAGCTGGAAGCATTATTTTGTACGAAGCGGCGAGACAGCGAAAATGAAAAGCCGGACCTCGGATTGAGAGTGTCTGTTCTGCAGGTCAACATCAAAGTGCAGGTCAACATCTAAAGACAAGGGCGACGGGCAAGCGTGTCCGCCCTTACACCAGATCATCTACTGCCAGATCAGATTCATGGCCGTATTGTGATTGTTGAATGTGACTTGAAGCGTTCGGTTGTCGCCACGAGTGAACGCAACAGAGATGGTCTTTGAGAGGTCGATGGATCGGTCTGCGGACTGAGCGCGCAGGCGGACGACATGGGCTCCCGCTGGAACGCGTACGGTTTCAGAGTTGGCACCTTGGATGCCGTTGAAAACAATCAGGTGCTTCCGAACCGTTCCATGCAAAGGCTGAGTGAGCATCAGCTTGTCATCAATCCATAATGAGAGAGTGGCTTCTTTGAACTGATGCTGTACGGCTAACTCCAGGGTCGCGCCGGATGCCGGAGATGAAACGCGCGAGGCGGATGAAGTCTTGACCAGACCAACGCGCGGCGGAGATTTGGCAGCGACAGTTCCCGCGGGAGCATTGATGGCGGGGGCAGTTGGGGCAGTGGAAGAGATGGTTGCGGGCGGTGCGCCGGGTTCGGGCAGGGGCTGCGCGCCGGCCGCGTTCGCCTCGCCCAAACGATTCGGGCTGGATGGGGCACTTATCTGCGCCTCGGCGATGGTTTTCCGGGAGGCGGTGAATTTTTGGACCGGGTTTCCGTCGAAGACGAAGAGCATGAGCACCAGCGCCGCTCCCACGATCACCCAACGTAGGGGAGATTCGCGCACCCCGGAAGACTTCGGTTGTTTTCCCGCCGCAAAAGCGCGGCTCGCCCGTGGCGTCCCAGCCCGCAAGGCGGCGCTCAAGGATGTAGTGGTCGACCCTGGTTGATGTTGCTGTTGCAGTAACCGCAAGTCGTCGGCAAAGTCCGAACCACGCTGGTAGCGGGCGTTGGGATCTTTCGCAATGGCGCGCGATATGACTGCGTCCAGGGCCCGGGGAAGATCAAGGTCAAGGGCGCTGGCGGGCACGGGTTCGCGATTAACAACTTTGAAGCAAACCGTGGTGGCGCTGTTCCCGTGAAACGGGGAATGCCCGGTAACCATGGCGTAGAGAATCACGCCCAGGGAAAACAGGTCGGAGCGGCCGTCGACGCCTTCGCCGGAGAGTTGCTCGGGAGCCATGAAAGCGGGAGTGCCGAGAACACGGCCAGGCAAAGTGTGGTAAGCAAGGTTCAGCTTGGCGATGCCCAGGTCGGCAATCTTGGCGTGGCCGCCCTCCGTGATCAGTATGTTGGCCGGCTTGATATCGCGATGCACCACGCCTTGCGCGTGGGCGTAATCCAGGGCGGTGGCGATTTCCTCGGCCAGGCGCAGCGCTCTGGGCAGCGGGAGTTTCTTCTCGCGGAAAAGAATCCGGTTGAGCGACTCACCGGCGACATACTCCAGCACGATGTAAGGATTGTGAGTTTCTGGATCTTCGCCGGCGTCAAAAATGGCGACTATCCCGGGATGCTGCAGGCGTCCGGCAGCTTGGGCTTCATAGAAAAATCGGCGGCGGAATTCTTCGTCTTGCTCGGGTTCCTGCCCGTGCAGCGCCACGGTCTTGAGCGCGACCAGGCGATCAATCTGGGGATCACGCGCCTTATAGACGACACCCATGGCACCGCGGCCCAGCTCGCCGACGATCTCATAACGGCCAAAGCGTTTACTTTCTTCGTTCTCCATGGGCAAGGGCGCGCAGCGGGCAAACTGGTGGATTCGTGTCTTGGAGGGAGGGACTCCTGCATGGTATCGCGGCGGGTTTGCCATCCTCACGAGAATGTTGTGTGGGAGTCGTTACCCCGGTAACGGGGGCAGGGTTACCTCGGAGCGCGACTGCTTACCTCGAAGCGAGGATTGCTGGAGAATAACAAGAGGCCCTCTCATAAATTCTCGAGGGCCGGAGACGAGCGAAGCCTCAGCGGCTAAAGCCGGGTGGCGAGCCAATGGGTGGCACGGCTGAAGCCGTGCCCTTCCCAAAACCATTCATGAGATGACTTCCAGCAAACCGAGAAACCGGAAGCGAGCGCTGAGGGCTGAGGGCCGAAGGCTGAGGTCTAAGGTCCCTGTTGCTCGGGTTTCTGTGGTGAAATGAATCTGTGAGCTTGTTCCAGCCTATTCCGAATGCAGGTCCTGCCGACCGGAGCAGTCCGCTGGCGGATCGCATGCGGCCGCGCACCCTGGAGGAGTACATGGGGCAGGAACACCTGCTCGGTCCCGGCAAGCCGCTGCGGGCACAGATTGAACGCGACGATGCCGGCTCGATTTTATTCTGGGGACCGCCGGGGACCGGCAAGACTACTCTCGCGAAGATTATCGCGAGCATGACGAAGGCGGAGTTCATCGAGTTCTCGGCGGTGCTGGCCGGCATCAAGGAAATCAAGCAGGTCATGGCCGACGCGGAACGGGCGCGACAGTACGGCACGCGGACCATCGTGTTCATCGACGAAATCCATCGCTTCAACAAAGCGCAGCAGGATGCATTTTTGCCGCATGTGGAAAAGGGCAACATCCGGCTGATCGGCGCCACCACGGAGAATCCGTCGTTCGAAATTAATTCCGCTTTGCTCTCGCGCTGCCGGGTTTATGTGTTGAAGCCGCTCGCGGAAGAGCAGATTGTTGAACTGCTCCGGCGCGCGCTCGCCGATGAAATCCGCGGACTGGGCTCGATAAAGTTGAGCGCTTCTGACGAGGCGCTGAAGAAGATTGCCAGTTACACCAGCGGCGATGCGAGGAGTGCGTACAACGTGTTGGAAGTTGCGGCCTCGCTGGCGAAATCCCCACTTCTCGCAAAAGACGCGAGAAATGGGGCACCCGTCGTACCCGTCGACGGAGCAACCGAGATCACCGATTCCATCGTGCACGATGCGCTGCAGAAACGGATTCTGCTCTACGACAAGTCTGGCGAAGAGCATTACAACCTTATATCTGCGCTTCACAAGTCGGTACGCAATAGCGATCCCGATGCGGCGCTTTACTGGCTGGCGCGCATGCTCGAAGCCGGCGAAGATCCGCTCTACGTGGCGCGCCGCGTGGTGCGCATGGCCGTGGAAGATATCGGACTTGCGGATCCTAACGCTCTCGCCCTGTGCATGGCGGCGCGCGATGCCGTCGATTTTATCGGCATGCCTGAGGGAAACCTGGCGCTGGCTCAAGCCGTCGTTTATCTTTCTGTTGCACCCAAGTCGAACGCTCTCTACACGGCTTACGGCGACGTGCAGCACGACGTGGAACAAACTGCAGCTGATCCGGTACCGCTGCACCTGCGCAATGCTCCCACCAGCTTGATGAAGGGACTCGGATACGGCCAGGGATATCAGTACGCCCACGACGTCGAGGGCAAGGTCGCCGATATGCAATGTTTGCCCGATAACCTGCGCAGCCGCGTCTACTACAGGCCCACCGGGGAAGGAATCGAAAAACGCATCCGTGAAAGGATGGAAGAGATCGAGCGCCTGCGCGCGGGACGCGCGAACACCTCATTCGACTCGCAGAAGACGTCCGAGAGCCACGCAAAGAAAGAATCGTAGCCTCGTCCCCGCGTGTCTAAAGCAGGGTACGGTTCGCGTGAGTCTGGCATTTCTGGGCATCTTCGCACCTCGCAAGCTGGTTCTATGGCTACAACTTCAGGAATCCGTGTCAACGAGATTGCTCCGAGCATTGCATCAGTCTCGGCTGTGTCTTCGGACCTGCTGCAGGAGTTGCAACGCCTGCAAAAAACCGCGCAGAAGATCACATCCATCCTTGATCTTGATCAGTTGATTGACAACGTGGTCAACGATGTCGCGCAGTCCTTCGGCTGTGTAGAAGCGAGTGTCTATCTGCACGACGAAGAGCACGGCGAGATGGTGATGGCGGGCGTGCACGGATGCACGAGAAACTGCAAAGGTTACCGCCTGAAGATCGGCAAGGAAGGCATGGTCGGTTACGTCGCCTCCACCGGGCAGATGCGCTACGCTCCGGATGTGCGCGCAGACCAGTACTACATCGGCTGTGAGGAATCCACGCTGTCCGAGGTGGCCATTCCGCTCCACGTGGGCGAGAGGCTGGTGGGAGTCTTCACCGCATCGCATCCCGAGCTGGACGCGTTTCCGCGCCAGCAGTTGAGGATTCTACGCGCGCTGTGCGATCACATTGCGATTGCCGTGCACAACGCGCGCCGCTTCCAATCGGAGCGCGCCGAGCGCGAGGTGCTGAGCCGCGAAGCGATGGAGGCGCAGGCCATTCAACAGGCGCTGCTGCCGAAAAGTTCTCCTTACATTCCCGGCTTCATGGTTTCCGGCTTGAGCGTTCCGGCACGCTCGGTGGGCGGCGATTGGTACGACTTTATCCCGTTTCCTGACGGCCGCTGGGGGTTGGTGCTCGCCGATGTTTCGGGCAAAGGCACTGCGGCCGCGCTGCTGATGTCGGCCACTCGCGGAATGCTGCGATCGCTGGCGGAGGCTTGCCGCACTCCCGGCGAGGTGCTGACCAAACTCAACCGCTTGATGGCAGACGATTTCCCTGCGGGCAAGTTTGTCACCATGGTCTACGCGGTATTGGATCCGGCCGCCCGAACCGTGACTTTCGCGAATGCCGGGCATCTACGCCCGCTGCTGATGGATGACAAAGGCGCACGATTCCTCGATACCGAACGCGGAATGCCGCTGGGGTTGGGCGGTGACTATTCGGAATGCCAGATCAACCTGGCCGAAGGCTCACGACTGGTTTTTTACAGCGATGGCATTACCGAAGCGGTGGATGCAAACGAAGAAGAATATGGCCCGGAACGGCTGGCAGAGCACACAGCCAAACCGGGAGCATCCGCGATCAGCATCGTGGATGATGTCCGCGCATTCGCCAACGGCGCGGGCGTTCGCGACGACGCGAGCGTAGTTTTTGTCGGGGTTGGCGCCGCAAACTTAACGTAGCCGCGCCCGGTGCTCCTTCAGGATGCAGCGGTCCATCACCGCAAAAAGTCCAGCCTTGCGTGCTTTCTCTGCGGCTTTTTCGTGAATTACATCTTCCTGCATCCAGATTGCGGGCACTTTCAGCTGGATTGCCTGATCAACGATTTCTTCCACGTATTCCGGCCGCCGGAAGATGTTCACGATGTCGATTCTCCCCGGGATATCTTTCTCAGGAATGTCAAGCAGCGAGGGGTAGGCCTTCTCGCCCAGGCATGATTCGATCTTCGGATTCACCGGGATGATGCGATAGCCGTGGCTCTGCATGTAAGCGGAGACACCGTGGCTCGGCCGCAGAGGATTATTCGAGAGCCCGACCACCGCAATGGTCTTGGCGCGCTGCAAGAGTTCGGTGATGGGATCCGGTTGTGACATGGGAGACGTTGTGTCATGGAACCCAAGGGATCGACCTGCCTTACTTCTTGTTCGCTTGCTCTTCTTTCTGCTGGAACATTTTCATCGCCAGCTTGCGGATGGTCTCGGAAATCTCCTTGTTGTTCGAAATGTTCTTCAGATCCTGCGACAGCAGGTTTTTCATGAGACCCAGGCCCAGATCGAGCGGTGTGCGCGGGTTCGCCACCAGGTTCCGGACGACTTTGTAATTTTTCATGAAGCGGCGCTTCAGCGGAATTTGCCGCAACACGGCTTCCAGCACGTTCTTCTGACTGGCAAATTTTTCCACTTCCCCATCGGACAGCTTGGGCGCTTCGAGCACCGCGAGGGCGACCACCTTGGTGCCGTCGCGTACGAGAATCGAACGCTCCTCCTTGTTACCTTTGAGCGCCAGCTGGATTCTGCCCTTCACATCGAGCGCATTAATTTTCTGCACCGTGTTCACGCGCTTGGTTGCGTCCTCCGGCGGCTTCTTGGGGAGTATCGCCTTTCGAGCCTCCTCCGCCTTTTCCGCCGACGCGGGTGCCGGTGCAGGCTCGGGTTCGCTCACGGTTTCCTGGGCCGGAGAAACCGGGAAGAAGTCGGAGCCGAGCAGTTCTACGATCCCGCCGATGGCTTGAAATGGTTTCCCCTCATCGGCAGCAATTTCGGTCGCATGGTTGAAGAAATAGGCCGAGATCGCTTCATCTTCTTCGGAAGTTGTTGCCCCGCTTTCGGCGACAGGACTAGGCGCCGCGGTCGGGGTCACGGCTGTCGCTTGAGCCGGCGCCGTAACTGGTTGAGGAGAAGTTGGCGAGGCAACTTGCGCGGGAGCTGTCTGGGCAACCGGTTCGGTAGCTGGCTCGACAATCGTTTCGACCGTAGGTTCCGGCGTAGGCTCATCGCCTCGCGCGGCAACCTCTCCACCCTTCATCAGCAACTGGATCTCATCCGACTGTTCTTTCTTCAAGTAGGGATTCGGTTTGAGCGCGTCGAGCACCCATACGGCAGCACGTAAGCGCGGGCTGCGCAGCATCATGGCAATCGACTCCTGCGAAGCCGAGATGGCAAACTTAGCCAATTCGCTTTCCCGCACGGAAGGATTTTCCAGCAGCGCCGGGAGCAGCTTGGGACGCAGGTTGTCCGGGGAAATCAGATAATCCAGCACCTCGCGCGACGTCTGCGGATCAGAAGCCGCCTGCAACGATGCTTTCTCGTCCCAGCCCGCCAGGGTCATGCGAGCCAAATCGCCGAACACTTTGTTGTGCTTGGCCAGGTAGACCAGAATTTCGATGTTCTCCGCCGGCGAGACATTGAGCGCTCCCTTTGCGGCAAACTGCATCATGTTCGAAGGCAGCTTTGATGCGCGGATTTGATCGATGATGCGCGCCATGGAATTATCGGTTGTCGATCAATCAGGACGTCCTTCCACCGCCTTCTCCAACTCGCTCACCGCCAATTCGTACTCCCGGACAATCCGGTTCCCTTTGCCCCGCCGGAATTCGTCCCGTAAAGCCCGATAGTACCAAAGAGTGCCCTCGCGGCCACCGTTGAACCGTGCCCAAACAGATTCCCCGATCTCGCGATAGTCGGTGAGAATCGAACGAATATTATTCAGTTTGTCCGCCGCGGAAACCAGGCGCGTGCCGGAATCGGCCCGCCGCAGGTGCCGCAGATAATTTTCCTTGCGTTCCCGCCACGGAGGCTTGGGATCGGTGTCCGAGTCAGTGCATCCGTCGACCACATGGGCCACGCGGTTGCCAAAACGGCGGCGCACTTCCTTCAACATCGGCGCCCCGCCACAATCTTCTACTACGTCATGCAGCAGGGCGGCGATGGCGAGATCCTCGTCGCCTCCGGCTTCGAGCACCAGCGCCGCTACGCCCATCAGGTGCGCGATGTAGGGAATCGTCGACGCCTTGCGAGTTTGCCCGGCATGCTTCTCGGCGGCAAACTGAAACGCCCGCAAGAAGCGCGGGCCCAGCTTAACCGCCCGGAGCGTGCCCTGAGCGAAGCCGACGGGTTTCCTCTGTGTCCCCCGTCTTCTCTGTGGTTGAGCTCTTGATTTCACGCTTGAGCCATCACTGCTTCTCCGCGCGCCGCGCCAGCAGATACGCGCGGATGAAGGGCTGCAGATCCCCATCCAGCACGCGATCCACGTCGCCGACCTCGGTTTTCGTGCGGTGATCCTTGATCATGCGGTAAGGCTGCAGCACGTAGGAGCGTATCTGCGAGCCGAATTCAATATCGAGTTTCGAGTCTTCGATCTTCTTTGTGGCTGTGCGCTTTTTTTCCATCTCGAATTCATACAGCTTCGAGCGCAACATGCTCATGGCGCGCTCGCGGTTCTTGTGTTGCGAGCGCTCGTTCTGGCAGCTTGCAACCAGGCCGGTGGCGATGTGCGTGATGCGCACGGCAGAATCGGTTGTGTTTACGTGCTGGCCGCCCTTGCCGCTTGATCGGTAAGTGTCGGTACGGATGTCTTCCGGCTTGATGACGATTTCGATGCTGTCGTCGATTTCGGGCGAGACGTAGACACTGGCGAATGAAGTATGCCGCCGCTTCGCCTGATCAAACGGCGAAATGCGCACGAGCCGGTGCACGCCAATTTCGCTGGTGAGAAGTCCGAACGCGTATTCGCCGTTCACCGCAAAGGTCGCGGACTTCAGTCCCGCCTCTTCGCCGGGCTGGTAGTCGTAGAGAACGGTTTCGAATCCCCGGCGCTCGGCCCAGCGCAAATACATGCGCAGCAGCATGTCGGCCCAGTCCTGCGATTCGGTGCCGCCCGCGCCGGGGTGAATCGTCACGATCGCATTGAGGGCGTCGTTCTGGCCGGAGAGCAGCGTCTCAGTTTCGAGCTTGTCGATCAGTGCCGTCAGCGCATCGATCTCGCGGCGCAAGTCCGCATCCACATTCTCGCCTTCGCGGCCGAGATCGAAGTACGCGGTGATGTCCTCGCCGCGGCGCACCAGATCGGCGTCCGTGGCCAAAAGATGCTCCAGGCGCTTCTTCTCGCGCATCACTTGTTGGGACCGTTGCGGATTCGACCACAGATTCGGGTCGGCGGCCTGTTTATCAATTTCGGCTAGCTGCGGACGGAGTTTGTCCGCGTCAAAGATACTCCCGGAGTTCCTGCACCTTCTTGTGCAGCTTTTCGTATTCCTGTTCGAATTCCTGAGTCATGAGGACGAATCAACTTTCTTGCGGTCTTTAGAAACTCGAAGCGCTCAACCAGCGCTGCCAAAGAAATTATCGCACACAGCATCGCGAACCAGTCGCCATGGCGCGAGTAAAACGTGGTTACGTAGGTGAGGGCATACGGCGCGACGAGCGTGGTGCGCTCCTTGCGTGGGGCCTGGACCACCTTCCGCCCATAAGGATCGATCGAGGCAGTCAGGCCAGTGTTGGCGGCGCTCAGAATCCAGCGTTCATTTTCGATGGCGCGCATCCGCGTCTGGTTCACGTGCTGGGACCACGCGCCGCTGTCGCCGTACCATCCGTCGTTCGAAATATTGACGAACACCTGTGCGCCCTGATCGGCAAACTGCCGAACGTCATCGGGAAACACCGATTCATAGCAAATGAAAACGCCGAGCTTGGCGTTTCCCGCATCCAGCGGCACGCGAGAGCGGCCCGGTTCGAACTCTCCGACCTCTTTAGTCAATCCTCCAGCAAATGAAAACAGACTCGGAAACGGAAGATATTCTCCGAAGGGCACGAGGTGGACTTTGTCGTAGCGGCCGGTCCATTCGCCGCTGGGGCTCACGATTGCGGCAGAGTTGAAAATTAATTCACGCCCTCCGCTCTGCGCAGAGGGCGCCGTTCCGACGGCACCAGTCACAACCCGGGTGCCAGCCCGGCGCGCCATATCGCTGATGGCGTTTCTGAACCTTGGATCGCTGGTATAGAACGGCGCCGGCGATTCCGGCCAGATGATCAAGTCAACTTTCGTTGCCGAGCCCTTTCCGGAGAAATCCTGCGGCGACGAAACTTGCGCGGGAGAATCCGCGGCAGATTTCAGAGTCAGAGAAGTCAGTTCGCTCAAGGTGCGGTCGAAATAGTCCGGAACCCAGCGAACGGCAATCGGAATATTCTGTTGTACGAGCAGCGCTTCACGGTTCGCGACTGCGGCCGGAGGCTCGACCAATCGCCCCGATTGCAGCACCGCGGCCGAAGCCAGCGCAGCCACCAGCAGCGCAGCGCGTTTTTGGCGCGGAACCAGAAACGCCGCCGCGAACGCAACGTTTACCAGCACGATCTCGCATGAAATCCCATAAACGCCCGTCCAGGTTGCGATACGGCAGAGCGAAACGTTATCCACCTGCGCAGTTCCCAACAGGTTCCATGGGAACCCGGTGATCCGCGTGCGCGCCAGCTCCGTCGCCACCCAGAGAAACGGAGCGGCCACCAGCACTCGGCGATGGTCCCGCCCAGGACCCGCCGTCAAGCCCAGCAGCAGGCCGAAGAATCCGTGATAGAGGCCAAGATAGAGGCAGAAAAGAAAAAGTGCCAGCAGCGCCAGCGGCGTACTCATCCCGCCGAATTGGCGCATGGTGCCGAAAATCCAATAGCAGGTCCCGGCATACCAGAGAACGCCGCAAGCATAGGCAAGCAGAAACGCCTGCCCTGGAGACGCCGCCCGCAGCTTTACGGAACCGTCGATCTCCAGATCCCCCGCCGGACGCGCGCGCAGCACTGCGAGGATCAACGGCGCCAGCGCGAACCAGGAAAGAATGTAGAGACCGGGAAGAGGAAAAATCAGGACCTGCAGCAGCGCCGACAAAGCCACCAACAGCCAGGCGCTGAAATGAATGCTGCGCATAAGTAGGAAAGCATAACAAAACCAGTTTTGCACCGCCCATGCGGCTAATGCGCTCGGCGCAATCTCAGCCCACGGAGCTGACTTCCGCCAACTTGCCGCGCACGAACTCGACAATTGCTGGCGTCACATAAGGGGGCGGCGCAATCTTAAACACCGGAGTCCTGGGCTTTAACGAAACTCCCTGCCGCGCCGCGGCGCTCGCCTCGTGAAGAATCACCGCGCTCGCCCGATCCAGAAACTCGCGCGCCGAAGTCTTGAAGTCCGCGGTCTCCGGATCGAGCACCGTCAAGTACAAGTCCGGCCGCAGAAATTTCAGCACGCTGTTCGATTCGATAATCACGTTGCGTGCCGCGGCAATCTTTTCCTGCAGAGCGGGCATCGCCTCAGCCAGCCGCCCCTGCTCGGTGCGGACCCACAGAGAGCGCCGCGCCCCCGCCACCAGAAATCGCGAGGTGTCCGACTCTCCCGAGCGGTCCTGCTCTTCAAGAATCGCCCAACAACGGTCGGCGGTCGCGCAGTCGCACGCCTCCCCGTTCGCCGAGCAAATGCCGTGCCCATACTGCGTGATCTTCACCGCCGTCCAGTCGAGTTCAGGCAGCGCCGCGATCAGACCAGCGACTACGCTGGTCTTACCAACGTTTCGCGAATGTCCGCCAATCACGACAGTTGCCATGTCAGGAACAGACTTGGGACATCGGACCTCAGACCTCAGCCACCGCAGTCCTGGCTGCGGTCTAAGGTCTGAGGTCCTGCCTTTTCACTTCTTCCCCAGCCGCGCAAGCTGGGCCAACTGCTTCAGATACTGCCGCACCGGCTGCGCCGGAGTTCCCCAGAACGCCACGCCCTTGCCACGTAAAACTTTATTCGGCAGCACGCCGCCCTGCCCGCCCAGCATCACTCCTTCACAAATGCGGGCATGCTCGCCGATGCCCACCTGACCACCCAGCACTACGCCATTCTCAATCACAATGCTTCCCGAAAGCCCGGTCTGCGCGGCGATTACCACGTCTTCACCGATCTGGCAGTTGTGCCCGACGTGCACCAGGTTATCGATTTTCGTTCCGCGCCCAATGCGGGTTTCGTCGAGCGCGCCGCGATCGATGGTGGTGTTGGCGCCGATCTCCACATCATCTTCAATCACCAGCCGGCCCACCTGCGGAAATTTTTCATAGTGCCCCTCGCGATCGCGCACATACCCGAAGCCGTCGCTGGCCAGCACGGCGCCTGCATGCACGATCACGCGATCACCGATCATGGTCCCGGGATAAATCGTAACCTGCGGATAAATTCTGCACCCGCTCCCAATCTTCACTTCCCTTCCCACCACAGCGCCCGCTCCGATGAGCGTTCTCTCACCAATCTCCGCTTGCTCGGCGATCACTGCCCGCGCTTCTACCGCCACTCCTGTCCCAAGACGCGCCGAAGGGCTCACCACCGCAGTGGCATGCACGCCGCAGGAACTTGCTTTGGAAAGCGTCTTCTCGGAACTCTGCTCCTGAAGCCAGCGCCCGGCGCGGGCAAAAGTCAACTTGGGATGTGCGCTGATGAGCAGCGGCTTGCTGGACAACGACGCGGCCGCAAACTCGCCGACGATCACCGCTCCGGCCTTGGACTGCAACGCCTCCGTCAAATACTTTTCATCCGCGACGAACACCAGATCGTCCGGCGAGGCCGATGCGATGCTGGCCACGCCGCCCACCGCCGCGCCCCCGTCCCCTACGAGTCGTGCGCCGACGGCCTCGGCAAGCTCCTGCAACGATCGCTTCATCGCACCCACTGTATCGCAGCGAGCGGATCAGACGGAAGTCTCAAGGGATACCTTCTTAACTCAAAGCACGCTTTTGGCAGAAACTCATCCCGAATGAAGAATCGCAAATGGAACTTGCTGCGCTGTTTCGACGTTATAGAGACAACAGCTGATTCCAGTCCCGCCGGAAACCCCCAGCTGTGCTAGATTCAGAGCTTTCATGAACTCCGCACCCACCATCTCCACGCAAGGCCTGACGCGCCGCTTCGGCGAGCTGCTCGCCGTCGACGGCGTTAATTTGCAAGTGGCACCCGGACAATTCTTTGGCTTCCTCGGTCCCAACGGCGCGGGAAAATCCACTACCATCAAGATGCTCACCGGCTTGCTCGCGCCCAGTTCGGGACAAATTGAAATCCTGGGGCTCGACCTCAATGCCGACCCGGTAAACGTTAAGCGCCAGATCGGCGTGGTGCCGGAAGGCATGGCGCTGTTCGGCCGCCTCACCGGGTCAGAGTTTCTGAACTTCGCCGGCCGCATGTATGGCCTGGACCGCACCACTGCCGCCCAGCGCGCCGCCGAGCTGCTCGACTTTATGCAGCTCGCCGACCAGCCCAAGAAACTCGTCACCGATTATTCCCACGGCATGCAAAAAAAGCTGGCCATGGCCGCGGCTGTGATTCACGGTCCCAAGGTTCTGTTTCTGGACGAGCCTTTCGAAGGCGTCGACGCCATTGCCGCCGGCACTCTCAAATCCATGCTGCAGGGCATGATCGCGCGCGGCGCCACGATTTTTCTAACCTCGCACGTGCTCGAAATCGTAGAGCGCCTGTGCAGCCACGTCGCAATCATCCATCAAGGACGCCTCGTCGCCCAGGGCTCCTTGGAAGAACTCCGCGCCGGAGTCGAGGCCCAGGCACTCGCAGCCGGAGCTGGCCCATCCGGAGACGGCGCGCCTCGCGACGTAGCGTCAGCCGAGAAGCTGACGCTGGAAGAAATTTTCCTGCGCATCGTAGGAGGCACCCGCCAGGAGCAGGAACTTTCCTGGCTGGGATAAGAACATGATCGCTCCCACCCTCCGTACCCGCGCCCAACTCGCCGCCATCGCATGGCTACGCTGGCGGATGTTCTCCAACTCCCTGCGCACCACGCGCGGCAAGACGGAGGTAGTCTCGCGGGTTCTCATGACGATTTTTTTCGGCGTGGGAGGAATGGGCGGAACGTTCGCATGCGGGTTCGGCGCATGGTATTTCGTGTCGCAAGGCAAGCCCGAGATGCTGGCTGTAATGTTCTGGGCGGTGTTCTTTTTCTGGCAACTTTTTCCAATCATGTCGACCGCCTTCACCAACAATCCAGACTCCGGCGACCTACTGCGCTTCCCGCTCAGCTACCGCGCTTATTTTTTGATTCGTGTCGCCTATGGCTCGTTCGATCCGGCCACGGCGCTGGGCTGTCTTTGGCTAACGGGAACGCTGCTGGGCATCGCCGCTGCCAGCCCGCTCTTGCTCATCTGGGCGGTGCCCGTGGTGCTGCTGTTCGCCGCTTTCAACCTGCTGTTCCTGCAGATGGTCTTCGCCTGGCTCGATCGCTGGCTGGCGCAGCGGCGCACACGCGAAATCATGGGCGTGCTGTTTGTCCTGGTCATGCTCGGCATTCAGCTTATCGCCCCGGCTATGCAGCATTTCGAGCGGCGCCCCGCGACGCAAAAGACGCTGGACTTGGTGGTCTCGCTACAAGCCTTCCTGCCGCCCGGCTTGGCCGCTGACGCCATCGTGCAGATCGTCCACGAGCGTTTCGTCGTTGGCGCCAGTTCTTTCCTCTTCCTGGGAAGCATCGCGGCGCTGATGGGCTGCCTGCTCCATCTGCGTCTACGCGCTCAGTATCGCGGCGAAAACCTCAACGAAGCTGCCGCTGCCGGCGTGAAGCAGAACGCCAGGGAATTGCGCCTGGGATGGAGTTTGCCCGGACTTTCTCAGACGGTGGCCGCATTGTTCGAAAAAGAAGTTCGCTATTTATTGCGTAGCGGCGCCATGCTACTGGCGCTGATCGTACCGCTCTTCATGCTCGCAATTTTCCGCCTGAGCCCGTCGCGATCGATGTGGCATACCAACTTCATGCGTGCTCCCGACCTGGCCTTCCCCGCAGCTGCTGCTTACTCGCTGCTCGCGCTCACCAACATCGTCTACAACAGCTTTGGCGGTGACGGTGGTGGCATTCAATTTTTCTTTGCCTCGCCTGCGCGCTTTAGTCAGATCGTGCTGGCCAAGAACCTGATGCACGCGGGAGTTGTGCTGGCCGATGCCGCGCTGGCCTGGCTGCTCATCTCCTTCCTCTACGGCAGACCGGCATTTGATGTCACGGTAGCCACGCTGGCGGGCCTGCTCTTTGCGGCGCCTTTGAACTTTGCCGCGGGGAACTTACTTTCCCTCTACTCGCCCAAACGCATCGACGTCTCCACCATCGGCCGGCAGCGTGCCTCCCAGATCACCGTACTCATCAGCCTGGTAGTTCAACTGGTGATCGTTGCCGTGGGTGTCGCCGCGTTCCTGCTGGCGCGCGTCTACGACAATTTTTGGATCGCCACCCTGCTCTTCCTGGTACTGGCAGCCCTATCGTTATCGGTATATAGCGTAGTCCTTAAGCGAGCCGACACCATCGCCATCGAGCGACGCGAAGCTCTAGTGTCAGAGCTCTGCCGCGCATAAGTCTGCGGTCCGGCGGCTCCGAGGTCGGACAATAGCTATCAGCTAAAAGCTGGGCCTTGCCAAAAATCGATACCCCACACCCCGCACGGTCAGCAGATGGCGAGGCTTCGCCGGATCGTCTTCAATATAGCGCCGCAACCGCACCACAAAATTGTCGATGGCGCGTGTGTCGGTGTCTTCGTGCAGACCCCAAACTTCCTCGAGAATCTGTTTGCGCGAAACCACCTTGCCATCGTTCCGCACCAGATGGCGCAGCAGTTCCGACTCCATCAGCGTAAGGTGAATCGTGTTATTGCCGCTGCGCAATTCAAGAGCGCCGAAATCAATGGTCTTCCCGCCAAATGAAAACTTCCCGAAATCCCCTACGCTGTCCGTATCGCCCGCGGCCGAGCTTCCGCTCTGCGGCGCAGCATTCTGCGTCGCAGGCTGCGCGGCCCGCACCCACTGGGTGCGTCGCAATAGTCCCTGCAGACGTGCCAGCAGAATTTCCAGGTCGAACGGCTTGGGTAAATAATCGTCCGCTCCCGAAGCGAAGCCTTTCAGCACATCTTCGGGACGCCCCCGCGCCGTCAGCATCAGCACCGGAACATAATTCCGCGCCGCCCGCAATTCCGAAACCACGCTGAATCCATCTTTGCCAGGCAGCATGATGTCGAGCACCACGGCGTCGAAGTTTTCGTTTTTCCCAAGCAAGCGATCGGTGGCGGTCTCACCGTCGCCGACAACCTCGGCCGAATAACCCTCCGCTTCCAGGTTGAAGCGCAATCCCTGGGCCAGATGCTCTTCGTCCTCCACCACCAGAACGCGGCTCATGTCGTCGGCCTCGGAGATGCCATTCGCGGCAGTTGCAGGATCACGGTCGTACCTTGGCCCTCGCCTTCGCTCTCAGCAAATACTTTGCCGCCATGTTTTTTCGCTATCGCCTTCACGATAAACAAGCCCAATCCAGTTCCCTTCACATGCGCCAGCGAGCGATGGCTGACGCGATAGAACCGCCGAAAGATCAGCTTGACGTCCTCCGCGGACAGCCCCACACCTTGATCTTGCACGCTCAGCACGACTTGCTTCTCGTCGGGTGTTTCCAGGCGCACGAGTACATCCACGTTTTCACCGGAGTATTTAATGGCGTTATCCAGCAGGTTCGAAACCGCGGTGCGCAAGTCTTCGGCGCTGCCCTGTACGCGCACTCCCACCCCGTTCACTCCTGCACCGTTCGTTCCTGCACCGTTCGTTCCTGCACCGTTCGTTCCCGCAGCAGTTGCGCCAGCCTCCTCATAGCGCAGCGCTTCCGGAGGCAAGCGATGGCGGGTGCGGGCCACCTCCATGCAGTCGCGCACCAACTGCCGGAAGTCGACCTCAACTTTTTCTCTTCCCGCTTTCTTGTCCCCGGCGCGCCCTGCCCGCAAAACCTGCTCCACGGTATCGGTGAGCCGGTCGGTATCACGCAGCATCAGCCGGTAGAACTCCTGCCGTTGCGCTTCCGGCAGATCGCGGCGCTGAAGCGTTTCCAGGTGCAGCCGGATCGACGCCACCGGCGTTTTCAGCTCATGGGTCACAGCATTGATGAAGCTGTCGTGCTGCTCGTTGCGCCGGATTTCGTGCAGCAGAAACGTAGTGTTCACGATCATGCCGGCAATAATCACGGCAAAAAAAATGATTCCAAAGAACAGCAGGACGCCTTCGCGCCAGTTGAGGATGATCCATCCCACATTCAGCGCAACCGCCAGCGCCACCAGGCCGATGCCCAAGCAGAGAAAAAACACGATAGTTCCGCGGCGGCTCGTGATGCGCATGACGATTGAACGAACAGACGAATGAACGAACAGATGTTCAGCCCGATTTTACCGCTTTCACGGGCGACGGTTGCTAAAACGTGGAGCAGCATCCTGCGTCCGGCCGCGAGAACTCATCCCTCGGTTCTCCGCAGGGAGCCGCGCCCAAAGCTGTACCGGCGTCGGAGGCTCTGCAGGTTGACCGCAACTTATGTTGACTATAGGATTTCCTTCCGATGAGGAAAAACGGCAAATCTGAAGGCAATGCCTTAGAGTTGCTTAAGCTCCGGGACGCGGCTTTACAACTGGGGATCAGCTTCCCCACCATCAAACAGTGGATCTACAAGAAGAAACTCAGCAGCGTACAGACGGCCGGCGGACACCACCGCATTCCACAAAGCGAAGTCGACAGACTTCTCTTCCGAACCCGCGGTAAGACGCAAAAAGAACGCGAGCAGGTCGTCCGTCGGGTCAGCGGACGCAATCAATTAGTGGGACGCATCGATTCGGTTCGCATCAGCGGGCTCATGGCGGAGGTAAAGATCTCCATCGGCGGCCAGCAGATCACTTCGATCATCACCGCGAGTTCGGCTCGCGAAATGCAATTGAAGAGCGGCCAAACTGCCGCCGCGTTGATCAAGGCCACCGAAGTGATGATCCTCAGGGTGTAGAAAGCGCCGCGCGGAATTCTCCGAACCACCACTTTCTCTCCCGGTTTCCTCTAGAATGCCCTCGAAGAAATTATGGGAGATAACTCTTGAGACCATTTCGATCGCGTCCGATGTTATCGCGGCAAGTGACTGCGTTAGCGCTGATCGCGGGCTGTCTGATCGTCGGCCGCGCGCAGCGGATGTCCGCGCAAAGCGGAATGAACTGTCACTCCATGAACCACGCTATGGGTTCGCGGGAAGTGGTCGCTCCGGAAAAGTTGCCGCCACCTCAGAAGCTCACCGGCATTGGAAATGCCCACCTCCGCATTACCGCCACGCCGGAGGCGCAAATGTGGTTTGACCAGGGCCTGAACCTACTCCATGACTTTTGGGATTACGAATCCGTTCGCGCCTTCGAGCAGGGAGTTCGCGTCGATCCGCAGTGCGCAATGTGTTATTGGGGGATTTACCAGGCGTACAAAACGAACTACCGGGTCGAGACCAGTTACTACCGGGACCTGGCGTTAACTAAAGCAGTCAGCTTGAAGAGCCGCGCCAGCAGGACGGAGCGGCTGTACATCGAAGCCAGCGCCGCTGCCGAGGCCGCCGATAAATCCGAAAAGGAAGGAAAGAAAGAAGCGAAAGAAAAGGGCACCAAAGAGTCGGAGGAAATTCAACTCTACCGCAAGCTCGTCAAGCGCGATCCCAAGGACATGCAAGCGCGAATTTTTCTGGCGAATGCACTCGCCGACGGCTATGACGAGAACGGCCAGCCGCGCCCGGGAAAGAAAGAATCTCTGGCGATTTTCCAAAGCATCCTGAAGGAAGATCCAGACAACTCTGCCGCGAATCATTACTGGATTCATGCCGTTGAGGCAAGTCCCCACCCGGAGCAGGCCCTACACAGCGCCGAAATTCTCGGCACTCTCGCGCCCGCCTCGGGACACATGGTTCACATGCCCGGCCATATTTTCTATCGCATCGGCGACTATGCCCAAGCGAAGGAATCGTTTGCGGCGTCCATGAAAGTCGACGAGCTGTACATGCAAACACAGCACGTTCAAGTCGACGACGATTGGAACTACGTGCACAACCTGATGTACGCCATTGCCAACCTCCTGGAAGCAGGTGAATTTAACGAGGCGGTCGCGTTGTCAGCCAAACTGAAGAACGCGCGCGGGCAGCTTGAAAGCACACTGTATCCCTGGTCGGCGCGCGACTCCATTTCGCGCCTCAACCCTCGTCTCCCGGTCGCTCTGCGCTCCGCGGATTGGAACATGGCTCTGGACCTGCTGAAGTCCGCCGATGCGCCGCCAGCTCTTCCCAATCTTCAATTTCTGGGACGGCAGCTGACGCAATTCGCTCTCGGCATGCAGGCCCTCGAACAGCACGATCTGTCTCGAGGCGACGCAGCGTCAGAGCTGTTCGATGCCGAGCTCTGGCGAATTTCGAACCGGCTGAAAGACGAAGCGGAGGCGAAGGAAAAAGAAAAGGGCAAGGACAAAGACAAGGACAAAGACAAGAAAACCGCAGAGGCGACTCCTGCGAAACTGGTGCTGATGCCGGACGCTTTGCCGGATCCGCTGGTCAGCGACTTATCCATCATGTCTCTGGAATTGCGCGCAGGCTTGCTCCTAGCGAAAAATCTCAAAGACGACGCCAGAAAGCTATACACAGAAGCCTCACAAGAGGAGAAAGCGCTGGGATACCGCGAGCCGCCCGCCTACATTCGGCCTGTCGGCGAAACGGAAGCAGCAGCATTCTTCGCTGTTTCAGACTGGGACGACGCGAAGGTGGCTTACAAGGAAGCTCTCGTCGAGCGGCCACGATCTGGCTTCCCGCTCTACGGCATTGCGATGGCCAGCGAGCAAGCTGGCGACGTCAAGGCGGCCACGGCCGGGTACGTGGACTTTCTGGCAGCATGGAAATCCGCCGATTCCAACCTTTCACAACTCGCTCATGCGCGCTCCTACATCGCTTCTCACAAAGGACTCTGACGATGCAAAAGAACGCTGGGATCAAAGCGACCGTTCCTGAATCGCCCGATAGCATAATTCTCAGCCGAAAAAACCCGCCGGTTGGGGCGGGTTTCTTGAAACCACAAAACGATACAGGGTGAGTGGGATCGCGTTTAGTCGCCAGCCACCGAAGCTTCCGGCATAGCCGCAGTAATCAGGCGACCATTCGGCGTGGGCACCAAGCCGCGTTCCACTTCGGCCAGCTTCACACGCTTGATGTCCCATGCCAGGCCCAACTGCTTCAGGGCCCAGATGCCGTACCAGTTCATGTCGACTTCGTACCAGGTAAACCCATGCTGCGCGGCCGTCGGATGCGCGTGGTGATTGTTGTGCCAGCCTTCGCCAAACGTGAGCACAGCCACCCACCAACTGTTGGTGGAAAGGTCGCGCGTTGCGAAACGGCGCGTGCCCCAGGAGTGCGTGGCTGAATTCACCAGCCACGTGGCGTGTAGTCCCACCACGGTGCGAACAAAAATGCCCCACATCAGAAACGGCATTCCGCCAATCGCGAACAGAATTCCGCCCAGCACAATCAGGGGCACATAGTGATATTTGGTGATCCAGACGTGGAACTTGTCTTTCGCAAGGTCGGGGACATAGCGGGCCAGCGTAGTCGTGTCATGGTGCATCGACTTGCCCATCAGGATCCAGCCCATGTGCGCCCACCATTTGCCGTCGATGGGAGAATGCGGATCGCCTTCCTGGTCGGAATGCTGATGATGAATGCGATGCGTGGCCACCCAGAAAATCGGCCCGCCCTCAAGCGCCAGAGTGGCGCAGACGGTAAGAAAATATTCCACCCACTTCGGAGTCTTGTAGCCGCGGTGCGTGAGCAGGCGGTGATAGGCCATGCCGATGCCGAGGCTGCCGGAAATCCACCACAGGAACATCGCAAGAAAGAGCGCTTTCCAGGTAAAAAAGAAAATTGCGACGATGGCCCCAACGTGAAACAGCGACATGAAGATCGCCGTGACCCAATTAATTTCGTCGCGTTCGGCTTGCGGTTTTTCCAGATCTTGCCGTTCCATATCCAAGTGACGTTCCCCGTTGTGGCGTTGACTTCTTCTTTTGCTAACCTATCAGGGACCGCCGCAAGTGACTGTAATACTTGTGTAATAGCGGATTTTGCGCCGTTACCGTGGTAACGGGGAAGTACCCGATCCACACTTGGTGATGCGTAAGCCTGCCTTAATTTGAATCCCGCGGACGCGGGCCGCAATCACAAACAAGCCAGAAGTCGAAGTTCAGAAGAAAGCCATTCAACATAAAGTCGGCAAAGGTCCGAGGTCCGACGCCTGAAGTCGGAGGTCGAATTTTCATGATGAACGAGTCCCTGGTCGCAACGCCTTTGCACACCATGTCCTTGCCAACCATCGACGAAATCAAAGCGGCGCAGCAGTTGGTCTACGCCGTGATGCCGCCGACACCGCAGATTGTCTGGCCTCTGCTCTGCGAGCGACTGGAAGCCGAGGTGTGGGTGAAGCACGAGAACCACACGCCCATCGGTGCGTTTAAGGCGCGCACCGCCATAGTTTATGCCGCGGAACTGTTTCGTGGGCCGAACCACATCACGGGGCTGGTCACGGCAACGCGCGGCAATCACGGCCAGTCGGTGGCGCTCGCGGCGCGCCGGTTCGAGGTGCCGGCGCACATCGTGGTGCCACAAGGAAACAGCCCGGAGAAAAATGCCGCCATGCGTGCGCAAGGCGCCGACCTGATCGAGTTTGGCAACGACTTTCAGGAATCCAAAGAGCACGCGCAGAGGCTTGCTGCCGAGCGCGGATGGCATTTCGTGCCGTCCTATCACCACGACATCGTGAAGGGCGTGGCCACTTACTGGCTCGAGTTTTTCTCCGCTGTGGCCGATCTGGACGTGGTTTACGTGCCCATCGGCCAGGGATCGGGAATCTGCTCCTGCAGCGCGGTTCGCAATGGCCTGAATCTGAAGACGAGAATCGTAGGCGTGGTTCCCGAAGGCGCCCCCGCCTACGCGCTCTCATTTGAAGCTGGGCGAAAAATCGCCGCCCCCGTCACCACGCTGCTCGGTGACGGCATGGCTTGTCGCGTCCCCGACGACGCCTCGCTCGCAGTGGTGCTAGAAAACGTCGACCGCGTGCTGCAGGTGAGCGAAGAGGAAATCGCCCAGGCCATGAAGATTTACTTCATCGACACCCACAACGTAGTAGAAGGCGCCGGCGCCGCGGGATTGGCTGCCGCCCTGAAAGAAAAACCGACGCTACGCGGAAAACGCGTTGGCCTGGTAGTCACCGGCGGCAACGTGGACCGCGACGTGTTCGCCAAGGTGTTGCAAGATTGAGCGGCACTACGCGGCCTTCCCTTTCACCTGCACCCCCGCCCATTTTTCCAGCAGCGTTAACGTGGCGGCGTAGTCCAGATCCTGGTGACCCTCTTCGGTTGCGAGTTCGTAAATTTCTTCCACCGTCTCAAGCGCAGGCAGCTTCACACGCGCTTCCTTCGCCGCCTCCAGCGTCAGCCGAATGTCTTTGTGCATCAACCGCAACGGAAAATTCGGAGTGAAATCGCGCTGCAGAACAAACGGAGCCTTGTACTCGACTACTCCCGAGCGCACCATGGTCGCCTCAATCAGCGAAACCAGTTGTTGCGAGTCGACCCCGAGCTTCGTAGCCAGGGTTAGCGCCTCGGCGAAGCCTTCAAAGATCAGCGCGATCTGCAGGTTCATGGCCAGCTTGGTGGCCTGGCCTTTGCTGGTCTCACCCATGCGGAAAATCTTCTTTCCCATGGCGGCGAATAGCGGCTTCAGCCGCTCAATCTGACCTTCGTCTCCGCCCACGATGAACACCAGCGTCCCGTTCTGCGCGCCGATCTTCGATCCGGTCATGGGAGCGTCCACCCACGCCACGCCCTTGCTCGCCACGCGCTCCGCAAACCTCAGCGTAGCCGACGGCGAGATGGTGCTCGAATCCGCAATGATCATGCCTTCCGTCAGCGATGCTTCCGCGCCGTCCGCGCCAAACAGAACGCCCTCAACCGCGTCCGTGTCAGAAACACAGAGCCAGGCGACCTCAGCGCCTTGCACTGCGGCAGCCGGAGTTGGAGCGATGCCCGCGCCTTCTACCAGTTTGCCCGGCGTGCGATTCCACACCGTCACTTCATTCCCCGCCTTCACCAGATTCGTGGCCATGGCGTGCCCCATGATTCCCAATCCCAGAAAAGCAACTCGCATGCTGTACGTCTCCCCTCGAACGAAGGAACAGATAAAGAACAATGTCGGATTAGATATGACCTGAGCGACAAGGTCAAGCAAATCAACGTCAAGGCAAGCGCGGCCTATACCTCTTGGTCGCGTGCCTTCTCGGCGCGCACCGCCGCTTCGGCCGGCTCAATCACCGAACCGAGCCTGCCAGCACCGTCTCCCCAACGTTCGCGCAAGAAACGGTTCGCGGGTTCCGAGTAGAACCTGGCCACGAGCTCGCCGAATAGCCCTGACAAGAAAATGACAACAAGGAAGAGAACCGGGACGCCGATCATGGGTTTACCGATGGCGACGAACAGCTGGAAGAGAGCAAACACGACGAACATGTGCGTCAGATAAACCTCGTAGCTGCGCTGGCCCAGTTTGAGCATTGGGCGCAATAGGCGCGGACTTCGCCAGCGCGTCTGCGCAGCGACCGCGATGAGCATGCAGGTGCCTAGCGCGAGTACCGTCATATCCAGTCCCGTCCGAGCAAGGCCCCAGCGGTCCGCCGTGAGAGAGAAGCAAACGCTGAACCCCACAACGAATGCGCCCACACCTGCCAGAGCCGTGAGAACAGAACGTGAGAGGCGTCGCTTTGCTGTAAAGAGTGCGGTGAGACAACCGAGCGAAATCGCATCCATGCCTCCGAGGTAGGAATATTCCCGCCATACCTCATTTCCATGAGCAAACCACGCTCGACTGACCGGGCCCAGAATGACAAACGCAAAAAGCAGGACAACCAGCAATTTCCCGCGTCCTAGCACCCTGCAAGTCAGCGGAAAAAAGATATAAAACATTTCTTCGACGGAGAGCGACCACAAAATATCCCAATTGCCCGGGAGGTAGCCGCGCCGGGCTTCCAGCACGTTGACATGAAATGTGAATGCGGCGAGCAGCGCGCGACCGAGTCCTCCGGTCTTCTGCGGAACAATGAAGTGATTGATGTGCGCGAAATGAAGGGCGCTCAATATCGCCAGAAGCGCCACGAGCAAAGGCGCGATACGGGCAAACCTCATCTGGTAGAAAGCGCGTACGCTGACGCGCGAGAGCGAGTCCCAGCGACGGAGCGTTGTCGACGTGATCAGAAACCCTGAAACGGCAAAAAAAATCTGGACGCCCCGCTGGCCATTCCACACGAGCGAAGACACCAGTTGTTCGGGGAGCGCCTTCGAGTAGGGCACATCCGCGGAAAGCAGCCGCATGTTGACGTGATTCATCAACACAAACAAGATGGCGAGACCGCGAAGCAGATCAACTCCATCCAGTCGATTCCAACTGCGCGCCGGCACAGCCGATTCTGCCGAGGTCATGCGCTATTCTGGCATAACCACAATGCAAGACCTCGCCTCAGACGTTTTCCCCATGGCCACGTCAGGCTGAGCACGTTGAACCAGTTTTTCACTTTCCGCAGCTTGCTTTCCGTCGCGCCAGGTCGAAATTACTCTAGTACCTCGTACGGCAAAATTTGAAGACGCCGGAGCCGCCTTCGGTGAACTAAAATGGACCATAACGCTTCCAGTGATCATCGAACGTAGTGAGTGAGTTGCTCTCGAGCTTCACAGCAGGATGATTAAACAAACGCTTCGCAATCCGGCTCTGCGCAAACGCGCTACTCAGTTTTCGCGCCTGGTGCGCCACTCCGCCGTCACCCCGCGGTGCGGCGAGACGCACACTCCGCGCCTGGCCGGGACCGGCGATCTAGGTGTTACGTTTATCGGCCATGCCAGCTTTTTCGTGCAGATCGGCGGACGCAGCGTGCTCATCGATCCCAATTTTGCACGCTGGCTTTTTGTTCTAAAGCGGTTGCGCCGCCCCGGATTGCGGGTGCGCGACCTTCCCTCGATCGACCTGGTTCTAGTCACGCACGCGCATTTCGACCACCTGCATCGCCCGTCGTTGCGCGCCATTGTGCAAAATAATCTGCGCACCAGCGGGACCGCGCCCGCCATCATTGTTCCCACACACGTTTCCGATCTGGTTGCTGACCTCGGTTTTTCCGAGATCATCGAGCTCGACTGGTGGAAAACTTCGCACGACGGCGATCTCTCCGTGACGCACGTGCCCTCGCGCCACTGGGGCGCCCGCATTCTGAAAGATTCGCACCGCGGCTACGGCGGCTATGTGCTGCAGGCGGGCAAGCATTCCGTTTATCACGCCGGCGACACCGCTTACTTCGCGGGCTTCCGCGAAATCGGACGCCGCTTGTCTCCCGAACTGGCGCTGCTGCCCATCGGCGCCTACAACCCGCCCCAGTTCCGCAACGTCCATACCAATCCGGCCGACGCCACCCGCGCCTTCCTCGACCTCAACGCCCGCTGGATGGTCCCCATGCACTACGGCAGCTTCCGCCTCTCTCACGAGCCGATGGAGGAGCCGCTGCAGTTGCTCGATGAAGAAGTGCGCTCGGCCGGCATCGAAGACCGCGTATTCGTACTGCAAGAAGGCATCACCCGATTCTTCTAAACATTCTGTTTTATTTCGCCAAATCTCCGCAGCGCCAGACAGCCGCCTCGGCTGTCCCTCCAGGCTGCAGCCTTGCGCGAACCTGACACGGTGCTCTCAGCCCAAGAGCAATATGCAAGCGAGGGTTTGTGAAGTGGCATAGGCCGCTAGCCTAAGCGAAGAGAAGTCAGTCTGCCAACAGCGGTCCGTTTCTCTGTCAATAAGCCAGCAGAATTCGCAGATCGCGCAGGTTGTTCCCGGTCGGCCCCGTTTCGATCGCGTCGCCGAGCGCGCTGAAAAATGGATACCCGTCGAATCTTTGAAGAGCTGTGTGCGCGTCGAGCCCTCGCGCCTGCGCCCGCGAAAGCGTCGAACCATCCGTGACCGCTCCCGCCGCAGGGCTGTTGCCGTCGATGCCGTCGGTTCCCGCGCTCAACACTGTGATGCTCTCTCCCGCAATCTTCTCTGCGCAGGCCAGCGCGAATTGCTGGTTGCGTCCGCCCACGCCGCCGTTTGTGACCTTCACCGTCACTTCGCCACCGGAGATGAGGCACACCCGCTCTGACTCTGTTTTCAGCTCACGCAGCCGCTTCACCAGATATTCGGCCGCGCGTTCGTAGTCCCAGTCATCGCAGGAATTATCCACGTGCACCGCGAAGCCCGCCCGCTTCGCGGCAAGGCTGGCCTGCTCCACCGCAATCTGATTCGAGAGCAGCGTCCACCAGCGCGAGTAGCAAAAAGCCGGGTCATCCGACTTGGGTGTTTCCTCCAGCGCGCGCCGCTCGAACAGCTCGCGCGTCGCTGCAGGAAACGCATCCAGCAAGCCGCGCTCTGCGGCAATGCGATAACAATCTTCCGTGCTGGTGGAATCGGGCATGGTCGGTCCGGAAGCCAGCGCATCGGGCGTGCTATCCGGCACGTCGGAGACCAGCAACGAAAGCTGCCGCGCGGGATACGCAGCCTGCGCCAGCCGTCCGCCTTTCACCGCGGAAAGATGTTTTCGGATGGCGTTGATCTCCGCGATGGGCGCGCTCGAATGCACCAGCGCGCGGTAGGTGGCGACGAGGTTATCGAGCGTGATCTCGTCGTCAATAGGCTTCTCCACAATCGACGATCCTCCCCCGCTCAGAAGAAAAATCACCAGGGACGCCGCCGTCTGCGCCTGCAAGTCCCTCAACATCGCACTCGCGGCGCGAATCGATTCGGCATTGGGCGTGGGATGTCCCCCGTGAAAATAACGGAACCCATGCACCTGCGCCGCGGGTTGAACTGAAGTGGCCGCAATGCCTTCCAGAGAAAACGCGCCCACTTGCTCGGCCAGCGCCTCCACCATCGCGTGCCCGGCCTTGCCCAGCGACACCACAAACACGCGCGCATACGCAGAAAGTTGGTAAAGATCCTCACAGACCCGCAACACTCCACGCTCGGCATGGACCTGCCGGGCAAAGGCCTTGGAGATCGAAGCCTCGGCCAACGCAAACCGAAATATCTCGCGCGCAGTCTCGCGCATTTGCTCGAACTGCGAATCACGATCTGCGCCAGAAGACATGTCAAGGATTATAAAGAGCTCTCAGCTCTCAGCTCTCAGCTCTCAGCTTTCAGACATCAAACGTGGGGAAAGCAAAACTTGCTTGTCATCCCGAGCAAGCGTTCTTGGCGCGGCGAGGGATCTGGGGTTGGATCTAGCTCAGAGCTGACAGCTGAAAGCTGAAAGCGGTTTACCTGGCGGCTGATGGCTGATGGCCGACGGCTAACTTCATCCAGCTTTCAATCGCCTCCCGCAATTCGCGCAGCCGCCCTTCGAAAAAATGATCCCCGCCTTCAATCATCACCAACTTCTTCGGTTCCGGCAGTGACGCGACCAGCGCCTCCAGCTTTGCCTGCGGTCCAAATTGATCGCGAGCGCCACTGACAAACAATTTCGGCTTCGCGCAGTCCCGCAAGAAATCAAAAGTGTAGACTCGAGGCTCTTCCTCGCCGGCAGCCACTGGGACGACTGGCGTTCCCACCGCAATCAGCGCCGCCACCCGCGCATCCGCATACGCCGCCTTCAATCCGACCGCCGCGCCGAAAGAAAATCCGGCGAACACCAGCGGCAGATGAAACTCGGAATCAAGCCAGTCAAGCGCAGCCCGGACGTCATCAACCTCCCCGTTGCCGTGATCGTGTTCACCCTGGCTCAGCCCCGCGCCGCGAAAGTTGAAGCGCAGAACCGGAAACCCAAATCCGTTCAGCGTCTTCATGGTGTGGAAGACAACTTTATTGTGCAGCGTCCCGCCAAACAACGGATGTGGATGGCAAACCACCGCCGCATGCGTTGCGTTCGCCGCGCCCCCGTTAAGCAACGCCTCCAGACGACCCGCTGGCCCGTCGATAAAAAGCGAACGAATGGTTGAATTCTGCGTTAGCACAGAACTCAGATTACACGCGGAAAGCTGAAGTCAGAAGTAAGAAGTCAAAAGCCAGAATGCAAAAGTAAAAACAAACCCAAGCCCCGCAGGTCTTCGCTCCTGACTTCTGCCTTCTTACTTCTCACTTCTGCATTCGTACTTCTGACTTTCCTCTCCGTTCCCCTCTGCTATCCTCTCCACCATGGACGCCATCACGCTCACGCGCCAACTGATCGATATCGAGTCGATTACTGGCAACGAAGCCGCGGTTGGAAACTATCTGTGGGGCGAGCTTTCCCGCATGGGATATCAAGCGAAGAAAATGCCGGTGGAGGCCGGCCGATTCAACGTCTACGCCGCGCCGCCGGAATGGGCGCCGGAGGCCGGAAGCCGAGACCCGGAATCCGAATTCCCAAATGTCGTCTTCTCCACACACCTGGACACCGTTCCTCCCTTCATTCCTTCTTCCGAAGACGCCACGCGCATCTACGGCCGCGGCTCGTGCGACGCCAAGGGCATCATCGCTGCGCAGATTGCCGCCGCCGAGCGCCTGCGCCGGGACCAAGTCTATGTAGGCCTGCTGTTTGTGGCGGGGGAAGAACGCGACAGCCTGGGCGCGCAAATCGCCAATGAATATGCCGCGAGCCACTTCTCATCCACTCAGCCGGCCGCAACTCACAAAGCTGGCCGCAGATTTCTGGTGAACGGTGAGCCCACCGAAAACCGCATCGCTCTGGCATCGAAAGGCACTCTGCGCGCGGAGGTAACCGCGTCTGGACGCATGGCGCACTCGGCGTATCCCGAACTCGGCGACTCCGCCATCGACAAACTGCTCCCTGCTCTCACTCGCCTGCGCGCCATGCCCTTGGCCTCCGACCCCGAGATTGGCCCCTGCACCCTGAACATCGGCCTGATTGAAGGCGGCCGCGCGCCCAATGTCATCCCGGATTATGCCCACGCAGATCTGCTGTACCGCCTCGTCGGACCGTCAGAAGATCTGCGACGCCAGGTTCTCGCGACCGCCGGCGATCAAGTGAAAGTAACATTCCCGCTGGAACTTCCGTTTCTTCGCCTCCGCACCGTCGATGGATTGCCCACTATGATCGCTGCATTCACCACCGACATTCCCAAGCTCACCAACTGGGGCGAGCCCTTGCTGCTCGGTCCCGGCTCGATCCACGTCGCGCACACTGATGGCGAATACATCGACAAGCGGCAACTGGCCGAGGCCATCGACCTCTACTGCACAATTGCCAAAAAGCTCATCTAGGACGGACACTCTTGTCCGTCGCTTTTGACTCGATCTTTTTCCCCTCGGGACGAGTCTGTTCTACGTTCTCCACAACCCGCAGAATCCATGCACGAATCACATGCACGAATCAGGTTTGACCCAATATCCCCAACGTGTTATAAACATCCGTTTTGCGCTGGGACGCCCAGAGGGAACTCCACGGTAGCGGCATCCCCTTTTCCGGTCAGATTTCCCGGGTAGACCTGGCGCGAACTCCGAACGCGGCCAAGCTGCAACCCTTCTTCAGGTCTTGAGGTGGAAGCGTGCTCGGGAATCCGTTAACAACGCTGGCTCGCATTGCTACGGAAAGTGGTCCCTGAACGGTTTCATAGATTCCTTATAAGACTCATCGGAGGTTTTCTTATGCGCACCTGGCTCGCCACGTTTGCGTTCCAAGGACGCGGTCTGGTCACCGAACTCATAAAAAAGGTCTCGGCGGTTGCCGCTCTGCTTTGCATCAGCACCGTCGCTGCATTGGCTCAGCCGTCCCCAGAGGCCGGCGGCGAGGCTTCGCTGAAACTGCCGGACCTTTCCCAGGTCTCGTTCCTGAACAGGTTCTTGAACGGCGGAATCAATGGCCACAACCTGCTGCTGATTGGCATCCTGTTCTGCCTGTTGGGGCTGGGCTTCGGCATGGCCATCTACATGCGCCTGAAGAATCTTCCTGTGCATCGCTCCATGCGCGAAATTTCGGAGCTGATCTACGAGACCTGCAAAACTTATTTGCTGACCCAGGGCAAGTTCATCCTGCTTCTGTGGGCATTTATTGCGGTCATCATCCTGCTTTACTTCGGCGTGCTCCAGCACATGGAAGCCATCCGCGTAGCCATCATTCTCGGCTTCAGCCTGGTCGGCATTGCTGGCAGCTATGGCGTGGCCTGGTTCGGCATTCGCGTGAATACCTTCGCGAACTCGCGGACGGCCTTCGCTTCCCTGCCCGGCAAGCCCTATCCCGTGTACCAGATTCCGCTCGAAGCCGGCATGAGCATTGGCATGATGCTGATCAGCGTGGAACTCCTGATCATGCTTTTCATCCTGTTATTCGTTCCCGGCGATTATGCGGGACCCTGCTTCATCGGCTTCGCCATCGGCGAGTCGCTGGGCGCAGCCGCGCTGCGCATTGCCGGCGGCATCTTCACCAAGATTGCCGACATCGGCGCCGACTTGATGAAGATCGTCTTCAAAATCAAGGAAGACGACGCGCGTAATCCCGGAGTGATCGCCGATTGCACCGGCGACAATGCCGGAGACTCGGTTGGCCCCTCCGCCGACGGCTTCGAAACCTATGGCGTAACCGGCGTGGCTCTGATCGCCTTCATCCTTCTGGGCGTGAAGAGTCCGGACGTGCAGGTGCAGTTGCTGGTTTGGATCTTCGTCATGCGCGTGATGATGCTGATCTCCAGTTCCGGCTCATACTTCCTGAATGGCGCCATCGCCAAGGCGAAATATGGCAACGCGGACGAGATGAACTTTGAAGCGCCACTGACCTCGCTAGTCTGGATTACCTCGCTGGTTTCCATCGGCCTAACCTTCGTGGCCTCTTACTTCATCATTCCCGTGCTCGGCACTGACCACTCCCAGTGGTGGAAACTCGCCGTCATTATTTCCTGCGGAACCCTGGCCGGTGCCGTCATCCCGGAACTGGTGAAGGCATTCACGTCCACCGAGTCGCGCCACGTTAGGGAAGTGGTGATCTCGGCGCAGGAAGGCGGAGCGTCCCTCGGAATTCTTTCCGGTTTTGTAGCCGGCAATTTCTCCGGTTACTATCTTGGCCTCGCCATGATGATCCTGATGGCGGTGGGCTATTCCATGAGCACCATGGGCCTGGCCTCGGCCGCTTCCATGCTGGCCCCGGCTGTCTTCGCCTTCGGCCTGGTGGCGTTCGGCTTCCTCGGCATGGGCCCGGTCACCATTGCCGTCGATTCCTATGGGCCGGTCACCGACAACGCGCAATCCGTGTATGAACTGTCGCTGATTGAGCAGATTCCGAACATCGAGGCTGAGATCAAGAAGGATTTCAATCTCAGCGTCAACTTCGATCGTGCCAAGCATCTGCTCGAGGCTAACGACGGCGCCGGCAACACCTTCAAGGCGACGGCGAAACCCGTGCTAATTGGCACTGCCGTGGTCGGCGCGACCACCATGATTTTCTCCATCATCATGGCGCTCACTCACGGCCTCACCTCCGACGTCGACAAACTCTCGCTGCTGCACGCTCCCTTTTTCCTGGGCTTGATCACCGGCGGCGCCATGATTTACTGGTTCACCGGCGCATCCACGCAAGCCGTGACTACGGGCGCCTACCGTGCGGTCGAGTTCATCAAGGCCAACATTAAACTCGAAGGCGTAACCAGAGCCTCTGTCGCCGACAGCAAGAAAGTTGTAGAGATCTGCACCAAATATGCGCAGAAGGGCATGCTGAACATCTTCATCGCCGTCTTCTTCGCTACCCTGGCATTCGCTTTCGTGGAGCCGTTCTTCTTCATCGGCTATCTGATTTCCATCGCCATCTTCGGCCTCTACCAGGCCATCTTCATGGCCAATGCCGGCGCGGCCTGGGACAACGCCAAGAAAATCGTGGAAGTCGAAATGAAGCAGAAAGGCACGCCGCTGCACGATGCTACCGTGATCGGCGATACCGTCGGCGATCCCTTCAAGGACACTTCTTCCGTGGCGCTGAATCCGGTCATCAAATTCACCACGTTGTTCGGATTGCTGGCCGTCGAACTCGCCGTAAGTCTTTCTCAGCGAGATCACGGTGCCGCCATCACCAACGTGCTGGCCGCGGTTTTCTTTCTGGTTTCCTTCTTCTTCGTCTACTACTCCTTCTACGGCATGCGGATCCACTCGGGCGAGTCGGAGTAAGGTCACCGCGTAGCCAAATGAGAACCGTCTGGGTGCCCCATTTCTCGCGTCCTTTGCGAGAAGTGGGGATTCCTGACGTCGGAATTTCTGAAGCGGAAACGTCCCCCACCAGCCACACTCCAAAACATTTTGCATTCCCTACCCAACTCCCGCACGTATAGGTAAAGTGAGGCGGTCAGAGAGCTTGGCTATGGCAGAGCCCGTTCCCGCAGACGCAGCTGCGGATGTTGTCCCAGGCGACTTTGCGGAGATCGTGCGCCGGCACCAGTCCATGGTGTTCAGCATTGCTCTGCGTTTCCTGGCCGACCCTCCAGCCGCCGAGGAGTTGGCCCAGGACGTCTTTATGCAGTTGCACGCCAAGCTGAGCACGCTGAAATCGCCTGATCATGTCGTGTTCTGGCTGCGCAAAGTGACCAGCCATCGCTGCATCGATCGCATGCGCCGCCGCCGAATGCCGCAGGTGAGCCTGGAAGATCTACCAGAGTCCGCCGTGCTTGAGTCTTCGCCGGACGTGGAGCCCGCGGATCCGTTTCTATCTCGCAGGTTGCAGCAGCTGGTGGCTTCGCTCCCTGGAAAAGCCCGTTTGATGGTGATCCTGCGCTATCAGGAAGACTTGTCGGCGGAAGACATCGCTCAGGTTCTGGAGATGCCCGCAGCGACCGTCAAGAGCCATCTGCAGCGCGCGCTGGCCATGCTACGCGACAAAGTCGTGCGCACCATGGGCGAAGTGAGAGCCGACATGTGAGAGCAGACAAGTGATGGAGAAACTGTGACGGAGAAACTGAGACGGAAATTGGGATTAGAGAAGTGAGATGGGAGAAGCAGCGTTATGACTCGTTTCGAGGATGAACTTAAGAAGGCGTTGCGCCGTCAGGAACCGCCGCAGGGCTTTGCCGATCGCGTCCTGGCACGTGCCGCAGAGAAGGGTTCGCGCGAGTCCAAGCGCACATGGCGTGATTCGTGGCTGAACATTGTCGCTCAGCCTTTTGCGCCAGCAAACGTGCTCCGCTGGTCGACTGTCGCCGTTGTTGCCGTAGCTTTGGTCGTGGGCAGTGTCCACTATCGCAATGTCCATGTCCAGCGCGAACGCGCTCAGGGAGAAGCTGCTAAAGCGCGTCTGCTGCTGGCTCTCCGCATTGCCGGAAGCAAGCTGCAACTGGCGAAGGCCAGAGTCGACCAGATCAATTCCGGCCCGATTGATCGCAGAGACATCAATTCAGATCGAACCAATTCAGATCCAACGCAGAACCAGCAAGAAAGGGAGTAAGCGCATGAGAAATAAAAACGCAATCGATACAAAGCTAGGCAAGCGAAATCCAATGCTGTCGTTCGTCCTTTCGTCTGCGATGTTGCTGGCGCTGCCGCTGTGGGCGCGGGCGCAGGACATCAAAATTCCCGCCGATGTCCAGAAACTTTCGGCTAAGGCCAAGGAAACTGTTGAGGTCAACATGGAAGGGCCCATGCTCCGCTGGGCCGCCAAGTTTCTCAACAGCGAAGATCCGGATGAGAGGCAGGCCGCCAAACTCGTCGCCAACCTGAAAGGCATCTACGTGCGCAGCTTCGAGTTTTCCGAAGAAGGCGAGTACTCGGCCGCCGACGTGGAATCCCTGCGCGCCCAGGTGCGTACGCCGGGATGGAACAAGGTGGTCGGCGTGCGCAGCGAGGCCGACGGCGATAACGTCGACGTTTTCTTCAAACTCGAAAACGACAAAATGGCGGGTATCGTCATCATCTCCGCCGAGCCCAAGGAGTTGACGTTCGTCAGCATCGTTGGCCCCATCGACGTTGACCAGCTAGCCGATCTGGGAGGTGAGTTCGGCATCCCGAAGCTGAAGCCGCGAAGCCTGCCGAAAACGCCCAAGCCGGATAAAAAGGACGCTCCAAAGGACGATCAAAAAGGAGATCAAAAGTGAAAATCTCTATTAGCAATCTCGCCAGCGATCTCCTCAGCAATCTCCGCCGCGCTGCGCTGCGCGCGCTTCCCGGCGCGCTGATATTCATGGTCTGCGCTTGCGCGCTTTCGTTCGCCGGCGAGACGGATTCTCATGGAAGCGATTCTTCCAGCGCGTTTCATGGGCGCGAGTTCAACGGCGTCGTCCACGCCATCGAAGACCATTACGGAGTGCGCCACACGCACATCCCGTTCCTCAGCTTCGCGATGTCGTTGGCCTCGCGTCCGGCCGGGGTCAGCGGCATCAGGCTGGCGGTCTTTGAGGACTTCCACCCGTCCTCGGCCAGCATGGACGCGAGCGCAAGCTTGAACTCGAGTGCGAATGACGATCTGCAGCATGTGGTCGAGCATTCTCTCGGCCCCGACTGGCACCTGTTCGTCCGCACCCGCACTCAAGATGATTCCGACGACGCGCTCATCTACGTGAACCTCGGCGAAGCCAGGCTGCAAATGATGATCGTCACCATCGAGCCCGACGAAGCCACCGTGGTGGAAATGAACCTGAGCGACCGTGCTCTGAAGAAGTGGCTGGATGAGCCCAAAGAAAGCGCGGAGGACAATTCCGATCACCACCACCATCTCGCCGAAGACTGATCACGAACGCGGGCTTCGGGCTTCAGCTTTCGGGCTTCGGCAGGGCATCGTGTGCTTGCGCGCCTTCACGGCTGGGGACGCCCTGTTGATTTCGGGCCGAATAAAGTTTGGACGGGCTTGCGGCGCGGGTTGGAGGGCTCAGTCGTATGATGAAGGTCGGGGTACCCCCCTCCCCCTCCCCCTGAATCTTTGGAATCATCACGTTAGCGGGAAATTCCCCGCAAAATCTTTATTTCAAAGAACTTCGATACTAAAATCCGTGAAACAAAGGACTTAAGGGCGTAACCAGTTGGCTTGTGCCAACCGTCACTGCTTACATGGTTAGATGCCAATTGCCCTGTGGAAATTCTTGAGAGGGTAGTGGTTCCATGACCGCAGAAGAGTTAGCACGGAGGCCCCACGGTCCTTAGGTTCGATGTGCCCACCCTTTGCAAAAAACGCAAAGGATGGGCCACCGCCACGACTTCTTTAAGGGCAGCGGAATTTGAGGAATTGGCTTCGAGTTTGTTATTTTTCTTGGCTCGGCGCTTATGGCTTACCCCTTAGCTCAGGGGATAGACCCCTCAAAGCGATGTCTAGGTTGCGCTTATCATAAAACACAAAATCTTTTCGATCTCTGCTGTTTCTCAGGAGTTTTCTTATTAGCCTTGGAATTTTTTCAAGGGGCATCGGTTCACCATCATCGAGCCGCACCTTTGCCAATTTATATTGGCGATGGGCTAATAGATCGGCAGCCTGTAAACCAACTGCGGCCTCCCCACTCTTCATATCCAGCGTTCCTAATTTGTGGCGATGTTTAAAACCTGTATCGGACTTGAGCAGGGCATACAGATCAGCCGCGTAATTCTTAAATTGTTTATTCAGGTCGAATGTGTAGTGAACATGCAAGCCGTCAGCGCACGCCAGCACCGGATTTAGTATCGCAACCTGAAATGGCCAAAAATATGGTTTTTGGGGTGCGCCTTGCGTTACCCAGGTATGCGTCTTTCGATTGTACTGACCGCCTCAGGAATCGCCGCTCGTTTCCATTTAGCCTATTCCAATCGTCCATCGCCACGGTGCAAGCCGTTGGGAAGACCTTGGCGTCTACTATGCAGCTCGCCAAGTCGTCGATAAATTTATCCGCCCTATCGTCACTCCACCTCGCGAACACTCCCCGTCTTTTATCGTTTTTATTCCAGAACTCCACGCTGTGAAACTCTACCAGCGTGGGTTCATTCGCGTCGCGCAAAATCGCTTTCCAGCGATTCTCAAACTTCTTCCATTTCTTGACGGTCCCCCAATATCCTGCAATGACACAGACGTGGGCACCCTCATGAATACCACTCTCATCCATGTATGCCTCGACCATACAGAATTCCTTTACCCTCTCTGGCTGCGCACCGCCGCGCTGGTATACTGCAGCGACGCCCACGCAAGCGGGGCAGGAATTTGATTGCTGGTGCCGTCCCTCCGGGACTCGGCTCCTGAATTCTTGGCCTTACCCGGGACTTACGTCCGGGGCTATCGTATGTCGCCCCTCCGGGGCTGAGGTCGCTGTCCCGCCGTCCGACTCGATTCCCCGTGTCCCTCTCAGCCGGGCGACGTCGACAACAGCTAGGTCCCTCCACTCCACAGATCATCGCTTTGCGATGATCTGTTCCGGTCGGGATGACAGAGTTGGGAGATCGAGACGTCCGCGCTCAAGCTGTTGACACGCTTGAATGGGCCATCCGCCCCGAAGGGTAATGTCTCAGGTGGCGGCCGCAGGGAAGGGGCTGTCGAGCTTCGCTCGACCGGACAGCCGAGGGCGGCTGTCCCCACATGGGCATCTTCCGAAACTGAGGCAACTGCCGGCCGAAGAATCTGCTTGACCGGGCCTCCTTTTGCGACTACATTAGTCAGTTCCAAGGGACATTCGGAAGCTCCTGGGCCGGGCTTTTTTGATTTTTCTGCGCCGTGGGGAGCCAAACCTAGAAAATCGAGCATCTTAGATGTCCTGTGGTGCATCTATTTAGGTGAGCTTAAGCACTAATTCCTGTACAACCTATTTGTTATCAGTGGCTTACGTATTTTGCCGGAAGTTCGACCACGACTCATGGGCCAAGGAAAGACGGCGAAAGCCCGCAAATTCATAACAAGGAGAAATAAAGCACATGCGCTCTGATCGTGTGTTTGATGCTTTACAGACGCTTCGTAACCGATATATGCTGTGTCAGCTTGCCTCCAAGGCCACGCGGAAGTTCCACCGGCCCAGCACCAGAATTCCGGAAACCATGAACGACGTGTTCTCTCGGATTGCAGGCTCGCAACGGCAGGAAGTTCTGTCGGAACCAGAGAATTTTGCTGAGGCACAACGGCGGGCTGCGTAAGCCAGTCCCGCCTTCCCTGCCTGGTAGTTTTTTGTCTTCCCTGAATACCCTTCCTTTCGAAAATCTCCCGTTGCCACTCACGCATACGTCAAGTGCACGGGTTTAGGTGAATCATGACCATTGCTGAACTGAAAGAAAAGAACATCACCGAGCTGACCAAGATCGCAAGGACCTTGGACCTGCCCGGTGCCAGCGGACTCCGCAAGCAAGACCTGATCTTCAAAATCCTGCAGGCGCAAAGCGAAAAAGAAGGCCACATTTTTGCCGAAGGCGTTCTGGAAATCCTGCCCGACGGCTACGGCTTTTTGCGCTCTCCCGACTACAACTATCTGCCCGGCCCCGACGACATTTATGTTTCGCCATCGCAAATTCGCAAATTTGATTTGAAAACCGGCGACACCATCAGCGGCCAGGTGAGGCCTCCGCACGAGGGGGAAAAATATTTTGCGCTGGTGAAGATCGAGGCGGTGAACTTCGAATCGCCCGACGAAGCACGCAACAAAATTCTGTTTGACAACCTCACGCCACTGTATCCGCAGGAGCGCATCAAGCTTGAGACTACGCGCGAGAATGCCAGCGCCCGCGTGATGGATCTGCTCACTCCGCTCGGTAAGGGACAGCGCGGGCTGATCGTTTCTCCGCCACGCGCCGGCAAAACCATGCTGCTGCAGAACGTGGCCAACTCGATTACGACGAATCATCCGGAAGTGGTGTTGATGGTGCTGCTGATCGACGAGCGGCCGGAAGAAGTTACGGACATGCAGCGTTCGGTGAAGGGCGAAGTGATTTCTTCGACGTTCGACGAGCCTGCCGCGCGGCACGTGCAAGTCGCCGAAATGGTGATCGAAAAAGCCAAGAGATTGGTCGAGCATAAGCGCGATGTGGTGATTCTGCTGGATTCGATCACGCGACTGGCGCGTGCTTATAACACGATTGTTCCGCCTTCGGGCAAAGTGCTCTCGGGCGGCGTGGATTCGAACGCGTTGCAGCGTCCCAAGCGCTTTTTTGGATCGGCGCGCAACATTGAAGAAGGCGGTTCGCTGACGATTATTGCGACGGCGCTGATCGATACCGGGTCCCGAATGGACGACGTGATCTTCGAAGAGTTCAAGGGCACGGGCAATTCGGAAATCATTCTGGAGCGCAAGCTGGTCGATAAGCGCGTTTTCCCGGCCATCGACATTCAACGCTCAGGTACACGTAAGGAAGAGCTGCTGATTCCCAAGGAAGACCTGCAACGCATCTGGATTCTGCGGAAAGTTTTGAACCCGCTCTCACCCGTTGAAGCGATGGAGTTGCTGGTCGAAAAAATGGGAAAGGCAAAGTCGAACAGCGAGTTCCTGGCAACTATGAACACGCTGTAGACCGAAGCGGAAAACAGAAAATTCGCGACAGAAAATAGCCAGAGCTTTTGCTCTGGCTTTTGTTTTTTATCGGACCTCCAATAGTTGCCCGCGGACTCGGCATCTTCCATGGGGCTCCTTGCGTTCGAGGAGATATTGCAGCGCACGAGCAAAAGCTCTTGACCGCAAAGGTCGCAATGGAGCGTACGAAGGACGCAAAGGGTCCTTTTTCCCTGTCAAGGGTCGGACGTATAATTTTCACGGATCGGATCTTCAGGTTGACGACGGAAAATTCTGGCTGGGTCGAGGATTACCGTGTTCACTCAATTTATCCGCACATTTTTTCTGGTTGCTGCAGCGACCGTGGCGCTGGCGTTGCCGATTTGGGCGCAGCGGCAGACCACGCCGCCGGCTTCTCCGCCGGTTGACAGGAGCACTTTAGGCACTGCGCCCGCGGACGAAGACGAAGCCAGCGCACAGCTTGCCCATGATATGGCCAAGAAGGCCAACCTCGAACGCCAGGCCGCCATCAAGAGCGACACGGAAAAGTTGCTGAAGCTGGCGGTTGAACTGAAAGCCTCCGTGGACAAATCGAACGAGAACGTTCTTTCGATGGATGTAGTGAAAAAGGCAGATGAGATCGAGCGGCTGGCGCATAGCGTGAAGGATAAGATGAAGGGGCCGAACTGAGAGGGGTGGTAGCTGGGGCAGAATGTGCAGCTGGCACGGGAGTTCACGCCGCTGAGCCAGCAGCAGATGGCGGCGCTGACACGCAAGCGGTGGCGAAGCAGCCGCTGTTCTTCCGATTTTATGAGGAGGCCTAGGGGCGGATACTTCTTGGCTAACAGTGGGTCCTTCGACTGCGTTGTCGTTCGCTTTGCGAACGACAACTTCGCTCAGGATGTCTCGTGACTTCTGCGGAAGTTTTGCAGGGTCTCTAGGGTCTCTAGGGTTTCTAGGGTCTCTCAGGATTGGTTGACGCGGGTGGCGATCATGGAGACGGCGCGCTGGGCGGCGAGGGCTGCGCCTTCCTGCCATCCGATGATATGGCTGCAGTGGTCGCCGGCGAAGTAGATGCGATCGTCGGGGACGATGAGTTCGCGGTAAGGACCGTTGTAGTAATCCGCTTCGCTGGTGGGAGGAAAATTGGGCCCGCGGCTGATCCAGGACCCGAGGCTGTACGGCACCTTGCCCCACGAAATGTACATGGGCTTCTCGAGTTCTTTGCTCTTGCCCGGATGCAGTTTCTCGATCGCGGCGCGCGAGGCTGCGAGTTTCGCCTCAAACGAAGGCAGCTTGCCGAACGGTTCCCAGTTTTCCATGCCATAGCCGGAGATGACGACTCCTCGCTTGGACATCAGCTTGGCGCTGGGATACCAGACCACGCCGATAGGGCCGCTGGTGAAAAACGACATACCGCCGTAGATCTCATCGCCGTCCTGCTCCCAGAAGCGGCGGGACTCCCACGCAACTTTGTAGGCGGAATCGTAGGTGGCCTGGGCGATTGCTGCTTTTACGCGCGGAGTGAAATCGTTCGGGATGGTCTTGAGGATTGTGAGCGGGAGGGTGCAGATGCAATAGGACGCCTCGACGGCGGCGCTGGGGCCGGATTCGCCTTTGCGGTAGAGCACTCGGACGCCGTTGCTGGTCTTTCTGATTTCGGTGATGGGCGAGTGATAGCGGATCCGCTTGCCGAGGGAATGAGCAAATGCGTAGGGAATACGGTCCATGCCGCCGACGGGCTGGAGCATGGTGGCCTGCATGTCGAGGACTTCTTCGAAAAGCGTGGGGCGGTAGAAGTTCGACTTGAGGAGGTCGGAAAATGGAAGCGGAGCGAGGGGAACCTCCACTTGATCGGCGGCGCCGGGTAATTGCTGGTCGCCGGAGCGGGAGGAGCCCTGATACTGATAATCCTTCTGCAGGGCGCCATAGGCCCTGAGAAAATTCAGCACGACGGCATGATCGTCGGGGGTGAACTCCTGATCGAGCGCGCCCTTTTGCACACATTTGGCCAGCAGTTCGGCAACATGGCCGCGAGTGTCATTGACCGCCTGGCCCTGACGGATGGGTTTACCGTCGAAGACGTTATCGTTCTGCAGCAGCGTGCGGCGTGAGGTGTTGACTTCGACTTCGAGTTCGACTCCGAGTTCGCTGCAGTAACCCAGCATGGTCTTGTGGATGGAGGGGAGACGCGCGGGACCGCAGTTGAAGTAGTTGCCTTGGTCGAAGGTGCAGTCTTGCGATGTGCCGTCGGTGAAGAGAAGCTTCGATCCGCGACGCAGAGTCGAGTTGCGGCCGCCGGGACGCTCACGGGCTTCGAGCACGATACAGTCGAAACCGGCGCGGCGCATTTCGTAGGCGGAAACCAGGCCAGCGATTCCTGCGCCGAGAATGATCACTTTCGTTCCGCGGCCGGTCGACGGAGGCAGGGGGAAATCCTTCTGCTGCTCGGTCTCGACCATGCCGAGAAGGCCCAGGGAATGCATCGTCATGAAGGCGGCGCCGAAGCCACCGGCCTGGCCTATTCTGGCGATGAAGTCGCGGCGGGTGATGGGCATGGGTTGGGCGCTGCGCCTCATTTCCTGGTGCGAGCGGCTATCTCATAAATCCTCGGCCGGTTGGACACGATCGAAGCCTCAGAGGCCGACGCCCGCATCTTTATTGGCTCTTCGCGGCACAGCTGAAGCCGTGCCCTTCCCGAACCCGTTTATGAGATGCCTTCTATGGCCAGTCACTAGTTGCTGGTTCCTAGTTCCTGGTTTCCAGTTTCTGTTATGGCCGCGGCGGCGATCGACTGATTCGCTGACGTCATAGCATTTTCGCGATTGAGGTAAGGTATCACGGCATGCTGGGTCGGGGGGAGTACGGATTTGTTAATGCGAGGGATTCGTTATTTTGAGTTTTGAAATTCGCAGTGCGGAACGCTGAGGAGCTGGCGGCAAAGAAGGCGAACTGCGCTCGCCGGACGGGCAAGAGTGCCCGTCCCCACCTTCAGGTTTGTCTAGGCGCAGAACTCGGCGATCGTTGGGAGGAGCTGGCGGCTGGCATCGAGCTTGGGAATAAAGGCATCGACGGAAGCCAATGCGCCCGTCGGCACGTCGCTGCCTGAGAGCAGGATCACCAGCAGTTCCGGCCGTAAGCGTTTTATCGCGAGCGCGACCTCGTCTCCGTTCATTCCGGGCATCTCGTAGTCGACGAGGACGGCGTCACATTTGCACATGGTCGCGAGGCGAAGGCCCTGCTGAGCCGACGCTGCAGTGAGAACAGAATATCCGGAGCGCTCGAGCAGCGCTTTTTCGTAGCGCAGGATGGCTTCGTCGTCGTCAATGCACAGAACGATTCTTTTCGGGGTTGGATCCGTTGAGGTCACTTTTGGCCTCCTGCCAAAATCAGGCCGCGACTCGCTGGTGTGCGCACGCGACACTAGGTTAGATGCCATCACGGGATAGTGCGTTGCAGAGGGGGAAACGTTTCAGGCACTGTCGCAAATTTCTAAAGCATTGATTCTAAGTTAGTTACTGGCGGTACGACCAAAAGGAACCAGCGCTGAAGCATGACGGAGTTTCACCGGTTCAGTTGGAATGAATGAAAGAGGGTGCGGAAAAACTCGCTGGACTCAACGAAGTGCGACCGCGGGGGCTGAAGCCCGTGTTGCTGTGAAGCGTTACGCGGCGCTGAAGCGCCGCTCTTCCACGGTGGTGGACGCATTTGTGAGTTTTTCGCAACATAAAACTCATGCCCTTCCGGTTGTTGCTGCTTTCCCCCGGCGGCTAAAGCCGCTCAATCCACGGCGGTTATCGCGGCGCTGAAGCGCCGCGCCAGCCGCTGTTGCCCTTCCGGGTCGAGCGAGACTCGAGTGCGTTCCGCTAGCGCTGAGGAGCTGGAGGCAAAGAAGGCGAGCTGCGCTCGCCGGACGGGCAAGAGTGCCCGTCCCCACACGTGCCTGTCCCCACACCCTACGCCGAACAAAATCCGGAATTCCTGCCGTTACGCCCAGTAGGTTCGGTCGAGGCTGCGGTATTGGATGGCTTCGGCGATGTGTTTGGGTTCGATCGGGTCGGTGCCTTCGAGGTCGGCGATGGTGCGGGCGACTTTCAGGATGCGGTCGTGGGCGCGGGCGCTTAGGCCTTGCTGGGTCATGGCGCGTTCCAGCAGACGTTCGCAATCGGCGGAGAGCGGGCAGGTGGTGCGGATGTGGCGGGAGGACATTTGGGCATTGCAATACAGCTTTTCTTTCGATGAGGCGAAGCGTTCGAGCTGCTTCTGGCGGGTGCGGATTACGCGGTCGCGAATCTGGGCGGAGGCCTCGGGCTCGTTGGTGGAGCGCATTTCTTTGTAGTTCACGGCGGGAACGTCGATGTGGATGTCGATGCGGTCCATGAGCGGGCCGGAAATCTTCGAGATGTAGCGCTGGATCATGGGAGTGGTGCAGTGGCATTCGCGGCTGCGGTCGTTGTGAAAACCGCAGGGGCAGGGATTCATGGCGGCAGCCAGCATGAAGCGCGCGGGAAAGGTGAGCGACATGGAAGCGCGGGCGATGCTGACGGTGCCGTCTTCCAAAGGTTGGCGCAGGACTTCGAGCACGTTGCGCGGGAATTCGGGAAGCTCGTCGAGAAAGAGCAGGCCGTTGTGGGCGAGGGAAACTTCTCCGGGGCGGGGAATGACGCCGCCGCCGATGAGGCCCGCGTCGGAAATGGTGTGATGAGGGGAACGGTAGGGGCGGGTGCCGACCAGGCCGGAGCGTTGGTCGAGGACTCCGGCGACGCTGTGAATCTTGGTGGTTTCGAGGGCTTCTTCGAACGTGAGCGGCGGCAGAATGGTGGGCATGCGCTTGGCCAGCATGGTTTTGCCGGAGCCGGGCGGGCCGATCATGAGAATGTTGTGGCCGCCGGCGCAGGCGATTTCGATGGCGCGTTTGGCGGTCTGCTGGCCGCGGACGTCTTTGAAGTCGACAAAGAACTGCTGGGACTCGCGCAACATGGAGTCGCTGTCGGCCTTGATGGGGGCGATGCCGTTGCCGGAGTTGAGGAAGTGGATTACGTCTAACAGCGAGCGCACGGGGTAGACGTCGACGCCGCCGACCATGGCGGCTTCTTTGGCGTTGGCTTCGGGAACAACCATGCGGGCGATTTTGCGTCCGCGGGCTTCGAGGGCGATGGGGAGGGCTCCGCGAACGCCGCGGACGCTGCCGTCCAGAGAAAGTTCGCCGACGAAAAGGCAGTCGGAGATTTCCTTGTTGGTGAGGCCTCCGTAAGCGCCGACGATGCCGAGCGCCATGGGCAGGTCGAAGCCGGAGCCTTCTTTCTTGATGTCGGCGGGAGCGAGATTGATGGTGATGTGGGTAGGGGGAATATCGTAGCCGCAATTTTTCAGGGCGGCGCGGACGCGGTCGCGACTTTCGCGCACGGCGGCGTCGGGAAGTCCGACGGTGTGGAAGTGGTCCTGGTCGGTCTTGATGCCGGAGCAGTCGACTTCCACTTGAATGATGTTGGCATCGATGCCGTACACTGCGGCGCTGAGCGTTTTGTAGAGCATGCGGACGATCTTGGCCTGATCCGGTTGGTGCAGCTTGCTCGGTCATCCCTTGGGCACACGAATGCGTTTTGCCTGGAGCGTCCACAGTACGCGGTTGTTAGGGTCGCGGGCTGTGACGGATATCACACAGCCGGCTGTGGAAATACGGGAAATGGGAGGAGGGGTGGCGAGGAGACCCAGTCGAGCTGAGCTCGACTGGACAGCCGAGGGCGGCTGTCCCCACATAAGCATATCCCTGGCGCTCCGCAGCCGAACGTCTCCCAAGCTGAGGTACTACCGTTCCGTTACAAACCCGGGATTCTGCAAGGTCTGCGGGTAGAATAGAGAATCTTGGCGTAAGGTAGTAAAGCCTTCTATGAAAACGGGACTCCCCAACAATCGCCAGCCGGACAAACTCGATCGCGAGGAATCTCAGCTTTGGCGATGGATTCTTCTTTTCATGGTTCTTCTCGCGGCAGGCTTCGCCGCGCTCGCCTGGGAGCGGCTGGAAACCCTGCCCTACCACCTGGGCCCGTTAGCTTTGGGCGTGCTGGTGTTGTCCGTCCTTCTGGCTGTCTATGCTTACGGGCGGCGGCGGGAGGTTAGTGAACTAAAGACGCTGTTGCACGGCTTGCAGGAACACGTGGGCGCGGCTCCTTCGGAGGAGCAACTGGATCAGTTGAGCCAGGTGATCATGCGCTCGCAGCGCAGCTTCAAGGAGCTGATCGACTCGTTTGACGATGCGGCCTGCGCGGTTTCTCTGGATGGCACGCTGCGCACCGTTAACCGGAGGATCAGCGAACTGGCGGGGCAAACCTACCAGGGGCTGGTGGGGCAAAAGATCTACGATTTTATTGAGGAACCGACCCGCGAGAACGTGGAACAGGGCCTGGGGCGATTTCTTGAGAAAAAGCGCTGGGCAGGGACGGTGCGCGTTCGATTGAAGAGCAGCGGCCGGCCACTTTATTTTGAGTGCGTGGTTAACGCGATCGTGAAGGGCGACGAGATTGTGGGTGCGAGCGTGCTCGGACGCGACGTCACCGAGCAGCGCGAGAAGGAGTTGCGATTCACCGAGCTGTTCGAGACATTGCAGGAAGGAGTTTATTTCAGCACTCCCGACGGTCAGATTCTCGACGCGAATCCGGCGCTAGTGGGAATGCTGGGGTATGCAAAGAAGGACGAACTGCTGGCGGTGGATCCGGGAGCGCTTAGTCCGGAGTCGACGCAGCCGGTTCTAGGCCGCATGGTTTCTGATCGCGGAGGGTTGCGAACGCGCGAGGTGAAGCTGCGGCGCAAGGACGGCACGACCGCGACTTTTCTGGATTCTTCGCGGGCAGTGTGGGACACCGCGGGAAATATTATCCGCTACCAGGGCACGCTGGTGGATGTGACCGAGAAGCGGGCGATGGAGCGGCAGTTGGTGCAGCAGGAAGAGTTCCGCCGCCGGTTGCTGGAGAGCTTCCCAGATCTGATTCTGGTGGTGGACCTGGAAGAGCGTTATACGTTTGTGAGCTCACGGGTACGCGACATGCTGGGCTATCAGCCCGAGGCCCTGTTGGGCAAGAAAATTTCCGAACTGGAGGATCACTCGCCGGAGCTGGCATCGCTGTATCACGATGTGTCCTCAAGCCGGCAGGTGTTCGCGTCGACGGAATACGGCGCGCGGCACAGCGATGGCAGTTGGCGAACCATGCGAGCCTCGGCCAGCCAGCTGTTCGACGCAGAGGCGAAACTGATTGGCGTGATCATTTCCGTGCGCGACATCACGACGGAGCGGAAGTTGGAACAGCAGGTGGTGCAGAGCGAGCGGCTGGCGGCAATGGGAGCGATGATTGGCGGAGTCGCGCATGAGCTGAATAATCCTTTAACCGCGATTCTGGGCGTCAGCGAGTTGCTGCAAGATAGAGAAACCGACGAATCCTCGCGCAAACAGCTGGGAATGCTGCAGCAGCAGGCGCGCCGGGCGGCCGAGATCGTGAAGGACCTGACTTATTTTTCGCGTCCGCCGGCACCGGGGAAGTCGGGCATCAATCTGACGGAAGTGGTGGAACGGACGCTGACTTTGTACGCGTACTCTCTGCGCAAGAACAACATTACCGTGGACTTTCTGCGTGAGCCTGGGTTGCCTTACGCGCAGGGCGATCCGCAGCAACTGATGCAGGTGTTCCTGAATTTGATTGTGAATGCGGAGCAGGCGATCCGCGAAGCGCGCGACGCCGGGACATTGCGGATTCGGCTGGGCAAGTCCGCGAATTCCGTTTGGGCCAGCTTCCAGGATGATGGAACGGGGATTCCACCGGAGAATCTGCCACTCATTTTCGACCCTTTTTACACTACGAAGCGGCCGGGACGCGGAACCGGGCTGGGGCTGAGCATCTGCAAGTCGGTGATGAAGGAACACAACGGCAACGTGGAAGCGGCCAACGCTCCCGGGGGCGGAGCGGTATTTACCGTGACGCTGCCGACTGCAACTCACAGTTAGAATTTCTTTTCGTCCACATCTCATGGGAATCCTAAAAGGACAAACTGCGTTGGTCACCGGTGGTTCTCGGGGGATCGGGCGAGCGATCGCTTTGAGACTGGCGGCCGAGGGCGCGGAGATTTTGATTCACTATCACAAGAATCAAGCGGCGGCCGAGGCGGTGGCTCGGGAAATTCCGGGGGCTTCGCGTCTGCTGCAAGCGGATCTTAGTTCTCCCCGGGGAATCGAAGCGATGTTTGCGGCGCTGACCGGGACGCGGTTGGATATCGTGGTGAACAATGCGGGCGTTTGGCTGGCGACGCCTCTGGGCTCGGCGTCTCTCGATAAGATCGATGCCCTGCTGGACACCAACCTGAGAGGACTGTTTCTTGTGACCCAGGCTGCGTTGCCTTTGATGCGCGATGGCGGAAGCATCGTTAATGTGTCGTCGGTGGCGGGAAGAATCGGAATCCCTGACGGGAAGGGGCTGTACGGAGCCACGAAGGCGGCGGTCGATTCGCTGACCAAAAGCTGGGCGTTGGAACTGGCTCCGCGGAGGATTCGGGTGAACGCAGTTGCTCCGGGTTGGGTCGAGACCGACATGACGGCTGAGCATTTCTCGGATGCCGATGTGTTGCGGAGGACGCTGCAATACGCTCCGTACGGGCGACTGGGCAATCCTGCGGAAGTGGCGGATGTGGTGTTGTTTTTGTGTTCACCGGCGGCGAGGTGGGTGACGGGGCAGTCGATCAACATCAGTGGGGGATCTGTGGTTTAGGGGTTGGGAGCTGTGGGGTTGGGAGTGGAGCGATCGACTTTCTGGAAGACTTTGCGCGGAGCTTCGCTCCAGCTTGGACGGGCGAGGCGCCCGTCGCCACATGAGTTTCTTGACCTGCCTACCGTTCTACGGCCATGGCTACGGCGTTGCCGCCGCCGAGACAGAGAGCGGCGATACCTCGCTTTACGTCGCGGCGGATCATTTCATAGATCAGCGTGACCAGCACGCGCGCGCCGCTGGCGCCGATGGGATGGCCGATGGCGACGGCGCCGCCGTTCACGTTTACCTTGTTGGGGTCGAGGCCGAGTTCGCGCATCACGCCCAATGCCTGCACTGAGAAGGCTTCGTTGAGTTCGTAGAGATCGACGTCTTCGTTCTTCCAGCCGGTTTTCTCCCAGATTTTGCGGACCGCCCCGACCGGAGCCATCATCACCCATTGCGGATCGACTCCGCTGGTGGCCTGCGCAACGATTCGCACCATGGGCTTGGCGCCGAGTTCGCGGGCTCGCTGTGCGCTGGTCACGACTAGCGCTGCGGCGCCGTCGTTTACGCCGGGAGCGTTGCCAGCGGTTACGGTGCCGTCTTTCTTGAAAGCGGGCTTCAATGCGCGGAGGACTTCAATGGTGGTGTCTTCACGAGGTGACTCGTCTTTTTCGAAGAGCGTGGGAGGTTCGCCTTTTTTCTTTGCCGGGATCTCCACGGGAATAATCTGCGACTTGAAGCGGCACTCTTTGATCGCGGAGATCGCTTTGCGGTGCGAGTTCACGGCGAAGTCGTCCTGCTCTTCGCGGCTGATCGAATATTTCTCAGCAACGTTCTCGCCGGTGATTCCCATGTGGTAGTTGTTGTAAATATCCCAGAGGCCGTCGTGCACCATGGAGTCGACAATTTGCGCGTTGCCCAGGCGGTATCCTTTGCGCGCCTGCGGCAAGAGATAGGGAGCGTTGGTCATCGATTCCATTCCACCGGCAACCACGATGGAACTGTTTCCGGTTTGCACGGCTTGCGCCGCGAGGGCGACGGCTTTGAGTCCCGAACCACAAACCTTGTTGATTGTCATGGCACCTGTTGCAGAAGACAATCCGCCGTAGATGGCGGCCTGCCGCGCGGGATTCTGCCCTAACCCAGCGGAGATAACGTTGCCCATGATGCACTCGTCGATCTCTGCGGGGGCGACGCCTGCGCGCTTGACTGCTTCTCGAACAACGATGGCGCCAAGCTGCGGAGCGCTGAATTCGGAAAGGCTGCCCTGAAATTTTCCTACTGGCGTGCGGCATCCGGAAATAATGACGGCATCGTCGAAAGAGGCCATGAATCAAGCTCCCAGCGAACATTTCGCAAGATTCATTATAGATGCACGAAGCTGGAAAATGCTTGTGGGCGCGGAAACTTCGCTGCATTCGCGCGCCACGTTGCGAAGCGCCGCGAATGCGAACTTGAGACTTGCACGACGATTGCATCTGCGTTGGAAAGCGACGAGAGCGTCTCCGAAATGATGAATCGGGAGGTGAATGAGGAGCGTAGTGCTTGATTTTTGAGTCGACGAATGTCGTTGGGTGACTTTCGTACCGCTCTGCAACGCTCGCGCATCATCATTTTTTTCTTGACTTCATTTTTCATTGACTCTATACATCAATTAGTTGCAACAGTGCACCGTTGCAAATTTTCCATGAAGAATGGAAGGGAGAATAGAACCAATGGCAACGAAGAAAAAGGCTAAGAAGAAAAAAAAGCACTAAGAAAGTTCAGTACGAAGTCACCCGGGGGACGCAGAATGCGTCCCCTAAGTTTTTTGGGTGAGAGATTCTGCCGGGAATTTTTGCGAGGAACTGGAGACCTTCTTACTTTGATCGCGGGTCGTCCGCAACCATTCTTGGCATCTGCTTTTCTTTGGCGGGGCAGACATTGCGATAGGGACAGAACGCGCAGTGGAAATCCACCTTTGGGCGAAAATCTCCGGCGGCAATGCCCTGCGCGGCGGCTTGCACGCGTTCTTTCGCGTCCTCGAGTTGGAGCACGCTGCGACGCGTAGCGACGGTGACGTTCCCTTCCAGGTTGTGGAAAGCGAGTGAACCCACGCGGTATCCCCATTTTTCCTGAGCAGCCAGCGCGTAGATGGAGAGCTGCAGGCTCTCGTCGGCATCTTCCTGCGTGCGCGCTTTTCCGGTCTTGTAGTCGAGGATCACCACGCTGCCGTCGGGAGCACGGTCGATGCGGTCAATGCGCCCGACCACAGCCGTTTCCCCAAAGCGAATCTCGAATGATTCCTCAGTATGAAGAACCTCAGGCTGGGGAGTGGTGCGGTGGGCTTCGAGGAAATCCCGCAGTTGCTCCACGCCCTGCTTTTCATACAACTCATGCTGATAACGATCTTGCATTCCCGCGCTGGCGAGGTCTTCGCGAAGGAGTTCGATGAGTCCGTCGTCTGTCTTGGGACGCGCCGCCCGCACCGAGTCGTAATAGGTGCGCAGGACGCGGTGCATGGCTGCGCCGTATTGCATAGCGGCGGGAATGTCGCGCGGCATGCGCCAGTCGCGTTCCAGCTTGAACTGCAGGGGGCAACGTTCATAGGTGTCGACGGCGGACGCGCTGAGCCGCGCATGCAGGCCGGAAGTGGCCGGAAGATCGAGCCATTCCGTGGAGCGCGAAGGCGCGGAATACGCAGGCGACGCAGCGGCAAAAATTTCGATGGTGGCCTGCGAAGCGCGTGCCGGCCGCGAAACCAGCCAGGGACGCAGGCTTGCCTCCTGCAAAAGCTCGCGCACATATCCGGCGGGAGTCTTGTCTTTGCCGATGCCCTGCTTCGCATAAATGTGGAGCGAATCGCGGGCGCGAGTCATGGCCACGTAGAAAAGCCGGCGCTCCTCCTGGCCGTAGAGCATGCGGTCGTCACCCTCGGCGACGGAATCCGGATCGCGCAGCTGGTTGGGAAATTCGACCAGAGTCTCCCGATAAGAAGCCGGGAACGAGTTCGAGTTCGCTCGCAGGATGAAGACGTACGGGAACTCCAGCCCTTTGGCGAGATGCACCGTCATCAGGCGGACGGCGTCCACTGATTCGTCCGTGGGTAACGGGATTACGCCGCCGGCCTCGCGAAAGTATCCGAGGTATTCGATCAGATGATTTAGGTCGGCGGGCTGATGGATCGGCTTCGCTTGCCAAGCGGCGACGAAGTCGAAAACTGCTCGAACGATCGGCGAAGTGGAACTGAATTGGAATTTCTTCGCGATGATGGCCAAAGCATCGCGGCCGCTGGCTTCGCCCGACTTCTCTTCGGCACCGTTCGCGGCGCCGCGCTTGATCTCGTCCCGCGCCGCACGAATTACGTCCAGCACTGCGGAACCGCCCGGGACGCGATCCAATACGGCAGCCAGGGAGGAGGGGTGGCGATCGCGTTCTTCGTTTTTGCTCTGTCTATTCTTATCATCTCGTCCATCCCTCGCCAGGGATCGCATGGCGGCGCGGAGCTGGATGGGATCGACTTTGAACTGGGGCAAAGCCGCTGCGCGAAACAAACTGATGTCGTCTCCGACTGACGATACCGCGCGCACGCAAGCAAACAGGTCGCGTACCTCGGGTGCGTCGGAGACGTCGAGATTTTCGATGGCGAACGGAATTTCCGCTTCAGCGAGCTCGCGAATCACGTCGTCACGGTGGGTGTGCGAGCGATACAGAACGGCGAAGTCTTTCCACTTGCAATGCAGTCTTCTTTGTACCTCGGCGATCACGCTGGCTACATCCGGACCCTCAGCTTCTTTGACGGCGAAGGAGACAGCCGCAACCGGAGGACTCAGCAGGGATTTCCCCTGCTGCTCGGCTTCCTCTTCGCGCGCAGATTGCAGAGGCTCACGGTGGTAGGCCGGCGCGGCGTCGCTCTGTTTGGCGAAGACTGGCGGATTCTTGTCGATCAAAGCGAAGGCGCAGCGAAGAATGGGCGTGGTGGAGCGCCGATTTTTCTGCAGAACAACCCGCCGGGCAGTCGGGAAATGACGGTGAAACAATTCAAATGCCGCGCTGGACGCTCCGCGAAAGCGATAGATGGCTTGATCGGGGTCACCGACCGCGAAGAGGTTCGCCTCCGCGCCTGCAAGCGCGGCGAGGATTTTTACCTGGGCGAAGTTCGCGTCCTGGAACTCGTCGACCAAAATGAAACGGGCCTTGGCGCGTTCGGAGGCCAGCAAACTAGTGTCGTTTTGCAGCAACGTGTGGGCGCGCGTAATCATGTGGCTGAACGTGCCCAGGCCATCTTCTTTCAGCCAGCGTTCTACCATTTCAAACACGCGTGCGATTTCGCGGCAGCGGCCGAGCACCTCGGCATCGTCCAACTGATTCTTTGACTTGGCAACGCGAGGGACGGGCAAATCGCCGCGCTCGAGCTTGGTTACATACTGCGAATATTTCTCGGGGGTAACCAACTCGTCGTGACAGCGGCTGAGAAACCCGAGCAGATCGCTCAGAAACTGGCTGACATTGGCGGCGCGAACAAAATATTGCAAATGAAGCTCACGGATGCGACGGCGCAGGTAAATCCACAGGTCAATGTCATCGAGCACAGCAAAATCCTGGCCAGCTCGTTTGAGCAGATCGAGACAACAATCATGAAACGTGGCGGCACGAACTCCCTCGCCGAGCAGAACGCACACCCGCTCGCGCATTTCGTTTGCCGCATTCCTGGTATAGGTGAGGGCGAGGATCTCGTCGGGGCGGGCATGTCCAGCCTCGACCAGGTGCGCGATCCGCTGCACCAGGACAGACGTTTTGCCCGTGCCCGCGCCGGCCACGACGAGCACCGGCCCGTGGATATGCTCGATAGCTTCCCGCTGGCGATCATCGGGAACAAAGTTTGGAGAACGGGAATGAGACTTGGCGACGGGCATTGCGGGGTCAGGATATCACTGCGACGGCAGCCCGGTTCTCCGTTCTCGGTCTTGTTCGACGGATCTGGGATTATTCCCATCACTGCATTCTTGCGCTGCTGGGAACACGCTAGCGATGGGCTGAGATTATGATTGCGGTCGCGGCGATGGCGGCTGTTTCGGCGCGCAGAATTGTGTTGCCGAGCGAGGCGGAGATCCATCCGGCTTGCTGGAAGTGCTGTAGTTCGTCGGTAGCCCATCCGCCTTCGGGACCGACTGCCAGAATCGTCTCTTCGTCCGTGTCCGTTGGTCGTGATTCGACCACATCGCACAGGTGCATTCGTTGTTCCGACTCTGATAACACGATTCGTAAGCCACCGGCTAAACTCACTGTGTCCGACAATTTCAGTGGAGCGGCAATCTCCGGAGGATTTGGACGGCGCGATTGCTCCGCTGCTTGCAGGGCGATGCGGCGCCAACGTTCCGCCCGCTTCTCCGCGGCGGAGGCCAGGTGCACGTCCGTGCGCCGTGCGATGGCCGGAATGATCCGGGCAACACCCAGCTCGGTGCACTTCTCGATCGCCCACTCCATCCGGTCAAACTTGAAAACGGCCAAGAGCAAAGTGAGCTTGGGAGCCGGCGCCAAAGGAACGTCGTCGCCGAGTTCGAACTCAACTCGCGACTCCTCCATCGAGATGATGCGCGCGCGGCGGACGACGCCGTTGGCCGCGACGTCGAACTCTTGCCCCACGCTGGCGCGAAGCACTCTTATCAGATGATCTGCGTGCTCTCCGGTGAGCGCCGCGCGATTGCCTGTTACCTGGTCGGCGATCCAGCGGCGGCGGGTCATTTTGCGGTGGTCGGTTCCGTTCTCAGTTGGCAGGCGGCCCTCAACGTCGATTCAGCCTCCGAGAATGTCTTTCATTTTGCCCAGCAAGGAACGCAGCAGCGGTTGGTTGTCGACCGTTGCTGTGGTTTCCAATTCCTGAAGCAGTTCGCGCTGGCGTTTGCTCAGCTTGGCGGGAATCTGTACGCGGACTTGCACATACAAATCGCCGCGGCCGCGTCCATTCAGCACCGGAACACCCTTGTTCTTGATGCGGAAGGCCGTACCGGGCTGTGTGCCATCTGGAATTTTTAGTACGTGCTCGCCTTCCATGGTGGGCACGTGAATTTCCGCGCCCATCGCGGCCTGCGTGACAGAGATCGGCACGACACAGTGCAGATCGTTGCCTTCGCGTTCGAAGAACGGATGCTCTTTGACGTGCAGCACAACGTAGAGATCGCCGGCCGGACCACCGAACTGGCCGACTTCTCCCGCTCCGGAGAAACGGATGCGCGTGCCGTCTTCCACTCCGGCGGGAACCTTGGCATCGACGGTGCGCTGCCGCAACACGCGTCCCTCGCCTTTGCACTTTGCACAAGGGTCTGCGATCACACTGCCTTGGCCCTGGCAAGCCGGACAGGTGCGGGCGATGCTGAAGAAGCCTTGCTGGTAGCGCACTTGCCCGCGCCCGGCGCATGACTTGCAAGTCGTGGGACCTTTGCCAGGCGCAGCGCCGGAACCCCGACATTCCTCGCAGGCTTCATGGCGGCGTACGGTGACCTTAGTCTCGGTACCGAAAAATGCTTCTTCAAATTCCAGAGACAAGTCTTCGCGCAGATCTGCTCCGCGCTGTACGCGACTGCGACGCCGCCCGCTCCCGCCGCCAAATGCATCGCCGAAACCGAAGAATTCCCCGAAGATTTCGCTGATATCCTGGAACCCTGAAGGATCGAAGCCGCTGCCCTGGCCTGCGCCACCCAGTCCCGAGTGCCCGTAACGGTCGTACACGGCGCGCTTTTCCGAATCGGCGAGAATGGCGTAGGCCTCGCTCACTTCCTTGAATTTTTCCTCGGCGTCGGGATTGTTGGGATTGCGGTCAGGATGGAATTGCAAGGCCAGCTTGCGGTAAGCACTCTTAAGCTCCTGCTCGGTGCAGGTGCGGCTAACGCCCAGCAATTCGTAATAATCGCGTTTTGCGTTCGTAGTCAGAAATAGGCCTTTCCCTGAAAAAAACGGATCTTATGAATTTACCCGGAGGGGTACAAAACCTCAGGGGCTGAAGCCCGCCGCGGGCTCGGGACGCTTTACGCGGCGCTGAAGCGCCGCTCTTCGTCACCGCGAGCACCATCAAGCTTTTTCGCAGTCCTGTAAAACACCGAATTACTTTCCTGGATTCTTTGCCACCTTCACCATGGCAGGTCGCAGCAAGCGGTCTTTAAACTTGTAGCCACGCTGCAATTCTTCAAGCACCTCGTGATCGGCAGCGTCGGTGGTTTCCACCATCTCAATCGCTTCGTGGTAATGCGGATCGAAAGGCTCGCCCACGGCCGGAACCGGGCGCACTCCCAGCTTTGCCAAAGAATCCTGCAATTGCTTGTAGATCAGCTCGATGCCACCGCGGAAATCTGTGGCATCAGACTTCGCACGCAAGGCGCGTTCGAAGCTGTCGATAACGGGCAGAAGCGATTTGATTACATCCACGGCGGCGTAGTCGCGAAATTCCTGCTGCTCTTTTCCGGCACGGCGCCGGGCGTTCTCAAATTCAGCCTGCGTCCGCGCGAGGCGGTCGAGCAACGAGTCTCGCTCGGCCCGCAACCTCTGCAACTCGGTTCCAAGACTCTCCGCAACCGCTGACGGATTGCCCGTAGCCTCGGTCGTAGCCGAACCGTCATTGTCATTGTCATTGCCATTGCCAGCGGGAAGCTCGTGCTCCAGATCAAGCCCCGGGGTTTCCGCTTCCGATTCTCTATTTACTTTCACCACTTATTGATTCTCCAATTTTCGGATCACTTCTAACGATCACTCCGATTCATTCAATATCTTGTCGAACAGCCGTGCGATGTAGGAAACCGCGGTCATGGTGTGTTGATAGTCCATGCGCGTGGGCCCGATCACGGCCAGGGACCCCATCATGTCATTTCCGGCACGCGCGGGAGCTCCTATCAGCACAAAATTCTGCATCGAGGGCAGCGCCTGATCGAGCCCAATCACGACCCGCACGGCTTCCTGCTTCACATCTAAATAGGCGCCGAGGAGTTGCGCGACTTTTTCTTTTTCCTCCAGCGTTTTCAACATCTCCTGCAGACGCTCCCGGTCCTGGTCGCGGGTTACGTCGCCGGTTACGAGGTTCGCCGCGCCTTCCACGAACACGACCTGCGTGCCATGCTCGGACGCCAGAGCGCCTTGTTTGTAGAGTTGCTCGATCGAGTGCATCAGGCGGTCGTAGTCGCTGCGCTCCTGGTCGATGCGGCGGGCCAGTTCGGAGCGGGTCGCTTCCATGGTCCAGCCGCGAAAATTGTCGTTGATGTACCGCGCGGCCAGGTCGAGATCGTCCTGCGACAGGTCAAGGCGCAACACGCGGTCGCGCACCAGTCCGGAGCGCGTGACCAGCACCGCCAGCACTTTTTGGTCGCCCAGGCGCGAGAAATATACGTGCTCCAACGCGTTCCGTGGACCACTCGTGGCCACGGTCACGCCTACGTTGCGCGAGATCAGCGAAAGCACGTGCGAGGTACGCTCCATGAATTCCTGCACATCGCTGATACCAACCAGCGAGTCGGAAATCATGCTTTCTTCCTGCGGAGCCAGACTCGCCGTGCCGGTAATCTGCTCTACGTAATAGCGATAGGCTTCGGTAGTAGGGACGCGTCCCGCAGAGGTGTGCGGCTGCTCGAGAAACCCTGCCTCGGAGAGATCAGCCATGACATTGCGAATGCTGGCTGCGCTCAATCCCTCGCGGTTGGAACGCGCCAGTGTGCGCGACCCTACGGGTTCGCCGGTCGAGATAAAAGTCTCGACCAGCGCGGTCAGAATCTCGCGCTCGCGATTACCAATGTTGGGGTCAGAAGGCATGTGAAATGCTGATCAGCTAAACTGGACTCGACCGCGGAATTGTATTTGCCGGCACAAAAGATTGCTGATTCTACGCATCCAGTTAAGCGTTTTAGATGCAGAAACTTAGCTTGCGGACGCAAAACCTGCGGCCTGCTTGGATTCTAGGAACGACGGGATGGGCTGTCAAGCGGGCAACTGGGCCGGGCAGCGCCGGAAGTAAACCGGCGAGAGCACAACGAACCGCGAACGGAACCTATGAAATCCAAGCCTCACATCGCTGTGATCGGAGCCGGGGCGTTCGGGGGGTGGACGGCGCTCCATCTTCTGGAGCGCGGCGCCCGGGTTACGCTGTTCGACGCGTGGGGTCCGGGCAATTCGCGGGCTTCGTCGGGCGGGGAGACGCGCATCATGCGCGGCACGTATGGGCCGGATCAGCCTTACACGGAATTGGCGGCCCGGGCACTCAAGCTGTGGGCGAAGTATGAGCGTCGCTGGAAGCGGCGATTTCTTCACCGCATCGGCGTCCTGTGGATGGCTTCGAGCATTGACGACGCCTTCGAACGCGGGTCGTTCAAGCCCTTGCGACAAGCCGGCATCAAGTTTCAAGAACTCTCGGCGCGTGAACTGAATAAGCGCTGGCCGCAGGTTTGTTTCGAAGGCGTCGACTGGGGCATCTACGAGCCGGAATGCGGATATCTGGATGCTCGCTCCAGCTGCGTGGCGGTGGTCGAGTCGTTCATCGCGGGAGGCGGGAAGTATCGGCAGGTGGCGGTGATGTCCGATGGTGCGGACGGCGCCGGTCTTGAGCACTCGCCGCTGGGCGGCTTGAATCTCTCCGACGGCTCCCGGCTCAAGGCTGACTACTATGTGTTTGCCTGCGGCCCGTGGCTTGGGAAGTTGTTTCCGGAGACAATCGGCGATCTGGTGCGAGCCACCAAGCAAGACATTTTCTTCTTCGGCACTCCCGCTGGCGATCCGCGATTCAACGACACACATCTGCCTGTGTGGGGCGATCACCGCGAGCACTTTTTCTATGGAATCCCGGGCAGCGACCGCCGCGGCTTCAAAGTGGCCGACGACACACGCGGACCGGAGTTCGATCCAACTTCAGGCGAACGCGTGGTAAGTCCGGATACGCTGCGCGGCGTGCGCGAGCATCTGGCCTTCCGCTTCCCTGCCATGAACGACGCTCCGCTGATCGAGACGCGCGTTTGCCAGTATGAGCAAACGCCCGACGAGCATTTCATCGTCGACCGGCATCCGCGAATGGAAAGCGTATGGCTGCTGGGCGGAGGCTCGGGGCATGGGTTCAAGCATGGGCCGACGGTTGGAGAGATGATGGCGGAGTTGATTCTGAAGGAGCGTGAGCCGCAGGCGATTTGGAAGCTGGATAGATTCCATGCCAAATCATAGAGATGTGGCTTGCTACGTCTCTCCCGGCAGCATTCCAATTGTGGTCAGAGAGACGTTGCAAGCAACGTCTCTACTGAATCTGGATCACGCTGGCGGGGGCGTTGGCTTTGATTTCTTCGACGCGGGCCAGCACGTTCCGCGTGAAGGCGTAGATCGACTTCGCGTGGGGAGAATCCTCGCCCTCAAGCACCACGGGCTTGCCGCCGTCTCCGGACTTGCGCACTTCGGGGTCGAGTTCAATGCTGCCCAGGAATGGCGCGCTGAACTGCGCCGCCATCTTCTCGGCTCCGCCGCGGGAGAATATATCTACTTCGGTCTGGCAGTGCGGGCATACGAAATAGCTCATGTTCTCGACCACACCCACGACGTCGACCTTCATCTGGCGGAACATTTCGATGGCCTTGCGCGCGTCCTGCAACGAAACGTCGGACGGAGTGGAAACGACAATCGCGCCGGTCAGGGGCACGGTCTGCACCAGCGACAGCGCGATATCGCCCGTCCCGGGCGGCAGATCGACGATCAGATAGTCGAGGTGTCCCCACTCGACCAGGCCCAGAAACTGGCGCACGATCTGATGCAGCATGGGACCGCGCCAGATGATCGGCTTGTCGCCAGGATTGAGGAACCCTACCGAGATCACCTTGACCCCGAACGCTTCCAGCGGCTCAATGCGGCTTTCGCCCACCATGCGCGGCTGCGCGTTGAGGCCGAGCATCAGCGGGACGTTCGGCCCGTAGACATCAGCATCGAGCAATCCGACCTTGTGGCCCATCTTGGCCAGCGCCACGGCAAGATTCACCGACAGCGTAGTCTTGCCGACTCCGCCCTTGCCGGAACCGACGGCGATGATGGCGTCGACTCCCGGCAGCGGTTGCGGCCCCTGCTGCGCCGGGCCCGGTCCCTGCTGATGCGGCATATGTGCGTTCAAGGATCACACTCCCAGATAGGAATTGCAGATGAGGCAGAACCCTGTTCGATTATACAGGCGGGGGCTGGGCCAGATAGGCACGCGAAGGCTCGCCGAGGCCATCCGAGTCCCTCGGGCTGCCGGGCGCGAACGCAAGGTTAGCCAGTTACTTAGAGGCTGGACGGAGACCGCCAAATTCTTGTAAAAGGATTGGGATGGAGCCATCTCTCGCACTGCATACTGCTGCTCGCAGGTTTTGCGCGGATCAGCACTATCGTTGGTCGGGAGAATACATGCGACTGTCGGACTCCGAACAGGCAAGGATTGGAGGGAGCTATTCAGACGCGCCTACGCATTGTTCCCCCGGTATCGACTCGATGAAGCCATAAGAGTTGAGGTTGAGAAGCTCACCGGACTCGAATCTCATTCGTTAGAAGAGGCGCGGAAACAGCTGCTCGAGGCGGTAGTCGGGCCCGTGTTTCCCTGATTCGGGAATTTCAGCGATGCAGTGAAGCATGCGCCGCTCTGAACGACGAGTCGTAGGCATTCGGATTGTACATTGCCGGCCTCGAGGTTCTGGAACTACGTCGCGTTGAGCCTCTGCCGTATCGTCGAGTTCTCGGAGACGACGAAAGCAAACGGCTGCGGCAGAAGTTGCGCGATCATTGGGGCGCTAGCGGATACTGGTACCCACTTTCGAAGGGCGATCCGCAGACGAATGTCGTTGCCTTCCACCAAGAGCTATGGGAGCAACGGGATGGCACATCTCTAGTGCTTCGAGCTACGGAGGAACGGGGTGTAGTTCGCTGTTTCTTGCTTCTCGAAGTACCGCAAGATTATGAAATTGACCGCTCCTTGATGGATCCGATCTACGGGGGCTTCGAGTCTTTCACAACAAGCGACTTCGAATGGCTGGTGTATAGCTCACACGAATCTTCCATTGCCGTAGCGGGATGGCTCGCCGATTTCTTCCGTACGCACTGGCCAGACTGGGAAAGCGTGGCTTATGCAGGCCCCTTCCACACCAGCGATCTGCGCGGCACTTGGGAGATCGCCAAGCGCTAGCAGCGGGGGCCTCGCCAGTCCCGTGCCAAAACTGGGTAAGCACACACCAGAGCACCATTTGATGCCATAATTCATGCATGTGGATCCTGTGAGAACCACGGTTGTGCTGGATGACGATCTCGTCCGCACCGCCCAGGAGTTTACCGGGGTTGCGGGAAAAACGGCATTGCTTCGGGAAGCTCTTAAAGCTCTCATCGAGCGGGAGAGCGCTCGCAGGTTGGCGTCCCTGGGCGGCACCATGCCCCGGTTGAAGAATATTCCGCGCCGCAGAATGGGCAATGGTGGGGTGAGCGGAAGTGGGAGCAGAGGCGGGGTGAGCAAAGATTGATTCTCGCGGACACTTCGGTTTGGATCGATCATCTGCGCTCGGGCAACAAAGAAATGCGCGAGCAACTCGCCCAGAGACAGATTGTTACCCATCCCTTCATCATTGCGGAGCTCGCTTTGGGCTCGCTAAAGGATCGCACGAAGACGCTTGCGCTGCTGGACCTGTTACCACAGGTGCGGGTGGCGCGATTGAGCGAATTGCGGCTGATGGTTGAGGCTCGCCGGTTGTACAACCTGGGTTTCGGTCTGACCGACGCACACTTGATCGCTTCTGTACTTATCGATTCGCCAACGCTTCTGTGGACTAGAGATAAGCGACTTCGCCAGGTCGCCGAGACTTTCAGGGTTCACGCCGGTTTGCCCTGATTTCGAATCGCCTTAACGCGTCGATGAGACACTGCTCGACGAACCTTCAGTGGGCAAATTCTACCGCGCGGCTTTCCGACGCCGTTGCAGTTCGGCCTGCCGGACGTCGCGTCGCCGTCCCGCGTCGTCATAGCGGTGCTGCTGTTCTTGACTCTCGGGAATCACCGGCGCCACTCGCAAATGATGGCCGGCGTCATCGATCGCAACAAACGTCAGGTAAGCGGAGCTTACATGTTGCGCGGTGTCGGCGATGTAGTTTTCCACAAAAACTTTTACTCCGACTTCCATCGACGTGTTGAACACGCGGTTTACCGACGAGCGCAAAACCACCAAGTCGCCGACTCTAACGGGCACTAGGAAATCCATGTGATCGATCGCCGCCGTGACCACGTAATTGCGGGAATGACGGTGAGCAGCCATCGCGCCGGCCATATCGATCCAGTGCATGAGCCGGCCGCCCAGCAGAGCATCCAGGGGATTGGCATCGTTGGGAAGAACAATCTCGGTCATCTCCGATTGCGAGTCACGCACGGGGCGGGGAGAAAGCGCATGTTCACTCATAAATCCTTTCGCATAAAGTGGGGGTGACGACGCACCCATGATTAATTGCAGAGACTGGATATTGTAACCAGTCGTTTGGCGTGACCGCTACTTTCTGTCGTATCGTTTCTCGCTAATACAGTTTCGGGCGAGCCTTGGCTTCTCCAGAACAGTTCGTTGGGCGCGAGAAGAAATTTTGTAGTAACCTCGACCTTCCGGCCACAGACTACTGGCAACTGCTTATGGACCGTATCGCCGCTCTCAACGAGATCCTCACCGAAAATCCCAAAGACGCCTTCGCGCGCTACGGCCTCGCCATGGAATATTCGAAGCAAGGGGACCTCGACCGTGCTCTAGCGGAGTTCTCGATTCTGTTGGAGAAAAATCCTGATTACACCGCCGGTTACTTCATGGCCGCGCAGACGTTGAGCCGCGCCGAGAGGGCCGCCGACGCGAAGAAGATGCTGCAGGATGGCATCGCTGCCGCTCGCCGCACGGGCAACTTACACGCGCAATCGGAAATGGAAGCCATGCTGGCCGAACTTGCGGCAGGCTGATATCCTCGCGAAATCATTTCGCCCGATCCGCCATTCTTCCCATCGCCCACGTCACCACGCCCGGGAATAACTGAAAGGCTTTCACCGGGAGATGCATGCTCCACGGGACGATCACTTCCCTCTTCCCTTTTAGATAGCCCTGCAGCGTGGCGCGTGCTACACGTTCCGCAGTGACTCCCCGCACCGACCCTGGCCGCACAGTTTTCGCGTCGCTCCCGCGCACGGCATTGCGACTGAAATCAGTTCGCACGTATCCCGGGCAAACTGTCAGCACATGAATTCCGTCATTCTTCATTTCTACGCCGGCCGCCTTGCCGATGGCGTTGAGCGCAAACTTGGTGGCGCTGTAGGCTGCATGAAATGGCAGCGGAATATGTCCTGCCACGCTGGAAATATTGATGATCGTCCCGCCGCCCCGCTGCCGCATCACGGGAATCACGGCCTGCATGGCCGACACCGCTCCAAAGAAATTTGTCTCGAACATGTCGTGGCAGGCCGACATTTCCATTTCCGCAACTGTATCCATCAATCCGTGCCCAGCGTTATTCACCCACACGTCGATACGCTGGCAGTGATGCAGGGTCAAGGCGATCACGCGGTCAATCTCTTCGCGGTGGCGCACGTCGCATGAGATCGCCAGCGTCCGCTCTGGATGCCCCACGCGCGCGCGCGCAGCTTCAATCCTGGCCGCATCCCGCGACAGCAGGACAACGGTGGCGCCGTGATCGGCAAAAGTCTTCGCGATCGCCTCGCCGATGCCCATGGAAGCGCCCGTCACGACAACGGTTTTTCCCGTAAGGTCCATGCCCGCGTTCTAGTCCCCTCGCGCTGCGAAGTCAAGATCTTGAGCGACACGTGGCGTACAATCGCGGAACTGCTCCATCTCGCCCGCAATCGGAGAATGCGTGAGTTCCCTTCTTCCCTTATTTCCGCTCGAGGTCGTGTTGTTTCCGGGAACGCCTCTGCCGTAGCACATCTTCGAGCCGCGTTACAAGGAAATGATTCGCGAGTGCCTCGACCTCAACGAGCCTTTCGGTGTGGTGCGCGCGGTGGCACAGGGCATCGCCGAGATTGGATGCACTGCCGAGATCGTCGCGGTTACCACGCAAGACTCTGACGGGCGGCTCGATATTGTCAGCGAAGGCCGCCAGCGGTTCGAAGTCCTGCATCTCAACCAGGAGCGGACTTTCCTCCGCGCCGAAGTTCTGACGTTGGAAGACGAGCCCGGTTCTCCTGCGAAAGAAGTAACCGACCGGGCGGTGGAGCTTCACTCCCAGATCATGAGACTGGCCGGAGCCGTGCAGGACCTCTCCGCCGCAAATATGACGACGCTCTCCTTTCATCTCGCCGGTTCGCTGCCGCTCGATCTCGACTTCAAGCAGAAATTGCTTGGTCTGCACTCCGAAAGCCGGCGCGTCTCTCTGCTTGCCGAATACTTCGAAACGCTTCTTCCCAGCTTGCACCGCGCTGCGCATGCCCGCGAGAAAGCCGGCGGCAACGGCCACGCCGGCTGAGTTCGCAGCCGCACGCGTATAATCCAGGAAAGTCTTGGCTTTCGGGGGTTCTTTCATGAGTCTTCCGCGCACGCTCGGTGAACTGCGCCACAGTCCATTTTCCGAAGAACGGCTGCGCGTGCGGCGCGTCAAGGACGAACTCCGCGAGAACCTCTCGCTGCACCTGCGCGAGAACGGCGACGCTCCGGTGTTCGCCGGCATCGTGGGTTACGAAGACACGGTCGTCCCCCAGATCGTCAACGCCATTCTTTCGCGCCATAATTTTATTTTGCTGGGACTTCGTGGTCAGGCGAAGAGCCGCATTCTGCGCGCTTTGACGACTCTTCTCGATCCCCACATGCCGTATCTTGCTGGTTGTGAGATTCACGACAATCCTTACGCGCCCATCTGCCGCCGCTGCCGTGATGAACTGGACCGCACGGGCGACAGTACCCCGATTGCCTACCTTTCTCGCGACGACCGGTATGTAGAAAAACTGGCTACTCCCGACGTTACCATTGCTGATTTGATCGGCGACATTGACCCCATCAAGGCGGCTCGCGGCGGACACGCACTCGGCAGCGAACTGACTGTGCACTATGGATTGCTGCCCCGCGCCAATCGCGGCATTTTCGCCATCAACGAATTGCCCGACCTCGCAGGAAAAATTCAAGTGGGCCTGTTCAACATCATGCAGGAAGGCGACGTGCAGATTAAGGGTTATCCCGTCCGGTTGCCGCTCGACGTAGCGCTTGTTTTCAGCGCCAATCCGGAGGACTACACGGCACGCGGGAAAATCATCACGCCGCTGAAAGACCGCATCGGCTCTGAGATTCGCACGCATTATCCCGCGACGGTGGAAGAAGGAATCGCCATCACCGCGCAGGAAGCCTGGACGCGGCGCCCGGCGGCGGGCAAAGAGCAGCGCCTGCATTTGCCGAAGTATGTCCAGGAGGTCATCGAGCGCATCGCCTTCGCAGCCCGCGAAGACAAGAAAATCGACAAGCGATCGGGCGTAAGCCAGCGCCTGCCGATCAGCGCAATCGAGAACGTCGTCTCGAACGCCGAGCGTCGCGCCATCCGCAACGACGAGAAGCTGGTAGTACCGCGCATCAGCGACGTCTACGCCGCGCTGCCTGCGATTACCGGCAAGCTTGAACTCGAATACGAAGGCGAGATGAAAGGCGCCGACTACGTGGGCCGCGAACTGATTCGTGCAGCGATCGCGAAAACCTACGACGAATATTTCACCGGGGCCAACGTTCAGCAAATCGTGCAGTGGTTCGATCTGGGCGGTGAGATTCAGTTATCGGACTCGATCGCCGCAGTTGAAGCGCTGGAAAACCTGAAGGGGATTCAAGGCCTGGTCGATAAACTCGGTCCGCTGGGCGTGTCTCAGAAAGAGAGTGCGGAGCAACAGGTCTCGGCAGCAGAATTCGTGCTCGAAGGCCTGTACGCGCACAAACGCATCGGCCGCAGCGAGGAACGCGTGTTCAAAGCGGGAGAGAAAAAGCCCGAGCCCGCGCGTGAGAAGTCTTTCGAGCCGGACGAACGCCCGTTTCGGCAGAGAAGGCAATTCAACTAGGCCTCGGCTTTCTGGCTTAGCTCTCGGGCGTCAGCCATCCCGTCAGTCTGGGGGCAGGACGTTTTGCCGGAGCCCGACAGCCAAGGCCCGAAGCCGTTTTTTATGAAACGCATTCGCTACACAAAATACGTTCCCGACCCAGCCGGCGAAATGAGCATGGAGGATCTGCTCGGCGCGCTCTCCGACTACCTGCTGCAGAGCGGCTTCCAGAGTGATATGTGGTATGAGATGCCGGAGGGCGAGCACACACTCGATGAACTTCGCCGTGCGCTCGAGCAGGCGCTGATGGAAGGCGATCAATTCGACGAGGAGATGCGGGAACGCTTGCAGCAGATGGCGATGGACGGCCAGCTCGACGAACTCATCGAAAAGCTCATCGAACGCATGCAGCAGGAGGACTATATCTCGATCGATGAGCCACCCGATCCGGCGCGCCAGTCCGGCGTCGGCGGGCAAGTTGGCGAGAACGCACAGCAGGCAAAATTCGAGATCACCGACAAGAGCCTCGACTTCCTCGGATTCAAATCTCTGCGCAACTTGCTCGGCTCGCTGGGCAAGTCCAGTTTCGGACGTCACGACACGCGCGACCTCGCCACCGGAATCGAAGCCAGCGGATCGGCCAAGACCTACGAGTTCGGCGACACGCTCAACCTCGATATCACGGCTACGCTTTCGAGCGCGATCCAGCGCGAAGGCCTCACACTGCCGCTGAATATCGAGTACTCTGACTTGCAGGTGCACCAGTGCGAATTCCAGTCGTCGTGCGCGACCGTGCTCATGCTCGACTGCTCGCACTCGATGATTCTCTACGGCGAAGATCGCTTCACTCCCGCGAAAAAAGTTGCCATGGCGCTTTCGCATCTCATTCGCACGCAGTATCCTGGCGACTCGCTTTCGCTGGTGCTTTTCCACGATTCTGCCGAAGAAGTTCCGCTCTCGCAGCTTGCACGCGTGAAGGTTGGCCCGTATTACACGAACACGCGCGAAGGCCTGCGCCTGGCCCAGAGGATATTGCAACGACAACGAAAAGACATGAAGCAGATCGTCATGATCACTGACGGCAAACCCTCCGCCCTGACCCTCGAAGACGGACGCATTTACAAAAACGCCTTTGGACTCGATCCGCTGGTGGTGAGCGAAACTTTGCAGGAAGTCTCGAAGTGCAAGCGCGCCGGAGTGCTGATCAACACCTTCATGCTCGCGTCAGACTATGGCCTGGTGCAGTTCGTGCAGAAAGTCACGGAGATGTGCCGCGGCAAAGCCTACTTCACGACCCCCTACACGCTGGGCCAATACCTGCTGATGGATTACATGTCCAGGAAGACCAAAACGATTCACTGACTGCCCCTGGTAGAACAGCAACCAAAAATGTGGGGACGGGCGCCCTCGCCCGTCCGCCTCGCGCAGCGAGGCTCGCTCTTGTGTACGGGCCAGGCCCTGGTCCCCTGCCCACGCGAGCCGAACTGCTGATACTCTTTTGTATAGACATGTCGAAGTGCATTCAATGTGGCCGTAACCTTCCCGGTCTGACCTTCGGGAAGAAGCTTTGCCAGTGGTGCGTGCAGCATGAGGCGGCACAACGGGGCGAAGAGGGCGAAGATGCGAAACAGATCATCCTGCCCGCGCCCTGGGTGCGGCAGAGCCAAGGCGGCGTCTCGCTCACGCAGATCCTCCTCGGGGTCAACGTTGCCGTGTTCCTGCTGGCCCTCGCTAGTCCGGCAGTTGACGATCTGGGAGCGAACTTCGGTCCTCTGACACTAACCGGACAGTGGTGGCGACTGGGGACGTACATGTTTCTCCACAGCGGCTTCATTCACATCGCCTTCAACATGTGGTGTCTTTGGGACCTGGGCGCGCTGTGCGAGTCACTCTACGGGCGAGCGACCTACGCCGCCATCTATCTGATCACCGGCGTCGCTGGGGGCGTGGCAACCGTAGCATGGCGCCCCCAAGGGGCGACGGTTGGGGCTTCCGGAGCCATCTTTGGTCTCGCGGGAGCATTGGTGGCTTCGTTCTATCTGGGTGAATTTTCGCTGCCGAGCGCCGTGATCAAAGGAACCCTGAGGAGCCTCGCTTTCTTCGTGGTGATCAATGTGCTATTCGGCGGGGTGTTTCCAGGCGTCGACAACTCCTGCCACATCGGCGGATTGATCAGCGGACTGATCCTCGGCGCACTCATCGCTCGTGTTGCGCCAGGCCGTGATCAAATATTGCAGCGGGTAGGCGTCCTCTCGTTCGTGGCTTTGATTGTGCTTGCCAGCGCCGTGGGAATATTTCGCTGGCGCGGCCCGCAGATTCATTTCGAGGCAGAACCAGACTCGCGCATCTTCTCTCAAGTCAACCAGCACGCCCGCGGCTGAATCGGCGAATCATTCGGCTAGCGCTTTGTGATCTCCCCCACCGCCCGCCACGCCTGATTAATCGCCTCATCTGTGTAGGCATACGCTCCCGCATCGGAATTAGCGATGGCGATGCGTCCGAAAGGCTTCCGCGCGACCTCACACGGAGTCTCAGCGCCCTCCAGCCAGAATGCATCGAAAAGCGAGTTGTATTCGTAGGCGTAGCCATGCGGCCAGCGGTTCACCGTGATCGCGGCGATGTCGCGCGCGGGATCAAAACCTCCTGCGCCCACCGTTAACGCGAGTTGTTCGCGAATGTTTCGTTCGATGGTTTCGAAGGTTGTCGTGTAGAGTTCCATGCGGCCGAGCGAGTGTTGCTCGCGCGCCGGCTTTCCCGGCTTGCAGGGCGTTTTCATCATGTGGACGACAATCGGCTCTCCCGGTTTGCGGGCGCACTCGTACCCGCCCAGGCTGACGGGTAAATCCAGATTCACTCCGGTGTGGTAGCAGCCCGGAGCGTATACCGCACTCGTACCCATCTTCTGAAACGCGGTCCAGTTGCGCAGAGCAACATTGGTATAGAGCAGAGGAACTTTCTGCGCCGAGGCGAGCGCCTGTTTCTGCCGGTCGGGCAAATCTTCGCAAATATAGGGAATCACCACGTGCCAGCAGGCCAGCACGGCATTCTTAGCTTTCGCCGTGTACACCTTGTTGCCGCGGGCATAGGCAACTTCCACTTCTTTTGCGCGCGTTGCATCACCCACATGCTTCACGCGCACCGCGGTGCTGTTCAGGCGAATGCGCACCGAAGAACCGCTTTCGTCCAGCTTGGCATAATTCGCTTTCGTCAAGACCACGTCAGTCCAGAAACTTCCCGGAATCGCCGCGGGCATCAGTTTGCGCACCAGCAGGCGCGCAATGCTGGCGTTGCCGTCGGGAAAGTGGAAGAAATATTTGTCCGCTTCTTCGTTCGGGATGGAATCACGGTTCATTCCCTTGCCCGGCGCCGGATCCAGATTCAAACCTGCGAATCCGGGCATGCTGAATCCCCAGGCATCCTGCGCGGGCACGGCGTCAATGCCCACGCCGTAAAGAGGATGCGGCAGGGCCTGGAACACCTTAACGACGTCCTCGTGCGCTCCCACCACGTTCCTGAGATAGTTGGCATAGCTGACGCGCGCCAGCTTGTCTTTCTTCTGATCGGAGCTAAGTCCCGGAAAGTAGTCTTTGCTTTCAGTAAAAAGGCGCTGCAGATCAAGCTTGGCCTGATCGGCAATGGGAGCCTCGGCCAGGAATTGCTTGAGCAGTTGGGGCGTAGCTTCGGCATCGTCTTCGCTTTCGCTACCCGCCCGTGCCAGGGGATTGATGACCAGTTTGTCCGCGCCAAACGTGGCCTTGTCGAAGAAAAACTTTGGCCGCATGCCGAGCGCGTGGTAAAGGTCCCGGTTCATATACTTCGAATAGGACGGCACATCGATGCCGAGTTCCTCAATCACGCCCTCGGCGACCGCGCTGTAAGGCGCCGGGCTCTCGATAGAAAAAGTTCCTCCGAAGCCCAGGCGGAATGCGTTGCCAATTTGGAATTCGTTGCGCTTTGCATGTCCGCCGAAATCATCGTGGTTGTCGAGGATCAGGATGCGCGCCTTCTCGCCCGCCGCCTTGCGGTAGAAGTGCGCCGCGGCCAGGCCGCTGATGCCTCCGCCAACCACAATCAGGTCGTAGCTTTCGCCGGTATCTTCAGGCTTGCCGGCTGTGTCCCAGAAGGTGCCGTCGCGCAGGCTGTGAGCCGCATCGAACGACCCGGGATGGCTGCCTCGCAGGCCCGTAAGCGCCGGCGGATAGTAGCCTGGGGAGTTCTGTTTTTCCTCAACTCCGGCCCGCTCGCCCAGCGCGAGCAGGTCCCAGGGCATGACGGCGGCGCCCGCCGCCACCGCAACCCCGTTCAGAAAATCGCGCCGCGTAATGTTGCGGCCCATGCCTAGTTCGCGGTCCCGCTGCTTGCTCAATGGGATCTCCCAAGTGGCGGAGTGTTTCGCCAAAAAAACGCAGATTATTTCTGAGGAGTCGGCCCGGCGTCCGCCTGTTTGACTGCCAGTTCCGCGCCCTGAAACCCGATGCGGCTATGGGTGCCGTCGCAGAATGGCTTGTTCGTGGATCCTCCGCAGCGGCAGAGCGAGAAGGCCGGCTTGCCGGTGAGGTCGAACTTGTTGCCGTTGACGTCTACCAGATCAATGGAGCCTTCGGGACCTTCGACTCGCAACGGGCCATTGGGTCTTACCGTGATCTTTACCTGCGCCATGAAATCCTCCTCCAACCTTACGGGTTTCTAGTAAGGCTAAGAAGATACCATTAAGCGAGGTTGGCTGTCGCGTGGATGACGGGTATTACGTGTCTCCGTCGGGAAAGGGTCGAGTCTCGACAGGTTTTTCCTTGCCACCACGGAAGTTCCGCTCTTCTTCCCGCTTACGTCAGGCGGCTAAGGATCCAGCAGACGTCAGACTCCGGTAAACCTGCATGCAGTCATCAATCATGCGCCGCGTGGTGAAGCGCTCACGGGCACGCGTGTAGGCCATGCTGGCGTAGCCTCGACACATCTCGCGATCGGCATTGAGCATGCGGATGCTTTCCGCCAGGCTGGCGCCATCGTTAGTGCGGAAGTAAAGAGCAGCATCACCCCACATTTCGCGGAAGGCAGGAATGTCATTCGCCACAATGGCGCAGCGCGAGAACGCAGCTTCCAGCGCCGGCATGCTCAGGGGTTCATAGCGCGGTGTCGCCGCGTAGATCGAGGCACGACTGTAAAGCGCACGCAGTTGCGCTTCGGTCTGCGGGCCGCATATCGCCACCGATCTTTTCCCGTTCGCAACCTTGACGTCGGCGCGAATCGGAATCCGGTGAGCCGGCAACGCCTGCTCCGCGCCCACAATGCATACCGAGAGAGGATGCGTGTGTTGCGTCAGCAGACAGACCTGCTTACCGGCATCGATGAGGCGCCCCACGGCGAGCACCGTATCCTCTTTGTTGACATAGGGATTGAAGAAGATAGGATTCCGGCCCGGATAAATCACCGCCTCGCGCCGCGGCCGCGTGTAGGTGGCACGCAGCGTGGAAAGCATCCATTCCGTGGGCGCGATCAGGACATCAGCCCCCGCAATGCCGCGCACAACTGTGTCACGATACCACCTCAGCCAGCGCGTGGGCCGCGGCGAACGGTCTTGCACGGCTTGCGTCCAGGTGATGAGATCGCCATGAGCCATCACCACGCGCGGCACGTCCACCGGCAGATGCCCGTAGCAAAACTGGTTGAGATGCAACACGTCAGGTTGCACTTCACGAACCAGCGCCGCGAGAAAGTTTGATGAATCGGGTAAGTCTTCTTCGGCCTCCTGCATCCACTCCAGGCGGAAGGCTGTGGGATGGTAGTCGAGTCCGTAGAGGCCCTCCATCCACGCGGTCTGCTCGGGCAGAGGAATCTCTCCGAAGCTCACGAGCGTAACCCGCACACCACTTGTGACCAGGCCGGTCACCAGCTCGCGAGTGTAGGTCCAGGCGCCAGACAGAGTATCGGCTGTGAGCAGAACGTGCACAGAACCTCCGGGAAGAAGCCAGCGGATGCCGCAACGGACGCGGGATCCCGACTGTAACGTTGGGCTATTCTAATGCGGATTGGACGCCGATCGGAAGGAATTTTGCAGAGCGACCGGCTCAGCCTTAAAACGAGGTCTGACGGGTTTTCCGGCCGATTTGGGCGCGCAAGGGGTTGCGGCGTTTTAGGGGGCCGGGGAGGACCAAACTGCGCGCCAGTGCTGAAAAACGAAGTTCAAAACAAGCTTCGACCTCGGCCCTCAGTTTGCTGCATTCAGCTGCACCCGCAGCTCCCGCGCCAGATTGTCGATGGCGCGGATTTTCTCCACCGCGGGCACGGGTACGCCTGGAACGGCCATCGCCAGTTCGCAGGAGAGCAGCATCACGGTGAGAGTTTCGCGCATTTCGCTGCGCATCTGCTCCTCTACGGCACGCCGCGCCGAGGTTTCCTCCCGCTGGCGCCGGTGCAACGCCGAGCGCACCTCGCGCACCAACCGTTCCATGCCGGTCACGGCAAAGTTGATATAGACGGGAAAGGCCGTGCCCAGGTGCTCCAGCATCCGATCGCTTTCTTCCGGCTCGGTTTCGAGCAGGAACTGATCGATGATCACGGCGGAGTAATTTTGTTCGCGCAGGCGCGTGGCAGCCTCCTGCAGGATGTGGGCCCAATGGGTTTCGTCGCCGGTGGCCAATTGCAAGGCGTCGGCGCACTCTTGGCCGCGGGCTGAAGGTGTGATGAGAAGGATCATGCTCTGATCATATGCACGCCAGTCGCCACTGGCGGAGATTGAAAACACAAGGCTAATCCTCCCCGCAAGCGTCCATTTTCCCACGCGCGGAAAACCACGACGCCGGCAGTTTCATAATCGGATTTCCACCGCGAACCACCGTTCCTAGGGGTGGGCCGAATAGTCCTTCAGCTTGCGATACAGCGTAGTTTTGCCGATGCCCAGCAGTCGCGCCGCCTGCAGCTTGTCCCCGTTGAGTTCCGCGATGGCGCTCAGGATCGTCTGCTTCTCGAGTTCAGCCATGGGAATAATCTTGCCGTGGCCATGTCCGTTTCCGTCGGAAGGTTCCGGACTGGCCAGATTACTGATCTCGCGCGGCATATCGGTGACGTGAATCAGCGGACCGCTGGTGAACGCGCAGGCACGTTCCAGGCAGTTTTCCAGTTCGCGCACGTTGCCCGGCCAGTCATAAGCCAGCAGCGCTTTGACCGCTTCGTCACTGAGTAGTTTCTCGACTCCCGAATTGCGTGCCAACCGCTCCAGGAAGTACGCGACCAGCAGCGGAATATCCTGCCGCCGCTCGCGCAGCGAAGGGATCCGCAAACTCAGCACGTTAAGGCGGAAATAAAGGTCGCGGCGAAACGTTCCCTGCATCACCGCCTGTTCCAGATCGCGATTCGTAGCCGCCAGAATCCGCACGTTGATATTGATGCGGCGAGTGCTGCCCACAGGGCGGATTTCCCTTTCCTGAATCGCCCGCAGCAGTTTGGCCTGCAAGTCGACCGGAAGTTCACCAACTTCGTCGAGAAAAACGGTTCCGCCTTCGGCAATGGCCAGGAGGCCATCTTTTGCCTGGTTGGCGCCCGTGAATGCTCCTTTCACATAGCCGAAGAGTTCGCTCTCGATCAGCGTAGGCACCAGCGACCCGCAATCCACGGGGATAAAGGGCTTGTCGCGAAACGGACCGGCATAGTGAATAGACCGCGCCACCATTTCCTTGCCGGTGCCGCTTTCGCCCAGAATCAAGACCGGGTGCACGCTGTTGGCCGCCTTCGCGATGATGCGATAGAGCTTTTCCATCTCCGGGGCGCGGCCCACAATGCCGCCAAACCCCTGCTTCGATTTCACCTTCTCGCGCAGAATGCGGTTCTCTGATTTCAGGCGCAGATGGCTGACCACGCGCTCCAGCAGCATCTTCAGTTCGTCGACGCTGAAAGGCTTGGTCACGTAGTCGTAGGCGCCATTCTTCATAGCCTGCACCGCCGTTTGCACGGTGCCGTAGCCCGTGACCACAATCACGATTGCCTCCGGACGCCGCTCCTTGATCCGGCGCATTGCTTCCAACCCCCCGGCGCCGGGAAGCCGCAAGTCGAGCAGAACCGCATCCACACTCTGCACCTCGAGTAAGCGGTACCCATGTTCGGCGGAGTCCGCCACAAAAGCGTTGAACCCCAGCGACTGCGCCACCTCTCGGCAGGCCTCGCGGATCGTGCGTTCGTCATCGATGATGAGAAGGTTGAGAAAGTTGGCGGGTTGAATTTGCGGCGCGCTGGTAATCACACTCAATGCTGCAGACGTCATAGCGTAGATTCCTCTTCTGGGGAAGGTGGTTCCTCTTCGTGGTTTGGTGGTTTTGAGTCTCCCGAGGAAACCTTCGGCAGCTCGGCTGGGGAAATCAGAGGCAGCGGAACCAGCGGGAGAATAACGCTAACCCGCGTCCCCTGTTTCCATTCACTGTCAATGTGGATCAGACCTCCATTGTTGGTAACGATGTCACACACGGTGGATAATCCCAGGCCCGTACCCTCACCCGGGGGTTTGGTGGAGAAAAAAGCTTCGAAAACATGCTGCTGGGTTTGCGCGTCCATCCCCTGACCGTTGTCGCTGACCACAAAAAGTGCGCAAGGCAGTTCGAGAGGGCCGGGCTTCTCCACTGCGGAGCCGCTCACGATCTGGAGCCCGCACTTTCGCGTTTCGAGTGTGATCCGGCCGCCTTCCGGCATGGCATCTCGGGCGTTGAGCACCAGATTCAGAAGAATCTGCTGGGCCTGGGTGGAATCCATCCTGACTGCGCCCAGTTCGGGATCGAGTTTGTACACCAGCTCAATGTTTTCGCCGATGAGCCGCAGCAGCAGTTCCTTCATCCCTTCGGCCACGACGTTGAGAGACAGCATGTGAGGCGCGTGGTTTTGACTGCGTGCCACAGCCAGCAACTGCCGCACCAGACCGGAAGCATGCATGCTGGCATCGCGGATCTCTTCCGCATACCTGCGCAGACTACTTCCAGATTCCAGACCAGCCAGCAGCAGATCGCTGTAGAGGGCTACGCCCGTCAGCAGATTGTTGAAGTCATGCGCTACTCCGCTTGCCAGCCGGCCTAGCGCTTCCAGTCTGCCAGCTTCGCGCACCCGCCGAAGGCTGTAGTGATTGGCGGTTGCGTCCTCGGCCATGGCGACAGCACAAACCGAAGCCGCTCCCGAAGAGGGAGCTCTCCAAACCGTCCACTTCACCCAACTGGTACTCCCGCTCCCAGCAGTTTCTTGCGCGTTCTGGTTCCGGATCTGGTTCTCGATCTGGAAACTCTCGCGGCCTCCGGCGATCATCTCGCGGAACAAGCCGTCCATTTCTTCCCGGTCCGTGGTTTGAATGAGAGCGCTGAGAAGAAGGCACGAAGAGGAGCGCAAGTTAATCCCGAGCAGCCGCTCAAACGCCGGATTCGCGGCGGTGATCACTCCCGACGGAGTGCACCGGGCGACGGCCACGGGCGCGTTCGGGAACAAGCAACGTGATGTTTCCGCAGCTATTTCTGCACCCGCCTCGGGACCCGTTTCGGCACCATCGGTCGGCCACGGGAAAGGAGTCGCTCGGTTCATGGATTTAGTCTGGCTGGGGCGGTTCCCAGAAGGAACTGGAGATTGGCGGTGCGATACCTTAGTTTTCCTAAAACGGGAAGCTTGCCCCGCCCACTTGTCTCGGTTCCTCTCGCGCACCCAACTATAGGGAGAAGGTTCGAGCCTGCTCAGTGACGAGTTGCCCTAAAACCAAAATATGTCTGTGGAAAACTCGACGGAGGCCTGTTTTCGAAGGTTTTTTCTGCTATTCCGTGTTGGCGGGATGGTTCCGGCCGCTGGATACCGTCTCTTGACGGTCCTGCGGGACCGTCGCCGCGAGCCGGAAAGTGAGACGACGGCCCTTCTGCAAGCGGGTCACGGTCGGGTGGTCAGGTTCCGCCTGGTCTTGGCCCGGGCTCGTTCCTTCTCCGGCACTACCCCGGACAAAGAGACTGGAGGTCCGCAGCGGCAGTGTCTTGCCGGCAATCGTAATCGTGTCGAGCAAAAGACGAATATAGCCCCGGCCGCGCCCCGCATCGGAGGCTTGTGCAGCTTCGATTTTCCCAGTGACGGTGGCGCCGCGGGGGACAACGATTTTTCCATCCATGATGACCGGTTCATCCACTACGCCGGCAAAAGTGCCTTCCTCGCCGGTTTTATCAGTGAAAATCTGTTCCTCCACCCGCACCGTCACCAACGTCCCTGGCGGCAAGTCCGGCACAGAAGGCGTTGTTTCGAAAGGCGCCCCGCTCCCCCGCCCCGGACCGCGCTTCGAGGCCGGGTCTGTATTTGCGTCGACGGAGTTCCCTTCACCGGAGTTCCCCGCGGCGTTTCCCGCCCCCTTCGCGCCATCGTTCTGAAAAGGCACCTTGCTCTGATCCGCCTGCGCGGCCCCCTCATTGGCCGGCAACTCGCTGGGGCGAGAACATCCCACCGCAAGAATCAGACCCAGAATCGTAAGCCCCATGGCGGGAAACTGCCCTAGCCTTTGAAACCACTGGGATGTCCCCGTCATAGGATGATCTCTCGCCATGGTCACGGCCGCCCTCACATCCAAGGCAAGCGCAAGCCAAGTACCAGAGACATTCTCACTAAATCAACAACTTGGGGATGGCACTTTCGGGGGGTGTGTAGGTTTTGCCATCCCCAGAGACTGCATTCAGTGCCTAGGAGGCGCTGATCTTAATATTCTCGGCCAAATTACCATCCGTCCTCGGAACAAAATGAACCGTGGCCTGCTTGTTGCTTTCGCTGCCCAATTCATTCATCCCGATCTTGTTATTCGAAAGTTCAACCTGCGTCTTCTTGTTTAACTGGAAGTCGTACGGCACGCCATTGGGGCCGACCAGAGTAACCTCCTTGCCGGTGGCATCGACGAATGTGATCGTACCGCTTAGATCCTCAGCCGACGACAGCGCCCGAGTCATCTTGCTGGTCTCTCTTGCCTTGGATTTCACGGCAGTCTTGCTCGCGGTTGGCTTGGCCTTCATTGCGCTGGCGTTCATTGTGCTGGTATTCACTGCCTTGGTTGTCGACTTGGCCGGGGAATTTTTCGACGCCGGAACTGCGGCTGCCAGGGACCAGCCAACAGCGAGCATCAGCACAAACGCGAAGAGCATTGGAACGGGCCTCGTTATCTTATGCATCGCAACATCTCCTTTCTGCATTTTGTGATCACACAGTAAACAAACCGTGTTCCTGCGGCCTGCAGGGATGCGAAGGCCAGGGAGGAATTAGGCCTTCGTCCCTACAGGCGCATCGGAACACCGCGCGAGTCGGGAGAGCTGAAGCCAACACGGCTTTCAGTTCCTGTCATGCGACTCGCTCGGACTCGCTGGGCGCTACCGGAGTTGCGGACTGAGCCTTGTCTTTCTGGCCCAGGCGCATCATCAGAGCGCTCGCCACATACCACGCCACCAGTGCCGACGCTATCAGGAAGTACCCTGCCAGCACCCGCAGCCATGCCACGCCTGCCAGCTCAGCGATGCCTTCGAGCGTCGAACCGACCGCGAGCAGCGCCAGCACCGTAGTCATTCCCTTGTCTTGTCGAGCGGCAACCGTGATACCCCACGTAATCGCCGCGGCCACAACAAACCAGATGCCCAACTCCGGGAACGCTCCCTGCGGCCGGACTACTCGACCGCTCGCGTACAGGAGTTCCAGGATGGCGTATGCCGCCCAAAAAGAACCCCATGTGCCGTGCATGACCATCGCCGTGGCATTGTTGGTCCTGAACGCCCATGCTCCGGCATAGAATTGCGCCAACCCACCCAGAATCAACAGCAACGGGAACACGATGATCGCGCTCTGCGCGCTGCCGTACCAGTGCGCCATGAGGGCGGCCACAATAAATGTGCCCGCTGCAAAGGCATACAGCCCCAAAATAGAGGGCAGCGCAAACGCTGGCGCGCGGTTGCGCGACACAGCCGGACTTTCTCCTTGTGAGTTGGGCATCGGAATCACCGAACTTGTCATTGTCACTCCTTCCTTTGACAGGACCCCACCGCAACGCTATCGGCTCGAGTCGGTATAACCGAGCTGACCGCCTGCTGCGGCGATCCTGCGGGATAACGTTGGACTTTGGCGCAGGGGGGACGAGGTTGAGCGATCGCACTCGGTAAGGTTGCTTCCCACGGAAACTCACGCGTCAACGGGGCAAGACGATTGCTTATCAACCGGTCACCCCAGCCTCCCTACGAATCCATTTCGTATACATAGATTCCAAGGCCGGGGATGTTAGTTGTATCGTTTTACGATATAATATCTGAAATTGCTTCGGGTGGCGGGCAAATCAGCCAACTCTAAGTAAGTCTTGTTCATCCAAGCATTTGGGCCCGCGACACGATCCTGAATCGATACGATCTAATATTTGTTAATATTGGGGGCGGCAAATCGATGTTTCCCCGGCACCTCGAATATGAAATCGCTATCCTGACAGTGATCTGCACTGCCGCCTTACTCTTTTTCCCGGTAGCAGCCGGTCCTTATTCTGCGGTTCACGGGCCTGTCACGGGCCTGCTCAGCGCCCGCGTGAGACTCAAAATCTGGCTGGGGATGGCACTGGCCGCGTTGCACTTGGCGGGCCGGTTGCTGTCAGACAGATTCGAAGCGTTGCGAATCGCATTGCAGAGGATCCTGCAGCCGCGGTCACTCCCTCCCCGGCAGGCCGCGGTCCTTCGCTGTTAGCAGCTTGATCCCGCTCCGGCGCAGCGCCGGTCGAATTCCCGATATTTGTTTTCTTCTTTCCTGCTGCTGCCGCCACGGAACAGCATGAGCGTTTCTTTCCATGAACCCGGGCTCGACCCGGTTGGCCGTCAACTCATCAATCGGAGGAAAAAACTATGACACGCAGACAATTCAGAATGTTCTCCCTGATTACAGTGCTGTCCGCCATGTTGCTGCTGGCGGGCTGTAGTAAGAAGGTTGCAAAGGCAACTCCACCATCACCACCCGCGCCGCCAACTCCAACTGCGACGCTAGCCGCAAGCCCAGACGTGCTTCAGCAGGGTCAGTGGACCACCTTGACCTGGCACACCACGAATGCGAATGACATCGCGATTGCTGGGCTGGGCGCGCTTCCCGCTTCAGGTTCGCGCAGCGTCGATCCCAGTATGTCCACAACTTATATGCTGGTCGCGAAGGGCCCCGGCGGAACGCAGGATGCAAGCGCTCGCGTTACCGTCAACGCCAAGCCGGTGGCCAACATGACGACGCAGCCCAGCGAGGCGGATTTGTTTGCCAAGAATGTTAAAGACGTGTTCTTCGACTTTAACAAAGCTTTAGTTCGCCCTGACGAAGTGCCGGTCGCCGATAACGACGCGCAATTTCTCGCGCAACATCCAGACATCAAAATCATGCTCGAAGGACATTGCGATGACCGGGGATCGGAGGAATATAACCTGGCGCTCGGAGACAGCCGTGCCCATTCTCTGAAGCAGTCACTGGAGCAGCAAGGCGTCAGTGCCGATCGCATCCAGACCATCAGCTACGGCAAAGAGAAGCCTTTCTGCACCACCGACGACGAGCAGTGCTGGCAGGCCAATCGACGGGACCATCTCACATTTGGGCACTGAGAACGAAACTTGGGCAGGGCGGCCGCAGCATGCCGCCCTGCTTCATGAATCCGTAAACATGAATTGGCAAGCGGATAACACGGCTCGCTTTCTTCGTGCAACTGTTGTCTGTTGTTCATGATGCGCTTATATCGTTCCACGATAGTTCCGGCAACCGATGCTTATTATCTCGCATCATTCTTAACAGATCTTTTTCTACTCCTTGACTTCTGATTTTGGAGGATATTGCGAAATGAAATATGCAAAGTACCCGGCACTCCTTTCGATTTTGACCCTGCTGATTCCGTTGTCCCTGTGGGCGAGGGAGAAATATCAGCACTCGGTGGATATTACTGATTCTGTGCAAATTGGCGCCACGCAACTGAAGCCTGGCAACTACAAGCTGGAATGGCTCGATGCGGGCCCGGCTGTTCATGTAGAGTTCGTGCAGAATGGCAAGACCGTGGCCACAGTGTCCGGAACCTTGAAGAAAGACGATGCGCAGGTCAGCCAAGACGACATCGTGATTCAAACCACGAGCACCAACAAGAAAGTGCTTAGGGAGATCGACTTCGGTCATCAGAAAGAGGCTCTGATCTTCGGATAGCGCCCCAAAACTCCTTGACCTTTGAGCACCGAACGAACTGAGCTCCATCCGGAGTCGGGAACGGCACTGTCGCAGCCCATAACTCAAGACCTGTTTGCGCCCGGCATTACATCGAGCGACCTCCTGAGCCAGAACGGGGTCAAGCGTCGCGACCGGCGAAACCGGCACTAAGGCGTCATTATGAGACCAACGAGCACTACTCAAGTCATGCGGATAGGAATACAGGATGAGTCGACGGACGTTGGACTATCGAGTCTATCTCCGCGACTTGGAACCCTTATTTTTGCGCTCGCTTTCTTCGCCATCCGGATTGGCACTGACTGGCTCTTTCGCTGGTTCATCGCCGACGCTCCGGTGCCGCCGCTTTGGACTGTCCTGATCACGACGGGGATTGGCACGGCAATTTCTTCCGTACTTGTTTACTTGCTGCTCGCGTCAGTGCAGAGACAGCATCGTGCGGTTCGTCTGTTGAACCATGAATTGCGGAACTCTCTGCAAGTGCTCACCTTCGCGGTGTCGAATGCCGAGCCCAAAATGGCGACTGCAGCCACAAGGTCGATTGATCGACTGTTGCAGGCGCTCCGGGAGGCGTCCAGACTCCTGGGACAGCGGTCCACTTGGTCCTAGCGTTGGTATCGCAGCGCAAAATCACGCCCGCTATGGGGTTCCGTGGCTTCGTCCGGTGAGCCGCGCAGAACTAATCGATTGAATCCCTCCGGCCCTCAGAGCATTTGGCCGCTCGTCTTTACGATCTTGTAACTCCTGCGCCCTCACGCTACCCGGTGACCCGAATTCACAATCCGCAAAAACAAATCGCGGAGAGCGATTTGGGTCGCTCTCCGCGAAGGCTTCCAGTCATACAGCTTGCTGCCGTTATTTCTTAGGAGCTGGCTTCTTGGCCATCGGCTTCCTGGGCATCGGCTTTTTGGCGGATTCCCTGCCTCCGATGAGAGTCAGAGCATCCGTGGCGTTGAATGGGAATTGACGAACCGAGGTTTGGCCCGTCGTGCTCAAGGTGACGTCCACACGGCGATTGCTGGCCAGCCTGATCGTCAATATGTTCCGGAGAATTCTCGCCCGTTCTTCTGATGTGAGCTCGGTGTTGGTCTCCACTTCACCTTTCACTTCTTCATCGGTCAGGTTATGTTCCTTGCCAAACGCTTTGGTGTCGATGCTGGCCTCGGGAACACCCTGCTCGATCAGGAAGCTCTTGGTGCGGGCAACGCGACGCTCGGAGAGCGCCTGATTGAATTCCACGGAGCCGCGCGTATCCGCGTGACCGCCAAGAATCAAGTGCGCGTCCGGTTTGCTTTGGAGATATTCCTTGAAGTCGGCGGCCAGTCCGACCAACGTCTTCTGTTGACTGACCAGCAGACCGCCTTTGGGATTCGCCATGGTTGGGTAATTAGTTGCAAAGTAAATGCTGTGTAAGGAGAGCCGTTTTTCCAGACGGACGATCTCCGGGCTCACGGCCGGCGGTGGTGGGTTTTCCACCATCAGTTGTGTGGAAGCCTGGCCCGTCAGACCGCGTGTGTCAGAGCAACTCGCGCTAACCGTCACGTTGCCGGGCGATGCTCCGGCCGTGCTCAACGTAGCCGTGTTGCCGGCGCCGGAGAGCGAACCGCTCGAGGCGTTCCAGTTCGAGACGGAAACGGCGACACCGTCCGGGCTGCTGCAGTTGCAGGTGATTGTGGCCGAACCCGGAATCTGAACGCTTGAAGGACTCGCCGAGCAACTCATGGTGGGCGGGTTCTTCGGCGGCAGAGGCTTCACCACGAAGCTCGCCGAGCAACTGGCAACGTTGTTGTTTTTCTCTTTCGGATCGGTAACATGCGCCGTCACCGTGTAACTGCCGGGCGCGGCATTGGCGGTGTCGATGGCTGCGGTCGTGTCTTTGCCGGTCACAACGCCAGCGGTGGCGCTCCAGCTGTAGGTCACGGTGTGTTTCGGATTGAAATTGCTGCCTGCCACTGTCGCGGTCAAGGGCTCACCCACAATCACTTCGGTGGGCTGGATCGAGCACGTTGCAGTGGGAGCTACAGCGGGAGCGCCGCCCCAACTGAAAACAAGCCCCGTCCGAAGCCGTACGCCCGACAAGGTAGGACGGCGCAGATCCGGAAAGTCCGGAGCAACGAAATCCGCATAGTTGTGGCGCGCCCAAACATAGTCCGCTTCAAACAGGCGGAAGGCGATCCCCTTGTGAATCGGCAGATCAACGCCACCACCCAGAATCGCACCGATGCCGTTGTTCCCGTTCAAACCGGCTACTGACAGCTGGTTGTAGCTCAACAGGGAATGCAAAAAGAAGTTAGCGTCTTCGGTGCGCCACATAAAGCGGGGGCCGATTGAGGCGGTAGTTTCGGTGTTGCCCTGTTGCAGCCAGTTATGGCCGAAGTCGACTTCGCCAGCCCAATGCGGATCGAAGTTATAGGAAAGTGCCCCGCCGGCGCCCGAGCCATCCGAGACCGTGAAAGGAGTGGGATTGTTCGGATCGGTAAAGGGCGTAGGCACCGTGGCGCCCGGATGCAGCCACTGATATCCCACAAAAACGTCCCACTTCGGAGTAGAGTCAGCCTGCGCGAACGCGGGACTCGAGAATAAAGCTGCGCACAACATAACCACGCACAACAAGGATAGTCCGGCGGCGATCGCGCGGCCTATGCGCCCATTGCAACTGAGAGACATGTCTTCCTCCACATGGATGTTCGAGCGCCTGCACTGGTTAATCCAGGCGCCGAATGAAAAGTAGTGATTGGCCGAGATAAGGATTGTCTATCTAGGAAACGAGAGATTGTATCTCACCACGGCATCAAAACGGAAGCACGTACTTGGCCGGGGCCAAACATGAGCAAGGCGAGCTAGCCCGTCTCAAATTGAAATAGGGCGTATTCCTCACCCTAAACGGGGCAGGCGCAGCCACGCGCCAAATCAGGGCCATCCTGCAGCTTGCCCCGCTGGAAGCCAGCCGCGTATCGTGGTAGTTCGCCCTAAGTAGCTCGCCCCGACTGTCGTGGCCAGAGCGGGGTGCGCCGGACTGTACCAAAAAGGTCTCGAGAGAACGCGGAGATAAAGGCAAGCATGCGACAAGAACGTGTTTTGATCGTGGAAGATGAGGAAAACGAACGCTCTGGCCTGGCCGAGATCGTGGGTTCCTGGGGTTATCGCGTGGAAACCGCCCGCGACGGAGCGGAGGGCCTCGAAAAGGCTGCGCAGTGGTCTCCCTCTATCGTGATTACCGATCTCAAGATGCCGCGCATGGGCGGCATCGAGCTGCTGGGTCACTTAGCGGAGCAAGTCCAGACCATCGCCGTGGTGCTGGTCACCGCCCAGGGAACCATCGAGAGCGCGGTGCAGGCTATGCGCATGGGAGCTTACGATTACCTCACCAAGCCCATCGATACCAACCGTTTGCGCACCATGCTGACCAACGCCTCCGCTCTGCTGGGGACGCGGGCCGAGTTGGAAGCGACGCGGCGCAAGCTGCGGGATGCGGGATCGCTGGGCCGGCTGAGCGGAGCCTCGCGCAAGATGCAGGAGATCTTCCGGCTCATCGAAATGGTCGCGCCCAGCACCGCGTCCGTGCTGATTACGGGAGCCAGCGGTACGGGCAAGGAACTGGTTGCGCGCACCATTCATGACCTCAGTCCGCGGAAGGACCGTGTTTTCGTGGCCATCAACTGCGCCGCCATTCCTGAGACTCTGATCGAAAGCGAAATCTTCGGGCACGAAAAAGGCTCGTTTACCGGAGCCATGGAACGGCGCACCGGGTGCTTTGAACTGGCGGAGGGCGGAACTCTTCTGCTGGACGAAATCGGCGAGATGCCAGTGGCCACGCAGGCCAAACTCCTGCGCGTGCTGGAAGACCGCAAAGTGCGCCGCCTGGGCAGCAGAGTGGAAACGCCGGTGGATGTGCGGGTGCTTGCCGCAACGAATAAAGTTCCGGAAGAGGCAGTAGCTCGTGGAGAGCTGCGCAGCGACCTTTACTATCGCCTCAACGTCTTCAACATCCACATGCCGCCGCTGCGCGAACACAAGGAGGACATCCAGGATCTGGTGCAGCTGCTGCTCGGCGAGATGAGCAGCAAGCACACTCGGAAGGTGGGTGCGGTCAGCGAGGCTGTACTCAACCTGTTCAACAACTATTCGTGGCCGGGCAATGTCCGCGAGTTGCGCAACACGATTGAGCGCGCCGTGATCGTGTGCGACGGAGGCATGATCGAGACCAAGCATCTGCCTCCGGGCTTCGGCCATGCCCCGCTGCGCAGCGGGTCCAACGATCCGGACGCGGTGCGGCTCGGCGTGGGCACAACGGTGGAGGAAGCGGAAAAGCTTCTGATCCTGAAGACTCTGGAAGCCACCAACAACAACAAAACGCGAGCGGCGGAGATTCTCGGAATCAGTTTGAAAACCCTTCATAATAAGCTGAAGGAGTATGGCAGCGCCGCAGCGGAGGCAACTTCGAGCCGGGAGGAAGAGATTTCTGGCAACTAGAAGGCAGCGATCATTGGCTGGGAGCCATCGTATGGAACGGTTTGGAAGGGCACGGCTTCAGCTAGGCCGTCCAAGTGCGTATGAATTCTGGCGTTAGCCTGGGCTCTCGCTCGCAGCGATCTTTGCAGCTTTGGCATTTTCATGATGCGACGGAAGATCATTATCGTGTTGACCATCACGTTCATGGTTACGCTGATGGTGACGTCGTTTTCCCTGCTGTACCTGTCGCAGATTCTCCGCCTTCGCCTCAACAACGCCTACGAGAGCAGCACGCGCCTGGCTCAACAACTCGCCTACACGGTAGAGAACGATATACCCGATCTGACGAGCACTCCGGTCGATACCAGCAATCCAGCCGCGCTGCGCAAGGCCGTGACGGATTACTTGCCCACGGATGTGAACCTGCTCAACAATCTGGAGTCGGTGGTGGGCAACTGGCCGTTCGTCTATGACGCTTCCATTGTCAGCGCTGATGGCAGAGCCCTGATCCACACCAACGCGAGTCTGACGGGAAAAATCGTGCCGCCGCGCGCCGATTTCAGCAAGGTGCTGGCGGCTCGCCTGTGGGACCAACCTCGCCTGGTGTACCGCCCCGGTGTTTACGACGTCACCTATCCGCTCCTGCTCAACGGATCTGATTTCGGGACGATCCGGATCGGAGTCTCGACGGTCTTCCTACAGAGCGAGTTAACGCCCCGGCTGCTGCACGCGATTTACTTTTCCATCGCGTCGATCCTCGTGTCGCTGTTTCTTGCGGCGGGAATCTCCAATCTCGCTCTGGGACCGCTGAAGGCAATCAATCGCAACCTGGACAGCGTGGGCGCAGGCGATGCCGCTATTACAGATGAAGAATCGGGCCACGACGAATATGGCCTGGTGACCCTCAAGATTGCCAATCTCGGCCGCCAGGTGCGCGACACCAAGGAGATTTTTTCTGCGTTGAAGGACAACGTGGACCAGCTCATGGCCAAGCTGCAGGACGGCCTGATGTTGTTTGCGCGCGATTTGCGCGTGGTGCTGGTCAGCGCTCCGGTGGAACGTTTCCTGGGCCGGCCGCGGGGCGAACTGCTGGGTCACACGGTGGCGGAAGTGTTTACCCGTGATTCGGTTCTGGGCGCGATCGTGCTGGATGCCTTTGAACGCAAGCGCGCGCTGTTGCAACACGAGATCGAGTTGGCCGACGGAAGGCGCATCCAGGTGTCGCTGGATTTCGTGCAGGAAAGGACCACACAGATTGGCGCACTGCTGATCATGCGAGACACTGAATCGGTGCAGCGCCTGGGCGACGAAATTGAATTGTCGCGCCGCCTCTCCGCCAGCGGACGCCTCACCCGCGGCGTCGCCCACGAGGTGAAGAATCCTATCAACGCGATCGTTTTGCACTTGCAGCTCCTGCAGAACAAGCTCGCACACACTGAACCCGATGCCCGGCGTCACATGGATATCATCGACAGCGAAATTCGGCGGCTCGACCGGGTAGTGCAAACCCTGGTGGACTTCACCCGTCCCCGCGATCTGCACCTGGAAGAAGTCGATCTCCGCCGTCTGCTGGAAGAAGTGGCCATGCTGGCCGCTCCTGATGCGGAGCAGCATGGCGTCACTATCGAGCGCACAGTGCCGGACGATCCCCTACCTATCACGGCGGATCTCGACCTCATGAAGCAGGCGCTTCTCAACGTCGTGCTCAACGGCATTCAGGCCATGCCCAAGGGAGGGCTGCTCACAATCTCGTCACAGCGCGTTGGCGATGCCGTGGTCGCGGAGGTTTGTGATCGAGGCTGCGGCATTCCTCATGACCTGCACGAAAAAATCTTTGAGCTGTACTTCACCACCAAGAAAGACGGCAGCGGCATGGGCCTGGCCTACGCTTATCAGATTCTGCAGTGGCACCACGGGTCGGTGGAGTTCGAATCGCTCGAAGGCGAAGGCACAACCTTCCGGTTTCGCGTCCCCGCCGCTCACGCCGGTCTGGACCCGGAACATGAGCCAGCAACCCATCCTGTGCCGGAGTTATCGAAACCTGGTTAAAGGAGTGCCGCCGACGTCTCGGCGGCAAACCTGGCTGGCAGTCCAGCGCGGATCCCCTCGGCAAACGCTTGTCATTCCGAACGCCGCGTTTTTCATCGCGGCGGAGGAATCTCAGTATTTTCTGCCGCCGCGCGTCAGCCAAGCTCTGTGCCGTAATGGCCGCCAAAACTCAGACACTGCCAGTCTGGGACCTTCGCTTCGTTGAGATAACAACTTCAAAGACGGAGTAGAATACCAGTGGCTGCAGCAGCATTCTGTTCGGGACCCTTGCATGACTCTGGCCGTAATGCTTTCCCTGTGTATGTTTTGTTCGGAACCGGCGACGGCCGGTGTTCGCGCCTGGACGCAGTCGGGTCAGGAATCGTCTGCGGTTAAGCCGGCAGGCTCGTCAGCGCCGGCTGACCAAATTACCAGCGCTCCACAGGCCCCGGCGCCGTCTTCAACGACTAATCCTGTTCCCAGCCCTTCAACGGCTCCGAAAGCCGCACCCGCAGTCGCAAAACACAAGCCACAAAGTAAGACTAAGAACACCGCTCCCTGCAACGCTTCCGGCTACTCCAAAACCTCAGTCAAGGGCAGCCATTCCGATCCGGCGACCGCGACGAACTCTAGCTCTGCAGGCAGTTCAGCCACGGGGAATCTGCCTCCGTGCGCGCCTCCAAAGGTGGTTGTTCGTAATGGTGGAACAGCCGAGGGAACGGTGCAACTCACCGGCGGCACTGCCGCGGCAAGAAGCTCCCCGCAGCGGACCAACACCGAGCGGCTACTGACCTCCACCGAGGAAGAACTGAGCACGACGGCTGGGCATCAGCTGGATTCTGGCCAGCAGGAGACGGTGAAGCAAATCCACCTGTACGCGGCACAATCAAGAACGGCTCTGGATGCCGGAGACCTGGAACTTGCTCACAATCTCGCGGTGAAGGCGCATTTGCTGGCGGATCAGCTCGTCAAACCTCAGCCGTAGCCTCGAGCATTTCTTCTAATTGTTGATTGCTGATTTTTGATTGTTGATTGAAACCCCAAGGCCCCAATCATTCTTCAATCAACAATAGGAATCCTCCGCTCCGGGGTCATTTCCCTTTGGCCCGAGCGGCGTTGACCTTGTTGAGCAAATCCTGCGACATGCTCTGCACCGGGCCCGGAATCTTTACCGCTTCGATCAGCACGTCTCGGGCTTCCGTGTTTCTGCTCAGCTTCGCATAGGCGTAGCCCAGCCGGTACATCGCAATTGCGTACTGCACATCATCCTCACCTTTGAGCAAGCCGGTCGCCGATTTCAATTCTCCAATCGCCGCCGAAGTTTTTTCCTGCTTCATATACGCGTACCCCAGCGTGGAATGCGCGGCGCCTGCGGCAGTCTTGCGAGTTTTATCGGCGTCCGCAGCGTCCGGGTTGGCGACTACCAGCACCTTCTGTGCATAGGTGACGGCTTTGGCTGCGCTGCCCGGCTTGTTGTCTTCCGAGTAGAAGCTGGCCAACTCCAACAATGCCACCAGCGAGTTGGGGTTGGTAACAAGAGTTTTCTCGCAAAAGGCGATCAGCTGCGGCTGATCGTTGAGCTGTCCCGGACCGAGGGTATAGATAGCGAAGTTCGACACCTGGTCTTGAAACTTCGATCCTGGAAAAGTCGCCGTAAACTTTACGATGTAAGTCATGCGGCTGTGAGGATCGGGCTCACTGGGAATCGCGTTGAACCCTGACGTTTCCAGAAATTCGCAACTGCTTTGAACTGCTTTTTTTTCTTCGCCCACCTGGCTCGCGAACTGTTCGTCACTCACGCCTGCGGGCTTGGCTTCTTTGCCGATGGTGGCGCAAACTTCGCCCCCCTTCACTGAGTAATCCAGCAGCTTGGCGTTGTTCTTGGATTGCTGCGCCATGCTGGCCTGCCCGACCAGGATATCGAGGTTGTGCGGAGAACCAGCCAGCGCCTTGTCCCCGTAATCGAGCCCCTTCTGAAAGTCTCCGGATGCCTGGTAAGCCTGCGAAATTTGCCAGTTGCCGTACGCCATGGCGGCCGGATTCGACGCATATTTCTGAACGAAGTCGGCGTACATGGCCAGCTTCTTCGCCGCGTCCTGTTCGCTGGTAATGGCCTGCAGATCGTGATCCTCCGGCGTGCCCGCGGCAATCACGATGTGGTCGACTTGTGCCCCGGAAGGAAGCTTCGCCAGCAAGCCCCAAAACACGACAGCCAACATCAGCCATCTGCCGTAGCGCATCATCGTTCATCCTCCGTCGAGCGTAGTAGTCGGGCCTGTCTGCAGAGTTTCAATTCCGCAGCAGGCGAATCCTAGCGCCGAACCCGCCTCCACGCAAGAGCAAGCTGTGTGTGCAAGCTGTGTGTGGCGCAGGCATTCCTGGTTTCGAGCTTCCAGTTCTAGCTTCTAACTGTCTCCGTGGTGAATTCGCTATTCCTCGGCTAAAGTAGAAAAGATGCGCTCCATCCTCGGCCAGCGTTCTTTGCGCTTCGTTTTCGCGGCCAACGTGATCTCCATGTTGGGCAGCGGGATGAACTCCGCCGCCGTGGCCTGGTACGTGCTCAAGGCCACGCACTCGGAGATGGCGCTGGGAATGTTCGCCGTTCTGCAAACCATTCCGGCGATCCTGATGCTTCCCTTCACGGGAGTGATTATCGACCGCGAAGATCGCCGCCGCCTGGTGATGTGGCTCGACGCCGTGCGCGCGGTCATCATCGTGACCGTGGCCATCCTCGCGTTTCGGCACCGCGTGCAGGTCTGGCAGCTCTATCTGATGACACGCTGGTCGCGGCCGGCTTCTGGATGTTCTGGCCCACCATTACCGCGCTCATTCAGGAACTCACCCCCGAGGGCGAGTTCGTGCAATCGAATACTTTCCTGCTCGCCGGCGTGCAAGGCGGATGGCTGATTGCCGGCGCCATCGTCGGATTCATGTACGACCACATCGGCCTCGGCGGCGTGCTGCTGATCGATGTGTCCACATACATAGTTTCGTTCTTCTGCTATTTCGCGGTGCGTAAAGGACGCCACGTCGTCCTCCGGCCGCAGGAACTGCGCGCCGACATTCTCGCCGCCGAGAATCAGCTGCAGCGTTTTTGGTTCGAGATGCGCGAGGGACTGCACTTCCTGCGGGATCATCGCGCGGTCGTGCTGCTGGGAATCAGCTGGGCTCTGTTTCTGGGCGCGATGATCACCGGCGTGGTGGTAAACCCTTCGTTGAGCGAACGCGTCTTTCATGCGGGCGCCAAGGGCTACGGCTGGCTGAACGCCGGCTGGGGCACGGGCGCGTTCCTCAGCGCCTTGTACGCCCCCGCCGTGATCGCGCAATTCGGCGGACGCCGCGCCGTTGCTTTTTCCATGGCTTTACTGGCGGTGTGTATAGCCTGCGCGCCGATCTCGCAATTCCTCTTTCTCGCAATCACGGTGTACTTCATTATGGGCTCGGCGCGCGGCGTTGGCGGCGTAGCCATGAATACCAGCCTGATGGAGATGGTGCCGCCACATCTGATGGGCCGGGTACAGAACTCCTTCTATTTTGCCGGAACATTTCTGCAACTGGTGCTCGCGCTGGCAGTGGGCGCGGTCGCGGAAAAGGTAAGCTTGGTAGTCGCCTTCGGGATCCTGGGCTGCACCTATGGCTTGGCATTCGTAGCCGCGAGCTGGCCCGTAGGGGCGGCCACAACCCTGAAAGAAGCAGAGTTAATTCAGAAATAAAAAGTCAAAAGTAAGAAGTCAGAATGCAGAAGCTAAGAAGCGCTCCGAAGTTTCTCGCAAACGTCTTCCCACTCGACATTCTGACCCCTGACCCCTGATCACTGATCACTGATCTCTGCCAATGCATTCCGGCTTCTGCATTTTCTCTGCGAACTGTTATTCTTCCCATTCCAAAGGAGCATCCCATGTCCTCTGACTTGCAGGGCCGCACCGCCGTGGTCTTCGGAGTCGCCAACAAGCGCTCGATTGCGTGGTCCATCGCCCAGGGATTGCACGCCGCCGGCATGAAGATGGCCATCACCTACCAGAACGAGCGCCTGGAGCAGGAAGCGAAAGATCTCATCCTCTCGCTCCCCGGCGCCGAAGCCTACATGTGCGACGTCAGCAAAGACGAAGAAATCGCCCGCCTCTTCGCCACGCTGAAAGAGCGTCACGGCAAGCTGCACACCGTAGTGCACTCCGTGGCCTACGCCCCCGCCGACGAGCTCAAGGGAGACTTCATCAACACCACGCGCGAAGGTTTCCGCATCGCGCTCGACGTAAGCGTCTACTCGCTGGTCGCAGTCGCGCGCGCCGCCGCGCCTCTCATGGAAGATAGCGGCTCGATCATGACCATGACTTACTACGCATCGGAAAAGGTCGTGCCCCGATACAACGTGATGGCGGTCGCCAAAGCTGGGCTGGAATGCTCGGTACGCTATTTGGCCTACGAGTTAGGAAAGAAAAATATTCGTGTGAACGCAATTTCCGCCGGCCCTATCAAAACCCTCGCCGCCCGCGGCATCGCCGGCTTCGGCGACATGCACAAATCCCACGCCGAGCGCGCGCCCCTCGGCCGCAATGTCGACGTAAACGAAGTAGGAAGCACCGGAGTCTTCCTCGCCTCGAACGCAAGCTCAGGAATTACCGGAGAAGTAATCTACGTAGATTGCGGATTCAACATCATGGGGTTCTGAAAGCCGGTTGCCAGCGGACGGTTGGCGGTTCTCATGCGATGACTCTGATCCTTCGTCCGCTCTCCCCATCCCGCTCCAACGAAATTTCCACATCGCGCTCCTGCAAAAAGCGCGGAAATTTCTCTCCCCATTCGATCAGCAGAATGCTGTTCCCATCCCGCAGGTCGTCGAGTCCGAGCGTCTCCAGTTCACGCGGAGTGTCCACGCGATACAGATCGATGTGAAAGAGATTGGCTTTCGGACCGCGATACTCGTGGACCAGAGTAAAGGTAGGACTGGTGACGTCTTCCTCGGCGGCCGCTTCAAACGCCGCCGCGATCCCCTTGACCAGCGTGGTCTTTCCCGCGCCCAGATCGCCGCGTAGCAGCACCAGCTTAGGCGGCGCCAGCAATTCCGCGAGCGTGTGTCCGAAGGCGATTGTCTCTTCAGCAGATTGTGTGGTGATCTCTCGCGTCATTGAATCTGGTCGTGATCTGTGTCGTTCCCCAAGAAAAACAGGAACGGCTACAGCGACCAGTATAGCGAGAGTGCGCGCCCTTCGCGGCCGCGGCCGGGATCCAGCCTGCTCTAAACGTTGCCCAGTGTGGAGAACGCGCTCGATTTCAGGCCCAGCAGATTCCGGTCCACCACGTGCGCCAGAGACGAGCGCAGGCGGTGGTTGTCGTCATCCTCGAGCGCGACAAAGCGGAAGGCCTGCAGAATACCCTCCGTGGTCTTGCGCGTCGGGCTGAGGATTTCCGCCATGCCGTGCACCGGCCCGGATTGCGTCTGAAACGCGACTTCCACAAAATCGCCTTGCGACAGCGACTGATTCATACTCAGCAGGCCGCCCGTGGCTGAAATGGTTTGGAGTTTTGCTCTGGTACGCCGGCCGTCTTCTAGTCGAATCGCAGCCAGGACAGAATCTCCCAGCTGGACTCGGGCCGCGCGCCTCGAAGGGTGCGGTTGGGGGAAGTGAGTCATAAGCCAACTGCAGCATGTCACTCGGCGCTATTAAGTAATAGATTACGCAAGCTCCTGTCCGGATTCCGCTCTGCTGGCCCGGTTTGGAGCCATGCAATCCCTGTGCTGCCAGCCACATAGCAGCTGGTTACTATGTAGTTAATGTCCCGAAGGACAGTCGGCACGCTGGAAGTTTATCTAAGTTATTTCAAAAATGGTCCGAGCAAGGCACGGTTTCCAGCGCTTGCGCAGAACCTCCGAATGCGTGTAGCACCGTCCGAATGCATGTAGTACCGTGGAAGAGTGGCGCTTCAGCGCCGCGTAAAGCTTCACCGTTTGCGCGGGCTTCAGCCCCGTGGTCGCATTTTATATCTGCGTCCAGATTTCTCCGCCGCCTCTTTGACGTCCCCCGTGCTAATGAGTTTAGGTTTTACTCCCGTCTGACTTACTATGGCTGCGTCAATTTCCGGAGGATCCACATGTCCTGCATTGCATCTTCATTCTTATTCTTGCTCGCGTCGTTGGGAACTTTGTTCGCGCAGCCCGCGCCCGCGCATCCCCCGCTTCGCGTCGGAATCGTGGGCCTGGTTCACGGGCACGTGCACGGCTTCCTCGGGCAATCGCGGAACAGTCCAGAGATTGAAATCGTCGGCGTGGCCGAACCCGACCAGCAACTGCTCGCCCAGGCCGGCACACGCTACAGCTTTGACCGCGCCATACTGTTCGCCGATCTGGAAGACATGCTCATCAAGGCGCGCCCGCAAGCCGTGCTGGTTTATACCAACACCTACGACCACCGGCGGGTGGTGGAGATCTGCGCCCGCCACGGCGTTCACGTCATGATGGAGAAACCGCTGGCCGTCAGCCTCGAAGACGCGCTTGCGATTCAGAAAGCGGCGCACGAATCCAAAATTCACGTGCTGGTGAATTACGAGACCACATGGTACTCCAGCAACCGCGCCGCCTACGACCTGGTGCAGGAAAATGCTCTCGGCGAAATCCGCAAAGTCGTAGTGCACGACGGCCACAACGGTCCGAAAGAGATTGGCGTGGAGCCCGAGTTCCTCTCCTGGCTCACCGATCCCAAACTTAATGGTGCCGGAGCGCTTTTCGATTTCGGATGCTACGGCGCCGACCTGATGACCTGGCTGATGCGCGGCCAGCGCCCGCAGACCGTCACCGCAATCACGCAGCAGATCAAGCCCAACATCTACGCGCACGTCGATGATGAGGCAACAATCGTCCTCACATATCCCAAGGCGCAAGCCATTCTGCAAGCGTCGTGGAACTGGCCTTTCAGCCGCAAAGATATGGAAGTCTACGGCGAGACCGGATACGCGATCACGGTGCAGCGCGATCAAGTTCGAGTTCGCCAAGCCGGAGAAGATCAGGAAAAAGAGGTAGCTGCCAAGCCGTTGCTTGCTCCCTACAATAATTCGCTATCGTTACTGCGCGCGGTAGTACTCGATGGTGCGGCACCGGGTGGTCTTTCATCGCTCGAAACCAACGTGACGGTGACGGAGATTCTGGATGCGGCCCGCCGATCGGCGTCGTCCGGTGTGACGGTTCGTCTACCGCCGCGCTAGAATAGTCTGGATCCCTCAAAACGGCCTGTCATCCTGTCGTAGCATGGTCTGCGCAACGCGCAGACCCTGCGAAGTCGAAGGACCCCTGCAACTTATATCCGCATCGCGGACGCCTCAAGGCGTTCTCTCCATGTCCTCGCCCAGAGGTGGCAACCACAAAACCTCACCCGCTCCAGCTGACCAATTTCTCCAGCGCCGTTTTCCCAGTCCGCCGAAACGCTTCCGGCAGCCCTTGCAGCAAATCGGTAGCGACCATCGAATGTTCCCCAACCGTTTCTCGCATCACGTCTCCCGCCAACCCATGCAGGTGAACCGCAGCCAGCACGGCCGACAGCACGTCTTGCGGATGCTGCGCGATCAACCCGGCGACCATTCCGGTGAGAATGTCGCCCGTCCCTCCGGTCGACATTCCCGGATTCCCCGTGGTGCACACCCAGGCTTCGCCATCCGGCCGCACCACCAGAGTGCGATGTCCCTTGAGCACAACAATCAATTGGTGCTCGCGCGCAAATTTTCGCGGAACACCAAGCCGGTCCGCCTGCACTTCCGCAATCGTGCAGCCCACCAGCCGCGCCATCTCTCCGGGATGCGGCGTAATCACCAGCGAGCGCCCGGTGCCGTTTAATTCTTTGGTGCGTCCCTCAAACGCATTCAACCCGTCAGCGTCCACCACGAGCGGAACTTCGCATTCCGCAACCAACCGCCGTACTTGCTCCGCAGTTTGCGCGTGTCGCGAAATTCCAGGCCCAATCGCAACCACCGTTTTTTTCTTTATGAGTTCGTCGAGCTGGCCAGCGGCACCCGCGGCGATCGATCCCGCTTCCGTCTCTGTCAAAGCTTCCGTCATCAACTCCGGATGGAATCCGGCAACCGTCGACAGCACTGATTTCGGCGTAGCCACAGTCGAGAGTCCCGCTCCCGCCCGCAGCGCAGCCATCCCCGCCATGGCCACCGATCCCGTTTTGCCCAGCGACCCGCCAACCACCAGCACATGTCCATAGTTCCCTTTGTTCGATTCCACGGGGCGCGGCGCCACCAAGTGAGCAATGTCCCGCGCAGTAATCACATTGAGTTGCTGCGCGGAAACAATCGCTTCTTCAGGCGAACCGATTTCGGCTATGTACGTTGATCCCGCCGTCAGCAAGCCGAATACATGGGCCGGCCGCGCCGCAGTAAACGTGACGATCGCGTCCGCTCGCGCAGTGGTTCCAGTCTGCGGGCTGGTCGCGTCCGCATCGGCTCCAGAGGGAATGTCGACAGCAACGACAGGAATCTCGCTCGCATTCAGAATCGCAATCGCATCCGCGTAAAATCCGCTGACCGGCGGCTTGAACCCGGTACCGAGAATCGCGTCGAGATATAAATCCGCCGGCAAAGCAAGCCGCACGCGGTCAGTTTTCAGTTCGTCGCCGGAATGTACGGCCATCGCAGCCGCCGGCAGTTTCGCGAACATGACCGCCGCCTCGCCCCGAAGACCGGCCGGGTCAGCCAGAAGGATAACTTGCACCTTCCTTCCGTGCTGCTGCAGCCGCCGCGCCGCCACGAAGCCATCGCCGCCGTTGTTTCCCTTGCCGCAGAAAACCACGATGCGCCGCGCCGCTGCGTGGTGCGTAAGGACGTAGTCGGCCACAGCCGCACCCGCGTTTTCCATCAGTGTGAGTGAGGGAACACCGAAGCGTGCGCTGGTGTCGCGATCAATGGCGCGCATCTCGGCGGCAGTGACGACTTTCATAGAAGCGCAGCGGCCAGGGGCCGCAAAGGCAGTGGAAATCAGATCCGCGTCCTGGGGCCACTTCCCTTGACGAAACGACTATAAGAAAACGGGCCCCGCAAAGTGCCGAGGGCCAAAGGGATCGCCGAAAATCAGTCCGCCGACGACGGTCCTTTAGCGCCCGCATTCTGGTTCGCGAGCGCCTTCTGCACCTTGCTGTGTTTACGCCCGTAAGTGAAATAAATCACAAATCCGATCAACAGCCACACCACCAGCCGGATCTGGGTCGCCGGCGATAACGTAACAATCAGGACGGTGGAGAACAGAATTGCCAAAATCGGCACCAGCGGCACCATCGGGGTCCGGAACGGCCGGTTCAATTCCGGATGGGTCCTCCGCATCACCCACACTCCGGCGCTGACCAGCACGAAAGCAAGAAGTGTCCCCACGCTGGTCATCTGATCCAAAATGTTCAACGGAAACAGCATCGCCAGGATCGCCACAAACACGCCAACCACAATGGAACTGATGTAAGGAGTCCGGAAGCGAGGATGAATCGCGCTCGCCCAGGGCCACAGCAGGCCGTCCCGGGACATCGAATAGAACACGCGCGACTGGCCCAGCAACATCACCAGCATCACTGTGGCAAGGCCGCCAAGGGCGCCGAGTTCCACCATGAAGGTCGCCCATTGCTGCCCAGTCACGCGGATTCCGACCACCACCGGGTCGGGCACATCGAGTTGGGTATAGGGAACAAGATGGGTCAGCAGCCCGGAAACGAGAATGTATAGAATCGTGCAGATCACCAGCGATCCGAGAATCCCGAACGGCATATCTTTTTTCGGATTCTTCGCTTCCTGCGCTGCGGTCGAAACCGCGTCAAATCCGATGTACGCGAAAAAGACCACGCCCGCACCTCGGAAAATGCCTGACCATCCGAAATGCCCGAACTCCCCGGTATTTGGCGGGATGAAAGGATGCCAATGGTTGGGTTGCCACTTGTGGGAGATAAGAAACGCAGTGACCAGCGCGATGAACATGCAGACCACCGCAACTTTCATAATTACGATGGCCGTCGTGAAGTTCGCCGATTCCTTGATGCCGACTACCAGGATGGCCGTTATCACCGCAATCACCAGGAACCCAACGTAGTCGTAGGTCACATGCACCGGCTTGCCGAGAAAGATGAAGTCAGAATGCGGCATGGGCGGCAGATCCATGCCAACATCGTGCAGAAAAGCACGCAGATGCCCGCTCCAGCCCACTGCCACTGTGGCCGCGCCGAACGCATATTCCAGAATCAGGTCCCAACCAATAATCCAAGCGACCAATTCTCCCAGCGTTGCGTAGGAATATGTATAGGCGCTGCCCGCGATTGGGATCAGCGACGCGAATTCGGCATAGCACAACCCGGCGAATGCGCAGGCAATACCGGCCAGGATAAAAGAAAGCAAAATCGCCGGGCCGGCAAACTGGGCCGCGGCCTGCCCTGTGATCACGAAAATCCCTGCGCCAATGATCGCGCCGATGCCCAGCGTCAGCAGGTTGATCGGTCCAAGCGCGCGCCGCAAGCTATGTTCGCCCGTCTCCTGGGCTTCATTCAGCAGTGCTTCCAGTGGTTTCGTTGCCAGCAGATTTGCCATCCGTTTAGGTTCTCCTTATTAACCCTCGCTCCGTTACGCGCCGCTCGCACTCGCGCGCGCACTCCTCGACCACGCGTAGTACACCGGAACTCCCAGCAGCACCACGATCAGCCCCGGCCACGTGAACTGCGGTTTGTAGCGCAATAGTACGACATCAATGAATAAAGCCATCACAATATAAATCGCAGGCAGAACCGGATAGCCAACCGCCCGGTAGGGCCGCGGCGCATCAGGGCGCGTCCGCCGCAGCACGAACAATCCAACGATCGTCAGAACATAAAACACCAGCACCGCAAAAATAATGTAATCGAGAAGCTGCCCGTAACTGCCCGAGATGCACAGTACGCACGTCCACACCATTTGCACCATCAGGGAAACAACGGGCGTCTTGTAAGTAGGATGCAGTTTGGCAACGCTGCGGAAGAAGAGGCGGTCTTTGGCCATGGCGTAGTAAACACGCGCACCCGACAGAATCAGCCCGTTGTTGCAGCCGATGCTCGAAACAATAATCGCCACCGCCATCATCCAACCGCCGGCGCTGCCGAAAATTTGCGTCAGCACCGCCGTGGCCACGCGGTCTTCCGTCGCATACTGAATGCCGCGGTCGAGGATGGTCAGCCCCGTGGGACTGCCGTGCAGTGGCAGCACCATCAGGTACACGAAATTACACGCGATATAAAAGGCGATGACAATGCCCGTACCCAGCGCCAGGGATAGCGGCAGGTTGCGGCTCGGATTCTTCACCTCGCCCGCCGTGAAGGTCACATTGTTCCAGGCGTCGGCGGAAAACAGCGACCCCACTTGCGCGACCGCGAGAATGGTCAGGACCCCCACCAGCGCGATCGGCCCTCCCACTCCGACCTGCACGGGATGCAGCGTCCACGGCATTGCGCCCTGCCGGAAGTTCGGTCCAAAGTTCGCAGCGATCGCATGCAGGTTACGGCCGACCGCGAAGCCCAGCAGCATCAGCCCAAACAGCGCCGCCACTTTCGCGAAAGTAAAAATATTCTGGATCAGCGCGCCCAGCTTCACACCGAAGATATTCACCACCGACAGGAAAATCACCAGCAGGATCGCCATCAGATTCTGCGTGTTCAAGCCCACATCCATATTGCCCAGCACCATGGGCCCCACATGAATCGGTGGAACTTTCCAGAGATGCAGAATCCAGTGAGTCGAAGAAATCGACGGGAAGAAAACTCCGAGGAACTTGCCGAAAGCAACGCCCACGGCGGCAATCGTGCCGGTCTGAATCACCAGAAACAGAGTCCAGCCGTAAAGAAATCCCCAGAGCGGCCCCAGCGCCTCGCGCAGGTAAACGTATTGCCCTCCGGCCCGCGGCATCATCGCCGCCAACTCGCCATAGCTGAGCGCAGCCACAATCGTCATGAAGCCGGCAACGGCCCACGCCGCAATCAACAGAGCGGGAGAACCCACTTCGCGGGCAATCTCCGCCGAAACGATAAAGATGCCGGAGCCGATCATCGACCCCATCACCAGCATGGTCGCGCTGGTCAGGCCCAGTCCCTTCACCAATTCTTGATCCTGATGACTGTGGACTTCCCAGTCGCTGGCAGCAGTCGGTGGCGTTGTCGGTGTACCCAGGAACCCCTCCTCCACGCACATCAAATTCTTGCCACGCCGCCTTCGGCAAGGGCATGGCTTCAGAGGCTGCGGAAAAACTCACGAATACGTGCAGTACCAATGCGTGCAGCACCAATGCGTGCAGCACCAATACGTGCAGTACCAATGCGTGCAGCACCGTGGAAGAGCGGCGCTTCAGCGCCGCGTAAAGCCCCCCAATCAACGCGGGCTTCAGCCCCCGTGGTCGCATTTTGTACGTGCAGCGAGTTTTTCCGCAACCTCTTCAACCGTGCCGAACCACCCAACTCACTGGGCTTCAGCCCCTGAGGCACTTGCAGCGAGCTTGATTTAGAATCAACCGACTTTACCTCAAGATGCGAAAAAATTCCTCTGCTGATTTACGAGGCTCGCGCAACAGGTCAGAGATCACCGCCACAGAATCCGCCCCGGCCGCAATCACTGCGGCCGCATTCTCGCGGGTAATCCCGCCAATGGCGACCAGCGGCTTGCGAGTCAAACCCCGCGCCCGGCGCACCCCTTCAAGCCCCACCACGGGATCAGGCCTCTCTTTGCTGGACGTGGAAAATACCGGCCCAATGGCAACATAGTCCGCCGAGGTGCGGTCCGCTTCCATCATCTGCTCTGGATTGTGCGTGGAGACTCCCAGCCAGCGCCCGGCGCCTATGATCCCTCGCACGGATTCCGGCGACAAATCGTCCTGCCCAACCTGCACCCCGTCGAACTCCGCAGCCAGACACAAGTCCGCGCGGTCATTCATAATCAACCGCACGTGTAGGTCGGACACTCCTGTCCGACAACGCCGACGCAATTCCCGAGCCTGCTCGAGCATGACCCGCGTGCTGCCGGACTTGTTGCGGTACTGGATCAGCGTGCACCCGCCTGCAGCGAGCTCTTCGGCGAATGAGGCGACGGCCTGCGATGTTGGGAAGAAAGAGGCGTCCACGATGGCGTAAAGGCGAGGAAGCATGGTCAGACGGGGCACTAAGTTTTTTGCTCGGTACTCGGGACTCGGGACAGGAACTGACTCGGGAGTGCTGGCTCAGCTCACTTCCCATTCTTCTTCAAAAACCGTTCAATAAATCCCGTATCAAACTTCCCCGCGCGGAAATCCGGATCCGCCAGAATTTTCCGGTGCAGCGGGATTGTCGTGTACACGCCCTCAACAATAAACATCTCTAACGCCCGCGACATGCGCGAAATGGCCTCGTTGCGATCTTTCCCGCGCACCACCAGTTTCGCAATCAGCGAATCGTAATACGGAGGAATCACGCCTTCCGCATAAGCCGCCGTATCGATGCGCACCCCCGTCCCTCCCGGCGCGTGAAATGCCGTGATCTTCCCTGCCGATGGAACGAAAGTGTCCGGATTCTCTGCGTTGATGCGGCATTCAATGGAATGTCCGCGGTGCACAATCGGCCCCTGCAACACGTCGCGCATCTCCGCCCCGGCCGCGATCATGATCTGTGCTTTCACCAGGTCCACATCAGTGACCATCTCGGTGACCGGATGCTCCACCTGGATGCGCGTATTCATTTCGATGAAATGCAGCTTGCGATCATGATCCATCAGGAATTCGATGGTCCCCGCGTTGGTGTATCCGATATCGCCCAGTGACTTGCAGAGAACCTGGCCAATCTCGTCACGCAATTCCGGCGTCACCTGGGTCGAGGGAGATTCCTCCAGCAATTTCTGATGCCGCCGCTGGATCGAGCATTCGCGTTCCCCCAGGCTCACCACTTTGCCGTGCTCGTCGGCCAGCACCTGGAACTCGATGTGTCGCGGATGCTCCACATATTTTTCCATGTAGAGGTCGCCGTTGCCGAACGCCCCGGCCGCTTCCGCCTGGGCCGCCTTGAACAGCGCGGGCAGTTCTTCTTCCGTGCGCACAATGCGCATGCCGCGCCCGCCCCCGCCCGCCGACGCCTTCACGATCACCGGAAAACCAACCTGCCGCGCCCACTCAATCGCTTCACCGTCGGTAGCGACGATTCCATCCGATCCGGGCAGAATGGGCACGCCGGCTCTCTTCATGGCCGCGCGCGCTTTTTCCTTTTCGCCCATCAGCCGCATCACCTCGGGCTGTGGTCCAATGAACTTGATGCCGCTGGTCTCGCATACTTCCGCAAAATTGGCGTTCTCGGCCAGCAACCCATAGCCGGGATGCACCGCCTCCACATTGGCAATCTCGGCGGCGCTTATTACAGCAGGAATATTCAAATAGCTGAGCGCGAGCTGCGGCGGACCAATACAAATCGCTTCATCGGCAAAGCGCACATGCAAAGAATTACGATCAGCCTCGCTGTAAATCGCCACCGCGCGCACCCCCAGCTCTTTGCACGCACAAATCACGCGCAATGCAATCTCGCCGCGGTTGGCAATCAGAATTTTCTTAAACATACTTTGTTGAATATGAAAAAATCTCTTAGCTCTTAGCCTTTAGCTCTTAGCTCGATCGTTCATTCGCGGACATTTGCCTGGAAGCGGGAAGAGAATACCCATGAAAAAAGGCGCGACGTAGCGCGCGCCATCCACAATCTCCAGCCTCGCTAGCTTCACTTCTTACTTCTGATTACTTCTGACCCCTGGCCGCTGATCCCTGACCCCCGACCACTGCTTTTCTACTTCTTAGGCCTTATCACGAACAAATCCTGCCCATACTCAATCGGCTGCCCGTTGCTGGCCAGGTTCTTCACAATTTCTCCCGCAACATCCGACTCAATCTCGTTCAGCAGCTTCATAGCTTCAACAATACACAGGACTTGCCCCACTTCCACCTGATCGCCAGGTTTCACAAAAGGAGGCGCGCCCGGAGACGGCGCTTCATAGTACGTTCCCACAATCGGAGACTTCACCATGTGAAGTCCTTCTTCAGCAACGGGTTGCGCCGGAGCCGTCGGAGCGCTCGCCGCCGCAACCGGCGCCGTGCCGATCTCCAGCCCCGGAGCCTGCGCCGGCGCAACGGCGTAAAAACGCGGCTCACCGTGCCCATGCCCGGCAGGGTGCTCTCCCGCGCGCCGTATGCGTACTTTGACGTCGCCGCGTTCGAGCTCGAATTCGGCGATGTTTTTTTCTTCGAGGAACTCGATGAGTTCCTTCAACTCTTTTAGATTCATTCGCTTGAGGTGGGACCTCTATGACACCGAAACTGCCAGGAAACTCTTACGCGTGGGCGTCAATACGTCACAGCCACGGACAGTAACCGCAACCATATCTTCGATCCTTACGCCCCATTTTCCGGGGAAGTATACGCCCGGCTCGATGGTGATGACCATTCCAGGCTGCAAAACAGCCTTCTGGCCAGCAGCTACGCGCGGGGCTTCGTGGATTTCAAGCCCCACTCCGTGCCCGGTGGAGTGGATAAAATATCTTCCTAACCCGCGCTTGCGCAACACCTTGCGGGCTGCGCCATCCACTTCGCCCACACTTACTCCGGGCCTTACGGCTGCAATTGCCGCTTCCTGGGCCTCCAGAACCGCCTCGTAGGCTGCACGGGCGTCTTCTGAAACGCCGCCCACCCACACAGTGCGGGTCTGGTCCGAACAATAACCACCGAGTATAACACCGAAGTCGCAGACTACGAATCCTCCGGGCTTGATCGCCTTCTCGGACGCCCGACCGTGGGGCAGGGCCGAACGCGATCCGGAAGCGATGATTGTGGGAAACGACATTTCTTCTGCCCCGGCCCGGCGTGCGGCATACTCCATTTCGGCAGCAACCTCGGATTCTTTTACGCCAGGGCGGATCACGTCGAGCGCGCGGTCGAACAACTTCGCTCCCAGGTTCACGGCAGCCCTGATCAGGGCCAGCTCATCTTCGTCCTTGACCATGCGGGCGCGCTCTACCAGGGATGAAGAGTTCTTCAATCGCAGGTGTGTCGGCAGCAGATCGTTCAGACGCTTCCGGTCGCTGACGGTCATGTGGTCGGCTTCGATGCCAATCGCCTTCTTGCCTCGCAGGGCGGCGATGCGCTCCCCAGCCGCGTTCAACACTGCCTGGCGGGCGATGACGACCTTCGCGCTTTTCACCTCGGCATGGGCTTGCGTGTCGTACCGAACGTCAGTGAAGAAAACGCTGCCGGATTCTTCGACCAGCAGCAGGCCGGAACTGCCGGTAAAGCCGCAAAGATATCGGATGTTGGGGAGATGGCTGACCAGGAACGCGTCGAACTGCGTCGTGGCGAGATGGTCCCGCAATTTCGTCTGGCGTGCCTGGAAGTTCATCGCTGGTGAGTTTATCAGGCAGAGACACAAGAAGCACCGAACCAAACAGTGTCGAATCGGAGGCAACCCAGCTATTGCAGCTTTGCATACTCCGCCTTGGCTTGTTTGTAGATGGGGATGTCGGCGTCGGCGTCTTTCCAGAGGGTGAGGAAATCCTTGTAGGCGGCGAGCGCCCGGACGTGGGCAACATCGGCATCCGCTCCCTGCCCCTGTCCTTGAAAGGTTCTTGACTGTAAGGCGTTGGCACGAGCCACGCCGAGATGCGCCAACGCTCCCGTCCAGCAGTTCCAGACGATGCCGCTGTGGTCGATGATTTTCTGGAATTCGGCGGCAGCAGCGGTGCCTTGACCGGCTGCCAAGTATGCTTCTCCGCGTACATACACGTCATAGAGGCAGGAAGAATTGGCGGCGAACTGAATATTTCCCAACTCGATGGCTGACGCAGTTTGCAGGGTAGTCAGGGCCGCAGCTGGGTTCTTTCTATTCAGTGCCAATTGCGCCTGAATCGCGGGCAGCCAAAGCGCCTGCATTTGAGTGTCCAGCGGGAAGCGCTTCACTAAGTCTTGCGCCAACGACTCAGAGTGTGCCCTATCGCCCGCCATCGCAAACGCAAGAGCGGCTTCGACCTTGACGCCCTGACTTGTGGGGGCAAGATTCAAAGCCTTCTCCGCTGAGTGGCGGGCTTCCGTAGAATTGCCGTAAGCGGCTTCCCGCTGAGCGGCAATCGCCTGCCAAATTGCCCCATTTTCCTTACTGTCCACGCGAATGGCCGAATCCACAGCTCGCTTGGTCAGTTCCCGAGCTTTAGCAAGATGGCCGCCGTAAGCCTCGGTATCGGATGCCAGTGACAGTCCAATGTTCTCTTCGGGCTTGCCCGCAAACCACTGTTGCTGGTCTGCCATCGCCGCGGAGTCCGTCCCGACAAAGGCAAGGGCATAAAGAGCACTGTGCTATGGGGAATCATCCATTTTTCCCGCCTGCGCCTCGTGGATGATCTGCCTCGTCTCGTCGAAGCGCTGTGAGCCAAGAGTACAGGTTGCGAGGCTCTCGTAAAGATCGACCCGTTCCGGCGCAACCCGCAAGCCTTGCTTGATGGTCTCCAACCCTTTCACATACTGTCCCTGTTGGCCGAGAATTCCACCGAGTTCCCCATATGCCCCCGCTTCCCGGGGATACCCCTCTACCAACTCCCCATACGTCTGGGCCGCCTTTTCCAGTTCACCGGTTACACCCCAATAATAGTTGGCTGTGATCTCCAACCTTTCTCGCTCGCTGGAATACTCCCGTAACTGAAATGCCTTGGTCAAATACTCCCTGCTCCGCTCGGCCGCGCCGAGGCTTTCGTAGTCCTCACCCACTGCAAGGTAGGCCAAGGCAAAGTTCGGATCCTCTTCAATCGCGCGTTGGCCGTATGGCAAAGACGCAACGGGACCCTTCTCTCGATTTGCCTTTAAGCCAAGAGTGTACGTCTTCAGAGCGTCCAGCGAAGACGTAGTGGCCTGCGCGAGCGGCACATCGAACTTCTGCACCGTCGCCAGCGATTCGCCGAGCCCGCCGCGCAACTTGGATGCCGCCGCGCCCAGTGCGTCCAGCACCTTCTCTTTGGACGCCGCCGTTACCTGCTCTTCGGCCAGCGTATCTCCGTTCTGGCAATTCACCGCCTTCAATCCCAGCACGTATTCGCTGCCCAGACTGGCAATTGATCCGGCTAGGTAGGCCTTGCTGCCCGCTCGCTGACACACCTCGCGGGTTACGTTGGGCGTGAGTTTCGTGCTCACCGGACGGGTCATCTGTTGCAGGGTCTTAGCCACCTCGCTGTCGGAGAGCACGTTCAAGAACGGCGATTGCCGCAGGGATACGCTCAGCGCTGTCTTCAACGTGTCGTCAAATACAGTGTCGCCCGTGCTGTTGGCGAAGTCGGCGAGCACGATGGTGTCTTTCTCAGTCAGGGGCTTGGGGCGGTGCGAGCGATAGTAGAGGCCGGCAGCCACGAGCACACACAGCAAGAGTGCGCCCGCAGCATAGCCGCCGATCTTCGCTCGGCTTGGACGGGCAAGAGTACCCGTCCTCACACGACCCAAGCTTGCTGCCGGCAGTCTTCCGCTCTCTGTGTCCCGCTTCAGCCGTTGCAGGTCGGTCCGAATATCGGCGGCATGCTGATACCGCAGATCGCGATTCTTCTCCAGCGCCTTGTGGATGATTTCTTCCAGCTTCACCGGAACTTCCCGGTTCAACTCTGTCGGGGGCACCGGGTCGCGGTTCAGGATCGCGTCGTAGATCGCCGCTTCACTTTCGCCGCGGAACGGCTCCTTCCCCGTCGCCATCTCGTACAGCACCGTTCCAAACGAAAACAAATCCGTGCGGTTGTCCAACTCTTTCGCCAGCGCCTGCTCCGGAGACGTGTACGCCACCGTCCCGAGCGCTGCTCCTCCGCCCGTCAGGGGTTCCAGCGTCAGCACTGTTTCTTCTTCGCCGCGTCCGCTCGAGGATCCCTTCTTCTGCGGTCCCGTCAGTTTCGCCAAACCGAAATCCAGCACCTTGGCGTGGCCACGTTTGGTCACGAAAATATTTGCCGGCTTGATGTCGCGATGCACGATGCCTTCAGCATGTGCCGCTTCCATCGCGTCCGCAATCTCGATGGCCAGCGGCAGCAGCGTTTCCATCTCCAGTGGACGCCCCCCGATGCGCTGCCGCAGCGTCATGCCATCCAGAAACTCCATGGCGATGAAGGCTCGCCCGGCATGCTCATCAATCTCGTAGATCGTGCAGATGTTGGGATGGTTCAACGCGGACGCCGCTCGCGCTTCCCGCCGAAAGCGCTCCAATGCCAACGGTTCGCGCGCCGTATCTTCGGGCAAGAATTTCAGCGCGACCAGTCGCCCCAGAGCAGTGTCTTCCGCTTTGTAGACCACCCCCATGCCGCCCGCGCCCAGCGACTCCAGCACGCGATAGTGAGAGATAGTCTGGCCGGTGATGGAAGCAGATGCTCCCGATTGGGTGACGCCAAGAGTAGGCAACTGCGCCGCGACGTCGGCGACGTGGAGCCCGGGCGATTCCAGAAAGCTTCCCGCCTTGCGATCAGAAGTGAGCAGCGACCGGACTTCTTCCAACAGTTCAGAATCTCCACCGCACTGCTGGCGCAGGAACTCCTCCTGCCGCTCGGGCGGCACCTGCAACGCCGCCTGGAGCAGATCATCGACTCGTTTCCATCGCTCAGGGTCCATCAGAGACTCCACGATTTAGAACGGGGGCGCGAACGTGCGGATACAGGCAGGAAATACTGCTCGCAAACTTCTCGGCCGACGCGGTAGTGGGAGATGTTTCGCCCCATCATTTGGGGCGAATCTTACGTCTGTGAAACCGGCAAGTCAATGAACGCTCGGAGCAGCCATGTTTCCCCAAAACGCAAAACCGCTGGCTCCGGGACAGGTTCTTCGCGGATGCCAGCGGTTTAAATCTTCAACTGCGCTGCTAAAGTCGGACGCTGCTTACATCTGGTGCTACGTCTGAATGATTCGCGGCGTGATGAAGAAAATCAATTCCTGATTCGAGGTGCTCACCTGCGTGTGCTTGAACAGGTTGCCGAGGTACGGGATGTTGCCGAGCAACGGCACCTGGTTGATGTTGATGGAGTTCTGGGTCTGGATGACGCCGCCGATCACTACGGTACCGCCGTCGGTCACGAGCACCTGCGTGGTGGCCTGTTGCGTGATCAGTTCCGGGTTGCCCTGCACTTCCTGGCCAAAGTTCGGCGTGGTGTTTTCCACGTCGATGTTCAAAAAGATGGTGCTCTCCGAAGTGATCTGCGGAGTCACAGTCAGGCGCAGGAAAGCGTCGACGTAGGTCACGGTTGGCGGACCGCCCAACTGCGCCTGCGTCACGATCGGTACGCGAACGCCCTGCTTCACCTGAGCCAGAATATTGTTCTGGGTCACGATGCGGGGCCGCGAGAGAACCTTCAGCAAGCCGCGCGACTCGGCCATCGAAAGAACCGCATCGATGCGCACCGTGTTGCTGGCGTTCAGTAAGGTTAAGCCGCTGGTGGGCGAAGTGGATCCCAGGTTCGAGAACAACGGAATGGTTGAGCCGCTGCCGGAGCCGGTGCTTGACGTGGTGGTGATGTAGCCCGGTGTCAGACCGCCCACCGTTGTTGGAGAGCTGCCGGCCTGGGCGTTGCCGCCGATCGCGCTGGTACCGTTGCCCCAGCCGAAACCAAGCTGGGTGCCAATGTCACGCGCAAAGTTGCGGGTTGCGGCTACGACGCGGGCTTCGATCTCCACTTCCTGTGTCTTGCGATCGAGCTGCGTCAGCAGGCGGTCGATGGTCGGCATCACCTTCGGAATATCGTTGATGACGATGGCGTTGGTGCGGTCGTCCGCAACCACATCCCCGCGCTGCGAGAGGAACTTCTTAACTGTGATGAGAACGTCTTTGGCTTTGGCGTAGCTCAGGAAGCGGGTAACCGAGACTTTGTCCACCGCCAGCGCTTCGGCTTCGATCTGAGCGCGGCGGGCTTCCGCCTCTTTCCTCAGAGTCTCGACCGTCGCGATGCGCAGAACGTTGCCTTCCAGTTCCCGGGCCAGGTCGTTGTTCTTGAGAACGATGTCCAGCGCCTGATCCCACGGCACGTCGTCGAGAACCACAGTCAGCGTGCCCTTCACGTTGGGATCGAGCACTACGTTCAAACCGCTGATCTCGTGGATCAGGCGGAAGAAATCTTTCAGGTCAACATCTTTCAGGTTCACCGAAATCGGCTCGCCCGTGTATTTCGGTCCGATGGCGGCCGGCTGTTGCCCGACCTGCGCCCTTTGTTCAGCCGCCAGATTCACCGCCGGCGTGATGGTGGGAGTGGTTTCCGTTGAACTTTGCTGCGCGGAATGAACGCTGACGGGCAAGAGTTCCGCCGCAGTCTTATCGGAGAAACGATCGGCCGCGATTTGGGAACGCACCGCCGGATCGTCCGCGGGCGCATCGTTCTTGGCCTCAGCGACCTTAGGTTGATCCGTCTTAGTTTGATCCGTCTTGGCCTGATAAGTCGGCTCGACGAAAACATAATCCTTGGGCGCGGCCGCAGGCGTGGCTTCTGGAGCGGCCGTAAGGGCCGTCTTCGGAGATGCGCTGGTGGGCGCCGCAGGCGTCTTGATCTGAGCCACAGTCTGCGCGCTGGTTTGCCGCGCGGCCGACTGCAGGTGCAGAGTGAGCACCAGCTTGCCGGCGGGACCGGGCGTCAACTCATAGGCGCAAGCCTGATTCAAGTCGACGACAATGCGGGTGGTCGGCGGCGTCTGGCCATCCGTGCCAATGCGCACGTCTTTGACAGTCGCGCTGCCAACGGGAATGTGGGTGCGTCCGGCGGCCATTACGGTCTCCGGCAGGTCCACCACCACGCGAGCGGGCGAGTCCAGAGCGCTCAGCTTCGGCGTGACTACGCCGCGGGAGCTGATCTCGACCCGGATGTCGTCCGTGCCCCGGACTACGTTCACTCGCTCGAGCTCGCTCCGCTGGCCTGCCGGCTGTGCAGCCGGCGTCTGGGCGGCCGCGGCTGTTACCGCAACCGTGAAGACCAGCATCGATACAAACATGCTCAGTTGTCGCTTTCGCATTTCGCCTCTCCCCAACCCGCGGGCCGGGCCCGCGTGTCCTTCTTTTCGAACTTGATTTTCCGGCGCTCCGCCTTGCCCTAGCGTCGCGTTACTTATTCGTTAAAACTCAGCCCGTTAAACCGCGGGCGTGAAGATTTTCTTCACTACTTCCCGCGTGAACGTCTTGCCCAGCTTGTCCTGCACCGTCTCCTGGAACACCACCGAATCTCCGGTGATCTTCACCACGTAGCCGTTGAAGACGGGATCGTTTTCCCGCAGGAAATATGCCTTGTTCAGAGTGTTGGTGACGACCGCAATGAAGCCGTTCTCTGACTTCACCACGCCGCGCAGGTTGATCTGCCCGATTTCCAGGCACTTCTTCCCGGTCGAGCATCCTGAACCGTTAGCCTGCACTACCGGGCTAAAGAACGGATCGCGTTTCCCGGTCATCGACCATTTCTTGTCTTCCGGTTTCGGCAGGTCGGAACCCTTGAGGGCTTCGACGGCAGGCGCGGGCTTGGCTGCCGTTTCCGGCGCAGCTACTTTCGCTTCTTTCGCGCTCGAAGCCGCCGGCTTCGCAGCTGGAGCCGTTTTCACGGCCGCTGCCGCGGGAGCTACGATCGCAGTGGTCTTGCCGACCGCTGCCACCGTCTTCAGAGTCGCTGGCGGAGCCGCAACGCTTTTCGTCGCGACCACCGGAGCTGCCGCGTGGGCTTTTGCTTGAACCACTGGCGCAGCCGCCTTCACGGGCGCGGCTGCTGGACTACTCTTCGCCACCGCCTCCGTGTGCAGGGTGAGCACGAATTTGTCCCCGGATTCCGGAGTCAGCTCGTAGGCAACTGCCTTTTCGAGATCCACGACCACGCTGGTGGTTGGAGGGGTTTTGCCATTCACGCCGATGCGCACGCCCTTGACTCCAGCGCTGCCCACCGAAATGTGATTCTGCGCAGTAGCCATGGTGGTCTCGGGCAACTCCACCAGCACGCGGGCCGGCGAATCCAGCTTGCTCACCCTCGGCGTAACCGAGCCGCTGGCATTCATTTCAATCTGGATGTCGGCAGAGCTGTGCGTCACTTTCACGCTCTTGAGCTGGTTGGTGGGGCCGGAGTCCGAGTCTGCGTCCTGCGCGGCCGGTTTCGCCGCCGGCTTGGATACGGGTTTTGAGGACGGAATGACTGCTGGCTTCACTGCCGGCGCCGGGGCGCCCGGCAGCGGCTTCGCCGGAGTCGTGCTGGCCGCGCCCGGGGTTTGAGCCCAGGCGGCGCCCGCCATCAGTGCCGTTAGCAGAATGCCTGTCGTCAATTTAATTGCCATCTTCATAAGAGTCCCTACCTGCTCACCGCCGCCGGCGTCGTTCCCGGCTTAGCGCCTGCAGCTGCAGGTGTCGCATCGTGACTGAAGAACGTGGTCGCCGTGCAAGTCGCTACTATGCTTTCGTTGGGAGCGTATTGATACGTGCGCTTGGCTTTCGCCGCCGATGGGGTTTTCGTGGTCGCCACCAGCAGTCCGCTCACGTTGACAATGCGCTCCAGCTTGCCCACCCGGTCAAAGAAGTTCAGCATCGAGTAGTAAGGTCCATCGAGCTCGATATCGAACGGGACCTCGGTGTAATACTCTTTCTCGTTCGTGGGCTTGGCGGTATAGCGCCGCAGCTCAACTCCAGCCTTTTGCGCTTCCCCGTCCAGCATGGTGATGAAACCATCCACCTGCTTTTCGTTGGGAACAATGCGCGCCTCGATCTCGAGCTGCTGTTTCAGTTCGGCCAGCTGCTGTTCGATCTGCTTGAGTTTCGGGCGATAGGATTCCAGTTCGGTGTTCTCCCGAACTTTTTCTTCCAGGGCGTGTTGTGCGGCCGCGTTCTTCTCGCTCTGGCTTTTGAATACCGTGAAGAAAAGGGCTGCCGTCACGATGGCGCCGCCGGCAAGCACTGCTCCCCACTGCTTCAACCCCGACAATTCGCTGAAATTTGCCATAGGTCCGCCTTACGACTTTCCCTTCTCGCAGGTCAGCGTAAACTGGAATGCCTGCATGTCCTTGATCGTTTCGTCCTGGAAAGTTTCCTTGATCTCGACGCTCCGGAAGAACCCCGTCTTCTGCAGGTTGGCGATCAGGTTGGCGACCGCATCCGTGCTCAGCGCAGTGCCTTCGATATTCACGCTGGGGCCGGAATCATCCATCTTGCTCAGCCAGACGGCTTCGGTGTTGTTCACCGTTTCGCCCAGCATGGCCAGCAGCGTGACCGGACCGGCCTGCCCCGCGCGCAGCCCGTCAATCACGTCGACGCGGCGCTTGTAGGCGTTGGCCTGAGTTTGCCGCTCCATGTAGCGGGCTTTCACGTCGGCCAGTTCGCGGTTCTTTTGCTCCGCAGCTTTCATATGGACGGCGATGGACTTTTCCTGCTTATCGAGCCGGTACCAGTAGCCCAGATTGATCAGGCCAGCCAGGATCAGTACCACCAGAACTTTCAGCTTGGGCGACCCCATGTCCCCCATTTCCATGGAGGGCATTGCGGGACTGCCGCCGCCGCCTTTTTTCTTGCCTCTCGCGGATTCGAGCAGGTTGATTTTGATCATAGAGATTCAAAGCTCCTCAGGGCCAAACCTACCGCCACTGCCAGCTGGCCCGGATTCTGCTCCACCAGCTCGGCGCCCAAGCCTTCCGTCGGGGGTGTAACCCGCTGGAAAGGATTGAACAACTCAACCGGCATGGAGAACTCTTGCCGCAACGCTTCCACCAGGCCCGGAACTTTTGAGGAACCGCCCGCCAGGTAGATTTTCTCGATGTGCTCGCCCGCCGCGCTGGCGCGGAAGAAGTCGAACGTCTTCTGAATTTCCAGCACAATGATCTCGGTCACTTGCTGCAGGATCGGAGTCTTGGCATCTTCGCTGACCGTTCCCACCTTGCGCCCCAGCTTGAGCGACTCGGCATCGTCAAAGCTCAGATCCAGTTCCTTCTGCAGTGAATCGGTGTACTGGTGCCCGCCCACGCTGACGTCGCGCGGGAACAGCGGAGTCGTACCCTTCACGATGTTGATGTTCATCACGCTCGCGCCCAGGTTCAACAAGGCCACAACCTGTCCCGGCGCCGGCTGGTAGTTGTACTCGTAGCAATTCTGCAAAGCCAGCGCATCGATGTCGACGATAGCCGGGGTGCGGCCGGACATCGAGAGTACGTTGGTGTAGTTCAGAATCTTGTCCTTCTTGACCGCGACCAGCAGAACATCCATCTGCGGGCTGCCGGCTTCTTCGGAAAGAATCTGGTAGTCAAGGCTCACGTCCGCGAGATCGAAAGGAATGTGCGAGGCAGCTTCCTTCTCGATGGTCTCGGCCAGTTCCTGATCGCTCATGGAAGGCAGAGAGATTTTCTTGACGATCACCGAGTGTCCGCTCACCGCCGTAGCCACGGCCTTGGTCTTGATCTGGTTATCGGCGAACAGCTTCGAAATCGCGCTTGATACCGTGCCCGAGTCCACGATCATGGAATCGACCACGATGTCAGAAGCCAGCGGTTCGAGGCCGATGTGGGCCACTTCAATCTGCCCACCCTTTTTCTTCAGCTCCACTGCCTTGATGCTCGAGGAGCCTACATCCAGGCCAACTATGGACTTCGATCCGAATCCAAACATGTGCCCGCCTTTTGTGCCGGCTTATCGCCCGGCGTGTTTAACTACTGTGCCCCGGCAGCTTTCGAAGCCGCCTTCGGTTTCCGTTTCAATCCCGGTTCCATCTGACTCGACTTCTCTTCCATCCACTGATCCAGTTTCGATTTCTTGAAGCGCCAGCGATTGCCCAGCTTGAATGCCGGAATTCTCTGCTCACCCACGTACTTGTAGAGCGTGTCCGGACTCACTCCCAGGTATTGCGACGCCTGGCGAATGTTCATTACTTCTCGAGAGTCAGCCATAGTTCCTTTGCCTTCCCACAGGCCACGTGCCCGGACCGGTTATCACCGGCTCATTTATCGCCGGATCATTTATCACCGGACTATCACCGGACCACCGGGCTAACTCTGGGAGACTGCCTTGCCCCGGAATGTGTCTCCGTGGGCTTTCGGTGTCCAGAGCATATATCAGCCTCTAGAAACCGCACGCCCGAGTGAAATTCCGTGTTTTGCTGGGTTTTTTGCGGTTTTTCTGGAATGGCAAAATAGCGGGATTGCAGCCTAACACTATATGTTGCGGTTTTATTAGGATTTTGTCGTATATGTGGTATACAGCCCGCAGGCGATCGGTAGTCACTGCCGGAGTGGTAACTGAAGTACTAGAGACGGTACGGAGGTACTATGCCGCTTGTCGAAGTGGTTGAATTTGCGGGGAATTGCTGTTGTTCACAACGCAACGCCCGATGCTCGCGGCTTGGTTCCCGGCGAAACGGGAAGAATCTTCAAGCGAACCGAACTTAAGGTCGTGGGTCGGATTGACAGCAGACAAAAATCATTCACCACGAAGGGCGCGAAGTATCACGAAGGGCTTTCCCTGGTGGACTTCCTTCGTGCGAGTTCGTGTCCTTGGTGGTACAGGTCATCAAACGACCGCACCACCGAATTAAACTCCTACTGCACGTCTGAAACTTTGCCGTCCTTGAAAGTTACTTTGAGGTCTTTGTAGACCCAGATCTGCTTAGGCCCCAGATTCACAATCTTGTCCGGCTTGCCCAGCGCGGCTTGTACCTGGTCCGTGGTCTGCCCCAGTTGAATGGTTTGCGGATCGGCTTGCTGCGGCTGATCCTGACCGCCCTGCTGTCCGCCGCCCCCTTGGCCGCCCTGTTGCGCTTGTTGTCCCTGATCCTGCTGGCCCTGATCCTGTTGACCACCCTGCTGCCCTTGATCCTGCTGGGTGTCGTCAGTGACGGCCAGCAGCTGTCCAATCGTGTCTTCGACCCCACTCGCATTCCCCGCGGCCAGCGAGCCCTTGGGGAATTGAAATACCACTTGTGCTTTGTTGTAGGTCGGCGGATCGGTTTTGTTGCAGGTGTCGCAAGCGACAATCCCCAGAGTCACAGTATCTTTGGCGACGTTCACCTCCACCTTCATGGGATACACTTTGTCGCCGCTGGCGAACAGATGCGTCGTCTGCTCCTTGCCAAATTTCCCCATAATCGACTTGCGCCCCATCAGCGCCAACCCGCTGGGGCCTTTCACCGCGCCGTTTTCGTAATGGCTGGCGGGAACGTTGTTATCGCCGTAGGGCACGCCCAGGATGCCGCCCTTCTTGATCTCGAGCAGCGTTCCCTTCTCAACCACGGAGTATCCGCTGGTGTCGGATCCCATCTTGACCAGCTTGTACTGCGCAATCAGTTGTTCCTGCAGAGTGGGCGCCTGGGCTCTTGCCATCGGAGCCAGAAGAGTTGTCACGATTATGGCCGCTGCCACGGGAATGGACGAACGCTGACGCATGACGCAAATTCTCCCTGTTGTTTTTTGTATTTCGAGTTTCAATTCTTCAGTCCGGCGAGCTGTGCCCCAGAGCCGGAGATTCTGCTTTGCAGATTCTGCTCCGCGGATTCTGCTCCGCGGAGGAAACATCGGAAAAGAAACGGGAGCGCCGGCAAATCTCCGACGCCCCCTGACGGTTTGAGCTTCCAGCGTTGCGTGAACCGGTGGCCTTACTTTCCGCCTCCACCTGACCCGGATGCGGCCTCCTGCTTGACCTCGGCTTCGGTCTTGTCGGCCTCCGCCTGCTGATCGGACAAAGTCTTCGCCGCGTTGGGATCCGCTTGTGGCGGTGGAACGTCGCTGGCGACGGTGGCAGTATCGGGAGCCTTCGGCAGGCCGCCGGTACCGCTCTTCTTGGCCAGTTCGCCCATGCCCTTGTCCAACTGCTCGCGGAAGTGGTTGTGCATCTCCTCCAGGTCGTCCACGGCCACGGCTACGGTTTTGCCCGCACCGCAATCGTCCTTCTTGCTGGCGGAAATGCTTGCCATCACTTTCTGGTCGTTGTCGGGAGTATCGGTGATCCGGGTGATCACATCGCCCGAGGTCAACCCACATTCCTGGCCATTGCCATCCACGACTGCGATGTCACTGTCCACGACGAAAGTGCGCCGTGCCGGATCCAGTGCGGGAGGAGGCACGTCATTCGATGCCTGCTGCGCACCGCCCGATGGAGCAGGAGCGGCCGCGCTGGCAGCTTCGCCCTTCTCGGCCTCCAGTTGAGCTTTCACTTCCTCCGCGATGGCCTGTTTCACTTCCGGAGTTAGAGTGACCGGGCCCGCGCTGGGCGCCGGAGCGGCTCCACCTCCGCCATTGCTCGCGTCCTGATCATCGGCAGGAGCAGCATCGGCCGCCGCGCCTCCCGCAGCCGCGGCTGCAGCCTCCTGGTTCGCCGCATAGGCAGATTGCAGACTCGCCGCCAGCAGGTAATCCGTCAGCCAGAACGCTGGCGCTGCATATGCTGGATACGGCTGGAAGAACGCTCCGTAGTAGCCATACCACGGCGCTCCACCCCATCCCCATCCCCAATAAACGGGAGCTGCCCAGGGGTTATAAGCCCAGCCGTAAAAACCGGCCCCGTAAAAGAACCCTGGGTGGTAACCGTAGTAGCAGCAATAGCCATGCCAGCCATACGAACGGTAAACGCCGACGTAAGCGTGGCCATGAGCCCAGTATGTGCGCGACACGTAGCTGTGTCCGCCGCGCGACATGTAGTTGCGCTGCACGTAGCCGCCGTGCCGGCCCGTGTTTACTACTCTAGCTCCGTTGTGCATGCCAACCACTCTGGACCCGCCATGCATGCCGTGCGAAATTTGCATTCCACCGCGGTTGATCGAACGAACCTGGCCGTTGGGCCGGATGCTGGCGGACCCTCCGCCACGCAAACTTACCGTGCGGCCCGGAGCCGTGCGACTCGCGGGTCTGCCCGTGTTTCCAGCGTGCGCATTGCCTGCTGCTCCGCCACGGCTGGCGCCCGCTGCTCCGCCCCGGTTCGTGCCGCTGGCTCCGGTGCGGCTCGCGCCCGCCGCGCCCCCGCGGTTCGTGCCG
>JBAUAN010000028.1:0-38024 GCA_049675725.1 Candidatus Sulfotelmatobacter sp. | reverse complement strand
CAGACTCCTCAGCACGACCCGCTCGCGCGGTCGTCTCTTCCAGCGCGACTGCATTGGTTTGCCGGGCAGCGACGGAAGTTTGCATCACATGCCGCCGCTGGTATTGCAGAAGTCCGGTAACGGCAAGAACGGCCAACCCGGCGGCGACTACCCCCCAGCGCAGAACGGGTGCGCCGAACCAGTCGCCCCGCACGGGAAGCACGCGAGCAGAGTCGGCTGTGACAGTGGCGGGCAAAGCCAGCGCCAGAATGTCTCGGCAATCATGGCAGCGTGCCAGATGTTCGGCCACCACAGCCCGCTCGGATTCCGGCAACGCGCGCTCGGCAAAAGCCGTGAGCACGTCGGCGTCAGGATGGGCAGCCATTGGCCGCGACACCTTCAACCGCTCACGCACGATATTGGGGAGTTCTGGCATTTTCAAAGCTTCCAGCTGCTGGCTTCTAGCTCGAACTTGATTCCACGGGCGGGCTTTCTCCCGCTCTGGTTTCCACCTTCTTCTCTGAGAACGGTCGGGCCGGCGATTCTTGCGCCAGGCTGCGTCGAATATCCATTTGCAGGTCGCGAACGTCTACTTGCAGTGCCTCTTCGGCCTGACGGCGGGTCAGGCCGCGGCGGGACAGCCCGGTCAGGATTTGTTTTCTCACAGATTTCGCCAGCTTGTCGAGCTTGCGGCTGATCGTCGATTCGTGCACACCCAGCATGCGGGCGATCTCGGCGAGGGTGCGTCCGTCCAGAAAGTACGCGCTCAGGATCATCCGATCTTCCCCGGAAAGATAGGCCAGGGCTTCGTCGGTGGCCGATTCAAGACGCGGGTCTGCGGAAACCGCGGGCTCAGGATCAGGAGCCTGGAACTGAGCGCCTTCCTCTGATTCCTCATCGAGACTCACCAGCCGCCGCGTGCGGCGGTAGCGGTTCACATATTCCTGTGCGAGAACCGTGCGCAGCCAGCCTTCGAGCGATCCGCGTCCGGTATAGGAGGACAGCTTCGACACGCGTACGCCGTCACGCAGGCTCGTGCCGTAGAGGTCCGCGTAGAGAGCGTCGGCCAGTTCGCGCGCAGCGGAATCTTCGCGCGCCACGCGCAGCGCGGAGAGATAAAGCTTCTCGCGGTAACGAGTGAGAAAAATGTCCCACGCCGGATTGAGTCCTGCAGCGCAGGCCCGGGCCAGGGCAAGTTCGTCGATACGCAGAGTTAGGAAGAATGCGCGGAGTTCAGTTTCCGAGGTCGCGGGTGTCGCGTACTTTCCGCCCACCTCGCAGAGAATCGCTACGAAGGCTTCACGGGCGAGTCCAACTTTTTCGCAGCAGCTCTTACTGTGAAGCTCCGCATGAAGCTCCGCCACAAGCTCGCTGACCATCGACTCTATCGCGGCTGATTGTTTAGTGGCGCTCATGCAGCAGACATGCGTGTCCGGCGCGGTAACCCTCCACGGTAACCGCTCGTGCCGTGACGCTACCAACCATGATGCTACCAAGTTCTTAGACGCTCGAAGCGCGAATTTTGGCCGCAAGGTCCGTTTTTATTTCGTTCTACCCCTGTGTGAGTTGCGGCGGTGAGTTGGGCAGCGCGTTCCGCAAGCGACGGTGAAGCTTTCCTGGGGAGCTTCTTCGGAACGACAGCTTAGAAACGTCAGCTTCGGAACGCGCTCGCCCGCGAAGGGGGAAACTTATGAAAGCGAATACAAAGACAAGTTCTTTGCCAGCCATAGCGTTCGCAATGGTAGCCGGTCTGGTTATGACAGGTTTGATGGTGACAGGCCTGATAGCCACCGAGCCGATGCCGGCACGGGCCGGCGAAACCGGCGGAGCAGCCGGCTACAAGGTGCTGGAGCCGATCCGCCACGGAAATCTCACCGTGTTTCCGGTGCTCGCGTCGAAGAGTTATCCAACCGGCGAATTCCTGACGCTCGATGAAGGGCTGCGCTCAGGAGAAGTGGTCGTGACGGAATATGGAAGCCTGCAAGGCCTGATCCGGCGGCATCCCATGCAACCGGCCGTGCACAGCAATGCTGAAGTCAATCGTCTGGTCCTGGTCAACAATTCCAAGCGCCCTCTGCTGCTGCTGGCGGGCGAAATCGTTACGGGCGGCAAGCAGGATCGCGTGATCGGCAAGGACCGTATCGTTCCCGCGGAAAGCGATCCCGTGGACCTGTCCGTGTTTTGCGTCGAGCCGGGCCGGTGGGTCGCGACCAGCGCGCACTTCGGCGCGTCGGGCGCAACATACGGTGGACCGACAGGGAGCGTCGGAGGGACCGTTGCCACGTTGATGGCGCAGCCCTCAGTCCGCGCCAAAGCCATGGGCGACAAGGATCAGAATGAAGTTTGGGCGGAAGTGAAGAAACAGCGGGAAGCGGTGAGCGTCGAAATGTCTGCCGGGGCGCCCGCAGTAGCTGCCGAGATGGCGCAAACCAGTTCTTATGCCAGGGTCATGGAAAACGATGAAGTGAAGAAGCGGGTCGACGCAGTAGCCAAGCCGATCGAACAGAATTATCAAAGCCTGATCAAACAACTGCGCGATCGCAACGCGGTGGGCGTAGTAGTAGCGGTGAACGGCCGCATCATCTGGGCCGACGTTTTTGCCAGCACCGAATTGCTGGAGAAATATCGGCCCAAGCTGGTGCGCTCGTATGCGTCGGAAGCCGTGGTCACGCGCGCCAAAGATGCCGAAGCTGGAGTAAAGCAGGCACAGGCGTTTCTGGATGATATGGAAGGCCGCAGAGAAACCATCGAGAGCGAGCCCGGCCTCTATCGCCACACGGAAGTAAACGGCGACGGATTCATGGCATTCGCGCTCACGTCGCTGCTACCCAAGACCGGCTTCGACCTGCACGTAGCGAAAATGGCGGATTAAGAATCAATCGAATCGAGAATGGAGGAATGGAAAACGAATGGCGCTGGCCTCGGCGATGCCCGGAAAAGATGAAAGATCGCCGGTCTAGGCTCCGCCAGCCGCGGCCGGGAGACTTCCAGCTCCGCGTTTGGCTAACTCTTCGAGAGCCGGGAAGGCCCGCGCGACGCTCAGAGTATTTTCCGGCGGCGGCGCACCCATACGAATTGCTTTCACCAGTATTTCGAGCGCCGGACCGGCGGTGGGCGGAGTGATCACAGTCGCGGTCAGGTATCCGCAACGCACCCATTCCTGCCCGGTCTTGGTCACGCCGTCGCAGCCGATAAACGGAGTGCTAAGCCACTGCTCACGATCCTTCTCAGTCAAATCCACAAACGCTTTTCTTGCTCCCATCGCCATGGCGTCGTTCTGGCAAACCACAGCCCGAATATGAAGTTGACGCGACGTGCTCAACGAGAGCCAGGACTTGACGGCGTGGTGTGCGCTGCGCTCTGTCCAGTCGCCCTTGAGCGTTTTCATCTCCACCCGCGTGGGCTTGGTGGAGAGCAGGCCCTTCCTGCGAAGACCGGAAACGCTGCTGCTCGAGGGCCCCTCGATATACAGAATGTTGCCCTCGGCCGCGAGAGCGGCTAGCTGTTTCCCCTGAATTCGCCCTATCTCTTCCTGGTCCGTGGTCACAGAAAAAACGGGAGCCTGGTTCTTCCGGCGAAGTTCAGAAATGTAATCCGCCTGCCGGCTCAGAATTCCCCAGCCGATGCCCGCCGCAACTGCGGCTTTGGCAATCTGGTGCATCCCCGTGCCAACCGGCTCGACCAGAATCGCGGCCGGGCGCTGGATTGGATCCTGAATGATCTTGACCAGTTGCTGGGTCTGATTGACGGCATCGTTGTCGGCGTAAATGATTTGTATTTTCACGCCGAGACGCGTTGCAGCGTCGGTAGCGGACGCAGCTTGCTCGGCCTGGTAATCATTATCCCGGGTAATTAGCGCAACCACTACATTTAGATTTTCCATGGATTGGTCAGTTGACTCTCATCGTGGTGTACCAAAGACGCCAGGCACTGGAATCATTGGGGAGACTTTGCCCCGTTATGCAGCTCAACGCCTGGAAGGCCCAGGTTCGCGTTTGCGCATCCAGCCGGGGATCATCGGTGTAACTCAGCAACTGCGGCACGGCTGCCAGTCGCTGCTCCCGCGTCATCATGCCGGATTCCGCCAGACTCGAGGCGGCCCCTTGCCGCACGCTCGGTGAGGGATCGTCGTGCATAGTGCGCAAGAGCGAATTGATTACTTGCGGAGAACCCACCAGCGCCAGGGCCGCAACCGCCCAGCGCCGCGAATCCTGATCAGAATCTTTCAGATGAGCCGTCAGCTCCTGCACTGCCACGGGCGTTCCAACGCCGCGATTAGCCAGCAGGCCTAGCGACCACAGAGCCCAAATCTTTTTCGCGTGGTTCCTAGACTTGGCCGCACGCAACAAGTAGTGGAGACTGTCAGTATTCTTGGCCAGCCCGTATGCGGCAAGTTCCACTTCCACACCGGAGCGGCGAACCCGCAGGTCACGGGAAGTAAGTGCTGCCGTGGTCAGGTTAGCGATCTCCGAATCCCACTTGATGTTTCCTTGCCACTGGTCCACCCGTGACGAAATTTGTTCGACGGCTCCGTCGAAATCGCCCACGGCTCGTTCCAACAACGCCTCCGCCTGGCTCTGTGGGTCAAGGCGATCCAACTGCGCCAGATCATTCTGGGCCACGCCGCTCGGCGCGAAATCACTCGCGGGTTCGGCGGCGACGTTTCCGTTCGCAGAAAACAGGACGGTGATATTCTTCCATGCGGCGCGGGCCGTGCCGACACCTCCGACCAGAACCGCCAGCAAAACTCCAACGGCAACAGCCGCGGCTGGTCCGATCCGCAATGTGCCCATCGGCGGTTGATCTTGGTTAGAGACACGGCTGAGTCCGTTTCGTTTAACATCGGGAACGGGCTCGCAGGCGCCAAAATCGGGCTGTGGTTGCAGCCCCGTAGTTTCAGTTGTCGACAACGGCCGACGAGAAGTCGGTTGGCAAACGCTCATATACTTGTATACAAAGTCTAGGGGTCTTCGGGAACACGGTAAAGTTACTTCCGTTCGGCCACTACCGTTTTCCTGTTGAGCTCGAACGTGAAGCTATTCGCTGCTTGTGGACACGGAACGGCAAAAAGTTTCGTTCCAGAAATCGAGGAAAATCATGCATACGAATTCCAGGTTGTGGATGGCAGTAATGATTTTGCTGCTGGCGGCAGTGGCCGCGGGCGCAGCTGCGCCGGGATACCACGTTCTGACCACCTACAAATTAGGCGACGACGGCGGTTGGGATTATCTGACAGCCGACGCCGGCGCGCGCCGCATTTACATCTCGCGCGCGACTCACGTGATGGTGGTGGACGCGGACTCGGGCAAGACCGTCGGCGACATTGCCGACACGCCAGGAGTCCATGGTATCGCGCTGGCTCCGGAACTGGGTCGCGGCTTTACCAGCAACGGACGCGAGGGCACAGTCACCATCTTCGACATCAAGACGCTCGCGACCAGCAGCAAGGTGAAAGTGGGTGACAATCCGGATGCCATCCTTTACGATCTCGCGACCAAGCGGGTTTTCACGTTCAACGGGCGCAGCCATGATTCGACCGCCATCGATGCCGCCACCGGAAAAGTGCTGGGCACGATCAAGCTCGACGGCAAGCCGGAATTCGCGGCCAGTGACGCCAAGGGCAAGATCTTCGTCAACATAGAAGATAAAAGCGAACTCACGGCAATCGATCCCAACAAACTGGAGATAACGGCCACGTGGCCGCTGGCGCCCTGCGAGGAGCCGAGCGGACTCTCCATCGACCGCAAGAATCGCCGCCTGTTCGTCGGTTGCGGCAACAAGATGATGGCGGTCGTGGATGCCGATAGCGGCAAGGTTCTGGCAACACCCGCGATTGGAGACGGCGTGGATGCGACCACGTTCGACGCCGAAACCGGGCTGGCGTTTGCTTCCTGCGGCGAAGGCGTGCTGACCGTGGTGAAAGAAGAGTCGCCGGATAAATTCAGCGTGGCGGAAAACGTCCCGACACAGGCGGGGGCTCGCACCCTGGCGCTCGATGCCAAAACCCACAACATTTTTGTAGTGACGGCGCAGTTCGGGCCGCCGCCCGCGGCAACGCCGGATAATCCGCATCCGCGGCGGTCGATTGCTCCAGACAGCTTTGTGGTTCTCGTTGTGGGCAAATGAGGCGCTTTCTAAATTCCTGGCGAGCTGCGCTTTGCCTTGGGTTGGTGGTTGTCCTCATGCAGAGTTGCGTGCAGCCCTGTGTGGCCTATTCCGTGCTGACCCATGAAGAAATCGTGGATCTGGTATGGAAGGACAACCTCGTGCCCTTGCTGAAGAGACGCTATCCCGATGTTACCGACGATGATTTAAAGAAGGCCCATGCATTTGCTTACGGGGGCTCGTTGATTCAGGACATGGGCTATTACCCGTTTGGCAACAAGTTTTTCAGCGACCTCACACACTACGTCCGCAGTGGTGACTTCGTCGTCAGCATGATCAAAGAGGCATCCGACCTCAACGAATATGCGTTTGCCTTGGGCGCCCTAGCTCATTATTCCGCGGACAACTGCGGGCATCCCAGCGTCAACCAGGCGGTCGGCATTGAATTTCCCAAGCTCCGAAAAAAATTTGGGAACATAGTAACTTACGAAGATAATCCGAAAGCTCACATCCGCACTGAGTTTGGTTTTGACGTTACGCAGGTCGCCAAAAACCGCTACACCTCCGACCGCTACCACGACTTCATCGGCTTCCAGATCTCGAAGCCCCTGCTGGAACGGGCGTTTCAGGATACGTATAGCATTCCGCTGTCGGCGGTCATTTCGAACGAAGATCTGGCCTTCGGCACTTTTCGGCGGGCCATTAGCGCAGTCATCCCCGAGATGACCCGCGTGGCCGTGATCGCGCGCCACGATGAGATCGTCAAGGAAACGCCCAACTTCCGCAAGCGCCAGTTCCGCTACTATTTGTCGCGCACCAACTATGAGAAGGAATGGGGCAAAGGCTATCGTCGTCCCGGCTTCGGAACCCACCTGCTGGCCTTCTTTCTGAAGCTGGTACCGAAAGTGGGGCCGTTCAAGGCGCTGGACTTCAAGATTCCGTCGCAAAAAACGGAAGACCTTTACCTCGCCAGCGTCGATCGCACTGTAGAGAATTACAAGAAGCTGGTGGCCGAAACGTCCGAAGGAAAACTGCAGCTCACGAATACCGATTTTGACACTGGCCGCGATACGCACGCCGGGGAGTACGCTTTGACCGACAAGTCTTATGCCCACCTCCTCGACCAGTTGGCGCAACGCAACTTCGATCAGATCACTCCCGAGTTAAAAAATAACATCCTCGCGTTTTATTCGGACCCAAGTGCGCCCGTTGCGACCAAGAAAAATCCCTCAGCGTGGCGAAAGACGGAGGACGAAGTGGAAAAATTGCGCGCCCTGCCGGAGCCTGCGTCCACCGGAACCAACCCCACCTCAGAGAACCGGCCCCCGGCCACCGACGTTGATGATTTTTTCGGACAAGAATTCGCGTCGTCCTCGGGCAGCCGTTAATGACATCTCGAACGACCGTTTGGTTGTCAAATTCTCGCTTCCCCCATATGATCTCGACTCTAATGCGGTCCGCATACGCCGGTTTCCGCACGCGTCTTTGATTCTTTGATTGGAGGTCGAGCTTCTTGCACATGACAGCCCTGGACGACAAGTTTTACCACGCGCAGGTCACCAAGCGCGTCGATTTTGCGCCCGACCTGTGGATGTTCCGCATCCGTGTGGGTGCTAGCTTCAAATTTGTTCCCGGGCAATATGCCACGCTGGGTGTAGAAAGCAACGGAAAGCGCGTGGAGCGGCCCTATTCGATTGCCTCGGCGCCGTTTGAAGACGAAGTGGAATTTTTCTTCGAACTGGTGCCCGAGGGCGCGCTCACTCCCTTGCTGCACAAGCTGCAACCTGGCGATCCGCTGCTGATGCGTAAGGCCCCTAAGGGACGATTCTCTCTGGAAACGCAGGGCGGAAAAACCAATCACTTGCTGGTTTCAACCGTCACCGGCGTGGCTCCGTTCGTCAGCTACGTGCGCACCCTGCACAAAGAATGGAAAGAAGGCCGGTTCAACGGCGAACACAAACTTTTTCTGCTGAACGGCGCCAGCCGTCCCTGGGAGTTCGGATATGTCGATGAACTGCGCGAAGCCGCGCGCGAGATTCCGTGGTTCACGTATGTGCCCACGGTAAGCCGCCCCTGGGATCACGCAGACTGGCCGGGCGAAATCGGCCGCGCCGACGACGTCCTCCGCAAATACGCCGACCACTGGGGCCTAGACGCCGGCAATACGGTCGCTTACCTTTGCGGCCATCCCGAGATGATCGAGCACAGCAAATCCATTCTGAAGCGCCGAGGCTTCACCGATCGCGCCGCCGTCAAAGAAGAAATTTACTGGGTGCCTGCGAAATAGACCGATCGCGGCGGCATCCCTCCGGACTCTTGGCATGCACCTCTCATGCGTTCCCGTCAAGTCTACTTTCGTGGACTTTTACGTACACGAAAGTAGACAGGTTTTCCACAACTTAACCCGTTTGCCATCAACATCGGCTGAAATTATCAACGACTTAGGCGGGAAAAATCTGTGCTTTTCCACAGTGTTCCTGCAGGAACACTTTAGCGAAATGGGCCTGACGGCCACACCCGCTAGCTCTCGGCGGGCGCGAAGAAAACGAGCACCGCCAGTTCTTCAGCGATGTCGTGGAAGCGATGCTCGACTTCCGCGGCCACGTAGATCACGCTGCCGACGGAAACTTCGCGGTCTTCCCCACCTGCACTGAAGCGCGCGCGACCACGGACCACGTAATACATTTCGTCTTCATGATGCGGCCGCTGCGTATCTACGCTTCCCGCCGTCAGAACATACAAACCAGCGCTCATCGCAGGCACGCGAACGAATTCGCGATAAAGCTTGCCGCTTTGCGCTCGCTGCTGGTCGATTTCGGCAACTTGCCAAGATTTGGCAGCGGCTTCGGTCACGGTTCATATCCATTCACATCATGTCCGTTCGCATCATTTCCATTCACATCAAGAGTCCGCCAAACAGAAGATCGGTAAACTGCGGCACAAGATTCTGTACCTGCAGTTCGCCCTCCGGTTTGTACCATTGATAAATCCAATTGATCATGCCGAGCAACGCAAAGGCCGCAGCTCGCGGGCTCACTCTCGCCGAGGCGCGGCGCGACCCCTGTATTTCCGCAATAAGATTTTCCAGGAAGTGGATGTACTCTTTCTTGCGTCCGTTGATGCGCCTGCGCAGCGCCGGCGGAAGCGGATGGTTTTCGTGCAGCATCACGGTAATCTCGCGGTCGCGCGGGCTGAGCACCACTTCGATATGCAGGCGGATCAGCGTGCGCAGCCGTTCCTCCGGGTTGGCGATGCTGCGTACCGGGCCGAGCACGCGCTCCTCGGTAATGTCCATGGCGTGGTTCATAATCTCGAACAGGATTTCGTCTTTGCTCTGGAAGTGGTGGTAAAGGCCGCCCTTGCTCAGCTTGAGCGCCGCGGCCACGTCGTTCATCGACGTCGCATCATACCCGCGCTGCTGAAATAGCCGCGCAGCCGTGCGCAGAATCTCCTGCCGGGAATCGATCACAGCCTCGCGAGCCATCGCCGACATGGTAATCAGTTGCGGGAAAGATTGCCAATGCTCGCGGACGATGTTCACGGAACGTTGGGCTCGCGACAAACGCATCCGGCCCGTACTCACTCTCCGAACTGCTGGATCTCGCCGAAACGCTTCCATCCAGCCTCGTCGACCGGGCCAGTAGAATCGCTGCCCATCCGGAGACGGTGTCCGTCCGGATCCTGCACGTTCATTTCGCGCGTGCCCCACGGCATATTCGTGGGTGGCTGGCGAACAATCGCGCCGCTCTTTTCGTACTCCTCATGCAGCGCGTCCACATCCTCGGTGAAAATCGACATCCACGTGCCAGCCTGGCCTTGTCCTCCTTCGCACAGAAAGATTTCAACCTTCCCTCGCGCCACGCACCCGAACGATGGCGGAGTGCCCCAGTCCCATTTCTTGGTGAAACCCAGCTTGTTGACGTAATAGTCCATCGACGCGGCAAAATTCTTAACATTCAGAATCGGGACCACGCACTCAAATTCATTCATAGCAATCACTCCAATGCCTCAGTCCTTCATCACTTCATGACACTCCGTTCGGACCGCTGCCATTTTCTCCGGCGCGGGCATGGTAAATGCCTCGCCTGGACGTGAAGACAGAGCTCGCAGGCATTCCTCAAATGCAGGCTTGTTAAAGAAAAATAAAATCATTGCGGGATCGCTGGACGCGTTTTCCACTCCTATCCAGTTCCCGTGCGGAATGAAAACCGTAGCTCCAGTCCCTGCGTCGTACTGACGCCCGGCCAACGTGACTCGTACCGCTCCCTTGAGGACGAATATGACTTCATCCTCGTGCAGATGCTTGTGGGCCGGAATTTTGTTTCCGGGCGGCATCTCCTCCGTCCCGACTACGAGTGCGTCCGACCCAGTGGTTGCGGGATCGACCTTGAAGATGAGCGGTTTGTCGCCAAGCAGCATCCAGCGATCCCCTTCGTCCGCCTGAAAAACCGTCGGAGTCGGCGGCTTTGGCACAGGCTTTGAATTCGCGCTTGGCGCTGGGACACTGTTCGCGTTGGGGACAGGTGCGTTCTGGGCAGATAACGGGATGGCCGCAAGAAGGAGCAGGGACGCAAAATGAACACGAATCGCCATATACCCTCCTATCGGCGAGGGTAAATTGTATGCCCTAACCAGACTTCCCTCTTGACACAGTTTCGGCAGGACGGTAGCATTTAGACGTACCGACCGACCGGTCGGTTTGCAGGTTAGAACCGACGCTGCATCGAGAGGAGCACGCTGGTGGTTAATATTTTTTATGAACGTGACGCCAACCCCAATGCCCTGAAGGGCAAAACCATCGCCATCCTGGGCTACGGCAGCCAGGGCCACGCGCAGGCGCAGAATCTGCGCGACAGCGGCCTCAAAGTGATCGTGGGTCTCGACCCCACCCGGCAGAGTGCGCAGCAAGCGCGAGCCGATGGCATGGTGGTGGTGGCGCCCGAGGAAGCCTGCAAGCGCGCCGACTGGATCCATGTGCTCACGCCCGATGAGACGCAGGGCGAACTCTACGAAAAACACATCAAGCAATATCTGCATCCCGGCAAAGTGTTCGGCGTCTCGCACGGCTTCAGCATTCATTTCAAAACCATCGTCCCGCCCAACGACGTGGACGTGGTGATGATCGCGCCCAAAAGCCCCGGGCACCTGGTTCGCCGGATTTATAGCGAAGGCCGCGGAGTGCCGTCGCTGATTGCGATTCAGCAGGATGCCAGCGGAAAGGCACACGAACTGGCTCTCGCGTATGCGCACGGGATTGGCTCGACCCGCGCGGGTGTGCTGCAGACTACGTTCAAGGAAGAAACCGAGAGCGATCTTTTCGGCGAGCAGGCGGTGCTGTGCGGCGGGCTGACGTCGCTGATCAAGAAGGGATTCGAGACTCTGGTCGAAGCCGGTTACGCGCCCGAGATCGCTTATTTCGAGTGCCTGCACGAGGTCAAACTGATCGTCGACCTGATTTACGAAGGCGGACTCGACCGCATGCGCTATTCGATTTCGAATACCGCCGAGTATGGCGACCTGACGCGCGGCGAAAAAGTGGTCGGGGACGAAACGCGGGCGGCGATGAAGAAAATCCTGGCCGACATTCAGAGCGGCGAGTTCGCGCGCGAGTGGATTGCGGAGAACAAGAGCGGCGGAAAGAATTTCGCGGCTCTGCGCGCGAAAGAAAAGCAGCATCCCATCGAGATCGTTGGAGCGCAATTGCGCGGCATGATGAGCTGGCTGCCGAAGGACGGCAAGAAGCCAGCGGACGCGCCGAAGCCGCCAGAGAAGCAGGTTGTGAATGCTTAAGGGAGCGGACATCGTTCTGCAGTGCCTGCGCGCCGAAGGGGTCGACCTGGTGTTCGGCTACCCCGGCGGCGCGATCATGCCGCTGTATGACGCGCTCGAGGGCAGCGGCGTGCGGCACATCCTGACGCGGCACGAGCAGGGCGCGGTGTTTGCGGCGGAAGGATTCGCGCGGGTTACGGGCAAAGTGGGCGTGGCGATTGCCACCAGCGGCCCGGGCGCGACGAATCTGATCACCGGCATTGCTGACGCGAAGATGGATTCCGTTCCTCTGGTGTGCATCACCGGACAGGTGCGCAGCGCGCTGATTGGCACCGATGCGTTTCAGGAGACGGATGTTTTCGGCGTGACACTTTCGCTGACCAAGTGGAGCCGGATCGTAAAGACGCTCGACGAAATTCCGGAAGTGATTGCCGAGGGATTCTATTGGGCTCGCAACGGACGACCGGGGCCGGTGGTGATCGATATCCCCACCGACATGCTGAAGGCGAAGAAAGAATTTTCCGGGCCGGTGAAGTTCACGCCGAAAGTTCGCACGGCCGATGCCAAGGCGGAGGCCGGCTTCGGCGACGCGATTCTGGGTTTGCTGCAGAAGGCGCAGCGCCCGGTGGCACTGGTGGGCGCGGGAGCGAAACTTTCAGGCGCGATTCCGGAATTGCGGCGGCTGCTCGACGATTTGAATATTCCGTCGTTCGCTACCGTGCATGGGCTGGGCGCGGTTCCACCGCAATCTTCGTATTACCTCGGCATGGTGGGCATGCACGGCACGCGCGCGGCCAACATGGCGCTGCATGAGACTGATCTTCTGCTGGTGTTCGGGGCGCGATTAGACGATCGCGTCACCGGCGATCCTACGCGCTTCGCACCGCAGGCCAGAATTATTCATTTTGAAATCGATCCGGCGCAACTCGATCGCGTGCGGGCGTGCGATCAGGCGGTGATTGGGGATCTGGCGGATACGATTCCGGCGTTTCATGCGGAGTTGAGGAAACTCCCCACCCATTCGGCAAGCTCAGGGCAGGCGTCTCGCAAAACCGGCGAGACATGGGGCACCCAACTTCCCGATTGGAGCGAGTGGCGCGCTGTTGCGTGCGGTCCGGAGCGGGCCGAGCTTGATCCGCGGGGACTGGCGCAGCCGACCATTCGTTTTCTCGATGAGCTTTTCAGCCGCCTGCCCAACGACAGCGTGGTGATTGCGGACGTGGGGCAGCACCAGATGTGGGCGGCGCAGCGCTACCGGTCGTCGTCGCCGCGGGGCTTTATCACTTCCGGCGGATTGGGAGCGATGGGGTTCGCTCTGCCGGCCGCGGTGGGCGTGCAGCTGGCCAAGCCTGAAACCTGCGTGCTGTGCGTCTCTGGCGACGGCGGATTTCAGATGAACATCCAGGAGCTGGCCACGGTTCACCGACTGGGCCTGCCCATCAAAATGGTGATCATCGACAACAAATATCTGGGCATGGTGCGGCAGTGGCAACAGCTTTTCTACCAGCGCAACTACGCGGAGACGGACCTCAGCGACAACCCGGATTTCGTGGAGATCGCCAAGGCCTACCGGATCCAGGCCGGGCGCCTGAACGAAGCGGCCATGCGCGAGTTTCCGGTGTCGAGCGAAACCGGAGACGCGATCGACAACTTTCTGCATTCGCCGGAACCGGAGTTACTGGTGTTCGATTGCCATCCCGAGGCCAATGTGTTCCCGATGGTACCGGCGGGCGCGGCGCTTTCAGAGATGATGCTGGAAGAAGACTGAGTTTGAAGTCAGAAGTTAGAGGGCAAAAGTGAGAATTGTAGATTGAAGATTTTAGATTGCAGATTGAAAACTTCTGGGAATCGTCGAGTCTGCAATCTTCAATTTAAAAATGATTTCGGCAGTGGGGAGCTGGAAAACATGCAAGTTTTTCACGTACGCTATCGCAACACGCAGGGAACGCTGATGCGCATTCTCAATGCGGCCTCGCGCCGCGCGCTGGACATTCCATCGGTGCTGGCCGAACCGGCCGAGCAGGACCACCGGGTCACGCTGGTCCTCGAAGTCACTCCCAAACAGATTGGTCAGCTGAGCCGCGACTGGTATGCCATTGCCGACGTGCTGGAGGTGCACTCCAGCGCGGGATTGCACGAGCCTGGCGATTCCAGGCCGGGATGGGCGGGGCCACATCCGCCGGCGTCGGAGGGTAGTGGAAAGTCGGCGCGGGCGGCGTTGGCGTAAAGTCTCCACGGTTAGAAGTAATTTGGCTGTTCATGGCCAGGCGGTCGGACACAAGCGAAACCTCGGCAGCTAAAGCCGGAATTTCCGGGAGCGTTTAGCGGCACGACTGAAGTCGTGCGCTTCTCGAAACTTCGCGGACACTTCCCGAGCGCACTTATGCGAGAGCTTATAGTGTCTGCTGGGTTCGTCCTGTAGTAATCTCAATCGTTGCGATCAACCTCGAAGCGTTTCACCTTACAGACACCATGGATCTAAAACATCGTAGCCGCGGAATCACCGATGGGCGCGACCGGGCCGGGGCTCGCGCCATGTTCAAGGCCATTGGATTCACGGACGCCGACCTCAGCCGGCCGCTGATCGGCGTGGCCAACACCTGGATCGAAACCATGCCATGCAATTTTCATTTGCGGCGGCTTTCGGCGAAGGTGAAAGAGGGCATCCGCGAAGCCGGCGGCACGCCCATGGAGTTCAACACCATCGCCATTTCCGATGGCGAGACTATGGGCACGGAGGGCATGCGCGCGTCGCTGGTGAGCCGCGAACTGATTGCCGATTCGATCGAGTTGGTGTGCCGCGGACAGATGTTCGACGCGGTGGTGTGCGTGGTGGGATGCGACAAAACGATTCCGGCGGCGGCGATGGCGCTGGCGCGCATGGACTTGCCGGGGATGGTTCTCTACGGCGGAACGATCGCCCCGGGTGTTTATCGTGGTAAAGATGTGACGATTCAGGATGTGTTCGAAGCCGTGGGCGCGAATGCCGCGGGCAAAATTACTGACAAAGAACTGCACGACCTGGAAGATGTGGCTTGCCCCGGAGCGGGAGCGTGCGGCGGGCAATACACGGCGAACACCATGTCGACCGTGATGGAAATGATCGGGCTCTCGCCCATGGGCTTCAACAGCGTGCCCGCGATGGACCCGCAGAAAGACCAGATCGCGTTTGCCTGCGGCAAGGTGGTGCTGAATCTGCTGAAGAATGGAATCAAGCCGCGCGCCATTCTCACCAGAGATGCGTTCGAGAACGCGATTGCGGCCGTCGCGGCCACCGGCGGATCGACCAATGCAGTGCTTCACTTGCTGGCGATCGCGCGCGAAGCGGAAGTGGAGTTGGAAATTGACGATTTTCAAACGGTGAGCGAGCGCACTCCACTGCTGGCGGATCTGAAACCCTCCGGGCGTTTCGTAGCGGCGGACATGCACCGCGCCGGCGGAATACGGCTGCTGGCGCGCCGTTTGATGCGCGGCAAATATCTTCATCCCAAGGCGCTGACGGTCACTGGCCTCTCGATTTCGTCCGAGAGTGACAGCGCGATTGAAACTCCGGGACAGGAAGTGATCGCTTCTCTGGAGAAGCCGCTGAAGAAAACCGGTGGCCTGGTGATTCTCAAAGGAAATTTGGCCCCGGAAGGGTGCGTTGCGAAAATCAGCGGGCATGAGCGGCTGGAGCAGCGCGGCCCGGCGCGCGTTTTTGAGTCCGAAGAGGACGCGATGACTGCCGTCACCAGCAAGAAAATTAAAGCTGGAGACGTGGTCGTGATTCGCAATGAAGGCCCCAGGGGCGGACCGGGCATGCGGGAGATGCTCAGCGTGACGGGCGCGATTGTGGGCGAAGGATTGGGCGAGTCGGTGGCCCTGCTCACCGACGGACGATTCAGCGGCGCCACGCATGGCTTGATGGCCGGGCACGTCTCGCCGGAAGCCGCGCTGGGCGGCCCGATCGCGGCTGTGCGCGATGGCGACATGGTGCACTTCGACGTGAACCGGCGCTTGTTGGAAGTGGAAATCAGCGACGAAGTTTTGCGGCAGCGCATGAAAGAATGGAAGCCGCCGCAGCCCCGCTATCCGAAGGGAGTTTTTGCGAAGTATGCCGCGCTGGTTGCGTCGGCGTCGCAGGGAGCGATCACCAAACCGGGAGCGTAGTGAGTCATCTCGCGGCGTGCGCTGCGAATTCAATCAGCCCCATGAATCAGCCCCAACGCGCCTTTCAGCTCAACGACGATCCGCATCGCAGGTTCAACGCTCTTACCAGCGAGTGGGTGCTGGTGTCGCCGCATCGGGCCACGCGTCCGTGGCAGGGTGAAGTCGGGCCTCGCCAAGCGCCGGCCGCGCCCGAATACGACCCGGAATGTTATTTGTGTCCGGGAAATATGCGCGCGGGCGGAGTGCGCAATCCTGCCTATACTTCCACTTTCGTTTTTGACAACGACTTCGCCGCCTTGAAGCCTGATGTTCCGCCAGGTCGCCTCGACGTCGAGAGCAAAGGCCTGATCGTCGCTGAGGCGGAGCCCGGCGCGTGCCGGGTTATGTGCTTCTCCCCGCGCCATGATCTGACGCTCGGCGCGATGCGAGTGGATGACATCGGCCTCGTGATCAAGGCCTGGGTCGAAGAATTTCGAGAGCTGGGCGCGCGAGAAAATATCCGGCACGTACAGATTTTCGAAAACCGCGGCGCAATGATGGGCGCCAGCAATCCGCATCCCCATTGCCAGATTTGGGCCACGGCTTCCATTCCGGAAGTTCCTGGAAAGGAGCTGGCCGCGCAGCGGGCCTATTCAAAACTTCACAGCCGCTGCCTGCTGTGCGACTACCTTGAATTGGAAGAACGGCAGAAAACCCGCGTGGTTTACCAGAACGAAGCATTCACTGCTCTGGTGCCTTTCTGGGCGGTGTGGCCATTTGAGACTTTAGTCTGCAGTCGCCGGCATTTCGGCAATATGCTGGAACTCAGCGCTGGGGAAATTTCATCTCTGGCGGATATGCTGCACCGGATTGCGGCTACCTACGACAAAGTCTTCGACGTTCCGTTCCCGTATTCCATGGGATTTCACCAGTCGCCCACGGACGATCTCGCACATCCCGAATGGCATTTTCACGCCCACTTCTATCCGCCGCTCCTGCGTTCGGCGACGGTGCGGAAGTTCATGGTGGGGTTCGAGATGCTGGGCACTCCGCAGCGCGACATTACTCCAGAAATCGCAGCCGAGCGGCTGCGATCGCTGGTTCCCAACTAGCCGACTCCGGTCGAGACCCGCGCCTGGAGCGGCTTCTGCTTGTCAGGCAGCTTCGTCGTCCTGAAAGCCCCAATGTTTCAGGAGGTCGGTCGGGACATACTTCTCATCTTTATTCTGCCGAACCCACTCCTTCAGCGGCAATGAGTCTTTGTACTCGTCTGGGCCAAGACCCAGGATTGCAACGATATGATCAAACGAGGTCGCTTCACTCATGGAGCCTCCCTGTTCCTGACTCTCTACTGCAACATGAGAGAGTAATTGTACCCATCAACCATCAATAGAGCATAAAAATCTTAGGCTGAATCGAAGACAAAGCGAAGCGGCTGTGGAAAGCTTTTCCAACCCTATCCCGTCCGCCTTGGTATAATAGACTTATCATGACCAGCTTTAATATTAGTTCTCGTGCCCCAGAGGTGTCGGTTCCAACCATTTCAGTTTCCCAGATCTGCGCCGATGTTAAGAATCTTGGCTATGCGGCTTCCGGGCGCATCCGGCTCTATGGTGAGGACTTTGAAGTGATTTCCGATCCGTTTCCCGAGGCCGATGGGATTGCAGTCCGGGTGAAAACCAAGAAAGATTCGAGAGTTCGCGTGCTGCAGCTGCCGGCCACGATTCTGCAGAGCGTGAGAGGGCGACGCGCAAAAAGCGCCGCCTGAGTACATGTAGCGCGGACCTGCCCTGAGCCGAGTCGAAGCGACAGTTGGCCCGCCAGGGTTTGGTGCTGTACGCAAGCGGCAAGAGTGTCCGCTCCACTACAGACAAGGCGTATCAGTTTCCTCCCGCCAGCGAGTTCGCGGGCGCGTCTTGTTTTCCCACCATTACCTGAATGATCCCCAGCGCAACTAAATAAGTGCAAGAGGCGATCGCGAAGATCGAATAATACGACCCTGTGGCTTGCAGGATGTGACTCACGACCTCGGCAATGAGCATGCTGCCGCCGGCGCCGGCCATTCCGGCGATTCCCACCACCGACCCCACTTCCTGCCCGGGAAACATATCGGACACCAGCGTGTATATGTTCGCCGACCAGCCCTGATGGCAGGCAGCCGCCAAGCCCACGAGCCCCACGGCCATCCACAGGCTTGAGGCATGCACCGCAAACAAAATGGGAAGCACGCCGCAAGCGCAGACCAGCATTGCAGTTTTGCGCGCGGTAATTACGGACCACCCCCGGCGAATCAGGGCGCCGGAAAGCCATCCACCGCTGACACTGCCCACATCCGACGACAGGTAGATTACGACCAGAGGCAGGCCGAGGTTCAGCAGTCCCAGGCCGCGCGTCTTGTTCAGAAAATCAGGAATCCAGAACAGATAAAGGAACCAAACGGGGTCAGTGAGAAATTTGCCAATGGCGATCGCCCAGACTTGTCTGCGAGTGAGCAGTTGGGCCCATGAGGCGCGCCGGACTGTCTGGGGGCGATCGATAAGGACGTTGGACAATTCGCCGCGATGCACGCGCCTCTCCGCCCAACCGTAGACCACAAGCCAAAGCACGACCCAGACAAAGCCGAGTGCTCCTGTGGCCAGAAACGCCCATCGCCACCCGTAGGTGATAGTGATCCACGGAACCGTCAGAGGAGCAACCACGGCCCCAATGTTCGTGCCCGCGTTGAAAATGCCGGTAGCCAGAGCGCGCTCATGTTCGGGAAACCACTCCGCCACCGTCTTCATGCTGGCCGGGAAACTTCCGCCTTCGCCCAGCCCCAGGGCCGAGCGCGCAATGCCGAACCCGGTGACCGAACGGGCGAGAGCATGGGCCATTTCGGCCAGGCTCCAAAACACAACGGCAAACGAGAATCCGCGATACGACCCGGTGCGATCCATCAAGCGCCCCACCAGCAGATAGCCAAGCGCATACATAAATTGGAACGCGGCGATAATGTGGCCGTAATCGACCTCGCTCCAGTGCAGTTGGAGTTGCAGGGTGGGCTTCAGGATTCCGATGACCTGGCGATCCGCATAGTTGACGGTCGCGGCAAGGAACAGCAGGCCGCAGATAATCCAGCGGACATTGCTGTTTCGCCTGCCGTCGTGTCCGGTGTCGTGCCCGGGAACCTGGGATTCGTTCATCTCAGCGTGTTCGCCTGTTTGACAGCGGGCCGCATCGAATGCTTTCCTTCTGTGACCGTGACTTCTGGCGGTGTCTCAGCTCATGCCCTTTATCGACGATAATTTCCTTTTGCAGAACAAGAGCGCTCGATATCTTTATCACACATTCGCCGAAGAACAGCCGATTGTCGACTATCACTGCCATATTCCCGCCGCTATCATTGCGGAGAACCGGCAGTTTAGCAATTTATTTGAACTCTGGCTGGCTGGCGACCATTACAAATGGCGGGCCATGCGAGCCAACGGCGTCGCGGAGCGCTACATCACCGGCGACGCCAGCCATTACGAAAAATTCCAAGCCTGGGCAGCTACAGTTCCGCGCTGCCTTCGCAATCCGCTCTATCACTGGACCCATCTCGAACTGAAGCGATATTTCGGAATCGACGCGCTGCTCAATGAACGCACGGCGCCCGCCATCTGGAAGCGCGCCAACCAGCAGTTGTCAACGGCCGCATTGACCCCGCAAGGTATCCTGAAAAAATTCGGCGTCGTCGCTCTGTGCACAAGCGACGATCCTGCCGACGACCTGAGCGCGCATGCGAAGCTCGCAAAATCAAAGCTCTCGCCCCGCGTCTATCCCACCTTCCGGCCTGACCGCGCACTCGATGTGGACTTGCCTGAAGCATTCAATACCTGGTTGGACCGCCTGGGCGCCGCGGCCGGTCTCGAAATCACGAAGTTCGCCGATCTGCTCGACGCTCTGCGCCAGCGCCACGATCACTTTCACCGGATGGGCTGCCGGCTCTCCGACCACGGCCTGCCGTACTGTTACGCCGAGGACTCCACCGAAGCCACGGCGTCGGCCATTTTCGACAAGGCTCGCGCCGGACGGCAAGTAACCGCCGATGAGCACGATCAGTTCGCTTCTTACCTGATGCTGTTCTTCGGTCATCTCGACGCGAAAAAAGGCTGGACCAAACAACTGCATCTGGGCGCGCAGCGCAATTGCAGCACGCGTGGCCTGAAGTCTCTGGGACCAAACACCGGTTACGACTCCATGGGGGATTGGCCGCAGGCCGCCCGTTTGGGCGCATATCTCGATCGCCTGGACGCGGAAAATGCTTTGCCCAAAGTCATCCTCTACAACTCCAATCCTGTCGACAATCATGTCTTCGCGACCATGGCCGGCAATTTCCAGTCGGGAGATGTTCCCGGCAAGGTGCAATTCGGCGCTGCCTGGTGGTTTCTGGACCAGAAAGACGGCATCGAATCGCAGCTGAATGCTCTGTCTAACGTCGGACTGCTTTCGAACTTCATCGGCATGTTGACGGACTCGCGCTCGCTCATGTCCTACGCCCGCCATGAATATTTCCGCCGCATACTCTGCAACCTGCTGGGCCGCGAGGTCGAAAGCGGCGAACTGCCCAATGACAAAAAGCTGATCGGCGAAATGATCGGGAACATTTGCTTCCACAACGCGTACCACTATTTGGGACTTGGCACGCTCACCGAACGCGCAACTCGCACGTCCTAATAGCTGGATGCGCCTGGCCGGAAATAGTTTTGAGGCCGGCGCCGGGCTCTACGCTCGGAACAGGCATCCAGCCTCTGTGGTAAATTGCTTGTCAATTGTTCGAACGGAAGACGAATTCCTGAGTCCAAATGTGGGGGTAATCGCGTGGCACTCACCATCACAGGTCTGTCCAAGACGTATCCAAACGGCGTCAAGGCGCTGAAGAATCTTTCACTTTCCATCGGCAACAGCATGTTCGGCCTTGTGGGCCCCAACGGCGCCGGCAAGAGTTCGCTGATGCGCACCGTCGCCACCCTGCAGGATCCCGACTCCGGCTCCATCACGCTCGATGGCATCGACGTACTGCGCCAGAAAGATCAGGTCCGCCGCCTCCTCGGCTACCTGCCGCAGGAATTCGGCGTCTACCCCAAAATTTCCGCGCTGGACATGCTGAACCACCTCGCGGTGATGAAAGGCATGACATCCTCGAGCCAGCGCAAAGAGACCATCGACGCCCTGCTGCAGCAGACGAACTTGTGGGACGTTCGAAAAAAAGCCCTCTCCACTTTTTCCGGCGGCATGAAGCAGCGTTTCGGCATCGCGCAGGCGCTGCTCGGCAATCCCCGTCTCATTATTGTCGACGAGCCTACCGCCGGCCTCGACCCTGCCGAACGCAACCGCTTCCTCAATTTGCTCTCGTCTCTGGGCAGCGACCGCACCGTGATCCTCTCCACCCACATCGTGGATGACGTCCGCCAGCTCTGCCCCCGCATGGCCATCATCGCCTCGGGCGAGCTCTTGCTGGAAGGCGCGCCTGCCGAGACTCTGGCGGCCCTCAACGGCAAAATCTGGTCGAAGGTGGTCGCCACCGACGCCGAAGTACGCGCGATCGAGAGTCAGCTCCACGTCATCTCCACGCACCTCGTCGGCGGGCAGCATGAGATGCGCGTGTATGCAGACAGCTCCCCCGGCGACGGTTTCCACTCCGTCGAATCGGGACTCGAGGACGTCTATTTCCTCAACCTGTCGCAGCAGTCCAAGCGCCAGCTTCCGAATTAACTGGCTTTGCATTTGAACAGCTCGCATTAGCGCTTCGCACCAGGAGTATCCGATATGCCGCTGTTTTGGGAGTTCTTCACATTCGAGCTGAGGTTCCGCTTCAAGAGCCTCTCCACGTACATGTATTTCCTCGTCTGGATCGTGTTCTCGTTTCTCAGCGTCGCGTCGGAAAGCTTTGGCCCTGTCGGCAACAACAACGGCAAGATCCTGCTCAACGGGCCCTACGCCAACACCTTCAACGACGTTGGCGCCGCGCTCTTCGGAATCATTATTATCGCCGCCATCTTCGGCACCTCGATTCTCCGCGACTTCCAGCGCGACACTTACCAGATCCTCTTCACCCAGCCCATCTCCAAGTTCGCCTACCTCGGCGGACGCTGGGCCGGCTCCTTCGTCACCACCGTCTTTGCGTTCTCTGGAATGATGCTCGGAACCTACCTCGGCACTCTTGCGCCCTGGGCGGACCACACGCGGATAGGCCCGAATCACCTCTGGACCTATCTGCAACCGTTCCTGTCGATCCTCGTCGTCCAGATCTTCTTTATCGGTTCACTCTTTTTCACTGTCGGAGCCCTGACCCGCAAGATTTTCATCGTCTATCTGCAAGGTGTTGCGCTGTTCATGATCTACGTCATTGGAATCACTGTGTTCTCCGCCACTCGCTCGCTGGAACGCTTCTGGTCGGGCATTTTCGATCCCATCGGCTTGATCTTGTTTAACGACGTCACCCGCTACTGGACCGTCATCGAGAAGAACACCCTGCTCGTCACCTGGTCTCCCGCCCTCGTCAATGGCGTCTTCCTCTACAACCGTCTTCTGTGGATGAGCGTCGGCCTCGTGGCGCTGGGCACGGTCTGGGCGTTGTTTCCCATGTCTGTGGAGGCCCTCACCGCTCGCTCCCAGGGCCGCCGCGCTGCGAAAGCGAAAGAGCAGGAACTGGCGGAAGCTGCGCCAGTCCGCTCTCTCGTGCCGGGCGCTCTTCCGCGCGTGCAGCAGACATTTACTTTCGCCACTACTTGGGCGCAATACCTATCGCTCTCACGCCTCCGCATGCGGAATATTTTTCGCGACATACCGTTCTGGGCCCTGGTCGCACTGATCGTTGCGTTCGGCATCAACAACGGTTATTTCGCCGGGAAGGTCGCGGACCGGGACGTTTGGCCGGTCACGTATCTCATGGTGCAGGCAGTCGAGGGCAGTGCTCTGCTGTTCCTTCTGATTGTGGCGGGGCTCTATTCGGCGGAATTGCTCTGGCGCGAACGCGACACCCATTTCGACGGCATCCACGACGCTCTGCCCATGCACGAATCTACAGACTGGCTTTCCCGCCTCACGGCCGTCGTCGTCGTCGAGCTCATCCTTCTCGCTTTCGCCATGCTCATCGGCGTCGCAATGCAGACCGTCGCCGGATATCATCACTACGAGTTCGCGCAGTACTTCAAGGAACTCTACCTGGTGACCTTCCCGCAGGTTGTGACCTTCATTCTTCTCGCACTCTTCGTGCAGACCGTGGTCTCGAACAAGTTTGTGGGCTACGCCATCCTGTTGGGCGTTTTCGTTCTCATGCCCATCCTCTACAACTTTGGCTGGGAAAATACTCTCTACCTCATCGGCCAGGTTCCCGCCTACACCTACTCCGACATGAATGGCTACGGCCACTTCGTCCCGGCATTGTTTTGGTCGATCACTTACTGGTTCGCGATCTGCGCCATGCTCGGCGTGGTCTCCATCGCTTACGCCCGGCGCGGAGCGGAAGACTCTCTGCGCTCCCGCACCCGTCTGGCCCTGCAGCGCGCTCCACGCCTCGTGCCGGCCGCTCTGCTCTTCGCCGTGATCGCTGCGGGTTCCGGCGGTTGGTACTACTACAACGCGCACGTGCTCAACGAGTATCTCGACTCCAAGGCGCGACGCGATATCCAGGCCAACTACGAAACGAAATTCAAACAGTACGAAGGCATGCTCCAGCCCAAGATTACGGCCGTCGATGCCACCATCAACATTTACCCCGACCGCCGTTCCTTCGATGGCAACGTCCGCATGACGCTCGAGAACAAGGCCACGCAGCCGATCCCGCAAGTCCACATCACCGACCAGATGCGGTCGGTCACCAACGTCCAGTTCGACCGCCCGTTTCACCTCGTCAGTTCCGCGCCGCGCGACATCTATTCCATCTATGCACTCGATCAGCCTTTAGCGCCCGGCGAAACCCTCACTCTTACTTGCAACGTGGGCCACCAGACGCACGGCTTCCGCGACGGCAACGAACTGCCGGAGTTTGCCTACAACGGCACCTTCTTCGACTCCAGTTACGTCCCGTACATTGGCTACAACAAGGGCATCGAACTCGACGATCCACGCCGCCGCCGTGAAGAGCATCTTCCCCCACTCGTGGAGATGGCGCACCGTGGCGACCCGGCCCACTCCGTGAACCAGGTTTTCCTCCAGGATTCGGATTGGATTACCTATCACACCGTAGTCAGCACTTCATCGGATCAGATCGCCATCGCTCCCGGATACCTCCAGCGCGAATGGCAGGCCAATGGTCGCAACCTCTACGAATACAGCATGGGCTCCACGCACATCCTGGATTTCTTCGCCTACATCTCGGGCCGGTACAAGAGCCGCAAAGAGATTTACCACGGGCCCAATGGCGACGTTTCCCTCGAGGTTTATTACGATCCCGCGCATAATTACGACGTCGACGACATGCTCGCCAGTTCCCGCGCTGGCCTCGATTACTACCAACGCGTCTACAGCCCTTACCAGTTCTCGCAATATCGCATCTTTGAATTTCCGCGCTACCGCACCTTTGCCCAGTCGTTCCCCAACACCATTCCCTACTCGGAAGGCATAGGCTTCATCAGCCGCGTCATCAAGCCCACCGACATCGACTTCACTTACTTCGTCACCGCTCACGAGCTAGGACACCAATGGTGGGCTCATCAGCTCATCGGAGCCGACGTCGAAGGTTCGAACATGATGTCAGAAAGTCTGGCCGAGTACTCTGCTCTGCAGGTGATGGCGCACAAATACGGCCGCGACCTGATGCACCGCTTTCTGCGCCACGAGCTCGATGGCTATTTACGCGGCCGCGCCGGCGAAGTCCGCCACGAACCCCCACTGGCTCTGGTGCAACGTGAGCAATACGTCTGGTATCAGAAGGGTGGGCAGATTCTCTACACGCTTGCCGACTACATCGGCGAAGACAAACTCAATCTCGCGCTCCACAACTTCCTAATGCACTACCGCTACGTAAACGCCAACAATCAGGTCGATGCCCACGACACTGCGAGCGGCTCCGTTACTCAAGACATCCCCTACCCTGACACCCGCATGCTGGTCGATGCCATCAAGGCCCAGACGCCGCCCGAGTACCAGTACCTGGTCGACGATGGTTTCAACCGCATCGTTCTCTACGACAACCAGGCCGTCACCGCAACTTCGCAGAAAACTCCTGACGGAAAATACAAGGTGACGCTTGAGGTGAAGGCGCGCAAGATGCAGGCCGACGGCAACGGTGCGGAAACACCAATGCCCCTCGCCGACTACATCGAAATCGGCGTATTCAGCGGCAAGAAGGACGAGGAAAAGCCGCTCTATCTGAAGAAAGAAAAATTCACCGAGGAGCACAGAACTTTCGAGATCATCGTGGACCAGCAGCCCACGTTAGCCGGCATCGATCCCTACAACAAGCTCATCGACCGCAACGCCGACGACAACATGATCGACGTCACCAAGCAATAAGGAACGACAGGAAGCATGCAGTAACGTGGAAGTATGTGGTGGAAGTATGTGGTGGAAGTATGCGGTCACGTGGAAGCATACGGTAACGGGAAGCATGCGGTAACGGGAAGCATGCGGTAACGTGGAAGCATGCGGTAACGGGAAGCATGCGGTAACGTGGAAGCATGCGGTAACGTGGAAGCATGCGGTAACGTGGAAGCATGCGGTAACGTGGAAGCATGCGGTAACGTGGAAGAGCGGCGCTTTCAGCGCCGCGTAGAGCGTGCAGAATGAATGCGGGCTTTAGCCCCCGAGGTCTTCGCGCGCATTCATCTCCAAGGATTTATCGCCGCCTTTTACGGAATCAACTGGTAACTCACAAACGCCACCTGCTTGCTATCAGGCGACCACGACGGAACATTGATGGTCCCTTGCCCGCCGAATAATTTCGCAAGAACGGTAATGTTGTTATCGCTCAGCGCCATCAGCCGCAGCATCACATCCTTGTTCTCAGGATGCCCCGTAACGCTCAGGTCGTACGTCAGAAACACCATCCACTTTCCGTCGGGTGAGATGTGCGGAAACCAGTTATTGAAATCGTCGTGCGTAACTTGTTCCTGCTCGCTCCCGTCCGCATGCATGCGCCAGATCTGCATATGCCCGGTCCGCTCGGAATTGAAGTAGATATATTTCCCATCCGGCGAATATTCCGGCCCGTCGTCCAGTCCCTTGGCCGTGGTCAGCCGCGTCTCTTCGCCGCCCGCCGCCGGAATCGTATAGATATCAAAATCGCCGTCGCGCTGTCCCACAAACGCCAGCGTCTTCCCATCCGGCGACCATCCATGCCAGTACGACGGAGCTTTCTCCGTGATCCGCCGCGGCGTTCCACCCCCGATAGGCACGATATACACGCGCGAACCACCGTCTCCCTGCGAATTGTCGCTGATCGCCAGCCACTGCGCGTCCGGCGAAATTCCGTGATCATTGTTGCAGCGCGTGGCGAATCCCGTATCAATCACTTCCGGCTTGCCTCCGCTAACTTTGAGCCGCTCAATGCGCCCGTTCCGGTTGAAAAGAAATGCCGTCCCATCGTGCATCCAGTTCGGAGCCTCAAACCTTTCCGGCGCAACGTAAACCACGCGACGATCCGTCGAGCTGATCGTCACCGTCTCGAGCGTGCTGAAAAGTTTCGCCGCTCCCGCCGCCGGACCCAACTCGCTCACTTCAACATTCGAGAAAACCGCTTTCTCGATCACATCCTTATCGTGCGAGCAAACTCCAATCCCCACATAGAACGCCCCTTCCAGCGGAACCCGCGTCGAACCTCCCGCCATATGCAGTTTTTCGCCCTCACCCGCCACAAACATGTAAACGTATTCTCCGCGCTTTTCGATCCGCAGCCGGACTGGAGCCGACATGTTCGACTGAATCTCATGTGTGATCGCGCCCTTCGCTTCGCGATATTGCAGAGAAGTGAGCCCGCTGCCGTGCAGCGCCAGATCGGCATAAACCGAATCCGCGTCCAGGCTCTGCCGGATCATCAGCACCGCCTTGCGATGTTCGTTCTTGCCCTGCCCCACAAACGAAATATTCGCCGCCAGCGCCACATCGCCCGAAACTTTCTTCCACACAAACTGAAAAGCGTCTGCCGCGAGCCACATGTTCTCGCCGCTCCCGGTCACGGTGTAAGCGCCGCGTTCGGCGTCGAAGCTCGCCGATCCAGGATGCAATACCGTCCCCACATCGCCATGATCCTGGAACGCGCCGACCGGTCCGTCACTCGCAGCGCCGGCGGAAGATCGATCACGCGCCCCAGCCGGCCCCGGAGCGAGCACCATACTCAGGCAACAAACTGCAATCCACGGGTTCAAGATGATTTTCATTTGCTTGCAGAAACCACAAAGGCTGGTGCCGCGAGGGGGAGCCGAGACCCCCAAGACCCGAAGGTCGGCGGATTTTGAGTCCGCTGCGGATGAACGTATATTGTTGCTACTAAATTACTTATATCAAACACCTCACTAAACTGTGAAATCAAATGTGTCGGCTTTGGATCATTTCCCTCGTCGCGGGCGCAGGTTCGTTCGGCGTGAACGGAGCAACCGTCAGAAAAAAACTAGCGAGCGCAGAATTTGTTTCGCCACCTCTTAAAATTCTTGAAGCGCGAAGCAGCCACCGTAAATGAACTTGCGAGTGTACCCACTATTTCGAACGCTCCGGGTAGAAGAGAGGAAAAGATTCCCTTCCTTGACAGGCGTTAGATTCCGTCGTAGCGGGAATATCCACGCTCGGCCCAATAGTCTCTTGGCTCTTCCGCGACATACGTAATGTTGGTAATGGCCTTCACATTCTTCAAACCAAGTTTCACAGGCACCAACAGACGGAGCGGTGCTCCATGATCCACGATAAGGGGCTGACCGTTGATGTGTGGCGAGCTGCCACTGTGGATGGCGGGCCGTCGCCAGGTCGAGTGACATAAAGTAAGGGTCGGGATTTCCCGAGGCCTCGAGATTGACCGAGGACTCCACACGCGCCCATTTCGCTTGCGACATCGGTGGGTATCCGCTGCAACGAGAACTCGTCAGAAATCTCGCAATCGCAGCAGAGGCTGCGGGCCGGGCAGATCTTGTGCCTATGTGGGCCGGGCAGAGCGCCAATCTTTCCACTTGCACCGACGTATCGGCTTTTTTGATCTCATTAGTCGAGGAGGTTTCTGAAATCGCCGGGCCCATCGTTCAGTCGAGCGCAGCCCAGCGTGAAAAGCAAATTCGTAAATAGCGAGAAAAAGAGAATATAAATGTCAAATATCACCGACAGCGTTGTACGTATAGTGCTGGTGTTCTCGATGATGCTCGCAATTTTTCAACTGCCGACCCACGCTCAGGGAAAGGAACGTCCCTTGAAACACCCGACTTTTTATCGCACGATACAGGTAGATGGACTCTCCATCTTTTACAGAGAGGCCGGGCCGATAGACGCGCCGACGCTTCTGCTGCTGCACGGGCTTCCTTCCTCATCCCGAATGTTCGAGCCCCTGTTCTCCCGGCTTTGCGATCGCTATCACGTAGTCGCGCCCGATTACCCCGGCTTCGGGCACAGTGACTGGCCAGACCCGAAAAAATTCGCGTACACGTTCGATCACATCGCCGAAACCATGAATCACTTCACCGAAGCTCTTGGGCTCTCGCGCTACTCGCTTTACATGCAGGATTACGGCGGCCCTGTGGGTTTTAGGATGGCCTTATGCCATCCGGACCGGATCGAGGGTCTCATCGTCCAGGACGCTGTGGCGCACAATGAGGGTCTGGGCGCGAACTGGAAGACGCGGCGAGCTTTTTGGGTCGACCGCTCCGCCAACGAAAGCGCGCTTCGTACCAACCTGCTGTCGTTGCAGACGACCCGGACGCGCCATGTCGGAAGCGATCCCAACGTGGAACGCTATGACCCCGATCTGTGGACGGATGAATTTTATTTCCTCAACCAACCCGGCCAAGCTGAGATCCAGAGTGACCTCTTCTACGACTACCGCACCAACGTCGAAAACTATCCCAGGTGGCAAGCGTGGATGCGTGAGAAGCAGCCGCGCCTGCTGGTGATTTGGGGCAAGTATGAGGCATCGTTTGACTCCTCGGAGCCGGAATCCTACCGGCGCGATGTGCCCAATGCTGAAGTCCACATTGTGGATGGTGGTCATTTCGCGCTGGAGACGGCAGCCGATGAAATTGCGGCGCTTATCGGTCAGTTCATGAAGACGTAGAAATGAACCACCATCCGCGGAGCATTGGCCGGTTCGGGGTGGTAAATGGAGCAACATTTATGGGCTAAACACCACGGACGAAGCTTTGGTGTTGCCACTCTTCCGCTATTGAGAGGCGCCGAAAAGGACCGGACTCACCATGGTTTCAATTCTAGATGCCATCTCCTCGGCGGGGACACGGTTGGGAGTTTGAAACCAGCAGCGCGCGGCCCCATAAACTGCCCAGGCCGCGGTGGTTGACAGCAATGCCGGATCGAGACCTGGCCCCGTTCCGTGATGGGTGAGGCCTTCCTTGAACATGTCCTCGACGACCGGGATGATGGAGACTTCCAGAGGCATCCGAGTCAACTGCGTGGGACAGCTTGTGGACTCAGCAAGGTAATCGCAGACGCCGAGCGCGATGGCGCGCAATGCTCCATTGCAGTCGGTGAAGGTGATGGCGCGGCGCGCTATCAGGTCGCGGAAGCGGACGCCGGTCATGGCTTGCAGCAGCGCGTTCTTGTCTGGATAGTGCAGGTAAAAAGTGGCCCGGTTTAACCTGGCCTCGTCTGCGATATCCTGCACAGAAATGTCTTCGAACTCCTTTTTAATCAATAAACTGGCTAATGCGTCCATGAGCATTCGGCGGCTGCGCAGAACGCGCGGATCCGCCGTTTCAGTCTCCGGTTGAAGAAGCTGGGCCATTCCTATCATGAGTATACCTTCTCCTGCACTCTAAAGCGACACTTGTCTATTTTATGAATCGACAGATGTTGATTAATCATCAATTGTTGTGTAGGAGGATTACCTCAATGTCGACCTTGCTTCATATCGATTCCAGCCCACTCTACGGCCGATCAGTCTCTCGCGAATTAACCGCTGCGTTCGTCACCCAATGGAAAGCTTCGAACCCCGATGGAAGGGTCTTAGACCGCGACCTCAACGCAACAGCAATCCCGCCAATCAATGCGGAATGGGTCGGTGCAGCCTACACGCCGGAACGGGCCCGCACTCCGCAGCAGACGGACTTGCTCTCGCTGTCCGACTCGCTGCTTTCCGAAATGGAGCAGGCTGATGAGTACGTCATCGGAGTGCCAATGCATAACTTTGGCGTGCCCTCCGTGCTCAAGCTGTGGATCGACCAGATTGCGCGAGTCGGCAGAACCTTTGCCTACGGGGAGAAAGGGCCGAAAGGCCTGCTTGTCGGCAAGAAGGCGACTTTCATCATCGCAACCGGCGGGATCTACGACGCCCAGACGCAGATGGCCTCTTTCAATTTCGTGGAGCCGTATCTGCGGTCTGTATTTGGTTTTCGTGGCGTGACGGACGCGACCTTCCTTACCACAGGCGGGACTGCTGTTCTGAACCAGGGGAAGGACCGGACCGCGTTTCTTGCGCCGCATCTTCAGACCGTGCAGACGCACGCGCAGACCTCCCAGGGAGGTCGCGCATGAGGATTGCATCGATTCTTGCGCGCTACGGGCTGGGGCTGATCTTTACGGTGTTTGGGCTAAACGGATTTCTCCAGTTTATCCACCAGCCGCCTCCGGCGAACCCACTCGAGATTCCGTTTCTTGTCTCCGTCACCGCATCGCATTTTGCCGCATTCTTCTTTGCCATGCAAGTCATTGGTGGGCTGCTGTTGCTTGCGGGCTACTTCGTGCCACTTGCTCTGACAGTCTTGGCAGCGGAGCTCTACAACATCCTTGCGTTTCACCTGACGCTCGCGCCGGCGACCATTGCTCCGGCTCTGGTGGCATCCGTACTCTGGGTGCTGGTCTTCCTGCAGTACCGCGAAAACTTCAAGGGCATCTTCTGCGCGAAGCCTGCGACGCAGCCTTGAATCGGGCGAACAGGCACTCGAACCGATTCGGGCGCGTCCCAGCGCGACAGATTGTACCTCGGAATCAGGCTCGCACGTATTTGTTGAACCAGTCGATCGTGCGTTGCCAGGCCAGATCGGCCGCCGCTTTGTTATACCGTTCCGGCGTGGCGTCGCAATTGAAGCCATGTCCTGCACCAGGATAAATGTAGCCCTCGTGCGGGACGTTCGCCTCGCTCAGCGCCTTGTCGTACGCCGGCCACGTAGCTGCGAGCCGCGTATCGAGTTCCCCATGATGCACCAGAATCGCCGCCTTAATTTTTGGGATGTCCCCTGGTGCGGGAGGACCGCCATAGAACGGCGCCGCTGCCGCCAGGTCGGCTCCCAGCCGCACCGCCAGCATATTGGCGGTCGAGCCTCCATAGCAGAAGCCGGTAGCGCCGATCTTTCCCGTGCAGTCAGGGCGCGACTTCAACCACAAGGCCGCAGCCACCATATCTTCGGACATCTTATTCTTGTCGATCTTGTTGAACATCTGGCCGCCCTTGTAGTCGTCGCCAGGGTATCCGCCCAGTGCGTGAGTCCGTCCGGCGCGAACGCCATAAAGTTGGCCAGGGCAAACCGCCGCGCGATGTCCTCGATGTGCGGGTTTAGACCTCGATTCTCATGGATCACGATGATGCCGGGCAACTTCGTTACCGTCTCGGAGCGGGTGTCGGCGCTGATCGGCCGCACGAGATATCCCTTGATGCTTCCATTGCCCTTGGGGGAGGGAACCGTCTCGTAAGTCGCCTTGATCCGGTCATCGGTGCGGGAAACCTGCTGGCCCAAGGCATAATTCGGCATCAATGCATTGATAACCGTGGCTGCCGCCACTCCGCCCGCTAATCGTTGCACGCCCTCCATAAACGCGCGACGACTAATCTCACCATGAATGAAATCGTTGTAGAGCTCGATGGCTTCACGCGGAAGTTTCGGTTTTGTCAGTTCCATGGGTGACTCCCGCCGCGATAATACCATCTGTTTCTTGTCATTTGGGATGGCATCTTCTCTTTTCGGAAGCGACCGTCCCACCATGCACTGCAGGTGTTTCTTCTCACTGTCGAGCTAGTCGGCTAGTGCCAATTGCGTCGAGATCGGCAATCACTTCGGGAGGAATCTGAAGCAGCGAAGACTGAAGATCCTCGCGAAGATGCACGAGGGAAGATGTTCCAGGGATCAGCAGGATATTGGGCGAGCGCTGCAGAAGCCACGCAAGCGCAACCTGCATTGGCGTTGCGTCGAGCGAGCTGCATCAGTCGGATTCCATCCGATCCGCGCGCCGATTTGTTGAGCTGTACCGTGAACTTGATTGGCGATAGCGGCCATAACTCGGGACAGGGATGTCGAATCGGCTTTCGACTCTTGATGCCGTCTTTTCGACCGTGTCAAACAGTACAGAGTTAATTCCTAAGCCAGCTGCCGCCTCGACGTTTTCGGCGCGATCATCCAGGTACAAGATGTCTTGCGGGGCCGCTTTGAGTAGTTCGAGACAATTTCGGTAGATCGCCAACTCCGGCTTTATGGACCCGTAGTCGCAGGAATAAATCAGGTGTTCAAATGTAGAGAGGCTCGGAAAGGACTTGGTCACATGTCGGCTGAGTTCGAGCGGCATGTTTGAGAGAAGGGTTAAGGGGACGCCTTCCTGGTGCAGCAGCTCTGCCCATTGCACAGCGCCTTGATTTGGTCGAATGATACTTTCGCTATCGAGCTTGATTAGCGTTGCGATCTGATCTCTGCTCAAACCCAGTTCTTGCTGGCCAACCACCGCCGTCCAGTAGGCAGGTCCATCGATATCACCCCGGTCGTAGGGCGGCCGCAGCTTCCAGTAAAGTTCCGAGAGTCGCTCATGAGGAATGCCACACACGAGCGCCATACTTTTCATATCATCCAGCGTCTGCTCGAGGCAAAGCACGTTTCCGTAATCGAAGACGACTGCCCGAACCGAACGCTTTTGCGAAAGACCTTGTTTGGCGCTAGGTTTGGCGGTATCATGCATAAATCGGATAATACGCGTAAATACGTGCATAACAAAGTATATTCGTGCACAATGGCGCAATGAAACCAGAAACGGAAGCAGGCCAAATCGCCCTAAAGGAAGAGCGCCACCAGTACATCCTGGAGCTGCTTGGCAGTGAGGGCCGAGTCCTCGCCTCGGACCTCAGCAGTCGATACAGGGTGTCTGAAGACACGATTCGTCGAGATCTGCGCGAATTGGCGAGTTCGGGAAAGATCCAACGGGTACACGGCGGCGCCCTGCCTCGCCGTGCCGAGGCCGTTCCTTTCGTGTCTCGCCAACAAATCGACATGGAGAGCAAGATCGGAATTGCTCGAGCGGCGGCTGACATGATCCGCGACGGTCAGGTGGTGCTGATTGATGGAGGTACCACCAATCTGAGAATTGCTTCCTACCTTTCAAGAGAGCGTTCGGCGACGATTGTTACCAACAGCCCACCGCTTGCGCTGGCGTTGGCCGATCATCCGAAGTTGAGCGTGCTGATGCTCGGAGGAAATTTTCTTAAAGAGGAGCGGGTCACGACAGGCATCGAGACCATTCGCCGAGTCGAATCCATTCGCGCCGATCTATGTTTTCTCGGAATGTGCAGTTTGCACCCGGAGGTCGGAATAACCGTCGGCAACCGAGAAGAAGCATACGTGAAGCAAGCGATGATAGGATCTTCAATGGAAGTCGTTGGCCTGATTTCACTTGGGAAAATGGGGACATCTCTGCCTTACCTGGTCGGTCCCGCTTCCCGACTGACGCGTTTGATCACCGATGCGTCAGACGAAGATGTCCTGAATCCCTACCGCTCCCAAGGCATAGAAGTCACAAGCACGTAAACCGAAGCGGTTCGACAATTCCATAGGTACGCCCGAGGAAAGTTTTCATGCCTAGATACCGCTGCGCAAAGGAACACGCAATAGCTCGAGCCTTTTATAAGTCCTTCCGATTGATGGGCAGGTGTTTGCTGTTGGGACTGATGGTCGCGGGATCGCTTAAGGCACAACAGAGTGCTCCGGCGCCGGCCTGGACTGGTGCCGTACGCACGGCTGCCGGCGAACCCGTGGCCGGAGCGAAGGTAACGGTATTCACACCCGGTGCGAAAAAGAATCTAACCGCGGTTACGGGAACCGACGGAAGGTTCGCGATTGCGGACATTCGACCCGGGCCACATAAGGTAAGCGCGCAACTGCCCGGGCGAGGCGCGACGGCGTCAACTGGAGTGAATATTACCGGCATATCAGTTGTGCTGACGGTATCCGATCAAAACGTGCTGTCGATTGCAGCCAATTCGCAAACTTCTGCGGGAGTCTCGAATGGAAACCCGAGCACAACTTCGAACCCGGCTAGCGGAACAAGCGGGGAGAAACTCTCCAGCCAAAAGGTAAATGAGTTGCCGTTGAATGGACGCGACTTCAGCACGCTGTTGTTGTTAGCAGCGGGCACGATGACCGACGTGAACGGGCAGACGAATTTCACCCAGCAGTTCGCCATCAACGGACAGCGCGGCGTTGAGGCTGTCTTCGCGATGGACGGCGCGGATGTCAGCGATCCAGAGATGGGCGGGAGTACGTTCACGAATTTCGACGTGGACGCAATTCAGGAATTGCAATCCAGCTCAGGCTGGATGCCGGCGGACACCGGGCGCGGCGCGGCTGGCTTTACCAATATCGTGACACGATCCGGGAAGAGCGGTTTTCACGGTTCCTTCTTCGAGTTTCTAAGGAACTCTGCCCTCGATGCGCGGAATTATTTCGATCACCCGTCGATTGCGGACCCGGGCCGGATCCCTCCGTTCCGGCGAAACGAGTTCGGATTTACCAATGGCGGGCCGGTCGTGTTGCCACATGTATATGACGGACGCGACCGCACGTTCTATTTCGTGCAGTATCAGGGATTCAGGCAGGTGCTGGGAACGACCCAGGTTTTGGCTGTGCCAACCGCAGCCGAGCGAGCGGGCCAGGACATGGTGACGTACCCGGACGGCAGCACGGACACGCTGCAGATAGCGGGCAGTTCGAATAGCCCGGGAGTAAATCCGGCGATTGCTTCCATACTGGCCCGTTATCCACTCCCCAACAACCCAACCGGCGCGTATGGTGCGCGAACCTATGCTGCACCTTCAAACGTAAACACGGATGCGGATCAGTTTTCCATCCGCATCGATCAGAAAGTTGGCGCAAAAGGACAATTGTTTGGTCGATTCAATTACGACAATCTAACGGGACCGACAACAAATCCAGATCAAACGCTGCTTGACCCGAGCTTCGGCGTGCAGTATGTGGACCGGCAGCGGAACGGGGTCATCACCTACACGCGCACCGTGTCTCCACACTTTCTCTGGTCGACATCGTTGAGTTTCACGCGGACGACCCCGTCGTTTGTGACGCCGAACCACACCGATCCGGCATTGAAGTTCATCGATGGCCTCTATGAGGCGTACAACAGCGCGGCCGGTTCGGTGATGTCAGCGTTCGGGAATTTATTCCAGGGGCAATTGAATTTTACCTGGACGACTGCACGCCACGCGGTGAAATGGGGTGCGGAGGCGCGACTTAATCGCGACACGACATACTTCGGAATCAGTCCCAATGGCGAATATGATTTTGGCGGCGGAACGGTTTACTCGCCAGTGTTCATTCCTTCCGCGAGTGGACAGCATGATGTGCAGCCGGGTCAGCCTCTGCCAGACACGCTAAGCAGTCTGTTACTCGGCTATCCGTACGGGTACACGATCGCAGTCGCGCCGACCTACGCATCGAATGGCGCGCACATTGGGCCCGCGGCCATCAACCGGAATGACGTGAACGCTTACATCGAGGACACGTGGAAAATCAATCCGGAATGGACGCTCGATTATGGGCTGCGATATGAGGTCTACACGCCGATTTCGGAGCGGGCGCACCGGACGTCGAGCTTTCTGAATTCGTTTCCGCCCGCGGGCGTTGGGCAGGAATACTTGATCAATCCGCAGCCTACTTATCAAACCGATTGGAACGGCTGGGGGCCCCGTGTTCAGGTTGACTGGAACGCGCCCCACGCGGTGCATGTGCACATGGGCGGGGCGATCACCGTGATTCCGCCAAATATCTGGCAGGACAATCTTCTTACGGGGTCAACGCCCTACGCTGTTTATCCTCGTGTCAATGCGGCGCAAAACGGGGAGATTGCCTACGGATTCCAAATTACACCAAACGAATTGCCGCCCGTCTATAACACCGCTGGAGTGAACGTGTTGGCCAGCGGCGATCCGAAAAAAGTGCCGGCGAACACGGTGATGGACGTAAATCGATACCAGCAGGATTTGGCAGCGCTGTCGCCGAGTGGTCAGCTCTCGCTATTGAGTCTGGCCGGGATCGACCGGCGCTTCGGCAATGGCTACCTGCAAACTTGGACACTGGGGCTGGAACGGGCTTTCGGCGGCCTGACGGCCGATGTTGCGTATGTAGGAACATCGGCGCTTCGACTTCCCAGAATGTCATATCCAAACGCGTATCCCGGAGCGGACCCCGAATTTGCACGGTTTACAAACTTCGACGGTAGCGGAGCAGTGACGGGAGGTTTCGGATTCGAGTCCGTGATGACGGCAACGTCGCACTCATCGTACAACGCACTCCAGACTTCATTGTCGGGAAATGTCGGGCACGGCGGTCCGTCATTGCAAGCAGGTTACACTTGTGGCAAATCACTGGATGATGTCAGCGGCATTCTGGGAGGAGCAGGATCTACCGGCGCCGTGACGCAGTTTAGTCCGCAAGACCCGTTCGATACACAAGCGGAAAGAGGGCCGTCAAGCTTTGATGTAACGCAGGCCTTCACGTTGAGCGCGGCCCAGGATTTGCATTTTGAGCATTTGGGACTTCAGTCGGATCGAACCCAGTTGTTGACGAAGGGCTGGGAGTTTCTGAGCATCTCAACGATTACCAGTGGTTCGCCGTTTACGGTGTACTCGGGAATTCAGCAGACCGGGGCGGGAACCATTGGTGCGGACCGCCCGGACGAGACCGCAACACCGGACCTTTCGAGCGCTGGCAGTTCCACGCGACCGCGCGACGATTATTTTGGGCGGGACGCAAACAATGCAAGTTTCTTTTCCATTCCCATCGATATCCAAGGCGGGACCGGACCAAACTCCGGGCGCTTCGGAACGCTCGGCCGTAATACTCTTCGAGGCCCGGCATATTATGACTTCGATTTTGCTCTCATCAAGACAACTCCGATTGGCCACCGGGAAAGCGGTTTGGAGCGAGCGGACCTGCAATTCCGTGCAGAGTTATTTAACCTGTTTAACATCGTCAATATGGGGCTCCCTGCGAATATCATCGCGGGTACAGGATTTGGCATGATCAGCAAGACCGCCGGAACTTCGCGGCAAATTCAGTTTTCGCTAAAGCTCATCTATTGAGGAGCGTCCTGAAGTGACTGGTCTGAGGATGACGGGCAATACGCGGACGATCTTCAATCCTTCAGTATCATTGCGGAGAACAACCTTCTGGTTTACCCATCACCCGAGAGAATTGCCCCACTGCTGAGCGTCGCCAGTCATTTGTATTGGGTGCCCTTTCAAATCAGGCAAGAAAGTAAAGGCACTGTGTGAGGATTTGAGTCGGATCGGTCTCGATAAGGATCGGTGAGTGCATTCGCGATTATGCACTCACCGAGATCCGCCGATTTCAGATGGCCGAGAAGCCGCCGTCGACGGACAACTCCACCCCATTCACGAAGCTCGAATCGTCTGAAGCAAGAAACAGCGCGGCCGTCGCAATTTCCTCAGGACGACCCATCTTTCCCCGCGGGATCAGGGATTCGAACATCCGCTTCGCCTCCTCGGTGAGAACCTGGTCCTGCATCGGTGTGGCGATCGGCCCCGGGCTCAGCACGTTCACCCGGATATTCCTGCCCTTCAGTTCGTTAAGCCACGTGCGTGCGAAGGAGCGCAACGCCGCCTTGCTCGCCGCATACACGCCGTAACCAGGAAAACCTTTCACCGA
>JBAUAN010000027.1:0-23491 GCA_049675725.1 Candidatus Sulfotelmatobacter sp. | reverse complement strand
GCTTGGAAATCCCGCAAACGGCGCGGGATTCCCACTTTCCCACAGCCCCGGCGACGGCTGGTTAATTTACTAAACCGGACATATCACGTGCTACAAAAACCGGACATTCTAACTTGCTACCGACAGTTCACCGACTCTGCCGGCATTTCCGAAATCCGCGCCATAAACTCGTCAGAACCTTTTTCGTTACTTACAAAAATGGGGACTCTACAAAAAGGGGTAGAGTCCCGACCTCAATTCTCATTTTCGAAGATCGGAGCGCATCGTCATCACTTAGGGGCGGGTACAGAGGGCTTGATGTCGGCAGCGGCTTTTTCGATCCCGTCGACCGGACTTGATTCCAGATAGTAGAGGGTTGGCTCATTCTCGCGCCTGGCAACGAATCCGTCGCCCGTTTTCGCAATGGAGACCCTTTCCACACGCTTACCATCATCAGATGCGACCATGATCTCGATTGTGGGGCCCCCGCTGCCGGAGTCGACGAACTTGCTGGCCGCCAAATCGCGCAGGTCCGAGATTAGCGATTGCACGCTCCCCGCATCCATCTTCTTTCCGTTAGACCACCAATCGGCGCCGCCCTTAGTCAAGAAATAAGCCTGTGAGCCGATGTGCATCTCGATCTTGGTAGGTTCGTTGTAGCCGAAGTCGAATAGTTTCTTGTTGCGGAAATCGTCGAGTTTCTTGTCGAGCGCCTGGCCAAGACTCGAGTCAACTTTGTAGGCAACGTCGACCACGCTCGACTTTGCGTAATAGATGTCCTTGTTCTTGCGAACTTGAAGTTCTTGCGTTCCGGACGGGCTGGTTACTTTTGCAGTCGCTAAAGGGGTGGAGTGAGCAAAAGCGGAAGCCGCTTCCTGGGCGTCCTTATCCGACTCGCTGAGATCCATGCGGGCATCGGTCAGTTTCCCCATCAGTTCGCCGACCTGCACGCTATCGGCCCGCAGCGGTTTGGGCTTCAAGATCTGCCATTCGTCCTGGTTGCGCCAAAACTCAATTTCCTGATTTTTCTCGATCAACTCTAAGCGGCTGACCTTGTCTGGGCTCACCGTGAGCAACCGCTTGTCTCGCAGATCATTCAGACTTTTGTCGATGCTGGTTCGGTTGTAGCTGGCCATCGTGAAGACCCGCGGATCTCCCGTCAGCATCGCGTAAACTGCGCCCCCGGCGGGCGTGTCATCACCGATCAAGAGCTGGTGGCTCTTGTTGTCCTTTTCGGTGACGTCGATTTCGACAGCAGGATGATCGAGACCAAACTGCTTCAGATCGGAAGCCTTGTCTTCAACCACCCGCTCGGAGTTGAGGGAGGACAACGTCGAGAGCGCGCTGGCCACAGTGCTTTGATCAGCACCGAGAGGTTTGGGTTGGACGATTTGCCAACTTCCGGAATTGCTTTTCGCGAGAACGATAGGCTCGGTGTTCCTCTTCTTCAGTTCAAATCTGGTAATCGACGCCTCATCCAACTTGAGGATTGCAGGCGGAGTATTGGCCGACGCTTTTGCCACTCCTGCCGACGGCTTGCGGTGATCGGTCCAGTAAAGGACACCGCCAAGCGCAACGAGCACAAGAACTGCAACGATCAGGCTACGAATTTTCATGGCGCTTCCCGATACGAGCCTCGACTCGATCGAGGAATGTTTACCTCCTCTTCCACCACACGCCAATGCCGGCGACGACGACGATCCCTGGCAACAGGAACTGGCTGATGGCGCGGACCCAACCCAATTGTGCGCGGGTCATGGTAATGCGACGATCTTCCTCCCGCTTAGGCCGGATGGAGATCAAGTCTTCATCGGATGCCAGCCAGTTGATCGTATTCAAGGCCAGATCGCTGTTCGCATTGAAATTGATGAAGCGGTTCGCAATCCAGGATGAGCTTCCGACAACGACAAAACGTCCTTGCGACTTTTCCTTGCCCGTGTTGTAGGTGCCCGCCGCCGCGATGGTCAACGGTCCTTTTTCGTTCTTGGGATCGTTCACATTGACGGCTGGCGAACTCAGATTACTCGTCGCCAGGCTGCTTCCGGAGGAATCGAACAGCTTCTGCAGGCTCGTCTTGTCGGTGCTCTTGATCTCGATCGAGCGGGATAGAGGAAAACCCGTGGCCATTCCTTTCATATCGTTCACGATAGGCTGAGAGCCGTAGTTTGTGATCAGGGCTACCTGGGGTCCGAGCCCGGCCAACTGTCCGATGGGGTTCATATCGAGAATCAGGTCCTTATCCATCGTCACGCCCCAGCTCTGCAGGACGTTCGTGAGCGCATCGTTTTCGGCGATTTCCTCGTGCCCCAGTTTTAACGGAGGGTCGAGCAGGAAGAAGGCACGCCCCCCATCCTCAACGTACTTCTTGATCGCATCCACTTCCGGCTGCTGATAATCCTTCGTGGGGCCGGCAACAACCAGAGTGGTACAGTCGTTGGAAACATCGGCTTTCTGCAACAGATCGATGCTCTCGCTCACGTAGTCGTCTTTGGTGAGGCGATCCTTAAATTGCGAAAGGCCCTCCCGCTGGCTATCGTCGAGTTGATGCTCGCCGCTGCCGCTCGTAAAACAAACCGTGCGTGTGCTGCTCTTCAGGTCGCGGATGAAGGCGCCGGTAATGCCCTCTTCCGTCATGCTCTTGGCTTGTTCTTTCTTCAACCCAACCTGCACGACTGCAACCCCAAATTCGCTGATGCCAGCCTCACGCGCAGCTTGAGGACTCTTGTCGGGGTCGATATATTCCACCTGCACCTTGGGAGAAAGGTTCGCATATTCGTCAAGCAGATCCTTGCCTTCGCGGAAGCGCGTGCTCTGGTTAAAGTACGTGATGGTAGCGTCTTGCTTCAGACCCTTGACGATCTTGGCGGTTTGGTCGGAGAGGCTATACCGTTTGTTCGACGTCGCGTCGAACGATTTGTTGTACCGGTCCGCCAGTATGTTCGCAACCACGACGGCCGCAATCACGATAAGAATGTAGGTGGTTGCGTAGGCCGCGTATTTTGTTTGTCTCGCCTTTAGCCATTGACTTGCCATTCTGATCTCCTGACTACGATCTCCAGCGCAGGGATTCCATGGAACGCGCCGTGAAAAAGAGTCCTATGAAAATCACCGCAAGATAGAAAACTGCGTCCTTGGTATCGAGCACGCCTCGGCCGAACGAATCGAAGTGCGCGATGATCGACATATAGGAGAGCACGTGCGCCCAAGTTGCAGTTTCGTATTCGCCGACCCAGGCAACCACCCATAACAGTAATTCCACGCCGAACGTTGCCGCCCCGGCGATGATCTGGTTCTTGGTGAGCGTAGAAATAAATGTGCCAATCGCCAGCAGTGCGCCCGCCTGCAGCAACAGACCGAGATAGCCAATGGCCAGAGGCTTCCAGTCCGGATTGCCATACTTGAACAGAAACGCAAAGTTCAGAGCGGTGAAAAGCAGTAAGGTGGAATAGAGCACCACCGCGGCCAGCCACTTCCCAACGATGATCTCCATGTCGCGAATGGGAGAGGTCGCGAGCAACTCGATCGTGCCGGTGCGTTTCTCTTCCGCGAACAGCCGCATCGTGATCATGGGAATGAAAAACAACCCGATCACGCCTACGTTGGACAAAAGAGGCCGGATGATCTGCTCGTTCAGATTCATTGGGAACATCTCGCCGCGCATCTGCATCTCCATGCCTTCAACCACGAAAACGCCAAGCGCGTTCCAGAAGAAGAAACCAAAGATCACGCCAAACATGGTCAGCAAAAGATAGGCAATTGGCGAGACGAAGTAGCTGTGCAGCTCCTTTCGGCAGATGATCCATACATTTCTCATTGCTGCGACTCCTTTGCCGAAGTCTTTCCATCCTCAGAGGGTGATGGACTAGAGGGTGATGGACCTCCCGTCAGCTGAAGGAAGATTTCTTCCAAACTCATGGCAGCAGGCCGAAGCTCATTGAGATCCCAACCAGACTCGACCACGGCGCGCGCCAGGTCACTCCGGACCAGGCGTCCTCCCTGGCTTTCCACTTCGAATATGGCGCGGCTGTCAACCTGTTCCTTGCACAACACGCGGCTGACGCCGGAGACCTGTTCCAGTTTGCGCTGCATGATCGGAACATCCAGATTTCCGTTGCGTCCAGCGATTTCGACCACAACCGACTCGGCCCCGCGAGCTCGCGCCTGCAAATTCCGCACCGAGTCCGTCGCCACCAGTTTCCCTTTGTTGATGATGATCACTTGTTCGCAAGTCTGCTCCACTTCGGGAAGAATATGGGTGCTGAGGATAATCGTGTGCTCGCCCGCCAGATCCTTGATCAGGTCTCGCGTCTCGTTGATCTGTTTCGGATCCAGTCCGGCTGTGGGCTCGTCGAGAATCAGCACGTCGGGATTGTGGATGATGGCCTGCGCCAGCCCCACCCGTTGCCTGTATCCTTTCGACAACTTTCCTAGGAGCCTGGTTTTGACATCGGCCACCGCGCACCGGCCGCAAACGTAGTCCACCCGCTTCTGCAGATCCGCTCCAGACAATCCCTTGAGCTTGCCCACAAAGGTCAGATAGTCGGCCGTCTCCATCTCCGGATAGATGGGCGGGCTCTCGGGCAGATAGCCGATTCTCCTCTTGACCTCAAGGGGTTGTTCGAGAACATCAAACCCCGCCACCTTTGCCGTGCCCGCCGAAGGCGGCAAAAAACATGTGAGGATGCGCATCGTTGTGGTCTTGCCCGCACCGTTGGGGCCGAGAAATCCAACGATCTGGCCCCTCGCCACTTCAAAGGAAATTTGATCCACGGCAACGGTGCGGGCGTACCTTTTGGTAAGGTCTTTGACTGTGATCATAGGTTTGTCGTCAACAGCAAGAACGCGCCACTGTTGGGCCGAACCACACTCGAACGGTGCGGGGCTGCAACCATATTAAAAAGCGAGACCGCACCATGTCAATTTGCGCATCCGCGGCAACTAGAATCCCTCATGGATGTGCAAGGTCATTACCGTGGAAAACTCGGCCATCGTTCTGCTTCGCTTGTTCATTGTTCAGAGAGGACCGGTCGCACGTAATGTCATCTGCCTCGCAAGCCAAAGCGTTCCGTTGACGTTGGGCGACAGCCACGTCCTTTTCGTCCGCTGGACTCAATAGAGATTCGTCACAGTAGCCGCTGCCTGTTTTGCACGCCAGAACATTTCGTTGGTAATTCGACGCGGCAACTTCGTGCGCTTGCGAGGAAGTCAGTAACGATGTCTCGCAAAGATCCTGGCCCGTCTGGCAGGCGAGGAGATTTCGCTCGCGCTCAAGCTGCTTCACGAGCACAACCTCGGAGGAGGCTAGCAAAGAGTCGTCACAAGAATTCAATCCCGTCTCACAATTCAGCTTATTCTGTTCGGCCTGGATTCTGTTCACCTCACCGGCTTCGGGTGGCGCAAGCAGTGCTGAGTCACAGGTCCCGATGGTTGTTTCACACGCTAGAACATTCCGTCGCCTTTCCGTTGCGGCAACTTCCTTCGACTCCGCCGTAGTGAGAGCGGAGTGGTTGCATTCGCCGTTACCGGTTAAACACACCCAGAGGTTCTGATCATGCTGCACGTCAGCGAGTTGACTCGTTTGCGTGCTCGTAAGAAGGGAACGATCACATGTCCCAAATCCGTCGATACAGTCGCGGAGGTTCTGCACCCTGCTGGCGATAGCGCCGGAGGTCTGGGCGAATCCATAGCCGCCGAAAACAAATAACAATAGGGAAACCACCAGAACGCGCCGCATTACAATCCTCCGTTTCTCAGATACATTTGCCGGGGCAGCCCCGAGATCTGCGGCTGCCCCGTGCACCAGTTCATCAACCTCGCTTCTCAACGAATAGGATCCGACCGCGTGGAATCTCACTATTATTTCTGTTTTGCTTCCGCACGCAACGATTCGTCGGGAGTCGCAGAGTTCGCCGCCAATTCCACTTTTCGCAGGCTCGGCTGAGCCCGTTGCCACAGAATCCGCGCGTCGGACGCATCGTTCGGAAACACTTCCGTGGATGGCTTTCCCGTGGGCTCAAGAACGATATCGACTCGACGGTTGTATGCCAGCCAGGTAGCGCGTGCGTGATGATTCATCCACTTCTCCGGTTTCTGCGCGTCCTGAGCTTGAAGCGTTGCCACTTCTTTTCTGGTCAACTCCTGCCGTTTGCCCTCGGCATTAGTCTGGATCTTATCCGCCGGAATACCCTGTGAAACGAGATAGCTCTTCACCAGCTTGGCTCTCCTCTCACTGAGCTTCAGGTTGTACGTTTTCGAGCCGCGAATGTCCGCGTGTCCAATAACCTTGAGGGTCGCGTGGTCGTTGTCGTACTGTTCGTGACTCTTGAATCGGGTCGCAGCATCCGCGAGTGCCTCCCGTTCGCTGGCGACCAGCCCGACTTTCGGATGTCGGGATCTCGGATAGTTTGTCGGATAGAAGAGGCTGGCCAGCGTTACCGGGGGCGCTGGGTCGATCGAGCCGACAATGTGCAAAGCTGCCGTCTTTGTAGTCGTTCCGCCGCAAGCATTGGAAGCTGACAACGTATAGTCAACGACCTCATTCACCGGACCGGCACTGGTCTGCGTTGGTTGCGCTTCGACCGTTTGGCTCCCGCTTGCTCCTTCGCTGCCTAGCGGCGTAATCGTCACCTGGCTGGCGTTGGGGACGGACCAATTCAATGTCGTCGGATCGTCTTGCACAACCTTATCGCCAATCTTGTGAAAGTGTATTTCGGGCTGGCTCAAGGTCAGCGTTGCCACGGGTTCTGGATTCACGCTCACCGTTGCTGTTTGGGTAGCTTCGCCGCCCGGACCCTTCGCAACTAATTCATAGGTTGTCGTTTTTGTCGGGTCGACACTTCGCACGCCACTCGCGGAAACACTTCCGAGGTTTGTGATGGAAACCGCCACCGCGTCTGCCGACTTCCAGTCCAACTGCGTGGGTTGCCCACAAGTGATCGCGGTTGCTTGCGCTGTCAGCTGTGCCGTCGCTGGAGCGATCGGCACGATTGCACTTGCCACTCCGGCGTGGAATCGCCGCTGAGGCTCGATCGTGTTGCCTTCAGGCCAATCTTTCGTTTTCATCTTGCCATTCTGGTCGAGGTAAACCGTCACCTGCTCACCTGCCTTCACCTCCACGGGACCCGACCAGATTGAGTTTCCTTCACGCTTAACCGTCACGTTGTAGGTGCCAGGTTTTACAAGAAGGCGCTGGTGCCAGATCCAATTCCAGTCAAACTCGTCGACGTGACCCACGAAGTAAGCGGGTGTCGTACCGTTGAGCAGGATGGCTGCGCGCGGGTGGCCTTTGAATTCGATATCTCCGAACGGGCCCGATACCTTGTCCCCGGACGCCTCCAGGGCTACGGCGATGTCGGTGGTCTTCTTGGAATCGATGTGCACCTGTTGTGTGTTCGGGATGTAGCCGTAGTTGCGCACGCTGACTTCATGAGAACCGGGTTGGAGATCGATCGTCTGACTGCCATCCCGGATCGCTTTTCCATCTACAAACACATAGGCCTGCTTGGGGCTAACGTGTATCTTCAGCTTGCCGGCGCTTTCGTTGCTCTGTGCGAATGCTGGTAGTGCAACCAATGAGAAGGTAATGGCGATCAAGAGCGCGAAGAGCGGTTGAACTTTTGGGAACATCATTGGGATCTCCTCCTTAGCTTGTTCAGCACATTGACGTACGCCCAAATACCAATGAGTAGTCGCCGCGAGAACCAGCCGCACGATTCTCATCGCCGTTGCTGACCGCTCCTTTCGGAGAGCGGGCAACTCGCGCCGATTCCCGTGAGGTGGTTCGATGCTGCGCACAAGCAGACGGGACTGCTGTCTCAAGTAACTTGGATTCATGGCAGGCGAAATTTAGTTGTATCGTACAACGATATATTAACCTTCATAAGAACCTTCCACGGGAGCCGCGACCTCGGGTACAGAAACTCACGCGCAGCCCGGTTTGTGACAGCATAGACGCATGTTTGTATATCGTGATACGATATAACTAGGCGGCGAAACATGTCACGCCGATAGCGTATCCCGATATTATTTGGCAACCGGGGGTTGCCCCTGAGCATCCCTCTGTTGAGTGGCGGTGTTGTGTTTGCTGGTTAGGAAATTCTTCATCGCTTGGGCGAAGCTCAGGCTGCTGCTCCCTACACTATGGACCAATAATGATCAAAGCGGCCCTACCGCCGCTATGAGTTGAAATGCCAGTCCGAGGATTTTGACCTAGGTGCACGATACGCATGTGTTCGAAACGAGTTCTGCGCAGCGCTATGACAGAATCTATGCCCCGGTTGCCCCTGGCTTTGCGATGGTGCGTTCTGCGCCTGATACCAACCCTTATTCTGCTGGCCAGTGTTGCTCTTGCCGACAGCGCTGCGTTTGATTTGCCCGGCCCACGCATCGAAGTGAGAGTGACGCGAGGTGGTAAAACGCTGCCAATCTCCGAGGTGCCGGAGCTCCAGCCGGGTGACCGGCTATGGCTGCACGCCGAGATTGCTGCAAACCAATCCGTGCACTACTTGCTGATTGCCGCCTTTCTCAGGGGCTCGACAAACCCGCCGCCCGAGCAGTGGTTTGTGAAAGCAGAAACCTGGAACAGGCAAGTGCAACAGGAAGGAACTGTCGTGACAGTTCCCGAGGGGGCGCAGCAGGCCTTGCTGTTCCTGGCGCCGGAAACCGGAGGAGACTTCGCTACTTTACGTTCGGCGGTTCGCGGCAGACCTGGAGCATTTGTCCGGGCTTCTCAGGATTTAGACCAGGCCGCATTAGACCGCTCGCGGCTGGACGCGTATCTCGCCGGCATTAAGGAAACGGCCGACGCCGACCCCAATGTGCTCAAGGAGCGCTCGCGCATCCTGGCGCGAAGCCTGAAGATCAAGGTCGACGATCAATGTTTCGACAAGCTAACCGAGGAACAAGCTCCATGCCTCATGCGAAACCCCGATCAGCTTGTGCTCGATGACGGGCACAGCCAGTCGATGGTTGCCGTCCTCACTTCCGGCCCCGGTGCCGATCTGATCGGAGCGATGAGCACCAGCACCATCGCTGGCGGAGGAGCTTACAGTCCCTATGTTGGATCTGTAATCGATGTCGTCCGAATGATGGAGAACTTCCACACGGCGGCATATCAATACATTCCAGCTCTGGCGTTGCCCAAGCGCGATGCACTGGATCTCAAGCTGAATAATCCCCCCTCGTTTCACAGGCCGATGTCAGTACTGGTCGCCGGCCTGCCGGCAGTCGAAGCTGCACAGTTTCCCCCGCTTCGCGCCGTCGAGCCAAAGCAGGTCTTCTGCCTGCAACGGTCTGGATTGGAGCTTCCGGTCGACGGTGCTCCGCTGGTGTTCTCAACCAGCTACCTGCACGATGTCGTTCTTCACGTGCAGACAAAAGCGGGCCTTGCCATCGATTTGCCCGCTACCGCGGATGCGGCACGCGGCGGTTTCCTGATCGACGGTCATCTACTCCGCGCCGGCCAGCTCGACGCCGGAGTGACTGGAACGTTGCGTGGTTATTGGGGATTCCAGGCCTTCGACGGGCCTGCTTTCCAACTGCAGAGCCCTCATGCGGTGAAGTGGGTTCTTGCTTCCGAGGATTCCAATGCCCTGATTGTGGGGCGCCAGGATGCATTCCATTTGCAATCGGAGATAGCCCCGTGCGTGGATCAGGTCACGATGAAAGATCAGCGCGGAAAACTGCTGAAAGCGACCTGGAAGCTGTTGAAGACGAATGAGCTGGAGGTCGAAGTACCTCTGAAAGACGAATCCGCCGGGCCGGTATTGACTCTGGTCGCACAATCCGGACTGAGCAAGCCCGATGAAGTTCCTCTGCAGACGTACTCGGAAGCCGCGCACCTGGCCCACTTCGAGTTGAGCGCCGGCGACCAGCAAGGGGTGTTAACCGGCACACGGCTCGACGAGGTGGCTGGTCTGGAGTTGAATGCTATCCACTTTGCCCCCGGATCTCTTTCTCGTACTGACGGGAACGACCAACTGCAATTATCCGCGGCGAGTGCCGCGGCAACCGCCGCGCTGAAAGCGAGCGAAAAACTGGTGGCACATGTTGCCCTCAAGGACGGCCGTGTACTCGATCTAGACACGGTCGTTGAACCGCCCCGCCCGCGAGTAACACTGCTCAGCAGGAGTGTGCAGTCCGGTTCAACGGTCTCGGTCATTCGCCTTGGCAGTCCAGATGATCTTCCTCAAGACGGACAAATCTCGTTCTTCTTGAAAACGGATGTGCCGGCGACCTTCCCACGCGCCGAAAAAATCGAAGTCGCAACCGACGACGGCTCCGCCGACATTTCTCTGAGCTTGGCGGATGGTTCGCTGGTCTTGGAAGACTCGCAGACCGTGTTGGGAACTCTTCGGCCGCTGAAAAGTTTCGGGCCATCCGTGTTCGGGGCACTACGTCTGCGCGCAGTTTCGGAGAACGGCGAGCGTGGTGACTGGCAACCGTTGGCAAAACTTGTGCGCATCCCATCCTTAGAGGAGGTGCGGTGCCCTGACAGTCCCGACCAGCCCTGCAGCTTGATCGGCGAAAATCTGTTCCTGATTGATTCCGTCGCCGCCGACTCGCAGTTTGCTCACAACATCGTGGTTCCAGTCGGCTTTGCGGACTCTGCCTTGAGCGTTCCCCGTCCCAATGGCACGCTTCTATATATCAAACTGCGGGACGATCCATCCACCGTAACCAAAGCAGCCCTTAGGGTTCTGCCCGAGCCGTGAGGTTCGTTCGACCGATTCACGGTCGATTGCGTGAATATCGTCCATCAGGCAGGCAAGCAGAAAGTTCCTGACGCTTCGTGATTCGCCGTGTCGTGCTTTACAACGCCTTCAGAACATAACGCCACGATGCCTTCGAGTGTGGAGTCGCGTCACAGAGGCCTCCAGACGAACGTCCGGAGAGCGCGAAAATGTTACTCGCAAATGAATGCGCGACTACCCAATCGTGATTGTGGATTAGAATGATTCCATCGAGCTGCAGTCGCAGTCTTACACAATGAGGATGATACGGACGACGGAGCTTAATGTTCGATAGGTTCGAGCCCCAGTTCGAGATCTTGCGCCGCAGTGAGTGCGCCTCGATCTCAGCCTTTATGCCATCCAGGTACTCTCGGATGTTCACCGCGGCCGCCATGGGTTTCCTGCTGCTAGTGGGGCAAGCAGGCGGGCAAGCGACGACGCTGATCAGTCTCGACCACGCCATTGAACTGGCGCTGGCTCACAACCACTCCATCAAAGCCACCCGCACCATGATTCTTCAGAATCAGGCCCAGGAAATCACCGCGAATTTCCGCCCCAATCCGACGCTCGGGGCTGATAGCCAGTTCGTCCCCTTCTTCAGCCCGCAGGATTTTTCCGGCGACAATCTGAACGAAACGCAGCAGTTCGATATTGGAATCGGATATCTGTTCGAACGCGGTCGTAAGCGGCAACGCCGCTTGCAGGCCGCCCGCGATCAGACCGCCGTCACTCGCGCCCAGGTCACCGATGCCGAACGAACCCTGGCGTTCAACGTGGGCCAGCAGTTCATCAGCGTATTATTGGCGGAGTCCACGCTTCAGTTCGCGCTGCAGGATCTGAAGAGCTTTCAGCAGACGGTCGATATTGGCGAGTCGCAACTCAAGGCGGGCGCGATCAGTGAAGGCGATTATCTCAAGATCAAGCTGCAGCTCCTGCAGTTTCAGACCGACGTCTCTGCCGCCCGCCTGGCCAGAGTGCAGGCGCTTGTCGGGCTGCGTGAGTTCCTGGGTTACGATGCAGTGCCCGCCGATTTTGACGTGGTCGGCGACCTGGCCTACGAGCCGCTCCCGGCGAAAGTCGAAGACCTGCAGATGAAGGCGCTGCAAGACCGCCCTGATTTCCGGGCCGCGGAATTAGGGATCACGGCGGCAAAAAGCCAGATCCTGCTGGCCAAAGCCAACGCCAAGGTCGACGTGAATGGAACCTACGACTTCACTCACGTTTCCGGCGAGAACACAGCCTCGATCTTCGTAAATTTCGCACTGCCTATCTTCAACCGCAATCAAGGTGAAATCGCGCGCACTGGTTACGCTCTCACCCAGGCGCAGGAGCAGGAACAATCGGTCAGCGATACCGTTCTCTCCGATGTTTCGAGTGCCTATGAGGCGGTCAGAAGCAACGACGAAGTGGTGCTGCTCTACACTTCCGGGTATCTCAAGCAGGCCCAGGATTCGCGCGACATCAGCGAATATGCCTATCACCGCGGCGCTGCCAGCCTGTTGGATTTTCTTGACGCCGAGCGCAGTTACCGCTCAGTTCAGCTGGCTTACCGCCAGGCGCTCGCATCCTATATGACAGCGCTGGAGCAGCTGAAGGAAGCTGTAGGAACGAGGAACCTGCCATGAACGTCCGCAACGGTAGCTGGAAGCGCTGGGTTGCGACGGCCGCCGCTTCGGCGATCATGATGCTGCTTGCCGGCTGCGGTGGAGAGAGGGATCAGGCCAGCAAGATGACCTCGTTCTCGGCGGCGGAGAATCCCAAGTCCAAGGCGGAGCTGTTCTCACTGCCCTCCGATCAGTTGGCTCACATCCAGGTCGTGACCGTCGAGCAGGGACCGCTGGCGCGCACGCTGCGCCTGACCGGAGCCGTCGAGTACGACGACTTCAAAACCACCCCGGTGATCACCCAGGTGGGCGGGCCGGTCAGCCGCGTCTTGGTCGTGCAGGGGGAACACGTGCGTGCCGGCCAAGCGCTGCTTTACATTGCCAGTCCAGACTACTCTCTGCTGCGCGCGTCGTATCTCAAGGCGCGCGACGCCTTCCAGCTCGCCGACAAATTTTACGTGCGTGCACAAGACCTCTATGCTCACCACGCCATTGCCGAGGCCGATCTTGAGCAGGCGAAATCGACTCGCACCCAGGCGGAGGCAGACTTCGAGTCCAGCGCCGACGCCATCCGCGTCCTGGGCATCGCCGACCCGGAAACGATTGTAACCAAGCCTCCGACGCCGGAAATCCCTCTGTATTCGCCGGTGGCTGGAGAAGTGGTCGACCGGCAATGCTCCGCCGGACAATTGCTGGCGGCCGGTGCAACCCAGTGCTTCACCTTGTCTGACATGAGTTCGGTGTGGATTCTGGTTAATGTCTATCAGAACGACGTGGCCTATGTGCACGTCGGAGATCCAGTGACGATCGAGAACGAATCCTATCCCGGCGTGGTACGCGGCAAGATCGAGTACATTTCGCCTGCGCTCGATCCCAACACGCGCACGCTGCAGGCGCGCATTGAAGCTCCCAATCCCGGCGAGCGCTTGAAAAAGGAAATGTACGTGACCGCGGAAGTCCAGGCGGGCGTGATTCCCAAAGCCCTCTTCGTTCCTAATTCCGCGGTGCTTCGCGACGACCAGAACATGCCTTATGTCTATCTGCAAACCGGATCCACACAGTTCGCCAGGCGCGACGTCACGCTCGGCGAGACGGAGTCCGGAAAAACGCAAATCCTCACCGGCTTACAAGCGAGCGACCGCATCGTCGGGGATGGTAGCCTTTTTCTGCAATTTCAAAATTCGCTCCAGCACTGAGGGACCAAGCCAGGGATGATTCATCACATCGTCCAATTCGCACTTCGCCAGCGCTTCCTGATCCTGATGCTGGCGGTGCTCGTGCTCGTGGTCGGCGCCCTCTCGTTTCAGCAGATGCCGGTCGACGCATACCCGGACCTTTCTCCGCCGCTCGTCGAAGTCATCACCCAGTGGCCCGGGCACGCAGCCGAGGAAATCGAGCGGCTGGTGACGCTGCCCATCGAGTTGCAGATGAACGGCGTGCCCCACATGGTGTTCATGCGCTCGATTTCGTTATATGGCTTGTCCGACGTCATCATGACGTTCGAAGACAACACCGACGATTATTTCGCCAGGCAAGTCGTGTTCGAGCGGCTCTCGACCGCCAATCTCCCTCCGAACGTAACCGGAAGCCTGGCGCCGCTGTCGAGCCCGTCGAATCTCGTTTATCGATATGTGATTGAGAGCCCCGACCGCACGCCGCAAGAGCTGAAGACCTACGAAGACTGGGTGATTGAGCGCGCCTACAAGTCCGTGCCGGGCGTGGCCGACGATTCCGGCTTCGGCGGCACGGTCATGCAATACCAGGTGCTGCTCGATCCCGCCAAAATTTACAGCTATCACATTCCTCTGCCGCAAGTGCTCAATGCGCTCGCCGCCAACAACGCCAACGCCGGCGGCGGTTTCTATTCGCAGGGTTCGCAATTTTTCTACGTGCGCGGGCTTGGCCTGGTGACCAAGACCGAAGACATCGGCGACATCGTTGTCGGAAACAACAACGGCGTGCCGGTGCGCATCCGCGACATCGGCGAAGTCACCATCGGCCACGCTCCCCGCCTGGGAGAGTTCGGTTTCCAGAACGATGACGACCGGGTGGAAGGCGTCATCCTCATGCTCACCGGCGAGCAGACGCAGAACGTGCTCAAACGCGTGGAAGAGAAGACCAAGGAGATCAACCGCGACCTCCTTCCGCCCGACGTGAAAGTTCGGCCCTACTACGACCGCAGCGATCTGGTGCAGGTGACCATCGACACCGTCGAGCACAACCTGCTGCTCGGCATGGGACTGGTGTTGATCGTCCTGATTTTTTTCCTGGTCAGCGTGCGCGCTGCGATCATCGTCGCACTGACCATTCCGTTGAGCCTGCTCTTTTCTTTCATTTTTCTGCACGCCCGCGGCATTCCCGCCAACCTGCTTTCCATTGGTGCCATCGATTTCGGAATCATCATCGACGGCACGGTCGTAATGATGGAGAACATCTACCGCGAGCTCTCCGCGCGCCAGGGCCAGGAATACAAACTTCACGAAGTCATCATCGCGGCCGCGCACGACGTCGACCGGCCCATTTTTTATTCCATCGCCGTCATCCTCGCCGGCTATATTCCCATCTACGCGCTGGGCGGGCCGTCGGGCAAGCTCTTTCACCCCATGGCCGAAACCATGTCGTGGGCTCTGCTGGGCTCGCTGATTTTCACCCTTACGCTGGTTCCGGTGCTCGCCTCCTACTGGTTCACCAAGGGCGTGAAAGAAAAAACCAACCGCGCATACGAATGGTTAAAGGACGAGTACACGACGGAACTTCGCTGGTGCCTCGACCGCCCGAATCTCACGATGGTGATTGCGACGGTAATTTTCCTTGCTTCGCTGATTCTGATTCCATTCATCGGTGGGGAGTTCATGCCCCACCTCGACGAAGGTGCGATGTGGGTCCGCGCCACCATGCCCTACACCATCTCTTTCGAGGAAGCTGCGAAGTTTGCTCCCCAGATCCGCAAAATCCTGATGGCCTACCCCATGGTCACCGAGGTCGGCTCGGAACTGGCTCGCCCCGACGACGGCACCGACCCCACCGGATTTTTCAACTGCGAGTTTTATGTCGGGCTGAGGCCTTATAAGGACGCAACCTGGAAGCGAGGGCCAATCCATAACAAGGCCGAGCTGACCAAAGACCTTCAGAAAAAAGTCGAGCAGTATCCAGGAGTGATTTTCAACTTCACCCAGCCTGCCGAAGACGCCGTGGATGAGGCGCTCACGGGACTGAAAAGCGCGCTGGCCGTAAAAATTTTCGGCCCCGATCTGCAGGTGCTTGAAAACAAAGCGGTCGAGATCAAGCGCGTGCTGCAGCAGGTACCCGGCTTTACCGAGCTCACCGTGGTGCGCGAACTGGGACAGCCCAGCGTGCAGATCGACGTCAAGCGCGACAAAATCGCGCGTTACGGCATCAATGTCTCCGATGTCGAAGGCGTGATCCAGGCCGCAGTGGGCGGTCAGGCGGCCACGCAGGTCATCCAGGGTGAACAGTTGTTCGACCTGGTGGTGCGCATGAAGCCCGAGTATCGGTCCAGCGAGCACGCCATCGGCAATTTGCTCGTGCCCACTCCTTCCGGCCAGCAGATTCCGATTTCCGAGCTCGCGACCATTCGTCAGGGCAACGGCGCGTCCTTCATCTATCGCGAGAACAATTCGCGTTACATCGGAGTGCAGTTCAGCATCGAGGATCGCGACCTGGCCCGCGCCGTGGATGAAGCGCAGAAGGCGGTGGCGGCGTCGGTAAAATTGCCGCAGGGCTACCGGTTGAACTGGGGCGGCGAATACAGCGAATATCTCGCCGCGCGTGAGCAGTTCGCGGTGATCGGCCCGCTCGCCGTTCTCCTGATTTTTATTATTCTGTTCGCCCTCTACGGCAACTTCAAGTTCCCGGTCACGGTCGTCATTGGCGTGGTCATGACCGAGCCGGTCGGGGCGCTGCTGGCGCTCAAGCTCACGCACACGACTTTCAGCGTGTCGTCGGTTCTCGGCTTGCTCGTGCTCATGGGCGTATCCGCGGAGACCGCGATCATCGACGTTTCCTACATCAACAAACTTCGTCTCGAAGGACAGGGCATTCGCCAGGCTACGCTGGAGGGTTCGCTGATCCGGCTCCGGCCCATCATGATGACCGCGCTGGTCGCCTGCCTTGGACTTCTGCCCGCAGCCCTTTCCACGGGCGTCGGCTCGGACTCTCAGAAACCGTTCGCCATCGTCATCGTGGCGGGACTCGTCTCCCGTCTATTCCTCGGCCGCATCGTGAGCCCGGTGCTCTACCAGATGGTGGCCCGCGAGGGCGACGTGCTGCAGGTCTAGACGAAGCCCGCCGTAACGCTGTAACACTCATCAACTTTGTTGAGCAAGCTAATAGACTGCCGCAGATTCATTGCTAAATTATTGTGTCCGGCGGCAATCGCCAGGTTGGCCCAGGTGATCAGCCCCTGCTCATCCACACGATAGTGGTGGATCAGCGTGCCGCGATGCGCTTCGCAGCAACCAACTCGCTCAAGATTATTCAGCATTTCGCCAGGCTGAATCCTGGCGATGGCTCGGCTGCCAATATTGTTCTTACACTGTGCGGTGCTCGAGAGGCACAATTGCGGCGGGAAACCCCGCGTGCGCGCCGAGGGCGGCGGAAACTTCGCGCAGTACTGACTCAATGCGAAGAACTTCGGCGTTCACTTGTTGAATCGCCCGCTCGTCCCGCGCAAGCACATTGTGGTAGGCGATGACCTGGAGGGCATTACGAATGTGGTGGTTCAGTTCCGCAATCCGCCGCAACTGATCCAGCATCACTTGATAGCGTTCCTGAATGCCGGTCAGAATCTGGAACACCAACAAGCCGACCACCAAGGCTATTGCGGCCCCGGCCAACATCAATGATATGCGGGGAAGATATTGACGGGTCACGAACCAATCCAGCACACCGCCGCTCAAGAATACGAAGCCTCCGAGCACGAAGCTGACCAGTGCTCTCTCGGTTGCGGATATGGTCGCAAACCACGGCTGTCGAATCGAAATCTGGAGCCGAGGTCGTTCGGACTCGGAAGACATGACAGAACCTCAGGTCACCTGAAAAGGCCCGCCCCTCATGCGCAGGCGCGCTCCGCGAAAAATGAAAGGGAACCCCAAAACGTTGTTGACCTGGTTGGGATAGTCGGAGCGTCCCGTCGCGATGATGACATCGCTGCGGCAAGCCTTGGCATCTTCGTAAGTGATTTCCGGGTCGGGGTTCGCCATCGCGAAAACGATGGGATTGGCCGCCATCGAACGCACCATATCTGGCGTGATCGCGCCCTTCACGGAAAGTCCAGCGAATACATCGGCGCCCTTGATTGCTTCGGCGAGCGTTCGCAGCTTAGTCTCCCGCGCAAAGCGCTCTTTGTAAGGATTCATGCCTTCCTTGCGGCCCGTGTAGACCACGCGCTTTGTGTCGCAAAGAATGATGTTCTCGCGCTTCACTCCCACCTGACTCATGGGGAGTGGAGAGACCCATGTGGGACAGCCGCCCTCGGTTGTCCGGTCGAGCAAAGCTCGACGGCTTGTACGGTGCCGGAGGCACCTCTGAAAATAGCCCGCCAGTTCACGGGCGGGAGAGCTGCACCCAAAACCAACCCCGTGCCGGAGGGCATGACTGAAACGCTGCCTCCGTCTCAACTGTCCCTCCGGGACAGGCTGTTCGTCGGTCACGCCTTACCCGGCCTTAGAAAGGCCGGGCTATTATCGGTCGTCCCTTCGGGACTAGCGGGGCTCTTCTCATTGTCAGCGGGAACGGTCGGAGCATCTCTCGCTAACAACGAATCGGTGGCAGCTCGTCACAAGTCCCGGTCGCACCTTGCCCGTGGTTTTCGAGTTGGCACCGAAAACTGCCGTGCTGCTCGCTCTCACAAATGCCCCGCGCGGACGTTCCAAAGGCCGCACGAGCGATGTGAGCTACCCGCCGATGCCGCAGGTTGACGGCGTCCTGCGCTCGCACTGGGAGCAAGTTAAACCGATTTACGCGCACTATTTATGTCGTTCATTATCAATGAGATACGGGCAGCTATTTGCACAGTGCCTGAACTGCGAAAGCATTCGCGAATCAATTGCTTACAGGGTGCCATCACCGTTCGTGGTGCAATTCGCGAAAGGGTTGCCTGAGAGTGACTTCGTAGCCGCACAAAATTGAAAGTCAAGATCCCCACCTTTGCCGCAAAGAACGCGGCAAAGATGGGGTACCCGGGTTCTGTGGTGCTGCATGCAGCTGCCGGGCTTCGCCCGGCCGGACGGACGAGGGCGTCCGTCCCTCTTTCGCTTCGGTGCGTGCTTCTTCGTAAATGGTTCCGATGCCGAAGATAGGAGCGCTGTCCCATCTGGAAGAGTATCCGCTCAACGACGGCCGGATCGTAGCGGAGGGAACCTTTGGAGTGTGGCGCACGATTCTGAAGGACTTTGATGCGGATGGACTCAGTGAGCTGAAGAGTCGCGCCCTACATCCAGTCTGTGCTAATCCGATGTAATAGTTTCGTAATGTGTCCCTGATCACCGCGAAGAATCCTGCCCGAGCACTACTCTGCAAACAGTAAATCCTATGACAACTCATCCCAAGGGAAGTCGCGCGCGTATCCTGCTGACCTCGGTTTTCGGGCCTTATGCGCAAGACGACGAATTCGGCAGCCGCTCCATCAATCCTATGGAGCTCTACCACAACCAGGTTACTCGCGCGCAGGGAAGCTTCTCGCTGCGCATGTTCCATCGCTCCTGGGGCATCATGATGATCCAGGAGAATATTTCGTCACCTTGCAGCGTGCTGGATTTTCCTACGCGCAAAGCCTTTGCTCATGAACTAAACACAAACCATTACGACATCGTCGGTATCTCATCCATCATCGTAAACGTTCTGAAGGTTGCGGAGATGTGCCGTATGGTGCGAGAGCTGTCGCCGGAATCGGTAATCGTGGTGGGCGGCCACGTCGCCGCCATACCCGGGCTGGAGGCGATGATCGACGCCGACCACATCGTGCGCGGCGAAGGTATCTCCTGGATGCGCCGTTACCTGGGAGAACGCGACGACTTACCGATCCGCCATCCCGCCATGGTCTCCGGTCTGCAGACTCGTATCATGGGAGTACGTCTGCCGCAGCGCAAGGGCGGGACGGCAGCCACCATCATTCCCTCGGTGGGTTGCCCGATGGGTTGCAACTTCTGCACAACATCGGCTTTCTTCGGTGGCAAGGGCAAATTCGTCAACTTTTACGAGACTGGCGATGAACTGTTCGAAGTCATGTGCCGCATCGAATCGGAGCTCAAAGTACATTCGTTTTTTGTCATGGATGAGAATTTCCTGCTGCACCGCGCCCGCGCCATGCGCCTGCTGGAGCGCATGAAACAGGCCGGCAAGAGTTGGGAGCTTTCGGTTTTCGCTTCCGCCAACGCGATTCGCAAATACACGATGCTGGAACTGGTCGAACTGGGCGTCTCCTGGGTATGGATGGGGCTGGAATCTCCCAGGTCGAATTACAGCAAGCTGCAGGGCGAGGACGTTGGACGACTCACGCGGGAACTTCGCGACCACGGCATACGCGTGCAGGGCTCGACCATCATCGGACTGGAGCACCACACTCCCGATAACATCATCGATGAAATCGAATCGGCGGTCGGCTACCAGACCGACTTCCATCAGTTCATGCTCTACACCCCGGTCCCCGGCACGCCACTGCACAAGGAAATCGCCGATCAGGGACGCTTGCTGACAGACGTTGCCTTCGCCGACATGCACGGACAGTACAAATTCAACTTCCGGCACGGCGCAATCTCTCGTGAGGATTCAAAAAAGTTCTTAGATTGGGCATTCTGGCGTGATTTCGAGAGGAATGGACCGAGCCTCTATCGGCTGTGCCAAACCATGCTCCAGGGCTGGCGACGCTACAAGAAATACCCCGACCCGCGGGTTCGCGAGCGGTTTGCGCGAGACGTGAACAAGCTTAGTGGCGCTTACAATGCGGCGCTTTGGGTGATGGAGCGGGAATTCAAGAAAGTCAATCGAGGCGTCAGTGCGCAGATTCACAAGCTGCGCCGCGAAGTTGAAAAGGAGTTTCCGGTCATCGCCCGCCTCACTGCGGCAACTCTGGGCCCTGCCTTGTTGTGGTCCACGCGCCGGGAAGAGAAGCGGCTGGCGTCAGGACGCACCTACGAACCCCCTACCTTCATCCAGCGCCGCAACTGGGTTTCGGCTTCATAGTCCTTTGGCCTCAGGGAGACCGTGACAGTGCCACATTACTTCTTCCGAACCGAACTGTGAGCGACATCACACGATGCAGTGACGGTGGGCATCGTCGAAATCCTTCGAAAAAGTCAGGCTGATGTTGGTGTGGAGGTGCGACATGACAGTCCTGGAGTGCAAACAAGAAACGCCCGAAGCCCGGAAACAGCCTTCTGCTATCTCCCTAAGAAATGTGTTGTACGCCACGGATTTTTCAGCGACCTCCGAATCGGCGTTTCCCTATGCGACCGCAATCTGCCGGCGGTTCGGCAGCACACTGCATCTCGCGCACGTCCTCTCCGATACGAATGTGCTGCTTATGACCGGCGGCGTGGACTACGTGAGTGCGGACACGATCTACGAAGATGCCCGTAGCGAAGCGCGGGAGAAGATCCAGCAACTAACAACTCGCTTGGGGAAGATTTCCTGTCGAACCTATCTGCAGTATGGGCAAGTGTGGACGAATCTGAGCAACATTGTCCGGGAACAAAACATTGACCTGATCGTGCTGGGAACTCACGGACGCACTGGATTGGGCAAGTTGCTGCTGGGTTCCGTCGCCGAGGATATTCTCCGGCACGCTCCCTGTCCTGTTCTGACCGTCGGGCCAAGGGTCTGTGGCCGGGCCAGGCTGCCGGAATTTCGCACTATCGGCGGAGAACTGGCGCCGGTTGAACTGGATTTGCGGCATATTCTCTGTGCCACAAATGTCACTCCGGTCTCACCGGAGGTTACGTCGCTCGCAATTGCGCTGGCCAAGGGTTTTGCTGCGCAACTGACGCTGATGCATGTGATCGAGAAATATACGAATTCACAAGACCGCCCGGCGCTGATCGAGACTGGAGTCAAGAGGTTGCAGGCCGCGGTGCCGAGCGATGTAATGCTGACGCATGCACCTGAAATCGTGGTGGAAGTTGGTTCGGTGCCAGAATGCATCGTGAAAGTAGCGCGGGAACGCGAAGCCGATCTGATTGTGCTGGGAGCACATCCCGCGAATCTAACAACGCATGTGCCCTGGACGACTGTGCACGATGTTGTAGCGCACGCACCCTGCCCGGTCTTGACCGTGCGTGCCGAGCGAGGTGATCTATGACAGGAACCATAGTTGTGGTCATTGTGCTTCTAGCGCTGGCTTTAGGACTGTTCGTGTTCCGCGCAATTCCCGGCATACGTGCGTACTTCGAATATCGCGGCAAGCGCCTTATCACTTGCCCGGAGACTCACAAACCTGCAGCTGTCGATGTGGCGGCTGGAGAAGCGGCGGTCGGCGCATTTCTCACTGAGCCTACGCTGCATCTCAAGCAATGCTCACGTTGGCCCGAGCGTCAGGATTGCGGTCAGGAATGCCTGCAGCAGATTGAAGTTGATCCACAAAACTGTCTTGTCTGGAATATCGTTTCAAAGTGGTATGAGGGCAAGAAGTGCGTCTACTGTCGCAAGACTTTCGGCAAACTCAACCATCTCGATCATGCTCCAGCGCTGCTCAGCCCAGACCACAAAACAGTCGAGTGGAGAGAGTTGCGCTCCGAGCAGCTTCCCGAGATGTTTTCCACCCACAGCCCGGTATGCTGGGATTGCCATGTGACTGAGACATTTCGCCGTCTCTATCCGGAACTGGTCGTTCACCGCGAACCGGAGCCGAAGCGCATGATGTAACCGTGCCGGCGCGGAAGAAAGAGGTCCAGCCGCAGCCGAGAAAAAATCCAATCTAAGACACGCGGAAGAGGAGGCACTTATGACGACCATGGCACCGCAACGATTGGAACGTAAATCAAGGTCCACTGCAACAATGCGGGCGCTTGTATTTCACGGCCCAAACCAAATTGCAATTGAAAACGTACCGGTTCCCAGAGCAGGCGTCGGAGAAGCGGTCATTCGAGTCACGTTGACGACGATCTGCGGAACTGACATTCACATTGTGAAGGGGGAATACAAAGTGCGGCCGGGCCTTGTCATTGGACATGAGCCGGTCGGCGTGATCCACGAACTGGGCGAAGGTGTGACTGGCTATGCAGTCGGCGAACGAGTTCTGGTTGGCGCCATCACACCGTGTGGCCAGTGTGGCAGCTGCCTGAGCGGACAATGGTCACAATGTGGTGGGCCGATTGGTGGCTGGAAATTCGGCAACACGATTCACGGCGCACAGGCGGAGTATCTGCTCGTGCCAAACGCGCAAGCGAACCTGGCACGAATTCCTGATGAGCTTAGGGACGAACAGGTGGTTCTGCTGGCGGACATTGCCTCGACGGGCATTTCTGCAGCTGAAAGTGCAGACTTAAAGATCGGCGACACTGCTGCGGTCTTCGCGCAGGGACCGATTGGTCTCTGTGCGACGGCCGGCGCTCGGCTCAAGGGAGCGAGCCTCATTATCGGAGTCGAGTGCGATCCCGTACGAGCGGCAATGGCGAAGCGGATGGGTGCGGACGTTGTGCTCAATTTTAGAGAGTGCGATGTGGTCGCGGAAATTCTTTGCCTCACCGGCGGTAAGGGAGTGGACGTGGCGATCGAAGCCCTGGGCACCCAGGCCACTTTTGAAAGCGCTCTCCGGGTCCTGCGGCCTGGAGGCACTCTTAGCAGTCTAGGAGTATATTCAGGAAAATTGTCCGTACCTCTTGAGCCGTTTGCCGCAGGGCTGGGCGATCACAAAATAGTCACGACGCTTTGCCCAGGTGGGAAGGAGCGTATGCGACGCTTAATGGAGATGGTACTGCATGGACGGTTGGATCTGACGCCACTGCTCACGCACCGCTTCAAACTCGACCAAATTACCGATGCTTATCGGTTGTTTGCCGAGCATCGCGACGGTGTCCTCAAAGTGGCTATCGAACCCTAGCAGCCCGTGGCGGAACTGCTCATGTTTCGTAACCTGTGCCGAGGCATGCGGCAACGGAAAGATGATCCGAGGGGCTGACCAACGTCGGCAGTAAGTCGACGGACCGGTGAAAGGGTCGTCAT
>JBAUAN010000026.1:0-5627 GCA_049675725.1 Candidatus Sulfotelmatobacter sp. | reverse complement strand
AGGAGCGGTTTGTAGAAGTTGTCGGGAGTCGTCAAGGGCGGTGGGGTAGCAGGCGGTGCATCTGCGCAAAGAGGAGTCGATCGCCGAAGTGATCCCTGGCGAGGACAAGAAGAAGAGGTCCGGGTGTAACGGAGACACACTTCGGCGAGACGCTCTGCAGCGCGTCGACCGTGCGGTGTGTGGGCGAGTTGATCGCGGGAGAGTCCGCCGGCGGGAACGACACAGTGGACATGGGGATGCAGTTGGACTTTCTGATTCCAGGTATGGAGCACGCTGAAGAAACCGATCTCGGCGCCGAGATGTCGGGGGTTGCGAGCGACTTCGAGAAGAGTTTCGGCGCTGGCCCGAAGCAGCAAACCATAGATGACTTTCTTGTTCTGCAAAGCCAGCGCAGCCAGTTCGAGACTATGTGTTTTCGGCGGGGAATGGATCAACAAAGGTCGACAATCGCGTTCACTCCAACAACCCGGTCATGAGTGCTGTGCGACCCATGCAGAGGGAATAAATTCAGGGAGGCGCTGGATGGGGAGATCAGGGAGCCCGGGAAGAATCGCGGCCAGATAGTCGCGCACCGGAATCTTCACCCGGCGGCAGCTTTCGACAACCGATAGGATAGCCGCGAGCTTCGGTCCCGCCCGCGCGCTTCCTATATGGATCCAATTCCGCCGACCAAGAGCAACGGGACGCATCGAGTTCTCCGCCAGGTTATTGCTCAACTCCAGTTCGGGATATTCCGGGAATCGCATGAGTTTGCCCCACAGAGTGAGCGTGTAGTTGCAGGCCTTGGCCAGCGCGCCCCCAGCGCCTCTCGTCTTCCTCTTCCACCGCCGCTTCTTCAGATGGCGATCCAGCGTGCTAAAGCTCAAACCTCGACTGCGGCAAAACTCGCCTCGCCGCATGCCGCTGCTCACAAACTCTGACACTAACTGCCGAACCTCAGCTCGTGTCCGCCGTCTCCGTGTCGCTTCCTGCTGTTGTCCGTTCATCCATCCAACTTAAACACAGACTCCACTTATCGAACAGGTGTGTTGCTCGGACGCTTACTGTTAAGACAGCACCATTGACTTGTATTAACGCACCTATGCTGCTTATCTCGAAAACGATTTTGCGATTGTCTTCATCGGCAGGAAGAGCTTAAGCTTGTCTTCCGGTAATTCGATAAAACCATATTTTCGATAGAAGCTAGCTGCATTACGGTCAATTGCTTCGACGAAAACTGCCCAAGATGCAACGTCTTTTGCTGCAACCAAACTCCTATCCAGGGCGTTCATCAGCGTTAGCGTGCCGAGGCCTGTTCCTTTGGATTTCTCAACGACGGCGAGTCTTCCAAGAAGGGTTACGCCCAGATGCCCGTACTTGCCCGCCTTCTTCGCAATCTCGGGTGGGAGCTGTTCAAGTTTGAGCTCTCTGCTCGAAAGCGTGTAGTACGCCAGAACTGTCCTAGGGTCATCCTTGGCCGTGATGACGAAAACGGTTGCGAGGCTTCGTTTGACATCCTGTGAGGCTTGCTCTCGAATGTATTGGTCGAGTGAGGTATTCCCACAAGAAAAAGCCGCTCGGTTATGATCGCCAAGCGGCTCGATGTTGTATTTGCTTTTGTCAGCGATCACAGCGTGCTTATTTCATTCTCGAATAGGCTTTCGCAGCCTCACGCAGAGCCTCGTTAGGTCCCGGTGGATTCATCAAAGCTTCTACGAATGCCCTCTGATTGCGTTCACTCAGCTCAATCCTTGTGTACTCCTGGACAGCACTGATGGCGGCTCTTTGCATACTTGAGATTGCAAAATCCGTTAGCGTGACCCCTTCGATTTCGGCGGCCCGTTCAAACAGTTGCTTCTGTTTGAGGCTAACCCGCGCCTCGATCCTCGCTTGTTGTGGAACAGCCATATAAATACCCTCTCTTCTCAAATACTGTACGGCAATTTGCCGTACATGTCAATCTTTTTTAAGATTGGCTCTGTCCTGTCAAGAGATGTGCGGAGGGGATATTTTACCGCGGCTTGCTCAGGACTGAGCACGAAGGAAGCTGAAAGACAGATTGCAGCCATACCCTCAGCGATCACCCAAAACCGGCCACTGAGTATCACCTGAAAACCGGCCAACAAAAGTAGCGTCCGGGACATTGATTCCCGCGGAGGCTTGTAGGCTCCGTGGGCATGGCCAATGTCTTGAACGAAGAGAAGAAACAACAAGTCTTAGCTCTGGGACGGCTGGGCTGGTCGCTACGGCGCATCCAGCAAGCGACCCACGTCCGTCGCGAAACCGCCAGCACCTACCTGAAAGCGGCGGGGATTGCAGTGCGTCCGCCCAGTGGCTGGGGACGGCACGAACCAAAACCGGCCAACGAAGTGATCACCGACTTTGGCGCGGCAAAACCGGCCATCCCGGTGCTTCCCGATCCCCTCGACCCTAACTGCAACCCCAACCCCGAAAACCTTTCTACGAAGGGAAAAGCAAAAGCAACTTCAAAACCGGCCAACGAGGTGATCACCGACTCTACCGTGGTCACCGGCCCCAGCGCCTGCGAGCCGTACCGAGAAGCCATCGACTTGGGAATCAACCGCGGCCGCAATGCGCGGGCCATCTGGCAGGACCTGGTCTGTGAGTACGGCTTCGCCAGCAGCTACCAAAGCGTGCAACGCTTCGTGCGCAAGCGGCGGGGAACGCAAACGCCCGAAGCCCGCGTCGTGATCGTCACCGCAGCTGGCCAGGAGGCGCAAGTCGATTACGGCACCGGTCCGATGGTGCGTGATCCCGAGAGCCGCAAGTATCGGCGCACCCGGCTGTTCGTGATGACGCTGGGCTGCAGTCGCAAGTCAGTTCGTCTGCTGACGTTCCGCTCCAGTTCGCGCATCTGGGCCGAGTTGCACGAACGATCCTTTCGCCGGCTGGGTGGCGCCACTCGCATCGTCGTGCTCGACAATCTACGCGAGGGCGTGCTCGTCCCCGACATTTACGATCCCGTTCTCAATCCCCTCTATCGCGATGTGCTGGCGCACTACGGCGCGGTGGCCATGCCCTGCCGCATTCAAGATCCCGACCGCAAAGGCAAAGTCGAATCGGGCGTCGGTCACGCACAAAAAACACCGCTGAAAGGTTTGCGCTTCGAGAGTCTGGAACAAGCCCAAGCTCATCTCGATCACTGGGAGCAACGCTGGGCCGACACGCGCATCCATGGCACCACCAAGCGACAGGTCGCCGCCATGTTTGCCGAAGAGAAACCCACGTTGCTGCCACTGCCACTGGAACCGTTTCGCTATTACCAGTACGGCGAGCGCATCGTGCATCTGGATGGCTGCGTCGAAGTCGAAGCCGCCTACTACGGCGCGCCGCCGGGCTGGATTGGGCGCGTGCTGCGCGTGCAATGGGATGAGTTGTATGTTCGCCTGCTCGACCCCAAAACCGGGCAACTGCTGCGCGAACACGTGCGCCAGAAGCGCGGCTGGTATCGCATTAAAGAAGAGGACCACCCCAAGCGAACACCGCTGCGCACTTCCCAACTGCTGTGGCGAGCCGGTCGCGCCGGAGCGCACATCGGTGCGCTCTGCGACGCCATCCACCGCCAGCAAGGCGAGGTCGGAGTGCGCCGCATCCTGGGCGTTCTCTCCTTGGCCAAGAAGTACGGCACCGCGGCGGTCGATGAAGCCTGCGCCGCTGCGCTGGAGATGGGAGTTCAGGAATACCGCTTCGTCCGCCGCTATCTGGAACGCTGCCCGCAAGCCCCACTCAGTTTGCAGCAAGTCGATCCCCTGATCCGCGAACTGGTGCGGTACCGCGACTTCATCAACTACAGAACCAAGGAGATAGAAGAATGAATCTGATCGAACTCGATCGTGCGCTCAAACAACTTCGCCTGGGCGGAATGGCTGCCGTGCTGGAGACCCGCCTGCGCCAGGCCCAAACCGAACCGCTCGCCCCCATCGATCTGCTCTCCTGCCTGGTCTCCGACGAACTCGCGCGGCGGGGCGAGCGTTTGCTGGAGCGGCGCACCAAACAAGCGCAGTTCCGCGATTCGCAGAAGACTCTCGATAACTTCGACTTTGCTTTCAATAAGAAGATGAATCGCAGCCTAGTCTTCGATCTGGCCACTGGCGCATTCATCGCGCGCCACGAAGACGCCCTGTTTCTCGGCCCACCCGGTACCGGCAAAAGTCATCTGGCTCAGGCCATCGGCCAAGCTGCCATCCAGCAGGGCTACCGCGTGCTCTACCGCGAGACCCACACCTTGCTCGACGAGTTGGCCGAAGCCACTCTGGACGGCACGCGCAAAGAGCGCATGGAGTTCCTGGTGACCGTACCCCTGCTCATCCTCGACGATCTCGGGATGCGCAAGCTGCCACTGACCGCTGCCGAAGAACTGCTGGAGATCATCATGCGACGGTATGAACGGGCCAGCACGGTGCTGACTTCGAATCGCCCTGTCGAAGACTGGGGAAAACTTCTGGGAGATGCGGTCGCCGTCAGCGCGATGCTCGACCGCCTGCTCCACCATGGGCATGTGCTCAAGTGTGGCCCGCGGAGCTGGCGCACCAAGATGGATGCGCCGGGACAATAAGCACTTAGCGCATGTCCTAACTGGGTTTACTGGTAAAATCTCCCAGAAAAGAAAGACGTGCCGGAATCCCGAGTTACCGGCTTCCCTATATGAGCAAAAAGAAGATTGCAATGCTTGTAGTCGCTGTTTTGGGTTCAATGCTCATCGGGGCAGTTCTATTTGCTTATTACGACTTTACTCACAACTTCCGTTTCCCTTTGACTTCGGAGCAGGTCTCAGATGCTCAGATTGCTCTTAAGGGCGCACTGGGTGAGGCTATATTCAATGGCCAGCACGGCGAGGTTATTCCTGATGCGCAGCTAGAAGGCAAGACCGGTTTAGACGCGCTGCTTGCGCCCGCTCCTGGCGGTGGCAAGGGGGAAGGACTGATCAAGGCGTACCAAGAGAATCCACAGAAGTTCAAGCGTTACGCAGAAATGCTCGACACAGCGATGAACGCGAAGAAAGTTGGCGAGATGCTGCTTCAGCAGACCGCTTCGCGTCCACCACGAACCAGCGAATCTCTTGCGATGGAGGCCAACTTGAGGGTTGATGCTTGGGGAAGCCCGTTCTGCATAATCCCTGTCGGTGCGAGAGTCGCAGTTGTCAGCGGCGGCCCAGCGCGGCTGTCCTGTGATGCCCTCCCATTGACTGCCGCCCAGATCGCCGGTTCCCACAGAAATATTTACGCCGGACCGTTTGGCATAGTCGTCGTAATCGCCGCGCCTCAGGATGCGGGGCACCCACTACCGCCGCGAGCGACTCCAACCGGATCGTGAGTTGTGAGGTGAGCGATTGCCTCGTTGCAGCAGAAAGACCGCAAGACTGATCCCGAACGACGGTTTCTGTCATGATCAGAACTTGCCTGAGCGGGGAGAGGCAGAGTACAACAGTTTAGTTCCGGCACCTTCCATTGGCCGGTTTTGAAGTGATAACCGTTGGCCGATTTTGAAGTGATCACTGAGGCATACCGGAGGACAGGCGTTATTTCACTAGGCTACTTGACTCGTTGGATAACGCATTTGCAGACTTCGATACTGAGACCGCGAAGCTGGACCTGCCTAATATGCAGAACCGCAAACCTGAAGCCATC
>JBAUAN010000025.1:0-1885 GCA_049675725.1 Candidatus Sulfotelmatobacter sp. | reverse complement strand
CGTGAGTACGAAGAGGGCTCGCTGGCGATTCAGTCTAGGTAGCGCGGGCGGATCTTTAGTAAGCAAGCTCGTCAAGCCAATCAAGATTTTCAGCTCCGGGGCGGCGCGAGAGAGAGGCTTCGGCCAGCTCCTGTTTTCCGAGACAAAGCGCAACATAAGGGCAGGTGCTGCAGGGATTCTGAGGGAATCGAATCCCACTATGAGGCAAGAACTGGGCCGACTCAATTCGCCCAATCGTGTCTTCGACCAGCTGGCCGAACTCCCGCCGCTGCTCGTCGCTTATCGTGGTGCGCAGGTATTGGACCTCGACCAATCGTTTGCGCACGAATACGATCTGGGCGACTTCGGCAATGCCGGTTATCCAGGAATAGCAAACCAGTTGTGGATCCAGAGACAGTAGTCCATCGGGCTGTGCCGGGTAGCGGACCGAAGACGTCTTCCACTCGATGATGGACCGTGTCCCATCGATTTTCCCAATGGCGTCGACGTAACCGACAAAGTCGTTTTGTCCGGCGACTGGCCGATTGAACTTAATCTGCAGGTCACGTCGAGGTTGATCGATCTGAATACGATCGTCTTGGCAGAACCGGTTCAAGAGCATGAGCCCCTGCCGAAGCATGCGATCCCAGGAGTCGTTGTTGGAGTAGTGCAAGCCCAGGTTCTGACACTCAGTCCACTCCCCGAATAGTACTGCTCCTGGGTCTTCACGGCGAAAAACTGCGCCTAGGGCCCGTTCGAAGGCTCGCCCAAAGAGCATCGCCGCGCGCGTGTCCTTTTCCTTCCAGCCATCGAGATAGCGATGTCGGTAACGCCGCGGGCAGGTAAGGTACTGGCTGATCTGGGTGTAGCTGTATGTCACCTGGACTCCTCCGGCGAAGCGACGCCTGCGGGTGAAGCGGTGGATAGTTCTTCCCAACGACTGGCCGGCGCAAAGGCTTCCAGATTGAGCAGAGGAGCACCGTTTACGACGGTGTGGCTGATCTTCATGACGCCCCGAAGGCCGACCAGGTTTTTCTCATCGATCTCATCGTGATTCAGCATCTCGGTGTCGTAGCCGAAGTCGCGAAGAAACCAGTTGAGTTTCCACAGCGCTCTGGGCGTGCAGTAGAGACGTCCGGTAAGAGAGTGTCCCGTGAGTGCCTTCGGTTCAAGGATCGCAAACCGGAGCAGGTAGAACGGTTTTCGTGAGTCCCACTTGTGGTTGGCCCGCTCGACCCGAACGAGCAGCAGGCCATCGCGAACGGCGTGCCCTGCAAAGTGATCGGCTTCGTGCAGACCCTGGATTTGGCGTCTCATGCGGCGCCCTCCGCTTGGCTCGGATAACTATTGAGCTGGCAGAGGAGGGCATTGCGGTCTTTCTCGGCCCAGTCCGCCAGATGCTTCACGAAGTTTTCGATTTGGTCGCGCGTGGCTTCGCGAAGGGTCTTTACCCCGCAGAAATCCGTTGCGTAGGCTTTGACCAAGTTGGGATCGAGCTCATGCTGTCGAATAATCTGGCAAAGACGGTCGCGAACCCTTGGTCCCTCATGGGTGTCACTGGAAGGTTGCGGCGGGAGTTTTTTTGCCTCTTGGGGCGGGCGCGGAGGTGGGGCGAGAGAGCCGATTTCCTCAACTGAGCAAATGCCGATGCCGTAGGCTTTGCGCAGGGCACGGTTGACGGCGCGAGTCTCAGCCACGCGCATTTCGGCGCCGTGGACAAGGAAAGAGACGTTGGAAGGATCGGCATCGCCGAATCCCACAAATCCCGGACAGGTTTCGGATTTGTACACGGTTGCCTTGAACGCATAACGACGATTCAGCGCGTCCGAAAATTCTGGGATCGGCTGAACCTGAATTCCACCACAGCATCGTCGAGTTGCCAGGCGAATCAGTCCTGTGTGGGTCA
>JBAUAN010000024.1:0-7042 GCA_049675725.1 Candidatus Sulfotelmatobacter sp. | reverse complement strand
CACCCGAATCGCTGCCGCGATCCCGCGCTCGGCGATGATCTCATCCAGCACGCGCGTCACTCTGCGGCTGGCAAAGCTGGTATCCACTTCCAGCGCCAGACACTCTCGCGTAAAGGCGTCGACCACACTCAGCACCCGGATCGTTCGCCCGCACTCCACTGCGTCGTGCACAAAATCCAGCGCCCACTCCTGGTTCGCCGAAGTCCGCTCCAGCAGCGGCTTTCCCTCGCGCACGCAGTGCTTCCGCTTCTTCCGCCGCAGCATCAACCCCGCCTCCCGATACACCCGATGCACTCGCTTGTGATTCACATGCTCTCCCGCGCGGCCCAGCAAAACATGCAGCCGCCGATACCCGAAGCGCGGCTTCTCTCGTGCTAACTCCACCAACTTCGTGCGCAACGCCTCATCCGTGCGCTGTCTGCGATAGCGATACGTCGTCACCGCCAGCATCATCAGGCGGCACGCTCGGCGCTCGCTGAAGGCATACTTCTCTCGCATCGGCTCGACGGTCGCCTTCAGCTCCGCGAGCTCCACCCGTTTTTTTCAATGACCCACTGCAGCGCGTCCTTGTCCAGGCTTAGATCCGCCACCAGCTTGCGCAGCCGCATGTTCTCGTCGCGCAACTGCTTGGCTTCCTGCGCCTGGCTCACATCCATGCCGCCGTACTTCGCCTTCCAGGCGTAGATCGTGTGCTTCGATACTCCCACCTCCCGCGCCACGTCTTCCGCTTTGCGCCCCGCTTCCATCTGCTTCAGCGCCCCAATCATCTGCGCCTCCGTGTGCCTGCTCTTCGACATCGCCCTTCCCCCTTTCCTTCGTCCGAAATCATACTCGGACGTGTTCGGTTTTAGGGGAGCAGGTCACGAGGAAGAGTATGCGCAGCTGGAAACGGCGGCGCAGACGAGCGGACGGACGCTCGGGGAGTGGTGCCGCGAGGTGGTGTTGGCGAGTGCCAGCGATGCAGAGAGGCACGATCCGGCGCTGGCTGAGATCGTGGGGGTTCGCCTGCTGCTGGTGAACGTGTTGGGACCTGTGGCGGCGGGGGAGAAGGTGACGCCGGAGAGGTTCAACCAACTGCTGGAACAAATCAGCGAAATGAAACACCAGCTTGCCGTCCAGTTGCAGCGGCAGGTGAGCGGGAAACCGAAGCCAGAAAAACCCAGCGGCGACGGGAAGCGGTGATCCCATTTTTTCGCTGGAGAGTGTACCGAGCGCGGGAGTCGAGTCAAGGCTCTGCGCTTCGCTCCGATGAACGCGCAAAAAACGCGCGGCCTTGACTCGCCTCCCTCTCCGCTCCTGTGTTGCTTCCAGCTAGGAAAAAATGTGATGGAAAAATGGGAGGCAGGAACGCAGCGGCATCAGCGGTAGGCATCGCGGCGGTGTTTTACGGCGGTGATGCGAAGGGTGTCGCCGTGGTCATGGAAGCGCACGCGATAGTCGCCGATCCGCAGCCGGAACTCAGGCGGTTCGATGTTCTGGAGACGTTTCACATCGCCTTCGCCGGTTTCCAGGTAGCGGGCCAGCGCGTGCAGGATGCGGAGAGCAGTGGGCTGATCGATAGCGCGGAGTTGAGCCTTGGCCTGATCGGTCCAGAGAACGTTCTTGCCCATGCTTACCGACCCGTCTTGTGAGGGTCGAGTGGAGTGCGGCCCATGCGCTCGAAATCTTCCAAGGTGAGTCCGAACTCAGCCAGCACTTTCTCGTGCGAGATGCCCTCGCCACGGTCGAGGGAAGCACGCGCGGCGGCAATCTCACGGGCTTCTTCGTCAGTGCCCGGCTCATCATCAATGGGAGCATTGGCGAGGCTGCGGGCCACCGGATCAGTCATCACTTCGAGCAGATGAACGACGGCGGAAATCTGGCTGGGCGCCAGACGTTCGATCAGATCGTGGGCCTGCTGTTTTTCGTTCATGGAATCGTGTGTTGCCACAAAAATCCTTTCCAACTATGTTCGCTCAGGAAGTCGATGACGACCAGCGGCGAGCTTCTTGCTGCAAGATCATGCTGTCGAGGACCTGCTTTACAACTTTCTTGGCTTCAGGATCAAAACGAGAGACCGCTTCAAACTGCAAACGCAGGTCCTCGTCGGGACCGCGTTCATTCTTCCCGAAGAGCAGGTAATCCGAAGTGACGTGAAGGGCCTGCGCCAATCTCTTGATGACATCGAGAGTGGGTTGTGAAGCGCCACTTTCATAACGCTTCAACTGGGTGAGCGCACAGCGCACCATCTCCGCGAGGTCGTGCTGAGTGAGATTGCGTTCTTTCCGAGCCGCAAGCAGGCGCTCAGGAAACCCTTCGCTATGTCCATTGTTCGCGATCTTCTGCTGACGTTTCATGTCGTCAGCATAGGAATAGAGATTTAACCCGTTGACCATGATAGTCGCTATATGATACTACAAATATCACATAAGAGGTACTTGACAGGATTTTAGAAAAACACCGGAAACGACCCCGGAAAGGAACATAGATGGCCCGACTTCCTGACGAGGTGGTGGAACGGATCAAGCGGGAAATCTCAGTCCAACGTCTGGCGGAGGCGCGCGGCATCAAGCTGCGGCGCAGCGGCAAGGAACTGATCGGGCTGTGCCCGTTTCACAAGGACACCAATCCGAGTTTGAACATCGACCCGGTGAAAAATGTTTGGCAGTGCAAAGGCGCGTGCGGCAAGAGCGGCTCGGTGATCGACTGGGTGATGCTGGCCGAGGGCATCAGCGTGCGCCATGCGCTGGAGTTGCTGTGCCGGGACTATCTTCCTTCCGCCACCAACGCCACGGAACCGCCGCCGAGAAAATCCACGACGGTGAAACTGCCGCCGCTCATCGAGCATACGGCCAACGACAAGCGATTGCTGGAAGCCGTGGTGGAGCACTATCACGAGACGCTGAAGATGTCGCCCGAGGCGCAGCAGTATCTCGTAAAGCGGGGCCTCGGATCAGCGGAGATGATCGAACACTTCCGGCTGGGCTTCGCCAATCGCACACTGGGTTACCGCATGCCCGAGAAAAACCGCAGCGCTGGCGCAGAGCAGCGCGGACGACTGCAGCAACTTGGCGTGTTGCGCGAGAACGGACGCGAACACTTGCGCGGTTCCATCGTGATTCCGATCTTCAACCTGGAAGGCGAAGTGGTGCAGATGTACGGGCGCAAAATCGCGCCGCGCCACCTGTTGCGCGAGGACACTTCCGAACACCTGTACCTGCCAGGTCCGCATCGCGGAGTGTGGAACGAAGCAGCGCTGATCGCTGCGAAAGAAATCATCCTGTGCGAAGCGCTGATCGATGCGCTGACGTTCTGGTGTGCGGGCTATCGCCACGTGACCACCAGCTACGGGGTGAACGGTTTTACCGAAGAGATCAAAACGGCGTTTCGCAAGCACGGCACGAAGAGAATTTACATCGCCTACGACCGCGACGACGCGGGAGAACGCGCCGCACTGAAACACGCCGAAGAACTGATCGGGATGGGCATCGAGTGTTTCCGCGTGCAGTTTCCGCGCGGCCAGGACGCCAACGAGTTCGCGCTGAAGCAGCAGCCTGCTGCGCACTGGCTGGGCATGTATCTGAAGCGCGCGGCATGGCTGGGCAAGGGCCAACGGCCCACCGTGGCGGTGATCGAACCGCAGCCGGTGAAGCCGCAACAGCAGACCGAGGAGGAAACCATCAAACCCGCAGCCAAAGAAGAAATCCCGGAGCCAGTGACGACGCCGGCGGGAGAAAAAATGCCCGAGTCCGTTCCTCCCTTAGCTGCTAAAGCTGACAAACCAACTACGGCAGCTAAAGAAAAAATCTCTGAATCAATCACAACCACAGTGAGCGAGGAACCCGTTTCTTCTTTAGCCGCGCACTTGCCGATAGCGCCGCTCCCGACTGGGACAGTGGTGCCCGTCCGCGATGTGCGCATCGAAGTCTCGGGAGAAACGGTGTACGTGACGATGGGAGAGCGGCGCTATCGCATCGTGGACCTCGGGAAGAACACGGCTCCCGGCGTGTTGCACGTGAACCTGATGGTGACCAGCACGAACACCCGCGGAGAGACACGCTTGCACGTGGACCGGTTCGATCTGTACGGCGCGCGTCCGCGCTCGCTGTTTGCCAAACAGGCAGCGAAAGAACTAGGCCACAAGGAAGAGAGCATCGAGCGCGACTTGGCGCGGCTAATCCTGGAGCTGGAAGACCTGCAACGCGAGTGGCTGGAAAAGACGCTGACGCCACAGGAAGAAAAACTCGAGATGACGGCCGAGGAAAAAACGTCTGCGCTCGAAATGTTGCGCGATCCGCGCCTGCTCGACCGAGTGTTGGAGGGCTTCGAGAAGTGCGGAGTGGTGGGCGAGGAGACCAATAAAAAAATCGGCTACCTGGCCGCGGTGTCGCGGCTGCTCGAAAAACCCCTGGCCATCGTGGTGCAGTCGGCATCTTCAGCGGGCAAAAGTTCGCTGATGGAAGCGGTGCTCGACTTCATGCCGGAAGAACATCGCGAGAACTACACGGCCATGACCGGGCAAGCGCTGTTCTACATGGGGCAGAAAAACCTCAAGCACAAGATCCTCGCGATCTCGGAACAGCAGGGAGCCGACCGCGCCAGCTATCCGCTGAAACTGTTGCAATCGGAAGGTGTGCTGAAGATCGCCTCGACCGGCAAAGACCCGGTGAGCGGCAAGCTAGTGACACACGATTACGAAGTCGAAGGCCCGGTGATGCTGTTTCTGACCACCACGGCCCAGGACGTGGACGAGGAACTGATGAACCGCGCGATTGCGCTGACGGTGAACGAGGATCGGGAGCAGACGCGTGCAATCCACCGGCGGCAGCGCGAGGCGCGCACCATCGAAGGGCATCTGTTGCGGCGCAAGCGAGCGAAACTCATCAGCCTGCATCGCAACGCGCAGCGTCTCTTGCGCCCGATCACTGTGGTGAACAACCACGATGTGGGCGAGTTTCCCGATCACATGATGCGAGCACGGCGCGACCACAACAAACTGCTGACGCTGATCGAAGCCATCGCACTCTTGCACCAGCACCAGCGGGAAATCAAAACGTTTGCCGATGACGGCGAGACGCTGGAATACATCGAGGCCACCGAAGCCGACGTGAAACTGGCGCAAGAACTCGCCGACCAGGTGGGACTCAAGCCCTCGCTCGACGAACTGCGCCCGCAGACTCGCAAGCTGCTCGCACTGATCACCGAGATGGTAAAGGCCGAGTGTGAGCACTCGGAGATCGCGGCGAGCCAGTATCGTTTTACGCGGCGCACGGTGCGCGAGTACACCAAGTGGGGCGACACGCAGTTGCGGCAACATCTGAAGCGCCTGGAAGAGATGGAATATCTCGTGTTGCGGCGCGGCGGCAACCAGGGCCAGCTGGTGGTCTATCAACTGCCGACCTCAGAGGAGGAAGCGAATCATAGCTCTAACTTCGCGGGGGTAAATGACGACTTCGCGGGTGGGGTGCGGCCACTTCGCGGCCCCGAAAAAAATGGCGCATCGCCAACACTCGAAATGGTTTCGGCTGCAACTTCGCGGCTTCGCGGAAATGCATATAGGGGGTCCGAGGTCGCAGGCGTCCCGCAGAATGCAATCGTAGCCGAAGGCAAACCGAACGGCCACGGCCTGGCGCGACGCACGGGGGTGAGGTGATGGCCCGCGTCAGCAAACGTCGTCACCCGCACCTGGAGCCGCACTCGCCGTTGGGCCGCTTGATGGAAGAGCACCTGGAATGGTTGCTGATCAACAACTACTCGGAGGACACTGCCGATCACGCGCGTTGGGCTATCGCCGACTTCATCCGCTGGGCCGAGTTGCGCGGCTTGCAGCATCCCATGGAGGTGACGCGCCCTATCCTCGAAAGCTACCAGCGATATCTCTACTACTACCGCAAGACGAACGGACAGCCGCTCACGTTTCGCACGCAGCACTCGCGGCTGACGCCAGTACGACGCTGGTTTCGTTGGCTGGTGCGGAACAATCACATCCTGCATAATCCCGCCTCTGATCTCGATCTGCCGCGTATGGAGAAGCGCCTGCCGAAGACGATCCTCAGCGCCGATGAGGTGGAGCACGTCATGGTCGTACCTGACATCAAAACGCCGGTTGGTTTGCGCGACCGCGCCATGCTCGAAACCTTCTACTCAACCGGTGTGCGGCGCACCGAACTGATCCGCCTCAAACTGTATGACCTGGACCGCGAGCGCGCCACGCTGACGGTCCGCCAGGGCAAGGGCAAAAAAGATCGCATGATCCCGATCGGCGAGCGGGCGCTGGCCTGGGTAGAAAAATATCTGCGCGAAGCGCGGCCATTACTCGCCGTCGAACCGGATGACGCCACGCTGTTCTTGACACAGTATGGAGAGCCCTTCCATCCCGACGCGATGAGCAACTTGGCGCGCGACTATATCGCGCAGGCGAACCTCGGAAAATCCGGTTCCTGCCACACGTTCCGTCACACCATGGCAACGCTGATGCTCGAAGGCGGAGCCGATATCCGCTACATCCAGCAGATGCTCGGGCACGCCGAACTCTCGACCACGGAAATCTATACGCACGTGGCGATCCGCAAGCTGCAACAAATCCACGCAGCCACACATCCCGGAGCAAAACTGGAACACAAGAAATCCCTAGTCACGAATGATGACTACGGCCAGAGCGACGACGAGAGGGCTGCACTGCTGGCCGCGCTCGAAGCGGAAACTGAAGACGAGTAGCACGGGCCTGTAGTACCTCTCCGCGAGTCCCCAAAGTCACTTCTTTGCGCTCGCCTTGCTGACTACAATCAGCAGTGATGCTGCCTGCAGCTGAAGAACGAACTCCTGCTCTCACGAGTGGTGAGGAGATTTTTTCCTTAGCTGCCGGTGTTGCGCTTGCTGCGCTCGAAACGCATCAGGGCGCACGCGAGGCTCACGGCAAAAAAACGCATCAGAGGATTTTTTCTAAAAATCGCAGACTTCGTGGCGGCGCAATCTGGGCTAAGTGGTCGGGAACGCATCAGGATAGAAAGTGCTCGTGGTCGAAAACCGTGTCAGGGACAGCATTAGACGCAAACGGCAATAC
>JBAUAN010000023.1:0-71730 GCA_049675725.1 Candidatus Sulfotelmatobacter sp. | reverse complement strand
TTCAGGCCCTGGCAGGTCGCGTACACCGTGACAATCGTGATGGTGCCCGGAAGCTGCGTGCGGACCACACCGTCGTCGGTCGCGCAATACGCCTTGGAACCGGTCGTCGCGCTGAGCGGGGTGCCGCTGGTCAGGAACTGGTTCGGAACCGGGCTGCCGGCGCCCGTGCTGGGCGTCGAGACAAAGGAGTATCCGCTCTTACCAGAGCCAGCCGGAGTACCGTTGTTGGCCAGGTTGCTGTCGATCATGCAAGCGGTGGTGGTGCTGGGAACGCATTGCGCACCGTTCGCGCCACCCAGAGCCAACAGGGCGGTGAAGCCAATGGTGGGATAGGCTGAGAAATAGCCAATTTCACCGGTGACGATGGAGCGCTCGGAAGCGGCCGCAGACGAATCGTTGGCTGCCATCTTGGCGCGCATCAAGTTAGGAATTGCGATAGCCGCAATGATCAGGATGATTGCCACCACGATCAGCAGCTCGATTAGTGAGAAACCCTTCTGTTTCCGCATCTCGATTTTTCCCCTCGTATGGTTCTTTTTTGAATTTGTTCTGGTCACGAATGACGCAGTCGGGATAGATATTGGCATTTGCCGGACCAAACCTAGTAGTTACCTTCGTTCCGGCGTGGATTTGGGCAAAGGCTTTATTTTCATTACGAGGCCAAACTTCAGTCCCTATTCTAAGACTCCTCAAGGACTCATTTCATTGCCAAAATCCGTCGCGAGGCTGACAAATCCTGTCATTTCGGGACGGGCAGTGTCCCAATGTAGAACGCCGATATCTTTTGGCCTTGCACCTGGCCTTGCACCGAGGGGCACTGCAGATAACGACTCTTATTGCGCCGCAGGCTGGAGTCGTTCAAGGGCCTTTCGTGCGCCAGTCTGGTAGGGGTGCAGACGCAATTCGGTTTTGTATTCCTCGATGGCGGCGTCGCGTTGCGAAACCTGCTCCAGCGCGGTTCCCAACGCGTAGTGATATCCGTCGGCGGAGGGTTCGAGCTCCAGCGCTTTTTTCAAATAAGGGATCGCTTGCTCGGGGAGATGCTGCAACAGGGAAACCTGGGCCAGTCCGAGCCAGGCGGTGGCGAGGGAGGGATCGAGTTGCAGAGCGGTTCTGAACCAATGTTCTGCTTGAGCCAAGTCTCCGGACTGCTGATAAGCAAAACCCGCGAAATCCGCGGCCCGCCAGCCGGGCTTTAATTCGTAGGATCGCGCAAAATGAGGGGCCGCGTCGGCGAATTTTTCGCGAGCGCTGAGAGCGGAGCCGTAGTTAAGCTGTGCCCATTCGTTGTCAGGAGCGCGGTTGACGGCGCGCGCAAACAACGTGACGTCGGTGGCCCAGTACTCCGATTGAATGGCGCTGGCGAACGCCAGCATAACCACAATGCATGCGGCCAAGGGGCGAACCAGCCGCATTCCCGGCCACTTGCTTTTCATCCAATCTCTTATCCAGGCATAGGCGGAACCCGCCAGCAGAGCCACTCCGAGCATGCTCATGTACAGGTAACGGTCGTGGATAAAATCGTCTTCGTTCATCCAGCGGAGATTGAGGGTGGGGAGCATGGGGAAAATCAGCCACGCGAACGCGACCCACAGGCGAGCGTCGCGTCTTGCCTCCAGGACGGCGAGCGCGGCGAGAACAAGCAGAGCCAGTAACGTGACAAAAAACTGCGGACCGGGCGATTCGATCAAGCGGAAGTCGTAGTGCGGGCTCAAGCCGATCGGAAGAACCACGCGGTACAAATTAAACAGGATGACTTTGGGGGCGCTCAGCAAGGTGGTGCTCCACGGTAGTGAGGAGGAAATGGCCGCCGTCCCGCCCAGGGCCCAGGAGCGGAGGGTCATCCAAAGTACGGCGATGGCGCCATAGGTCGCGATTGCTGCGATGGGGGAACGTCGATGGAATTCTGCTTGGGGGTCGATGCGGGAGTCGGACTGACGGGATATAGCCCAAAGATCGACCAGGATAATCCCGGGGAGCACGACGCTCACCTCTTTGGTGAGCAGCGCGAGAAAGAAAAGAATTCCTGCGAGCGTCCACCGGGCGGCGGGATTGCGCGGCGCGGCGCGGGCTTTGCGATAAATCAAGAAACTGGCAAAGCAGAGAGCGGCGGCGAGCGAATCGTTCACCGAGGAGATCCACGAGGCCGACTCCACCTGAAGAGGATGGACGGCGAAGATCGCAGCCGCGAACAGGGCTGCGCCCGCGTCCTTCAATAACGCGCGGGCCACGAAGAATGCCAGGGCCGTGGCCGCCAAGTGGGCGAGGACGGTGGTCACGTGAAAGTAATGAGGGTTGAGACCGAAGAAGGTTTTGTTGATCAGGAACCAGAGCGTAAGCAGGGGCCGGTAGAATCGGCCTTCCACGCCGGCCATCGAGGCCCAGAGTTGATGCGTGAAGAGGAAGCCCAAGCGGCTCCACTCGAGATTCGGGTTTTGCGGAATCTGAGGCGGATCGTCATAGACCCAGCCAAATGCGAAGGTCGAAGCGAACGTGAGCAGAGTACCGATCAGCACGCCTGCCAGGGAAAGCAGTTCAGTGCGGGTTAGCGAGGAAGTCGATTTTTGTGTTTCGATCTGGGGCACGATTGAATCGGCAAGGCGTTCCGGCCTGCAATTCCAAATGGCATTTCCGGATTAAATTTCCAGATTGCATTTCCAGATTACAATAATCGCGCTCTCCCTATGCCTAACCCTCTTGAGTCCCTGCAGATTGATTCCGATGTGACGCGAGCCTGGACTCTGCCTTCGCATCTTTACACGGATACTGGGGCCTTCGTGGCGGAGAAGGAAAAAATCTTTGCGCGAAGCTGGCAGGTGGTGGGGCATCGCGACCAGGTGAAGGATCCGGGCGACTATTTCACGACGGAACTGGTAGGCGAGCCGCTGCTGATCGTGCGTGGGGCCGATGGAAAACTGCGCGCCTTTTACAACGTTTGCCGGCATCGCGCCGGGCCTCCGGCGGAAGGATGCGGCTCGCGGAAACTTTTCCGTTGCGGTTATCACGGATGGACCTACGGCCTTGACGGCACGTTGATCAGTGCCACGGAAATCGACGGCGTGGAGGGATTTCGCGCCGAAGATTTCGCGTTAGCACCGGTGCGCACGGAAGAATGGTTCGGCTTTATCTTCGTGAATCTGAGTCCGGTGAATCTGGATACGCAGGCGCGGCCTCTGCGCGAGAGCCTGGGCGAATTACCGAGGCAGGCGGAGAGGTTTCAATTCGCCGGAATGAAGCTGTTCGAGCGCCGCACTTACGACATGAAGTGCAACTGGAAAACCTATGTCGATAACTATCTCGAAGGCTATCACCTGCCCAGCGTGCATCCCGGGCTGAATCGCGAATTGGATTTCAATGCCTACGTGGTCGAGCCCTATGAGCGGCACGTGCGGCAGTTCAGCCCCATCCGCGGAGCCCAGGCTGGAGACACGACGCCGCGACGGTATCAGGAAGCGGCCGAAGGCTTGACCACCGACTATTTCTGGATTTTTCCCAACTGGATGCTGAACTGCTATCCCGACAATATTTCGTTGAACATCGTGCTGCCGATCGAGCCGGAGCGGTCGCTGGCGATTTTTGAGTGGTATCTGCCGGAAAAAGATCACAGCAGCCCAGTGGCGAAAGCGTCAGTTGAGTTCAGCGATCAAATCCAGATTGAGGATGTTGGCATTTGCGAGATTGTGCAGAAGAACTTGCGTTCGCGAAGTTACTCGCGCGGGCGCTTCAGCGCGACGCAGGAAAAGGGAGTGCACGCGTTCCATCGGATGTACGCGGAACAGATGAAGAAAGACTAACTTCACTCCGCCTTCAGCAGCATCAACGTCACGTCATCGTGCTGGGGCGTTTGCCCGACGAAAAGATCGAGTTCGGTCATCAGGCGTTTGAGCATCTCGCTCGGCGTCAGGGCGGCGCCGGCCGCAATCGCGCTCAGGACGCGGGTTTCGCCGTACTCTTCCTGATGAACATTCTCAGCTTCTACCAGGCCGTCGGTAAAAATCAGCAGCCAATCTTCCGGGGCGAGCGTGATACTTGCAGCTTCGTATTTTGCTTCGGGCTGAATGCCGAGCGGCAGACCTCCAACATCCAGGCGCTCGATCCCTCCATTGCGGCGCAGCAGGATCGGTTGGTTGTGTCCGGCGTTGATGTAATCCAGGGTGCGGCGGACAGGGTCATACTCGGCGAGAAACGCGGTGGTGAAGCGCAAGCCGCCCTGGCTGTTGGAGCAGGCGTAGCGGTTCATGTTGGCAACGAGCTCCGGCAGTGCAACCTGCGCCGTGGAAAGCGTCTTGAGACTGGCCTGGAACGTGGCCATCAGAATAGCTGCGGGAATACTTTTGCCCGCGACGTCGGCGACGGCGAGCACAACCCGATTCTGGTCGGGTGTTTTGCCGGGGCGCGGAAATACGTCGTAGTAGTCGCCGGCCACGGTGTTTGCGGGCCGCGTGGTGTAGGCGAAAACCAGGCCGGGGACTTGCGGCGGAGCGCCGGGCAGGAGCCAGGTTTGAATCTCGCGCGCAATCTGCAGATCGCGTTTCATCACCACGCGGTCGGCGATCTCGAGGATCAGCAGAAGAAACAGGAGCAGCCCGCCCCAAAAATGCAGGTCGAACTCCACCGTGGAAATCCTGCCGCCTTCTCCGCTGTAACTGAAGCCGGCGTGGGGAATGATCAGGCAGACCAGCGCCGCCAGCAGCAGCACGCGGCGCGCCGGCGAAAGCTTCTCCAGCACGGCCCAGAAAAATTCCTTCACCACGTGCAGGCGGTGGCCGCGATTGGTGAGCCCTTCGGGAGTTTTCGCTTCAACGTCCCTGGAGTAGAGCCGGTAACTGGCGCGAGCTTCGCCCTCGAACTGCGACCAGAGTTGGCTGACCTCCAGTCCTTCGGTGACGCGGCGCCAGAATTTCCGCAGCCGCCCGGTTAAGGACAGGGGCTGAGCGGGAGGCTGTTGGGGAAAGGCGGTTGCCATGAGGCTCAACACGATTATAGAGGAGCGGAAGGATTGAGTATCGAATCAGGAGCTCGGACGACGGACCTCGGACCTTGGTCGGCTGAGGCCTGAGGTCCGACGTCGACGTTCAGTCTTACCTATTCAAAACAAGTCCATCTGTTCTTCAAAGCCCTTTACCGGCCATTTGGTCGCATAGGCGGTCCGATCGGCGCGGCGATCGGCATGCGAGATCTTATATTTCTCGCGGAAGCTTTTGATGAGCTGCGACAGGCGGTTGCCATATGCTTCTGGCAAGAATGAACGCCCCTGATAGCGCTGGCGGTAGTTCTCGGCCAGCGCCGGAAAGTTTTGCTCGAGGAAGGGAAGGAACACGGCCGCCGAGCAGGGCTTCAGGAAAAGCGGATTGGCGAACACGTGGTCGGCGCCAGCCTCGGCGGCGGCGCGCACCACGGCTTCCAAGTCTGTGGAGGAATCCGTAATCCCGGGCAAAACCGGCGAACAACTCACGCCCACGCGCAAGCCGGCCGCGCTGAGAGCTCTCACGGCATCCAGGCGCAAGTCGGGACGCGGAGCACGCGGCTCAAGTATCCGCGCCAAGTCGACATTCAGAGTTGTAACTGTGATGTGGACGGAGAGCTTATTTGTTTTCGCAACTTCTCGCAGAAGGTCGAGGTCACGCACGATCAGGTTTGATTTGGTGACGATGCCCAATTCATATCCGCGCTGGCGCGCGAACTCCTCGAGAATGCCGCGCGTGACCTCGTAACGGCGTTCGGCGGGTTGGTAAGGATCGGTGGCGGTTCCAAGGGCAATGGCTTCTCCCGCCTTCACGCGGCGCAGGTCGTGGTGCAGCAGATTGGCGGCGTGCTGCTTGACGTAAATTTTCTGCTCGAAGTCCGCGCTGTCGCGCATCTCCATGAATTCGTGGGTGTAGCGGGCGTAGCAGTATTTGCAGGCGAATTCGCAGCCGCGGTAAGGATTGATCGTCCAGGTAAAGGGCATCTGCCTGCCGCTCACGCAGCGGTTTAGCAGAGACTTGGCGGGGAGCGTGAAGTACTCCACGTTGTGCCCCTCGCGCAGAGACTCGCCCTCGGAAGCCAGCCGGGCGATGCCGACCAGTTGAGGTTTATCGGGAAGCGGGAGCAGCGGCAGGGAGGCCATATTGATATTCGCCTTTTGTTCGCTATACAGTATTTCGCGCGAGCAAGTTTTGTCAAGGCGCCTCTCTTGGGGAATGGAGGCTTGCAGAGAGAGGAAGAGCTTAGGAAGAATCAAGACTGCGACGCTCGAGCACTCTCGGCGCCGGGCTTCGCCCTGGCGGGACAGCCGAGGCGGCTGTCGCCACATAAGCAGTGGCCTCGCCAGGAAGCCGTTCGATGGAGAAGTGACCCAGAGCCCCTTTACGGCAGCCGCACTTCCAAACTGTAGATTTCCTGGGTGCTGCGATCCCGCATCAGGAGCGGGGAGTCATCGGGCGCCAGGCCAACCCAGAATTCCCACGGATCGAAGCCGCGGGGAACTTCCTTGAGGCTGAGCAGGCGTTCTTCTTTGCCGGTGGCTACGCTGACGCGCACGAAGTCATCGCTACTATCGGAATAATCCTCCGCGTACAGATACTTGCCATCGTGTGACCAGTTCTCGAAACCGAACTGCGACGCGGCGAGTTGCGCCCAGGTTTTCTTGTCCATATCGAAGAGCTTCAGCTTGGTGGAGTCGGCGGAGAGAGCGGCCAGGTAGCGGCCATCCTGCGAGCAGCGCGGACTGAAAAGATTTTCGGAGCCCGGCACATCCGAGACCTGCCCGGTCTTCACGTCAGCAATGTGAATGTTAGGGCCGGTCGCAGTTCCGTATTCCAGCCACGGCATTCCCGCGAACACAACGGCGTCGCCTTTCGCAGTCCAGCTGGGGTCGCCCTGATTGTGATCACCCTGGTTGTGATCTCCAGCGGTGACTTCGCGCGGTGTGCCGCCCTCGGCGGGCATCACGAAGATCTTCCACGGTTTTCCCGGGCGCGACGCCATAAATGCGATTTCAGTTCCATCGGGCGACCAGCGCGGCATGTGCGCCTGCATGGGTGCATAGGTGAGTTGAGTGCGCGAACTTCCGTCAAGCTTGCTGCGCCAGAGCGTGAGTTCCGGATGAGCGATGTAGGTGATCCACTCGCCCTTCCCCAAAATATCGGCCTCGCCCGCCGAAACCCCAGGCAAGGTGACGGAGAACTGCGCTTTGCGATCCATTCCGGTTCTAGCAGTATCGCTGCGAGCGCCATCGCTTCGACCCATGCCGATCAAATCGAACCGGCGCTGCTGGCCAATGACGAACAGTTTCGTTCCATCCGCGCTCGGCGTCGGATTGCTGAACATGAGCGGACCCAGGGTCAACTGTGTAGGCTGGCCGCTGGTCTTGTGAAACAAGGAAGATGCCTCGCGAAGAGCCCAGATGTTCTGGGTATGGTCGCGAGTGGATTCAAACAGGAAGTATTCTCCGTTCGGCGTCCACGTTCCGCCGAACTCTTGCGCTGGCTTGTTCCAGTCCGGCAAGACCGGATGCAAATCCCTTCCGTCCACCGAAACCTCCCAGAGGGAAGACGTGCGCTGGTCGGTGTTGCGGATGGTGAAGCGCAGGCGGCGGCCGTCGGGAGAAAATCGAGGCGCGAAAGGAACTCCCGGCACGGCGACGATCTCGTGCGAATCGGTTCCATCCGAGTTGCAGGAGTACAAACTTGACTTGCTGGCATACACGATGTGCTGGCCATCGGGCGCCCAGGTGGCGGCGTGAGCCAGAATGTTTCCCACGGGCCGGAGCGACCCTGCGGGCAGCGGCAATATCCCTACCGGCCACTCCGTGTCGGTGCCCTCCGCCGCGCCTTTCACCAGCAATTCAGAACGGGCTGGGTAGAAATCATAGATGTCGGCGCTGGCCAGCGAAGTTGGCACCGGCGCGGTTTCTCCTCCCGAAGTGGAAACCTGCATGAGAACTGAGTGGCCGTTGAGATATTCGGAAAAGTACAGTCGAGCGCCGTCGGTGACCAGCGAACGCTTGGAGGTTCCGTCGTTGGTGATCTGGGTCGACGAAATCACAACCGGCGGGGCGATCGGCGATCTCACGAACCAGAGAATTGCCGCCAATACTGCCACCGCAAAAACACCGCTCGCCAGCAACCTGGCGCGGGCGGCCTTCGGTTGAGGGTGAGGAGTGTGGAACGCGGTTGCGAATAGGGCGCGGATTCTCTCTTTCGAATCCGATGCCGGTCTCTGGGAAGTCCCGCTGGTCTGGGTTTGTTTCAATTCCATTTCCCGGCGCAGGCGCTGCAAGTCGACCCGCATTTCAGCAGCGCTCTGATAGCGCTGCGCCGGATCCTTCTCAAGCGCCTTTCTTACGATGCGTTCCAGTTCGGGAGGCGTCGCGGAATTAAATTCCAGCGGCCATTCCGGCACGCTGTGAATGAGAGAGTCGAAAAAAGCAGCCGTGGTGTGTCCCTGAAAAGGCAGGACTCCTGTTGCCATCTCATAGAGCACGACACCGAACGAGAACAGATCGGTGCGGGAATCGAGCGGCTTGCCAAGCGCCTGCTCCGGCGACATGTAAGGGATCGTTCCCAGAGCGGAGCCGGCGCGCGGGAGGTCTTCTGGTGACTGCGTGACCCCGCCAAAAGTGTTGCCGCTGACGCTGCCCTCTTCTCCGACCGCGAGCTTCGCGAGGCCGAAGTCCAGAATCTTGGCGTGCCCGCGCTTGGTGACAAAAATATTTGACGGGTTGATATCGCGGTGAAAAATTCCATTGCTGTGCGCGGCGTCGAGAGCGTCGGCGATTTCGATTGCCAGAGCCAGCAACGCGTCCATTTCCAGCGGACGTCCCCCAATGCGATGCTTCAGGGGCAGCCCTTCCAGAAATTCCATGGCGATGAAGGCTTCGCCCTGCTGCCCGCCTACGTCGTGAATGGTGCAAATGTTGGGGTGGTTCAGCGCAGATGCCGCTTGGGCTTCGAATAGAAAACGGGCAAGCGCCTGCGGATCGCGGGCAACTTGCTCGGGCAGGAATTTAAGGGCGACGAAGCGATGCAGGCGCGTGTCTTCCGCCTTGTAGACCACGCCCATCCCGCCGCCCCCGAGCTTTTCGACGATGCGGTAATGCGAGATGGTTCGCCCGATCACAGAAGCAGAATCCTACGTGCGGGAAACGGGCAAGTCAATGAACACGCGACGAAAACCGATGCGAAGCGGGGGCGCGGCGCGGTCTCGGGAACGTGCCAGGGTTGATCAGGCTAGGGCTGATCGCCTTCTTTCGCTGCGGGCTTGTCGAAGATCTTCGAGTCCACCGTAGGATTGACTTCCAGCGCCGAGTATTCCGCTGCGCTGGAGTCTTCCCCGTTCTGTTTGTTCTTGCGAATGAGGGGGACGGTCAGCCCGCCGAGGGGCTTCCAGTTTTCCATGGTAGTTTCACCCTGCGTGGGGCCACTCGGACCGAGCGTGCGGTAAGTTTCTTTCAGAATGTGGCCGGTCTGCGGATCGACGAACCAGCGGATCGCAGAGCCTTTGGCATTTACGTCGACGATGCGGGCGTCGATGTCGCCGACTTTTTCCGCTCCGGCGGCGCGAAAGAACACGTCGGGATCTTTCCAGTGCGCGGCGATGAAAATAGGATCGCGCTTAATCTGCTCCAGACTTTCCGCCTTCTGCGACGCAGGGAAGTCGCGCAGGCCCTGGCCGGGCATCGCCATGAAGGCAGCATCGGGTGTAACCACGATTTCCAGGTTTCCGTTGGGTGTTTGCATCGCTGCATGCAGGTGGTCAGGAAAAACAACGATCGTCTCCATCGGCAGGGGAACGTCGCCCTGCGGCGTTTTCCGGGTGATGGTCAGCGTGGCCTTAGTCGATTTGATGCCGGCGAGTTTGGCCTCGCCGCCCATCGCTGCCACCACCTTCGCGGCAAGGGCTTTGCCTTCGGCGTTTGACTCCGTGACCGTGGGGCCGGGCTCGTCGGTCGATCCTTCTTGCTTCGCGCTGCCCCTCGAACCCGCTTTCGCCTCGTCTTTCGCATCAGTTTTATGACCGGGCGGAGGCGGAATCGTGATGTCGATTTCCTTCACCGCGCCCAGCGACGAGAGCGGCTTGTCGAATTCTTTGGTGTTACCGACCACCAGAACGGCGAGCTGATCGCGGTGCAAATATTTCGCGGCCACGCGGTTTACATCCGCGGCCGTAACCTTCCTGATTTCCGCCTCGTACTTGTCCAGCCAATCAGGTGGATATCCGTAGTATTCGTACGTCATGCGCTCGCCCAGAATCTTGTCGGGCGAGTCGAGCCGGAAAATGAAAGCGTTCAGGATGGAATCCTTGGCGCGCTTGATCTCGTCCTCCGTAATGGGCTGCTTGGCCAGGTTGTCGATATCTTCGCCGGCCGCCTCGATGGCTTCGATCGTGCTCTGGCTCTTGGTGCCCATCACGATCTGCAAAATGCCGGGATGCCCGAAGTTGGCGCCAATGCCGCCGCCAACGTTGTAAGCCAGGCCGCGCTTGGTGCGGATATCGTTGAACAGGCGCGACGAAAATCCTCCCCCGAACGCTTCGTTGAACACGCTGATGGCGTAATAGTCGGGATTGTCGCGGGTCGTGCCCAGCGCCACCATGCGGATGCTGCTCTGGTTCACGTCGTCTTTCGGGACGAGGTAATAGCCAGGCGCAGCCGGGTGGTATTGAACATTGTCTTTGGGAAGCGATGGACCTTGGGGCCACGACTCAAACGCCGCTCGCAGCTTGGCTTCCATGGCTGCGGCATCGAAGTCGCCGGTCACGCCGAGAATCATGTTGTTCGGATGCACATACTTACCGTGCCACTCGATCAAATCCTGGCGCGTAATTGCCGCCACGGTGGCGTACTCCGGTTCGCGAGTGTAAGGATTGTCAGCGCCGTAAGCGAGCTTGGCGGACTCGCGTGCGGCAATTCCTCCGGCTTCATCGTTGCGCCGTGAAATGCCATCGTCTTCACCCTTCTGCGCGATCTCGATTTTGTCGGCGCGAAATTCCGGGTTACGCAGCACGTCGACGAAAACCTTGAACACATCGTCGAGGTCGCCCTTCAGGCATGACCAGCTAATGGTGGTGGAGTCCGGTCCGCCGCCCGTCTCCACTTTAGCCGCGCGCACTTCGAGAAAGTCGTCGAGCTGGTCGCCAGTCTGGGCTTTCGTTCCGCCGGTGCGCCACACTTCACTGTAAATATCGACGAGCCCAGTCTTGCCGGCGGGTTCGTCGCGCGATCCGCCGCGTATGCGAGCCGATCCGTCGATCAACGGCAGTTCGTGATCTTCCTGCAGGAAAATCACCATGCCGTTGGGCAGTTCGACGCGCTTGGGCTGCTGCGGATGAAACGCCGGTAACGGCGGGATAGGAATCTGCTGGTAACTCGCGGCTTGCGCCGAGGCGCGGAGCGACGTCGCGAAAATGGCGCTCATCGCAAGAAGAAGGCTGATCGCGATGACATTCCATTTCGTCGTGCGCGTCTTTCCTGTCGAGCTATTCACTTCTGTCGAGCTAATCATTGCGCACCTCCTTGATCGCCGGAGTTGCCCTGCTTGTCCTCACCCGGTCCCCCGCCTGCCGTTTCGATGATGCCCACCGTGCGATTCGTATCCACGAACGTCGCGTTGGCCACGCGCCGAATGTCGGCCTTGGTCACCTGGTCGATGCGGTCGACGCCGCGGAACAGCTCGCGCCAGTCGCCGTACCGCGTCTCGTTGCTGGCCAGGTTGGTGGCCAGCCCTTCGTTATCGGCGAGGCTGCGGATGAGGTTGGCCTTGGTGCGCGTCTTGATCATCTTCAATTCGTCGTCGCTGATGTCCTCTTTCTTCAGGCGCTCAATTTCCACGTGGATCGCGTCCGCCATTTCCTGCGGGTTGTGACCCGGCAACGGAAATGCATAGAACGCAAACAGGTGCGGATACTTGATGCCGGGCAGGCCGGTGAATCCCGCCGAGAACGATGCGATCTTCTTATCCCGCACCAGCGCGCGATAGAGCCGTGAAGTGCGGCCGTCGGACATGAGATCGGTGATCGCGTCGTAAACCGCGTCATCTTTGCTGCGGTAGTCGGGGCGATGATAGCCCTCGAGATAAAGCGGCTGCGTCTGTTCCTTCAACACCACCCTGCGTTCCGAGTTCTGCGGCGGCTCGGTGGTAGTGGCTTCGTCCGGCTGCGGGCGCGTGGGCAGGCGTCCGAAATATTTTTCCAGGATCGGCAGGTCGCGCGTTGGATTCACATCACCGGCCACGGCCACGACCATGTTTGAAGGCACATAATACTTGTCAAAAAAATGCTGCGCGTCGGTGGCAGAAAACGAATTCAGGTCTGACATCCAACCCACCGTCGGCCGGTGATAAGGATGCGCCTCGAACGCCTCGGCCGTGAACTGCTCGAGCAGTTTGCCGATCGGATTGCTGTCCGTGCGCATCCGCCGCTCTTCAATCACCACGTTCCGCTCCTTGTAAAACTCCCGCATCACGGGGTGCAGAAATCGCTCCGATTCCAGATACGCCCACAGTTCGAGCCGGTTGACTGGAAGTGAATAGTGGTACTCAGTCTCATCGTAGCTGGTCGAGGCGTTGAGATCTTCGCCGCCGTTCTGCTCGATGATCTTGCCGAATTCGTTCGACTTTACAAATTTGTCGGCGGCGGCGACGTCGTCCTTCCAGTCTTTTTCCAGCTGCTTCAGCTTAGCCTCGTCGCGTCCCACGCTTTTGTCGCGCTCGGCGATGTAAGCCGCATAGGCAACTTCAACTTTTGCCAGCGCCGGTTTTTCCGCGGCATAATCCGTCGTGCCAATCTTGTCCGTGCCCTTGAACGCCATGTGCTCGAACATGTGCGCCAGCCCGGTCTTGCCCATGGGGTCCTGCGCCGAGCCCGCGTCCACCAGCGTATAGAACGAAAAGACCGGCGCCTCCGGCCGCTCGCAGAGCAGCAGCGTCAGCCCGTTCGCCAGCTTCTTCACCGTGATGCGCTTCTCGAAAGAGGTTACGTCCTGGGCCGAGGCGAAGGCCGCGAAGAGCAGAAATGGAAGCAGGGCAGCGGCGGTTCTTAGGATGCGGCGTTTCATTGGACCTCCGAATTAATCGTTACGATTTCGGCCAGCATGATTTTGGACGGGCATGGGTTAGACGAATCCACAGGGCGGAAGTCTGAAAGTACGTGGCGGAAAGGGAAGTTGTCAAACCGGCGAGCCCGTGGCGGAGTCGCGTTTCAGTTTCCGGGGTGCTTATGTGGGGACAACCGCCCTCGGCTGTCCGGTCGAGCGAAGCTCGACGGTTTCTTGCCCGCCGCCTTCCCCTGCATTTGGCGGTTCTCACCGTTTCAGGCACAATGCGGGCGGGAGCAAACGATGGATTCCGTCATCGACGTCCAGGGCAGACAACTGAAGCTGTCGAATCTCGAGAAGGTGCTCTACCCCGCCGTTGGATTCACGAAGAAGGATGTCATCGACTACTACGTCCGCATCGCGCCCGCGATTATTCCGCATCTCGTCGGCCGCGCGCTCACGCGCAAGCGTTATCCCGACGGTGTGGAAGGCGAACCCTTTTTCGAGAAGAACGCACCCATGCACAAGCCGGACTGGGTAAAGACGGCGCCCATCTGGAGCGGGCGCAACCGCCGCACCATCCATTACGTTCTCGCGGATGACATGGCCACGCTGGTCTGGCTGGCCAATCTGGCTGCGCTCGAACTGCATCCGTCGCTCTCGCTGGCGACGGACATTACCTGTCCCACCATGATGGTCTTCGATCTCGACCCGGGCCCTCCCGCGAACATCGTGCAGTGTTGCCAGGTCGGACTCTGGCTGCGTGAAATCTTCGAACATTTCAGCTTGCAGAGTTTTCCAAAAACCTCCGGCTCAAAAGGCCTGCAAATTTATGTCCCGCTGAACACTCCCGTCACCTACGATTCGACCAAACTCTTTTCGCACGCGCTGGCGCAACTTCTCGAGCATGACCACCCCGATCAAGTCGTCTCCGAGATGAAGAAGCAAGTGCGCACCGGGAAAGTGTTTGTCGATTGGAGCCAGAACGACGAGCACAAAACTACCATCGGTGTGTATTCCCTGCGCGCGCGCGAACATCCCACGGTCTCCACTCCCGTGACCTGGGAAGAAGTGGAGCGCACGCACAAGAAGAAAGATGCCGGCCTGCTGGTGTTTGAGGCCAAGGACACTGTCAGGCGATTCGAGAAAATCGGCGATCTGTTCGAGCCGGTGCTGGAGCTGAAACAATCTCTGCCGGATCTGAAGAAATTGGCCGCGAGCGCCGCCGCAGAAAAGCCGCAGCCCATCGAGATCGCCGCTCAGGCGGAAGAGTCACGCAGCGTTCGCCACGAAGGAACCGCGAAGAAAGGCAAGAAACCCACGGGGGCGAAGACTCGCCCCAAGACATAATCCCAGCCTGTGTGGAGCGGGCACTCTTGCCCGCTTGGCAGCGCCCGTGCTCTCGCCCCAAGGTATAATCCCGTCCTCGTGTGGAGCGGGCACTCTTGCCCGCTTGGCAGCGCCGGTACGCTTGCCATCGAGTTGTCATATGCCGCAACTTTTCGCTGGAACCTCCGGATGGGCTTACCCAGGCTGGAAGCCCGACTTTTATCCCGCCAAGCTGGCGCAGAAAAAGTTCCTGGGCCACTACGCGACCCAGCTCAACACGGTGGAGGTGAACTTCACTTTCCGTCAGCTGGTGAAAGAAACCACGATCCAAAACTGGATCAAGGAAACTCCGGGGCACTTTCGCTTCGGCGTGAAGGCGCACCAGGTGATCACGCACATCAAGCGATTGAAGGGAGCAGAGGACTTTGTTCCCAGATTTCTCGCTACAATCGAGCCGCTGGCTTCGGCCGGCAAACTTGGCCCCATACTTTTTCAACTCCCGCCAAACCTGAAGGCCGACGCCACTCTGCTGAAAGATTTTCTCGCCATTCTGCCGCGCACCGTCCCAGCCGCGTTCGAGTTTCGCCACGCGTCGTGGTTTAGCGACTCCACCTGGGACCTGTTGCGCTCGCACCAGGCAGCGGTGTGCATCGCCGAAACCGAAACCTTGACCACGCCTGAGGTTGCAACCGCCGCGTTTGTCTACTACCGCTTCCGCAAGCCGAGTTACACCGGCGACGAACGCCGCTCTATGATCGACCGCATCCATGGGCACATCGCCGCCGGCCGCGACGTGTTCGCCTACTTCAAGCACGAAGAAACTCCCGAGGGAGCGCTCTACGCTGTGGAGATGCTGCGGGAAGTGAGCAAGCCGTGAGCAGTGGTGGGGAGACGTAGCAAGCTACGTCTCTACGACAAAGAAAAAAGCTGTGCTGTAGAGACGTAGCTTGCTACGTCTCCTGCCGCACCCGGTTCGTCACTTTTCCCAGCGTCCGATAACGCGGATACTTAATATCCTTCTTCGCATGGTTCCGGACGCCAACTCGCGCGTGCTCTCCAGCTTTCTCGACTACTTAAGAATCGAGAAAGGATTGGCGCCACTTTCCGTAAGCGCCTATACCACCGACGTCGGACAGTTCGCCGGGTTCCTGGAAAAGCATAAGCGCACGCTGCTCACCGCGCGCCGCAACGAGGTGCGCGAATTTCTCCAGCAGCTTTTTAGCAATCAGGTGGATGGACGCAGCGTGGGGCGCAAGCTCTCGGCGCTACGGCATCTGTATCGCTACCTGCTGCTCGACAAGAAAATCGAACACGACCCCACGCTGAACATCGAGTCGCCGCGGCAGTGGAAGGTGTTGCCCAAGTCGCTGGCGCGCGACGAAATGGAAGCGACTCTCGCTGCTCCAGCGTTGCGGCACACCGTAACGCCGGCGCAGGAGACGAAAACTTCGGCAGCGTTGGCGACGCGCGATCGCGCCATGCTTGAGGTCCTCTACGCCGGAGCGTTGCGCGTTACGGAAATCGTCAGCGCCAAACTGGAAGACCTGAAGTTGGAGGCCGGCTACATGCTGGTGCGCGGCAAGGGCGATAAAGAACGCGTGGTGCCGCTGGGGAAAGGCGCGCAGGATGCGCTGACGGAATATCTGGCACATTCGCGTCCGGTGCTGGCGGCAGGGAAGCGGCGTGGCAGCTCCTCACCGCCGCTCAAGAGTTCGCCGCTGCTGTTCCTGGCGCGCGGCGCTCACAAGCTGACGCGCCAGCGCGTCTGGCAAATGGTGCGCGCCGCGTCGGCCGCGTCGGGACGGAAGGCGTCGCCGCACATGCTGCGCCACTCCTGCGCCACGCACATGGTGGAGAACGGCGCGGATTTGCGGACGGTGCAGACCATCCTCGGCCACGCTGACATCTCGACCACCCAGGTCTACACGCATCTGGCGCTCGATCGGCTGCGCACCGTGTATCAGAAACATCATCCAAGAGCTAAGGCCAGATGAAGGAACGGGAGATGATCGCGGAGAGAGTGCAGAATCGCAGAAGTGTTCCTGAAGGAACATTCTGTGCTGGCGGAATTGTACGTACAGTTCTGTGCATACGCGCAAGTGTAACCAGCGACAAGAGTTAAAGTTGAGTGGCCAAGCATCAAGGCCGCATGCGCGGGGACGTTTTACGTACGAATCAGCATTTAGCGGTTGGCGTTAGCAATTAGCCAGAGTCCGAACAGAACGGCAATGAGCAAGGAAAAGACCATCGTCGCCAAGGCCGTCGCGGATTTCCTCCGTCATCTGCGCGAGAGCAACGCCTCGCCGCATACCATCAAAGCTTACAGCGGCGACCTGGCCAACTTCTCAGCTTACGCCGGCTCGCGCCGCTGGAAAGAGATTGACCACATCGCGATCCGCGGGTTCCTGTCTCAGCTTTACGAAAAAGGCCAGGGCAAAACTTCGGTGGCGCGGTCGCTGGCCGCCGTGCGCTCGCTTTATCGCTGGCTGGCGCGGGAGGGAGTGGTGGAACAGAATCCCGCGAAACTCGTGGCCACGCCGAAGCTCTCCACAAAACTTCCGCGCGTGCCGACTATCGAAGAGATGAACTCCGTGCTCGATGGCGAAATGCCCGAAGTAGCGGCTTTTCCGGAGCGCGACCGGCTCATGCTGGAATTGCTTTATGGATGCGGCATTCGCAACTCAGAGCTGATCGGCATCAACCTCGACGATATTCGGCTGAGTTCGGAAGTGATCCTGATTCGCGGCAAAGGAAAGAAGGAACGCTATGTTCCGTTCGGCGGCTCGGCCACAAGCGCACTTGCTTCCTATCTCCCCGTGCGCCAGCAAGCCATGACTGAAAAGCACAAAGTTACTTCTGCGCTGCTGATCAACCAGCGCGGCGGGCGGCTGACCACGCGCAGCGTCGGCCGCATCATCAAGAAGATCGCTGTGGCTAAAGGCCTCTCACCAGACGTTCATCCGCACACGCTGCGCCACGCTTTCGGCACGCACATGCTGGAGGAGGGCGCCGACCTGCGCGCCATCCAGGAGTTGCTCGGCCACGAGCGCCTCGCCACTACGCAACGTTATACCCAGCTTTCGATGAAGCACGTGCTCCAGGTCTACGACCAGACGCATCCACGCGCGAAGTAATCGAACAGCTCAGCGCCCAGAGTGTTCCCTTCGCAGTTCTTCCCACATTTCTACGACTTGGAATCTGAGGGCCGCGGTAAGCTTTTCGTAAGCAGCCTCCGAAACCTGGCTCTCCGGCGGTGGAACAATCGGATCGCCAAACACTATGCTCAGCGGTGCGAATCCCTGAAACGGTTTGTTTCTTGGCCAAGCCTGGTAAAAGCCCTCAATCGCAACCGGCACGATCGGCGCCCGCATGTGAATCGACAATATTGCTGCACCTTTCTTGAACACTCGCGGGGTGCCGTCAATCGAGCGTTCGCCCTCGGGATAGAGAATGAGGGCTCGTTCCTGGCGCAGCCCGAACGCGCCGGCGCGCATGGCGGGAATCAGATTCGCGTCCGGATCTACCACTACGACTCGCAGCGAACGCGCCAGCCACAGCATGAATCCCTGGCCGAAAATGTCGCTCGTTCCGACCGCAAACAGTTTGTCAAACACGTCCGAGGGCAAAACGCTTGCGAGGATGGCGGCATCAAGATAGCTCTGATGATTGGACGAGAGAATATACGGACCGCTCCTGGGCAACTTTTCAATTCCGCGCACCTGCAACCCGAAGCGGTCGCGAGTAACCATTTGCACGAGCCGCGAAACCAGATACCAGAATGCATTGCTCACGGGCTGCGGCCGGGCCAGCGCCGCCACTTCCTTGGGGCTCGGTTCTTCCGCGAGAATGGCTTTCCATCCGGCAAAAATCGGGCGGGTTCCGGGACCGCCCGCGCCGCTCGCCGCGCTCTGCAACACGGCTTCGATCAAATCATGCACGGTATAGATTTCGGCGAGTTGTGATTCGTCTACGTCGCCGCCAAGTGCTTCTTCCAACTGGCTGAGCAACTCGATGCGCTGCATGGAGTCGAGTCCAAGGTCAAGATCCAGGTTGAGGTCAGGCCGCATCTGTGGAGGCTTGGCACGCGCCGTTTCGCGCACGATCTCCAGAGCGCGCTGCACGCCTGGCTGGTCGAGCCACGCAGTTTGCTCCGGAGTTAAGGGCTTTTCCGCAGCCAACGCAGAATCGTCTTCATTGCTCTTTCGCGCGAGGTTGGCCTTGACCCGCTTCTCCACTTCGAAACGCTTGATCTTGCGAGTGGTGGTGCGCGGCAGATCTTCTTGCCAGATCTCGTAGCTGCCAATGCGCTTGGTGGAAGCAATCTTCTGAGACAGACCTTCAACGTCAAAACGAATAGCCTCTTTGACGTTGACGATTTTGCGCTGCCGCAGTATGTCAAAATTCGGCACCACGACGGCGTAGAGCCGGTCTCCGCCCTCGCCGGGCTTGCCTTCCAGCCCCATCACCGCAATCTCCTTGAGGAGCGGCGACTTCAGATAGTGCGTCTCGATCTCGTCCGGATAGACATTTTTGCCGTTGCTGAGAACGATGACTTCTTTCTTGCGGCCGGTGAGAAAAAGATTGCCGTGCGAATCGAAATAGCCAAGATCGCCGGTCAGAAACCACCCGTCGCGCATCACGGCGGCCGTGGCATCGGGCCGGTTCCAGTATCCCTTCATCACCACCGCGCCGCGCAATGCAACTTCGCCAACGGATGGACCGCCGTCTTCCTGCGGTTGCGGATCGACAATCTTCGCTTCCACTCCCTTCAACGCTTGGCCGACCGAGCCGATCACGTTGTTGGTCGGCGCATTTGCGAACACGGCAGCTGTTGTCTCCGTCAGACCGTAAGCCTGCAAGACGTCGATGCCCAGGTCGTGAAAGTCGTTTCCAATCTGCGGATCGAAGCGCGAGCCTCCGGTTGCCAGATAGCGCATCTTCTTGCCCAGCGTCTCGTGCACCTTGCTGAACAGGACTGGCCCGGCATTGATCCCCAGCTTGCGCAAAGTGCGATTGAGGCTCATCAGCCCCTGGAATGCTCTTCGTGTGATCGCCCCCCGTTTCGCAACTTCCTGAAAAATGCGCTCATGAATCAGGTAGAAAAATTGCGGCACCACGGCGAAAGTCGTGATATCGCGCTCCCGCAGCGCGCGCAACAATTCCGTGGTGTTCAGCGTTTCCAGATACACCACGCGCGCTCCCTTCACCAGCGGCAGCAGAAGATTCGCCATCTGGGCCAGCACATGAAACATAGGCAGCACGCCGAGGAGGGCGTCGGCGGGACTGATTTCGACCCAGTTGAACACGGCCTCCACCTCGCCCAGCATATTGGCGTGCGTAAGCATCACGCCTTTGGGGTCGGCAGTGGTTCCTGACGTATAGAGCAGGGAAGCAAGCTCGTCGAGCTTGGCGTCGACAGATTTGAATTTACCTGGCCCGCTGTTGAAAATTGCAGGAAGATTGCCGAGCCACTGATCGTGGATGGAAACCTGCGCCATGCGCTCCGGATCCATCAGCACAAGGCCGACTTGCAAACCGGCGGCCGCATCCCGCGCTACCGCGCTGTGTTTGGCGTCGCAGAAGAGAACCGAACTGCCGCTGTCCTTGAGGAGCTTCGTCGCCTGGTCGGCGTGCAGGGCTGTATCCAGCGGCACGGCCGCGCATCCCGAAGCGATAATCCCCAGATACGCCGCCACCCACCGCGGATGGTTGTCCGCCAGAATCGCCAGTCGCGATCCGCGTGCGAATCCATTTTCCGTGATCCATCGGCCCACGGACTCAGCCATCCGCCGCACTTCAGCATAAGTGCAGGTTTCGAGGTGGTCGTGGCGCTGAATCTGTAGTGCAATGTTCTGAGGCCAGCGCTCGGAACACTCGACAAAACGATCGTAGAAGGATGGCATGCGTTGTGGGGAATCTTACAGGAGGCCGCGAAGTAAATTCAGTTTACCATCCACGATCGCGCCAGACCGCTGGAAGATCGTCCCGCACCCCAAATATGCTAGGCTTTAAAGAGCACCGTGGGCCCTGTTGCCCCTGAAGGATTTCTGGTTTGATTAACAACCTGCTAGGCAAAGTTTTCGGAACGAAAAACGAGCGAGTCGTCAAGCGTCTGAAGCCGCGGGTCGCGGCCATCAACGCGCTGGAGCCGCAGATCGAGAAGCTTACCGACGCCGAACTGCGCGCCAAAACCGACGAGTTCCGGCGGCGCATTCAGGAGCGACTGGCGCGCTTTGCGGATCCTCGTGCCGCTGAAGTTGGGGCCGATGCCGAAGATGAATCCGAACCTGACATTGACCGCCAGAAGCGTCTTGAAAAAGAGCATTACGACGCCCTGCAGGAGGTATTGAACGAAATCCTGGTGGAGGCATTCGCAGTGGTCCGCGAAGCCGGACGCCGCGTGCTCAACATGCGCCACTTCGATGTGCAGTTGATCGGGGGGATGGTGCTGCACCAGGGCACGATTGCCGAAATGAAAACCGGCGAAGGCAAAACGTTGGTCGCTACACTTCCGGTTTATCTGAACGCGCTCAGCGGGCGGGGCGTCCACGTGGTCACGGTCAACGATTACCTGGCCAAGCGCGACTCTGAATGGATGGGCAAGGTCTATCGCTTTCTTGGCCTCACCGTCGGCGTGATCGTCCACGACCTCGATGACGAAGAGCGCCGCGCCGCCTACGCGGCCGACGTGACTTACGGCACGAACAACGAATTTGGATTCGACTACCTGCGCGACAACATGAAGTTTGACCTGAAAGATTGCGTGCAGCGCGGCCACAATTACTCGATCGTCGACGAGGTCGACTCCATCCTGATTGACGAAGCCCGCACGCCGCTTATCATCTCCGGCGCCAGCGAGGAATCCACGGATAAGTATTACCGCGTGAACCGCATCATTCCGAAGCTCGAAAAAGGCGAAGAGATCGACGTCGCTCCCGGCGAGCCCGCGCAGCTCACCGGCGACTTCGTGGTCGACGAGAAGCACCGCAATATCACCGTCACCGACGAGGGCTGGCTGAAAATTGAAGGGCTGCTCGGCATCGGCAACATCGCCGATCCGGAAAACTGGCCGCTCAAACATCACGTCGACACTGCCGTCAAGGCGCACGCGCTTTATCGCCGAGACGTCGAATACGTAGTCAAAGACGGCGAAGTTATTATCGTTGACGAATTCACCGGGCGCATGATGCCCGGGCGCCGCTGGTCGGATGGCCTGCATCAAGCCATCGAAGCCAAAGAAGGCGTCAAGATCGAGCGCGAGAACCAGACCCTCGCCACCATCACGTTCCAGAACTATTTCCGCATGTACAAGAAGCTGGCCGGCATGACCGGCACGGCGGAAACGGAAGCCGCGGAGTTTGGGAGCATCTACAAGCTGGATGTGGTCGTCATCCCGACCAACAAACAGATGCTGCGCCTCGAGCATCCGGACGTCGTCTTCCGCACGGAAAAAGAAAAATATTTTGCCGCCGCGGATGAAATCGAGCAACTCCACGCCAAGGGCCAGCCCGTGTTGGTCGGCACTACCTCGATTGAAAAATCCGAACGACTCTCGGATCTGCTGAAGAAAAAAGGCGTCAAGCACTGGGTCCTGAACGCCAAGCAGCACGAGCGCGAAGCGGAAATCGTGGCCCAGGCGGGGCGCAAGGGACAGGTCACCATCGCCACCAACATGGCCGGCCGCGGCACCGACATTCTGCTCGGCGGAAACGCCGAATTCATGGCGAAGCAGGAAATGGTGAAGAAGGGAATCGCGCAACAGTTGCGCGTGGCCCAGGGAAAGATCGAGGGCCCACAGGAAGATGGCGAGAGTTCTCTTTTCTACTACAACGGCAACGAATACACGCTCCCAACTGAGAAGTGGACGGAGGCTTTCAATCGCTACAAAAAAGAGACCGATATAGAACACGATGAGGTGACTGCCGTCGGCGGGCTGCACATTCTCGGCACCGAGCGCCATGAGTCCCGCCGCATCGACAACCAGCTTCGCGGACGCGCCGGGCGCCAAGGTGATCCCGGTTCCTCGCGTTTCTATCTGGCGCTCGAAGATGACTTGATGCGCATCTTCGCCAAGGAGTGGGTTTCGAATCTGCTGCAGCGACTGGGCATGGAAGAGGGCGTGCCCATCGAATCCAAGATGATCAGCCGGCGTATCGAGACGGCGCAGAAAACCGTGGAAGCGCAGCATTTCGAATCGCGCAAGCACCTGCTCGAATACGACGACGTGATGAACAAGCAGCGTGAGGCCGTCTATGGCCTGCGCCGCCGCCTGCTGGAAGGCACGGACCAGAAAGATCTGATTCTGGAAGATTACGTCTCCGCGATTCTCGGCGAGCAGATGGACGAGTTTGTTTCGCCCAAGGCCCACGTCGACGACTGGAACATCAAGGGGCTGAAGGATGCGATCTTTACCCGCTTCGGTGTGGATTTTCTCGCGGAAGGCGTGAAGGCTGAGACCCTCAACCGTCAGGAACTCGGCGACGCCATTTTCGCAAAATTGAAAGAACGCTACGATGCGAAAGAAAAACTGATTGGCCCCGACGCCATGCGCCATCACGAGCGCATGATCATGCTCAGCGTGATTGACCAGCAGTGGAAGGATCACCTCCTTGGCATGGACCACCTCAAGGAGGGCATCGGCCTGCGCGGCTATGGCCAGCACGATCCGCTGGTCGAGTACAAAAAAGAATCGTTCGACATGTTCGAAGCCATGCTGCAGCGCTTCCAGGAAGACACGGTCCGATATCTATATTTGATGCAGATTCTGGAACGCCCGCCCGACCAGGGCCCGCAGCCCGGCGGTCCTGAAGGCCAGGGACAGGGATCAGCACCAGACTCAGGAGTTCCCGCGCAGCATGGCGGCGACGGCAACGGACGCCGTCCGCCGCGCATGGTTTCCACTACGGCAGACGAACTGGAAGAAGCCTTCATGCGCCGCAAGCGCCGCGAACTGGAACAAGCCCGCATGGCCGGCGCCGGAGACACGCAAGTGCAGCAGGTTGTGAGATCGCAAGAAAAAGTGGGCCGCAACGATCCCTGCCCCTGCGGCTCCGGCAAGAAATTTAAGAAGTGCCACGGGGCGTAAGCTCGAGACGAAAGCGATGTCTGGGTGCCCCATCCTTGTCGCGCACTTTGCGACAGGGTGGGGATTTTGACGTTACTTAGGCGTTGGTGCAAACGGCGGAATTCAAAACCCCCACCCTGTCCCTCCAAAAACGGAAGGACAAGGATGGGGCACCCGCTTATATCTTGCGTCCGATCTTTACAGTCCCAAACGTCATTTCCTCCACAGCACTCCCACTCTCCCGCTTCCAATCCAAAAACAAAGTCGCATAATTCTTCGTAATGTAGTCCGCCGGCGCTACTCCCAGCTTCTTCGCGGTCACATCAATCCACCGCGACGGCCCTTCAATCTCGCAAAAATTCCCAATCGGAGTCTCGTCGACCACAACCTTCCCCTTCCCGTCCGCCCACTCCGCGCGAAACTTTTCGTATCGGAACGTCGGTGCATATCCCAGCCCGCGCAGAATCGCATCCATCATCTTGCCATCGCCCACTCCAGTCTCCAACTCCAGCCGGCTGCTGTGCCGTCCTCTCTTGCCCTGACTCTTATGCGTGATCGTCCAGTCCGAACCATACTTCCGAATCCGCAGCAGTTCCTTGCGCGCGCGCAGCACTTCTCCCGGCAAGTCGTACAAAGTATTCATCTCATGCGTGCGCGGCGTCATAAGACGAAATCCTGCCGCACGCAGCTTGCGGCCGAGTGCCCGGACATCCCCAACACGAAATTTGATTTCGATTTCCCGTTTCATAACGAAAGAAAAAGTGTATTACGGATTCGGAGGGTCCGGCGCCGGATAGCCAAGACCTCCCGATTCGGCGCCACTCATCCTCCTGCACCATTTCACCGGCTCCACGGGGCCCACCACAAATATCCAGCTCAACGCGCCGACCCAGGCTACCGCTGCGGCGACGAAGAACGGCCACTGGTAGTGGCCCGTCCGTTCCACAAGAAATCCAGTAAGCGCGGGTCCCACCGCGCCCGCCAGATTCCCCATAAAGTTCTGCACTCCAACCCACTGCCCCGCCACCAGCGGGCCCGCCAACGTTTGCGTAATCGCCCAGATGTTCGAGATGCCCATACCCAGGAACAGCGCGGTGAACGCCAGCATCCAGACGACGATCGAATCCGGGGCGACGGCTGATGCGACCAGGAAAACTCCAACCCCAGTCTTTCCCACAACCATGAATCCCTTGCGCACGCGCGTCGGAGAAACGCCCGCCTCGACCCAGCGATCGGATAGCTTTCCGCTAATAAGTGCCGAGGCGGCCGCGAGTAGGAAAACGAATCCTCCAACCCTTCCCATCCGCTCCATCGAAAGACCGCGCCCTCGCACCAAATAGAACGGCAGCCAGGTCAGCAGAAAATAGAGATAGTAGTTTGCGGAGAACAAGCCAATACAAGTGCCCCACATGGATCGCTGTTGCACGATCTCCAGAATCCCCGCGCCCTGTTCCATAACTTGGCCCGTAACCGGCGGCGCGTTCTTTCTCCGGCGAGGCATCCACGCGAGCCATGGCACCAGCCACAACAGGCTCGCCAGCCCCACCGTCACGAAGAATGGCCGCCACCCGAAGCGAGCCACGAGCGTTCCCCCAACCAGCAGGCCGACGGCCGGCCCCAGTGCCGACCCGCCAGCGAGGATTCCGTTGGCTACACCGCGACGCTCCTCTTGAAAATATTCCGCCAGAATCTTTCCATAGGAGGGATAGGCAATTGACTCACCCGCGCCCACAATTACGCGAATCACAAGCAAAGAGATAAACCCGTGCAGAATTCCCGTCATCGCGGTGGCGACCGACCATGCGCAGAATCCCAGAGCGAAGACCCACTTCACGTCGAAGCGGTCCACCAGCCAACCCGCCGGAATTTGCAAACAGGCGTAAGTCCAGAAAAACGCCGAGAGCAACAGCCCAATCCGCGAGGCGGAAAGCCCGAGTTCCCCTTCGATCAGCGGCGCTGCAATCGAAATGTTGCTGCGATCAATGTAGTTGATGAAAACAGAAAAGCCCAACAGGAATAGAACCAGGTTCATCCGTCTGGCGTCGGGCGCATCGTGAGGAATCGCGTCGCTCATCGGGGCAAAAGCCGCACAATGCTACACCGTCGCGGCCGGTTCCTCCGGAAGTTTATCCACCAACAAGCGACGAGCGGTTGATTACTATGAGAGTGCTATCATTCTCGGCGATTCGGCAGGACGGCAACTCGGGAGTGACTCGGCATGAAAAATCTATTCCAACTCGATGCGGTGGACGAAGTGATCGCGCGCGTCGACAAATTGCAATCCACCACTCAACACCTGTGGGGAAAAATGGACGCTGCGCAGATGATGGCGCACTGTTCCACCACGCTCGATATGGCTGCAGGTCGCCTGGTGTTGCCGCGGCTCTGGATCGGCAGAATACTCGGGCCGTTCGTGCGGCCCATCTTCACTAACGACAAACCGCTATCCCGGAACAGCCCCACCGACAAGAAGCTTGTCATCTCAGATCCGCGAGATTTCAGCCGCGAACAAGAACAACTCAAACTTCGCATCCGGCAATTCCAGCAGGGCGGAGAAACGCAATGCACCAAGCATCCGCATCCCTTCTTCGGCGCGCTCACACCGCAAGACTGGAGCAGGGGCATGTACAAACACCTCGACCATCACCTGCGACAATTCGGGGTGTGAGCGTCCGTCGGAAAGGATATCCGCAGAAGAACCTAAGCACTAACCCCCAACCACTAACTAAACGTTGGCAGCTTCACCAGATCATCCTTCGGCACCGACTCCAGCGGCTCTCCAGCCTTGCGCCAGGCCGTGAGGCCGCCGACGATCACAAACGTGTTGAACCCTTTTTCCCGCAGCAGGTGCGCCACCCGGGCGCTGGTTGCTTCGCGTGCTCAAGTGCAGTACAGATAAATGTCCTTGTCCTTCGACAAGTTCTTGATTTCTTCCTCAAGATTGTTGGGCTCGATTCGAATGGAGTTCTTGATCCGCTCCGATCCCGAGTCGTAACAGCCGTGGCTGCGGACATCAACGATTAACACGCGGCCGGCATCCTCCGACGCCAGCCGCCGGGCCAATTCTTCCACCTGCACCCGCGGCACCACGCGATACATCCGGTTCTTGCGGTATTGCACCACGCGGTAAATCGAGTAGGCCACCAGCGTCGCAGCTACTACCGCTTCCATCGTCTCTCCCGCCGCGTGAAAGCCGCGCAAGACCGCTGCCAGAAAATCGCGCGCCAAATATCCCACCGTGAGGTAAGTCGTCGCGTAGAGCGTGGCGCCCAGGAAATCCAGGCGCAGAAACTGCCAGAAGCGCATCTTCATGCTACCGGCCAGGGGCGCCGCCATCGTGTTGACGCCGGGAATAAACTTTGCGATGACCAGCGTGATTTTGCCGCGCTTGTAGAACGACTCCGCCGACCGCAGAATGCAGGTTTCAGGATTGATCGACACCCGGCACAAAAATCCCAGCAGCAGCCACCCCATGTATCGCCCCAACCAGAACTGCACTGAATCGCCCAACTGCAACGCCACCACGGCGACCAGCAAAACAGGCAGACCCAGCGCGTGGGACGCAACCGCCGCGCCCGCCGCCACCAGCGCGATCGCCGCCGGGAAGGGAAGCCCAACCGCTTCCGCGAACAGCAGCGAAAAGATCAGGACATACCCGTGCCCCGCCATCAGCTTCAGCATGTCAGTCATGAATAGTGTTGGATAACCCGAAACCCGAAAAGGTTCAGTATAAACAATGCGGGACGCGGGAACCCTTAATCCGAGGAGACCAAATCGCGGAGATCGCGGAGAGAATCCGCAGAGAGCGCCGAGAGATCTCCAATAACTTAAATACGCGATTCTCCGCGTTCTCCGCGAGGGTTCTCAGCGCTCTCCGCGATGGAGTCTTCTTCTTCGTAGTTGTTCACGAGCCGCGTAATGCCGTTTCTAAGCATCAAGACGTGAAAGTTAATAAGAAGCCCCACCTGTACGTTAAGAAGTCGCATGTGCGACAGCACTTGAGCGTGATCCACGGGGTGCAAGGCTTCCTTGCACTTGAGTTCGACGACCACCGGCCTTCGACTAACATGTCAGCGCGAAACCCACAGTCGAGCTTGACGCCCCGATAAACGAGAGGAACCGGCTTTTGCCGCTCGACGTGAATGCCAACTGCGCCGAGTTCGTACGCCACGCAAGCCTCGTATGCGGATTCGAGCAACCCGGGCCCCAATTGTTGATGGACCCGAATTTGATGGACCCGAATGGCAGCGCCGATGATGTTTTCGGTAATCTGATTGGTTGTTGCCGGGCGGGCAGGGCTACGCTCAAGCTGGCCCAATGCGTCTGCAGTTCTCATCGCAACAGACTATGAAATAGCTTGGAATGCGGGCGGTGACCGATGTCACAAAACTTGGAAAGAGCCTGTGGATAAGTCCGCAAAACCCCGCGATCGATGCGCTGAGATCGTTTCTCCGCGTGCTCCTCGGCAGTTCTCAGCGCTCTCCGCGATGTAAGCTTCTGAGCTACTTCTCCCGCGCCACCACAAACTCCGGCGCCCACAGCAGGGCCCGCTTGATCTCCGAGTCTGGAAAAGTGCAGATGGCTTTGCGTGCCGATTCTGCATACCGTGCCGCGCGATCGTGAGCCGCGTCCAGCGATCCGTATTTTTGCAGAATCTCAAGAATCTGTCCGTGGGTTACGCCGTTGAAGGCACGATCATGAAGGATTTTCTCAATCTTCGCCCGCTCGTCCCCCGTGCAGCGCTCTAACGCATGCACCACCGCCATGGTGACCTTGCCTTCGCGCAGGTCACTGGCCACGGGCTTGCCGAGCACATCTTCCGACGCCGTAAGATCCAGCACGTCGTCCACAATCTGGAACGCCATCCCCAAGTCGTGGCCATAGCGTCCCAGCGCCTCCTCTTGGTCGGTGGTGGCTTCGCCCAGAATCGCTCCTAGTCGCATGCACACCGAAAACAGGCACGCCGTTTTGCGGTAAATCAAATCGAAATGCTCTTCCAGGCTGATCAGCTTGCCGAGCTTTTCCATCTGCAGTAGTTCGCCTTCCACCATCTGCTGCGTCAATGCAATCAGCGTGTCGAGAATCCGGAAATTCCGTTCCTGCACGGCGATCTTAAACGCCTGCATGTAGAGCCAGTCGCCGGCCAGGACGCACTTCGAGTTGCCCCACTGCGTATTCGCCGCCGGCCGTCCCCGCCGCGTTTTCGCATCATCGATAATGTCGTCGTGCACCAGGGTGGCAGTGTGAATAATCTCGACCACAGCCCCCAGTCGCACAGCGCCCCGCCCCTGGTAATCGAGCAGCTTGGCCGAAAGCAGCAAGAGCGCCGGACGAATCCTCTTGCCTCCGCCCGCGCGCAAATACTCCCCAATCTCGGTGATCGCCTGCACACCGGAAACCGTGTCGTGCTCAAACTCCTGCTCCAGCGCGACGAGATCCTCCCTGAGCAGCTCGAAAACTTCTTTCCCGTGAATGGTGGCCGACGCGCTCATTGTTATTTTCACCACGGAGACACAGAGACACGGAGAAAAGCTAAGTCAAGATCTTTTTGATCGTTCTTTAGCCCTGCCGTTCTCCGTGTCTCCGTGCCTCCGTGGTGAACTCGCTCTCTAATTCGTCCTGAAATTTGTAACCTGCACATCAATCCCAAAATCATGCGCCCGCAGCATCGCAATAATTTCCTGCAGCGTGTCGCGGTCTTTGCTGCTCACCCGCACCAGGTCTCCCTGAATCGAAGCCTGCGCTTTTTTCTTCGAGTCCTTCACCAGCTTCACGATCTCCCGCGCCTTCTCAATCGGGATGCCCTGCTGCATGGTGATGCGCCGTTTCGCCGTTCCGCCCGCCGCTGGTTCCACCACGCCGTAAGTCAGCCCTTTGAGCGGCACGCCGCGCTTCACCAGTTTCGCCTGCAGCACGTCGTTCACCGCCTTGAGCTTGTATTCGTCGGCGGAGTGCAGCACGATCCCGTCTTTATCGAGTTCGATGTTCGACTTCGAATCCTTCAGATCGAAGCGCGTGTGAACCTCCTTCAGCGCCTGCTGGATGGCGTTCGAAACCTCCGCCAGATCGATGTTGCTGACCACGTCGAAGCTGTTATCGGGCATACATTTCTATTCTTTCTGAAAGAATGGAATCTTTACAGAGGTTACCAGAACCGCAGAGTCAACGCGCCGGAACTTTGCTTTCAGCGGTTTCAGCAATTTTGAAAAATTTGTAGAAATTCTGCGAAGTGCGTTCGCCCACTTCTTGCACCGACAGTCCGCGCAGTTCGCCCAGCTTCCGCGCCGTTTCTTTCACGAACGCCGGTTCATTTCTCTTCCCGCGATGCGGCACCGGAGCCAGATACGGCGAGTCGGTCTCAATCAACATCCGGTCCAGCGGAACTTCGAGCGCCGCGTCGCGAATCTGCTGCGCCTTAGGAAACGTCACGTTCCCGGCAAACGAAATCATGAACCCCATATCGAGCGCCCGCTTGGCTTGCGCCCAGTTCCCCGTGAAGCAATGCAGAATCCCGCCAATCCCTTTCGGCGCCCACTGCTCCTCGATTAGCCCCAGGCAATCTTCCCACGCGTTTTCGCTTCCGTCGGAAGGCCGGCAATGAATCACGATGGGCAGTTTCGGCGCGGCTGCCAGTTCCATCTGCCGCGTAAACACTTGTTTCTGCACCTCGCGCGGCGAATAGTCGTAGTGGTAATCCAACCCAATCTCGCCCCACGCAATCACCTTGGGATGCCTCGCCAGCCGCTGCATATTCTGATAGGCGGATTCATCCGCGAGCCGAGCCTCATGCGGATGGATGCCGAGCGTGGCGTAGATGAAATCGTATTTCTCGGCTAACCGAATCCCGCAATCTACTTGCGCCGGCCCGTCCCCGTTTCCGATCGCGACCATGGCTGAGAGCCCAGCCTCCCGCGCCCGAGCGATCACCAGCTCGCGGTCCGAATCAAACCGCTCGCCATCCAGATGCGCATGCGAATCAACAAACATAGATTCTTGTTTGTGTGGGGACGGGCACTCTTGCCCGTCCAGGTCGAGCGATAGCTCGACTGGGTTTTGACTTCCTGACCACCAAGAGCAGCCGTGCCCCTACTTCAACCTTGCTCCCACCGGGACATCCTCCAAAAACCCCGCCAGCACCGGCTTCCCGCCTTCCAGTGAAGCCGCCACAATCATCCCGTTCGACTCCATCCCACGCAATTTTCGCGGAGCCAAGTTCGCCACAATCACCACCTTGCGCCCCACCAAAGTCTCCGGCGCGTAAGCCTCGGCGATTCCAGCCAGCACCTGCCGCACCTCAGTCCCAATATCAATTTCCAACCGCAGCAGCTTATCCGCCTTAGGCACTCGCTCCGCAACCTTCACTACCCCCACCCGCAACTCGATCTTGGAAAAATCGTCGATCGAAATCTTCGCCGTCTCCGCGAGAGGAGCAGCCACCGGCGCTACTGGAACCGCGCCTGCCGGCGCAGCCGCAGCTTCCGGCTTAGCTTCCGCCGCTCCCGTATCCCTTTGCTGCTCTTCCATGTTCTGCATCCTTTCAATCGCGCTCTTATCCGCGCGCGGAAACACCGGCGAAATGTCGCCGAGCCTCGTGCCCAACTGCAACTGCCCCCAGGTGAGCGTGTTCAAATCAACCTTCTGAATGTCCCCCAATCCCATCTGAGTCCATATCTTCGTTGTCGCCTCCGGAATCACCGGATGCGCCAGCACCGTCGCAATCCGCAAAGCCTCCGCCGACGTGTAAAGGACCGTGGCGAGCCGCGCGCGACTTTCCTCATCCTGCTTCTCGCCCAGCGCCCACGGCTCATTCTCGACAATGTATTTGTCGACCGCCGCAATCAGTCCCCATGCCGTTTCCAGCGCCCGCGAAAACTGAAACTGATCAAACAATGTCCCGAATTCGCCAATCGTTTTCCGCGCGATCGCGGCAATAGCATCGTCCCCGGACGTTCGCGACGCGGCGCCCGATGGATACGGCACCTCACCCTTGAAGTAGCGGTTGATCATGGTCAGCGTACGGCTGGCCAGATTCCCAATCCCGTTCGCCAGATCGGAGTTGTACCGCTGCACTAGCGCGTCGAACGAGAACGATCCATCCTGCCCGAACACTACTTCGCGCAGCAGAAAATAACGCAGAGCATCCGCCCCCAGGACATCCAGAATTGTCTCGGTGCGCACAATGTTGCCGCGCGATTTCGACATCTTGCTTTCTTCAAACAGCAGCCAGCCATGCGCCACAATCGTTTTGGGCATCGCCAGCCCCGCCGCCATCAGGAACGCGGGCCAGTACACGCAATGAAATCGGACAATCTCTTTCCCGATCATCTGCACATCGGCTGGCCAGAATTTCTTGAACGCTTCCTGCGCCCCCGCGTGCGACGATCCGTAGCCAATCGCCGTGATGTAGTTCGCCAGCGCGTCGAACCAAACGTAAATCACGTGCCCGGGGTCATCCGGCACTGGAATGCCCCAGGAAAAAGTCGACCGGCTGATCGACTGATCGCGCAGTCCGGAGCGCACGAACGCAGCCACTTCGTTGCGCCGCGCCTCCGGGCGAATAAACTCCGGATCCGCATAGAGCTGAAGCAGCCTGTCCTGGAACGCCGACAGCTTGAAGAAGTAATTCTCTTCGTGAACCGTTTCGGTGATGCGCCCGCAAGTGGGGCAAGGATCGCCCGGTTGCGCCCCATCCACATACAACTCGTCCGACACGCAATACTGTCCGGTATACGTGCCCTTGTAGATGAACCCGTTGTCGCGAATCTTCCGGAATAATTCCTGCACGCGTTTTTTGTGCCGATCTTGGGTCGTGCGGATATAGTCGTCATTCGAAATTCCCATCCGCTTCCACAGATTGCGAAATTCCGCAGAAATCTCGTCCGCATACTGCTGCGGAGTTTTTCCCGCCGCTTCGGCCGCCCGCTCAATCTTCTGTCCGTGCTCATCGGTCCCGGTGAGGAAAAAAGTCTCCGCCCCCAGCATGCGCTGCCGCCGCGCAATCGTGTCGCAAGCCAGCGTCGTGTACGCGTGACCAATATGCGGCCGCGCATTCACGTAATAAATCGGCGTCGTGATGTAGAACTTTTTGCTCATTTCGTTCAGTCGTTATCTCTCGATCCGTTTCCGTCGAACCGTCTCGATCGAAATCCTGATTTCTCAGCGCTCTCGGCGGAAGTTCTCAGCGTTCTCTGCGGTAAAGCCTTCACCTTCCTATCCACGACCCCTACCCAGATAAGCCTCAACCGCGTCGCCCATGACCTGTTTCAGAGGCACATGCTGCTCCGCCGCAATCTTCCGGCAATCCTCGTACTCCGGCGCATAATTCGTGACCGTCCCATTCATGCTCGCGATCTTAATGCGAACCGTGCCCCACTGCGTCTGCACGTTCTGCCAGCGCCGCGCCAGTGCCTGCCGAATTTCCTCGCGCCGCCGCACGCCGAGCGTCGTAGTCTCGGTAAAGATCAGCCGCGTCAGCTTTCCCGCATCTTCCGGCTTGCACAACACCGTCAACAGCGTCCCCGGACGGCTCTTCTTCATCTGCACCGGCATGCCAAACACGTCGAGCGCGCCCTCCTCCAGCAATCGGTCCATCACATAGCCAAACACCTGCGGATTCAAATCGTCGAGATTCGCCTCCAGCACGGTAATGGTCTCCGTCGCAGTCTTCGCCGCCAAAGACGCAGTCGCCGTAGCTTCCCCGATCACCAACCGCACCACATTTGGATGCCCCAGAAAATCCCGCGAGCCCGCGCCATATCCCGATTTCTCAATCTTCATTTCTGGAAATGCAGCAAACCGCTGCGCCAGCGTCTTCACGATCGCCGCGCCCGTAGGAGTAACCAGTTCCGCCTGCAGCCCGGACGAATACACCGGAGCGTCCTTCAACAACTCCACCGTCGCCGGAGCCGGCACGGGAAATGTCCCGTGCGCGCACTCCACCATCCCGCCGCCCACGTTCAACGGCGAGCAGATAATCTCATCCACTCCCAGCCCCTCCGCGCCCACAGCCGCACAAACAATATCAACCATTGCGTCGACCGCACCCACTTCATGAAAGTGAACATCCTCAATGGAAGTATCGTGAATCTTCGCCTCCGCCGCGCCCAGCGCTTCAAAGATGGCGATCGCCGTCTTCTTCGAGGAAGCAGAAATCGCAGCCGCAGAAATAATTCCCCGAATCTCCGTCAGCCCTCGCCCATGCGACTGCTCATGTGGAACGTGTGGCGCGGGCACTCCTGCCCGCGAACTCTCACCAGGATGGGAATGTGCATGCCCAGGATGCACATGTTCATGTTGATCATCACGGGAATGAGAGTGCTCCTGATGAGAATGCTCCTGAGATTGCTCCCGCCGTTCCCAATGCTCCTCCCGCGGCAAATCCTTCTCTCCATTCACCCAAACGTCCACCTTAGTCGCCGAAATTCCACTCCGCAGCACCCGCGAAATTTCCAGCCGAGCGCCTACCCCGAGCGCGGCCACGGCCTCTTCCAGCACCCGCGCCGGAACCCCGGCATCCACCAGCGCGCCCAGAAACATGTCGCCGCTCATGCCGGAAAAGCATTCAAGGTAAGCAATGCGCATAGGTCAAAAGTCTTTTTCACCACGGAGTCACGGAGTCACAGAGTCACAGAGAAACCAAAAACCTAAAGACTTGCGCTTCTCCGTGCCTCCGTGTCTCCGTGGTGAATAATTTCGCTGATTTTTCATCATAGGGAACCCGGCATTCTCCGTCAAACCTGCGCCCGCCGCGCCCTCTGCTACAATCACTATCTTCTTCAACACTTTAGAGGGACTCCTTGTATCGTCATCTCCAGCGCCGACTGGCCGACGCCGTACGCGCTTTTCTGCGCCGCGCTTACAGCCTCGATCTCGAAAACATCGTCATCGAGCAGCCGCCCAAAGTCGAACTCGGCGAGTACGCTCTCCCGCTGGCCTTCGAGCTGGCGAAGAAACTGCGCAAGCCTCCGCGCAAAATCGCAGAAGAAATTGTCGCCGGCCTCGGCCCCGTCGACGGTTTCGACAAACTTGAAGTCGCCGGCGCGGGATACCTGAATGCCCGCGTCAATCGCGCAGCTCTGGCCGCCGTCCTCACCGCCGGCGAGAACCCACCCGCGACCATTCCGCCCGGCAAAATTCTGGTCGAGCACTCCAGCATCAATCCCAACAAGGCCGCCCACATCGGCCACCTGCGCAATGCTATTCTTGGCGACACTTTCGTCCGCCTCTTGCGCTACGCAGGCAGGGAAGTCGATATCCAGAACTACATCGACAACACCGGCGTGCAAGTCGCCGACGTAGTCGTCGGTTTCACGCACATCGAAAAAAAATCCCGCGCCGAAATTGAAGCGCTCACACAGCAGCCGCACTTCGACTATTACTGTTGGGATCTCTACGCCCGCGTCTCGCAGTGGTACGGCGAAGGCGAGAAAAAAGATAAACAGAATCTGCAAGTTCGCGCCCAAACGCTGCACGCCATCGAGGATGCTTCCAGCGAAACCGCAGCCATTGCCGAGTTGATCTCAACTGCCGTCCTGCGCCGCCATCTCGAAACCATGGACCGCCTCGACATCGAATACGATTTCCTCCCCCGCGAGAGTGAAATCCTTCACCTGCATTTCTGGGACGCAGCGTTCACCAAGCTAAGAGAAGCTGGCGTCCTGACCTATGAGGACGCAGGCAAGAATAAAGGCTGCTGGATCATGCGCCGCGCCGGCACAGGCAAGACTCCTGGAGCCGCGGACGCCTCGTCCGTGGAAGCCACCACCGAAGCAGACGACCTCGATACCGTGCTCTCGAACATCGGGACAAATTTCGGCCGTAGCGCGCAGGCCCCCGACCAGATTTCCGAAGAAGACCAGAAAGTAATCGTCCGCTCCAACGGCACCGTCGGCTACGTGGGCAAAGACATCGCCTATCACATGTGGAAGTTCGGCCTGCTAGGCCGCGATTTTTCCTACCGCAAGTTTTACCGCTATCCGAACGATCACGACTGCTGGATTTCGACAACCCCCGACGACGAAGCCGCCGAGAAAAATCATCCTCACTTCGGCGATGTCGCCGAAATCTACAACGTCATCGACGCCCGCCAGTCCGAAGCGCAAAGCACCGTCATCGAAGCCCTGCGCGGACTCGGCCACAACGAAGCCGCCGGCCACTACACTCATTTTTCTTACGAGATGGTCGCCCTCACCCCGCGCTGCGCCGCCGAACTGGGCTATACGCTCAGCGACGAAGACAAGGCCCGTTCCTATATCGAAGTCAGCGGCCGCAAGGGTTTCGGCGTGAAAGCCGATGACCTGCTCGACCAGCTCATCGCCTCCGCCAAAAAAGAAGTCGACTCGCGGCATCCCCAACTCACCGAAGCCGAGCGCGAATCCATCGCCACGCAAATCGCCATCGGCGCCTTGCGCTACTTCATGCTGAAGTACACCAAGCAATCCGTGATCGCATTCGATTTCAAAGACGCGCTAAGCTTCGAAGGCGAAACCGGACCCTACGCCCAATACGCCGCCGTCCGCGCCACCAGCATCTTCAAAAAGGCGGACCTGGATCCCGATAGCTTCGCAACTCGTGTGGCGACGGGCGCCTCGCCCGTCCCGCCAGCGCAAAGCGCGGCGCCAGTCATCCCAGCGGCCGACGTAGCCGAATTCTTAAACAGCGAACCATCCGACTCAGCCGCCAACGAATCCGCCAACGAATTCTGGGCTCTCTGGCTAGCCGCCGCGCAAACCTCGCACGTCATCGACAAATGCATCGCCACCACCGAACCCGCATATCTCGCCAAGCACGTCTTCCAGCTGGCGCAACTCTTCAACGCCTTCTACCATCGCCATCCCATCCTCAGCGAGCCCGATGAAAAACGAAAACAATTCCTGCTCGCAACAGTGGCCGTAGTCCGCCGCGAACTCATCGCCACGCTAGCCGTCATGGGCATCACCGTCCCGCCCGTCATGTAAACGGCAATCTAGATGAACCATGTGGCCGCGCGCGACTCGCCCGCGCGCTCTTCGCTCCGCTTCTCAGATTCGCAACTCCTCATCCCACCAACCTCAAGCTTGCCTCGTCTTTCCTTGCGCACTAGATTTGTAATGCAACAGACGTCTCTTCGCTTTCGCAGTTTCAGGAGCATCGATGCTTTTTTCCTACGACCGCAACATCCCGACTGCGCTGCTTTTCCTCGCCGCCGCTTTCGGCCCAACAATGTCCCATGCCCAGCAGAAGCCCACACCAACTCCGCCAGTCGAAACCCTCGAAACGCCCACCCAACCCGCCCACCGTCCCCTCATCGGCCTGGCTCTCAGCGGCGGCGGCGCGCTGGGCCTCGCCCACATTGGTGTGCTGCAGTGGATGGAAGAGAACCACATCCCCGTCGACAAACTCGCCGGCACCAGCATGGGCGCTCTGGTCGGCGCCGTCTTTGCCACTGGACGCAGCGGCACCGAGATACGCCAGTTCGTCAAAACCATCCACTGGGATGAAGCCCTGCTCAAGGAACCCAGCTACGACAAGCTCTCCTACCGCCGCAAGCAGGACCGTCGCGATTATCAATTCGGCGGCGAACTCGGCCTCAAGCACGGCTTCAACGGTCCCAACGGATTCGATCCCGGCCACGGCGTGGGCCTGGTGCTCGACCGCATTTCTTTTGCTTATTCCACCATCTCCAGTTTCGACGATCTGCCCACGCCTTTCCGCTGCGTGGCCACCGATCTCGGAAATGGCCAGGCCGTTGTGCTCCACGACGGTTCATTAGCGCAGGCTCTGCGCGCCTCCATGGCCATCCCCGGCGTCTTTACTCCGCAGGAACTCAACGGCAAAGTCTTGGCCGATGGCGGCATCGTCGACAATCTTCCCACCGACGTCGTCCGCCGGATGAATGTCGATGTCGTCATCGCCGTCGATATCGTCACCCAACCGCCCACGGCCACGCAGTTCGAAACTGTTAGCGGAGTTCTCACTCGCGCCGTCGACGTCATGGTCCTCGACAACGAGCGCCGCGCTCTGCAACTCGCCGACATTGTCGTCTCCCTCGATCTCGGCAAGCTGGGCGCGTTCGATTACGACAAAGCAGAAACCATCATCAACCTCGGTTACCAGGCCGCTGCCGCGCGGGCCGCCGCGTTGCGCCCCTTCGCTCTTTCCGATGCCGATTGGCAAACCTACATCGCCGAGCGCGATGCTCGCAAACGATCTCCGCAAAAATCCGCCGAGGTTCTCGAAGTCACCGGAGTCAGCGGAGACGAGCAGCAACACCTGGAAAAACGATTGCAGAAATCTCTTCACAAATATCTGCAGCCTGACAATCTCAACATCGACAAGCTCGACGCGCGCCTCACCCAGATCGTCGGCGAAGGCCGTTTCGATCGCATGGGTTATGAAGGGTTCGTGCAAAACGGAGTCCCCGGCCTGCGCATCGTCGCGCACGAAAAATCCTACGGACCGCCCTTCGTCGATCTCGCCGTTAACGTCGACGGCTCCGGCGTCGCCGCCTTCGATGTTTCCGGCGGCGCCCGCATCACCTTCATGGACATCGACCACCACGGCGGTGAATGGCGCAACGATCTTCTTTTCGGCTCCAGCAATCTCGCCGCCACCGAGTTTTACCAGCCGCTGGACATGAGCCGTTTCTTCGTCGCGCCCTTCGCCTTCGCTTCCAAGTTCGCCCGCAATTCCTTCACCGGCGAGACTCGCGTCGCTGTTTTCGGCGACGAACGTGCCGGAGGTGGTTTCGATTTCGGCTATGACTCTGGCCGCCGCAGCGAGATCCGTCTCGGCTACGAAATTTTCAGCGGCAAGCTCGATCCCCTCATCGGCAGCGCCGGCTTGCCGATCGTCAGCGGCGACACCGGCGAATTCCGCCTGCGCTACGTCTGGGACGGCCAGGACAGTCCCAGCGTTCCCGGCCGCGGTTTTCGCATCGTGTCGAATCTCTCGCGCGTCTTGCAGAGCCCCGACCTCGCCCATCCCATCACCCAACTCGACGTGCAAACTTCCACCTTCGCGCCGCTCAGCGCCAAGACCTCACTCTTCTTCATCGCGTCCGCGGGCACCAGCTTTCACGGCACTGCCGGTCCCTTCCAGGTTTTCGCGCTCGGCGGCCCATTCCATCTCGGCGCATATCTGCCGCAGGAATTCCTCGGCAACCATTACGGATATTCTTCCTTAGGGTTTCGCCGCGAGTTATACCGTCTGCCGCAACTGGTCGGCGGAAAAGTCTACTGGGCCGGATGGTACGAAGCCGGCACCGCCTTCAGCAATCCCGACTCCGTGGCCGTGCGCGGCACCTTCAACCTCGGTGTGATCGCCGAAACCATCGCCGGCCCGCTCGCCTTGGCCGGCAGCATAAGCCCCACCGGCCAGAGCCGCGTAAACTTCTCCATCGGGAGATTGTTCTAATAAGCTCTCAGCTATCAGCCGGGTGCCCCATTTCTCGCGTCCTTTGCGAGAAGTGGGGCTTTTGACGTTCCGTGTAGCGGCCGTGCCCTCGTCCATCGGACAGGTTATTCTGAAGGAGCCATCAGCCATCAGATCTCAGGCCGTCAGCCAAATCCTCAAACCACAACCAACCTTGTCATTCCGAACGCCGCGCCTTTCATCGCGGCGGAGGAATCTCAGTCTCCGCCGCCGCCGCGCGCCAGCATAGAGATCTTGACGTTCAGTCCCCCACGACCGTAAACAGAAGATGTCCCGATTGACACCACCTTGCCCCACGCCTAGCATCAAACCTGAGCAAGCAACGTCCTCTTACTCCTTCAGGTTTCCTGAACTAAGTCAGCCCATCTGAAGTTTTTCCTCTTAGCGTCCCCAAACCAGAAGCCAGGCGAAGGAGTCCGCATGCGCAACCAATGGCGATGTGCGTGGATCGTAGCCACAGCAATCCAACTGTCAACTCTCGCCGTCGCGCAGCAAGTTCAAACAGAATCCGGCGCGATCTCCGGCCTACGCGAAAGTGGAATCACCGTCTACAAAGCCGTCCCGTTCGCCGCGCCCCCGGTCGGCGACTTGCGCTGGCGCGCGCCCGCCCGCGTCGCACCCTGGACCGGCACCCGTAAAGCGGACGCATTCGCTCCCGCGTGCATGCAAGTGGGAGTCTCCATGCCCGGCGAAGCGCCGCCGGCCGTGAGCGAGGATTGTCTCTATCTCAACATCTGGACGCCGGCCAACGCCAAGTCCGCGCCAGATCATCTGCCCGTGATCGTCTGGATTTACGGCGGCGGTTACAACAACGGATCAGCCTCCATGCCGTTGTACTGGGGCGACCAGCTCGCTCGCAAAGGCGTCATCGTCGTCACCATTGCCTATCGCCTGGGCCCGCTAGGTTTTCTCGCACATCCCGAACTCACGCGGGAGTCCCCGCACCAATCGTCCGGAAATTACGGCCTCATGGATCAGATCGCCGCGCTCGAATGGATTCAGCGCAACATCTCCAACTTCGGCGGCGACCCGGCCAACGTAACCATCGCCGGCCAGTCCGCAGGAGCCATGTCGGTGAGCATGCTGATGGCATCGCCGCAAGCGAAAGGTTTGTTCCAGCGCGCCATCGGAGAAAGTGGCGGCCTGTTTGAGCCGCTTCAGCTCGCGCCGAAATATCTCCTGGCGAATGCCGAACACGATGGCGAAAAATATGCCGCTTCGCTTGGCGTAACCTCGCTGGGTGCGGCTTCGCTTCAGGAACTTCGTCGCTTGCCCGCCGCCGGCTTACTCAAGGGCACCGCCGGAGATGTCAGCCATCCTGTCATCGATCCCTATATTCTTCCCGCGTCTCCCTACGCCGCATTCGCCGCAGGCCGCCAGAACGATGTCCCGCTGCTGATCGGTTCAAACGCCGACGAAGCGCGCTCACTCGTCGATGTCAGCAAAGTCAAAGCTTCCACCTTCAACGCCGATCTCGAGCACAGCTTCGGCCCGCTGCCGGCTCCGCTGATCGCGGCCTATCCTTACACCACAGACGCGGAGGCGCAACAATCCCGCCTCGACCTCGAGCGCGACCTCCGTTTCGGTTGGGACATGTGGGCCTGGGCCCGCTTGCAAGCCGCAACCGGAAAGAGCCCCGTCTACTATTATTTGTTCCGGCAGCAACCCCCGTTCCCCGCCGGCTCCGTCTACGCCGGATGGGGCGCCAGCCACTACGCCGAGCTCTGGTATGTCTTCGACCACTTGGACCAGGCCCCCTGGCATTGGAGCGCCGCCGATCGCAAAGTCGCCGAAGAAATTTCCACCTACTGGGTCAACTTCGCGAAGACGGGCGATCCCAATAGTCCCGGTCTTCCCGTCTGGCCGCTCTTTACCACCGCCGATAACAAAGTTCAGTATCTCGGAGACCCCATCACAGTTGGAGGAGTAGCAAACATCAAGAGCCTGACCGTCTTCGACTCCGTCTACACCACAGTCCGTGGCACCCCCTTCGCCACCCGCTGATAGTCCGAAGCCCTTGTCATTCCGAACGACGCGTTCTTCATCGCGGCGGAGGAATCTCAGCCTCAACCGCTCTCGCGCGCCAGCGTAGGATCCAGCCCCAATCTCGGCCTCGCACCTTGCTATACTTTGCCGAACCAAAAGCACATCACGGAGAAAACCGTTGCGCCCATCCCATCTACTTCTCGCCACTCTACTGCTGACAATCTCCACCGTCGCGCAACAACCGGCCCAGCCCGCGCAGGCGCTCGCGCCCACCCCCCTTTTCACCCTCCAGGAAGTCATGATCCCCGTCCGCGACGGTGTCCATCTCCAAACCGTCATCCTCACTCCGATCTCTCAGACTGGCGACCAGACCGCCCCGCTGCCCATCCTTTTCCGCCGCACGCCTTACGGCGTTCCCGAAAAACCTCCCGAGCAAATGCCGCCCTACATGAAGGAACTCGCGCAAGACGGTTACATCTTCGTGATCCAGAATCTCCGCGGACGCTTCAAATCCGAAGGCGTCTTCAATCTTTCCTCCTGGGTCGACCCTACCGATCCCAAGGCCACCAACGAAACCACAGACGCCTATGACTCCATCGAGTGGCTCGTAAAAAATGTTCCCAACAACAACGGCAACGTCGGCATCTACGGCGTCTCCTACGACGGCCTCACCGCCGCGCTCACACTGCTCCACCCGCATCCCGCGCTGAAAGCCATCAGCGAACAAGCCTCGCCCGTCGATCAATGGATGAACGACGATGACCACCGCTACGGCGCCCTGCGCGAGAGCTACGACTTTGAATACGCCGTGATGGAGCAGGCCGACAAAAGCAAGAACACTTATTTCACCTTCGAGACCTACGACACCTACCAGTGGTATCTCGATCTCGGCCCGCTCTCAAACATCAACGCGAAGTATCTCCACGGCTCCATTCCTTATTGGAATTCCACCGTCGAGCATCCCGACTACGACGCCTTCTGGAAAAAGGAAGCCTGGGTCAACCAGCTTCACGCCTCAACCGTTCCCAATCTCAACGTCGCTGGATTTTGGGATCAGGAAGATCCCTGGGGACCGTGGCAAATTTTCCGTCACGCCGAAGAAAACGACGCGCAGCACACCAACTTCATCGTCGCCGGCCCCTGGTATCACGGCGAGTGGTGGAGTCCGAAGGGCGACACCATCGGCCTCATCCCTTTCGCTGGTCACGAGACCGCCCGTGAGTTCCGCGAAAATATCGAAGCCCCATTCTTCCGCTATTATTTGCACAACAAAGGCGAGAAGCCGGCCTGGCAAGCCAGCACTTTTCAAAGCGGATCAAACACCTGGCACACCTACGCCACGTGGCCTCCGAAAGAAGCCAAGCTAACCAAACTTTATTTGCACGCCGATGGCACGCTTTCGTTTTCCGCGCCCAGCGTCACGCCCGTCTCCACGCCGAAAACCGCGCCAGCCGCGGCGTCACACGCGGTTCAAACCGCCAAGCCGTATCGCGAATATATCTCCGACCCCGCCGATCCCGTCCCTTATCGCCAGCGTCCCATCTCGCCGACCTATCCCGGCGGCGACTGGCGCACCTGGGAAGTTGCCGACCAGCGCTTCGTCGATCATCGTCCCGACGTTTTGAGTTTCATCGGCGATCCGCTCGACCACGATCTCACCATCACCGGACCGCTCGCCGCCCATCTCTTCGCCTCAACTTCCGGCACCGACAGCGATTTCATCGTCAAGCTGATCGACGTCTATCCCGACAACGCGCAAAAGAACGACTGGAATCCCGAAGCTGGCCCCAAGCCCGGACAATACGCCCAATCACTGAACGGCTACGAACTCCCCATCGCCATGGAAGTGCGCCGCGGCCGCTATCTCGAAAGTTACGAAAAACCGCACCCGCTCGCGCCTAACCAGCCCACCGAATGGAAAATCCCGCTGCGCGACCACGACCACGTTTTCCTGAAAGGTCACCGCATCATGGTGCAGATTCAGTCCACCTGGTTTCCCGTGATCGATCGCAATCCGCAAAAATTCGTTGCGAGCATCTACAAAGCCCAGCCCAAAGATTTCGTCAAAGCCATCCAGCGCATCTACAGCTCCCCAACGCAACCGTCATACATAGAATTGCCAGTAGTCCCTTAGGCTTTCCTGGCTCGCCGCCATTAATTTTCAGTTTGTCATCCTGAGCGAAGCGAAGGACCTATGCAAAGTGCGTACAGCGCCCCCGCGAACGCAGCGCGCCACGCCGAAAAGCTTTTCCCAGTTTTTGGTTTATCCGCGAAAATCCGCGAAAATCCGCGGCGAAAAAGGTTTTTACGCCGGCGCCTCACCCACAATCGCCTCATTCTTCGCGTCCCAATAAACCTTCCGTCCTGACCAGTACGCCTCGGTCGCCATCATGCACGCCACCGAATGCGAAAAGCCGTTGTCCACGGTGCAATGCGGCTGCTGCCGCGAGCGCATGCACTCGATCCAGTTCGCCATGTGTCCGAGCGAAAGATCGTCAATCCCCATCGGAGGCAACTTCGTTTCTCCCGGCAACGTCACGTAACGTGACGCCCGCTCCTTGTCCACATCCGCGTTGTCTTCGTGATTGCCTTTTTCTTCCACCAGTTGATAGCGCGGGCTGCCTTCGCCGCCAAGGTTGAACAGCGTGGCCTTCTTTCCCATGAACCGCGAAAAGCTGGGCGCGTCGTTGCCGAAGCTGGTCGAGTAGCTCACCAGAAATCCCTTGGGATACTCAAGCAGCGCCTCGAAGGTGTCCGCATTCTGGCGCCCGTCGTGCCACGCCAACACTCCGCCGTGCGCCACCGCCGAGCGCGGAAAGTTGTCGTCCATGAACCAGTGCACAATGTCGATGCCGTGGCTCATCCACTGGTCGGGAATGCCGCTGGAAAATTCCCGGTACAGCCGGAACTCAAAATAAAGCTGCGGATCGAACGGACGATACGGTTTGGTCATCAGCCACTTCCGCCAGTCCGTATCTTCTTCGCGAATTTGTTTTACTTCCGGGCGCCCGCGCCAGCGCGGCCCGTGATAATTCCACTCCACTTCCACTTTGCTCACATCTCCCAGCACTCCCGTCTGGATCAGATCATGCGCCGCCCGCGGATAAGGCTCGCTGCGATGCTGCGTCCCCACTTGCACAATGCGCTTGCTCTCCCGCACCGCGTCGCGCGCCGCCTTCGCTTCCGCCAGCACGTTGCCCATGGGCTTCTCCACGTAAACGTCCTTGCCCGCCTCCACCGCCATCTTGAGAATGGGCGAGTGCGTATGCTCGGGCGTCGAGATCAGCACCGCGTCCACATCGTGGAGCGCCAGCACATCTTCAAGATGTTGCAGCGCCCGCGGCGCGCGGCCGTAAGCTTTGGTCGCTCCGGCCGCAGCCTTTTCCCGATTCACTTTCCACAAATCGCACACCGTGGTCATCTCCACGTGATGAGTGTCTTTGAGTTTTTCCGCGATAAACTCAAGATCGCCTCCGCGGCTGCCAATCCCAATGTGCCCCAAAGAGATGCGGTCGTTCGCACCCAGAATTTTTCCGTAAGACAGCGCCGTGCTCGCCAGCAGCGCCCCGCCGGCAGCCACCGTTGAACCAAGAAACGTTCTGCGATCAATCTTCGAATCCATTTTTTCGCTCATAGTAGTTTTCCCGTCCAAGTCATTCATGCGCACTACTATAACCCCAGATCCGAAAATCGTGGGAAGAAGGAAGACGCAAGAGGATTTCTTTTGGGTTATCCGTGAGCATCCGTGCTAATCCGTGGCAGGAAAGTTCCGTAAGTTGTTGAGCCTTCGTGGAAGTCGTTGAATCCATTCTGGCGGCCGCAAAACACATTATCTTCAGGATATACGGCGAGTCAGCGTACCCCTCGGCATAGCCCGTTTGGGCTGTGGAAATCTTTCACCCACAGCAGGAGGTCGCCTGCGTGCTTTCGTGCGTTCCTGAGCCATCCACAGCGCGGGAAATGCCATTCTACGAAGCGATTAGAAACCCGAGTGCTAACCCCAATGTGCTCTTTTTGGCAGTTATCTTGCAGCTACAATGAATTCAACAACTTAGGCAAGATGCCGCTGTAAGAGCATCTTCCCCTCGTCCATACGCATCTAAGGGACTGAAAGATTTGTATGGGAAAGTTTGTGTAGGAAAGGTTTGTGTAGGACGGGCACTCTTGCCCGTCAGTCGAGCGCAGCTCGACCGGTTTTTGTAGCCACACAGACCCACGAGGTCGCAAAGCGCAATTATGACCAACCCAGAAACAAGAAACCCAATCATGAAAACCGCGATCGCCCAGAACAAATCCATCTCGCCCTTCTTACTCGCAGCCGTAATCTTCGCCACAACGATTCTGGCAACAACTCTTGCCGTAGCCGCGCCAAAACCGAAGACAACAGACGTCCCGGCGTTTCCCGGCACGCTGGTGAACGCGCGCTACGTTTATGTCACCAGCTACGACGGCGACCAGTTCGATCCTAATTTATTTCCCATGGACCGAGACGCCATCGAAGCCGTGCAGGATTCCATCCAGAAATGGGGCAAGTTCGTCGTAGTCTATGAGCCCCGTCAGGCTGACGTGGTGCTGATGGTGATGAGCCGTCCCAGCGAAGACGTCCTCGCGGTCTACGACGCGCACGGCTGGCCGAGAAATGAATACCTGTGGCGCATGATGGGCCGCATCGGCCTGCAGACCAGCGAAACCCCGCTGGCCACCGATCTGGAAAAGGCATTCGACCAGGCCACAACGAAATAAGAATCTTAGCCACGGATTTGCACGGATTCTCACCGATAACCCAGTGTTGCTGATCTCAAGGCGCACCTACTTTGTTTTGTGCATGGGCACGTAGACAAGTGGGCGTAGCCCACGTGACGCACACTCCCACTTGTGTTACCGTCCTCATTATGCCGAGTCCCCCGGTCATCAAGAGCGCCGACTTCCGTTTGATCTCGGAGTTTGCCCAGCCCGATGCTAAGAAACGCCTGTCGCTGGGACAGGCGCTTAGTGGCGCTACGGCGTACAACATCTACACCAATAGCCTCGGCCAACTCATCCTCGATCCGGTAAAGGCGATTCCTGCTTCTGAAATGTGGCTTTATGAAAACCCGCAGGCCCTCGCCAGCGTGAAACAGGGTTTGAGGGAGTCCGCGGAAGGGAAGAGCGTTTATCGCCGTTCGTTTGCCAGGCACGCCAAGGAATAGGTGTGCGGCGAAAAATCAAATTCACCCCAACCGCAGATGAGCAGTACGCAGAACTCGAAAACGCGCCGTCGAAGGCGGCAGTCTTCGAGCAGGTCCGGAAGGCCCTCGGTTGCCTGGAACTAGATCCCCACCATCCCAGCCTGAATACGCACGAATTCACGTCGCTGACCGGCGCAGATGGCGAGAAAGTGTTCGAAGCATACGCGCAAAACAACACGCCCGGGGCCTACGGCATTTTTTGGCACTATGGCCCCGACGAAATCAAAGGTAAGAAACGGACTCCCGTGATCACAATCGTTGCCTTCACCCGCCATCCGTAGCCAGTCGGCTTATCCCGCAAAGCTTTTTTTTACGAATTCGAACAAAGTGTAACGTGCGAATGGAATCTGACGATTCCCCCGAATAGGTTTTATCCGTGAAGATCCGTGAGAATCCGTGGCCGGTCTGTTCCGTGGCCAATGTTCCTGCGCGCTAGCTTTTCCTGCCGGCGATCATCAACCCCGCGCCCACCAGAACCAGAACGACGCTCACCGCCGGCGGGACCATCCGGTCGTCGCGCACCGTGACGCCCACATGCGCATCACCAAAGCGGACGCCGTGATGTTCGCGATGAGGGAAGGGAACAAAAAAGGAAACTATCCCCAGGACCAGCACTAGAACTCCGACCAGCATGAGCGTTTTCAAGGAATGCCTCCCAAAATATTAGCCACGGATTTTCACGGATTCTCACGGATAAACCAAAGGCTGGCAAAACCGTTGGCCCGGCCGCGTGCCGGTGGATTTCAAGGAAGCCTTCCTGGAGATTTATCTCTCAAAAAGGTTTATCCGTGAAGATCCGTGCAAATCCGTGGCTACGCTTTCTCTATGCCGCGAAGCTTTTCACGAATTCCACCAGGCTGCGCAGTGCGATTCCTGACGGGCCTTTCGCGATCCACGGCTTCTGATCTTCCATCCACGCAGTTCCGGCGATGTCGAGGTGAATCCATGGAGTGTCTTCGGCGAATTCTTTCAGGAACATGGCGGCGTTGATCGCTCCGCCCCAGCGCCCGCTGGAGTTGACGATGTCGGCGATGCCGGACTTGATGTTCTCTTTGTATTCGTCGTCGAGCGGGAGGCGCCACATTTTCTCGCCGGCTTTGTTGAGCGCTTTGCTGAAACGATCGTACATGGCGTCATCATTCGCAAAAAGTCCGGCGTTGGTGTAGCCGAGCGCGACTACGACTGCGCCGGTAAGCGTTGCGGCGTCTACCAGATGCGTGCAGCCGAGTTGCTTGGCGTAGTGCAGGCCGTCGGCCAGCACGAGGCGGCCTTCGGCGTCCGTATTGATGATTTCAATCGACTTCCCGGACATTGCGATCTGCACATCGCCGGGTTTCTGCGCTTTGCCCGACGGCATGTTTTCGGTGGCGCAGACAATGCCGATGACTTTGACTTTCGGTTTGAGCAGCGCGATGGCACGCATGGCGCCGATCATTGTCGCTCCGCCGGCCATGTCGTATTTCATTTTCTCCATGCCGTCGGCGGGCTTGATGGAGATGCCGCCGGTGTCGAAGGTAATTCCTTTGCCTACAAGGCCTAAGACGGGTTTCTCGGGCGCGCCCGCGGGCTCGTAACGCATGATGATCATAGCGGGAGGCTCGTCGGAACCTTGCGCGACGCCCCAGAAAGCGCCCATCTTCAATTCTTTGATTTTGTCGGCGCCATAAACTTCACATTTCAAACCCACTTCCGCGCACATTTTTTTCGCGCGCTCGCCCAGAATCGTCGGCGTCATGCGATTCGACGGTTCGTTCACCAGATCGCGCGTAAAATTCTGCGACTCGCCGATGATTTGCGCTTCGGCGGCGGCTTTTTCGAGTGCGGCTTTGTCGGTGTTGCCGCTGGTGAGGATGGTAAGTGCATCAATCTTCTGGTCTTTGCGGTCGCTGCGGTAGTAGTCGGCGTCGAAATTTCCCACCAGCGCGCCTTCGACAATGGCGCGCACGGCTTCGTCGGCGGGAATGGCGGAGGGCGCGACGAACGCGAAGCTGCGGATTCCACGCGACTTAAGTGAGCGCACGGCGGCTCCGGCGAGGCGGCGCAGATCGTAACTCGCGAATTTTTTTGCGTGGCCACCACTGAGCAGCAAAATTCGTTTGGCCTTCAAACCAGACGGTTTGTGCAGCAGGTTGATTTCAAACGGTTTGCCGGTAAGTTCGCCGCTGGCGAGAAGCTCGGCGGCGGCGGACTGCACGGCCACGTCGTTGCTCTCAACGCGCAGTTGCGGCTTGGCGTCTTTGCTGTGCGCGGCTCGCGAAGCGTCCGCATGACCTTTTTCGGTGAGATCTTTCTCAGTGTGATCGAGCACGATGGCGACGAGGGATTCAGTTTCCAGTTGAGCGGGGGCGGAAAGAGAAATTGTGGTTTTCATAATTGTGGTTCAGTTTAAAAGGGAACGTTCCAGTATCGTCGGCTGGAGGGGAAAAGCGCAAGAGCAGGCTGGTGGCGACCTCCCAAAGGTTTAATCAGAGAGGGCACGGGTAAGGAATCCCGAAGAAATCTGAGTTTCGCGCACCGGCTTGATCGGAAATCACAAGTCTGTAATGGGCATCGCGCCGCCCGATCCCTTAGCGATGGCTTTGACCACTTTTTGCTTTGCCCACTCTAACGCTGCCTTCGCCAGATCTTCCCAGTGATCGTTAAGATACTTTAGCGCGAGTTCGACGAGGGAGCCGTCGGTCAATTTACTCAGCGTGAGATCTTTCAATTTCGACTCGTGCGCTTTGGCGTCTTTCGGTGACATCCCCATCGCGTCTTTTGCCCAATCGGTCAGGACATCGGTGACCAGGCTGCGGATCTTCTTGCCCGCCATGCTTTCCGCTTGTGCGAAGACTTTTTTCAACCCGAGATCGAAGAAGAATGTCCCCACGGCGTCTCCGACCGCCGTGGTGAACTTTTGCAGATGAATGAAGCCCTTTTTGCCTTTGAAGAGTGGCCAGAACTCCGTCAGACCCTCTTCCATTCCTTTTTTGTGGCAAAGTTCCCATTTGATCCCAAAGTCCTTGGTCGCGTGGGCTAGTTGACTCGACGATTGCACCCATTGGATCTGCTCCACGGTAATCACGCCGCGGCCAATGCCGCCGGCCACGCTGGCGGTCGCCGACAGTTTGTCCGCCGCCTTCATGCGCGCCGCGAGCAGCATGAGATGGAAGCTCTGGATCACGAATTCCTTCGCGAATGCCTGCACATACACCCGCACCACCTTCGGGAGCTTCCCCCGCACGTACTTGAGCACGCCGTTCAACATTTCGTGGGTTACAAATTTCTCGACTTGCTCACCCACGATTTTCGCTTCCCATTCGCCAGTCAGGGCCCACAGGAAGTTCATGATAGCGTCGCTAAACCCTTGCAGCACGGTGCCCACGAACTCGAGCCCTTTAGTCCACTCCTGACCACGCAGGTACATGGCCAGGTCCTCATAGCCATCGTTTTGGTGGGGAAAGGGCAGAATCGTGCCTCCGGCCACGATGCACCGCCGGAATTTTACCGAGCCTTTCCATTCGTCGTTCGGGTCGGGCACGATGTCCTTGAAAAGGAAGAGCACCTGGTATCCGTCGTCCGTGCCGATATCCATGAGAAAGAACAGCAGCGCCGTGAAGACGCTTTGTCCAGGATCGCTGAATCCGATGCTGTTCAGGTACTTCTTCTCCAGCTTGGTCCCGCCGGCCATGGTGTCACCAATCCGATACCAGGAATCCTTTTTCGTCGGATCGGCCCGTTTTACCAGCCCCGGCGGCGGATCCCGCCTCTGTCGCTTTTCCCAGACTTCACAAGCAGGACCGCTGTAGATGCGCTTGCAGCGCACGACGAGCTCCAGGGTGGTGGGACGCTGCACAGGGGTCAATTGAAGGCTCAGCTTGGCTCCGGCTCCGGAGGGAGGGAGTGTGGGGCCCTGCACGGCCGCTGCCCCATGAACCTGAGAATCAGGGTGGTGATGGTGAAGGTGGGGATGTTGATTGTGGTGATGATGGTGATGAGCACCATAGGGCACGGGAACTCTACCTGCCACGAGGTTCCTCCACCAGCCACGCTGCACAGGAATTTACACCACGGTTGCGGAAGATGCAAACCAACTTCACAATGCATCAATTCAACAAGAATTTGGAATGCCTACGTTTCAACAGTGAGTGCAAGATGGGGCAGATTTTTTCAGCGCGATACGGTTCTTTTGGCGGGTGGTTATTCGTGGCGGAGGGCTTCGATGGGATCGAGGCGAGAGGCGCGGACGGCGGGGATCATGCCGCTGACCAATCCGACGAACCCGAGAATGAGCGTGGAGGCGATCAGGGTTCCGGGAGCGATCATGAGACGGATGTCGCCGGCTTCTCCGTTCTTGGCGAAGGCGCTATACAAAGTGAGCCTGCCCACGGAAAGCGCGACCACGTAGGCGAGGATTACGCCCAGCACGCCTCCGATGAAGGTGATGGTGAGAGCTTCGGCAAGGAACTGCATCAGGATGTAGCGCCGGGGCGCGCCGAGCGCCTTCTGCACGCCGATTTCGCGAGTGCGCTGCGTGACCGAAACCAGCATGATGTTCATGAGGCCGACACCGCCGATGCCGAGTGTAATGGTGCCGATGAAACCCATCAGGACCTTCAGCCCGATCGTAATGATTTCGAACTGATGCACCTGAGTCATGAGGTTGAACACTTCCACGGCCTGGTGGTCGGTCTGGTTGAACTTGTGCTCGGTCGCCATGATGGTGCGGACCGATTGCTCCAGGGCTTCGTACTGCGGAGTCTGGTAGGTGAACCAGATGGAATCGAGGTAATGAGTATTCTTCAAGTCGCCCATGGTGGTGAAGGGGACGTAGACGACGCGATTGATATCGTCGTTGCCTTCCTGCATTTTTGGCTTGAGGATGCCGATGACTTCGAAGCTGAGACCGTCGACGCGGATGTGCTCACCGAGAGCGTTGCGTCCGGAGAACAATTTTTCTTTTGCTTCCGAGCCGATCACGGCCACGCGGGCGCGCTGAATCTGGTCTTCCAGGTTGTAGAAGCGGCCCTGCGCCAACTTGAGGGAGCGGATATCGACCACGTTGGGATAATTGCCGGTGACCGACCAGGTGAAAACCCGGGTGTCGTACTGGACGCTGGCCTGCTTGTCGACTTCGGGAGTGATCCGGCTGATTTGGGGAAGATTGGTGGTAAGCGTGTCAACATCGTCGTCGGTGAAGTGGACGAGGACTCCGGCCTTCTGGCCGCCGGCCTGCATGGAAGTGCGGCCTGGGACGACGATGACGAGCTTGGTGCCGAAATTGGCAAAAATGTTGGCGCAGGCCTGGCCAAAACCATTGCCATAGGCGAGCAGAATAACCACGGTAGCGATGCCCCAGGCCATGCCCAACATGGTGAGCCCAGTGCGGCGGCGATTGTGCCGCATGGCGCCGTAGGCTTCCTGGAGAAGATCACGAAACATATAAGCCTAATGTTAGCCGGAATCTTCTCCGGAATCTTCCATTTCTCATTATGAAAGCAATTCGCTAGAGGCTATCTCATAAATCCTGCTCGGTCGGGCTCGGGCGAAACCTCAGAAGCTAAAGCCTGCATTTACGGCGTGGGCGGCACGGCTGAAGCCGTGCCCTTCCTGAGCCCATTTATGAGATAGCTTTTATTCATAGCGCAAGGCCACCATCGGGTCTACTTTCGTCGCGCGGCGTGCCGGGATGTAACAAGCCAGCAGCGCTACTGCGATCAGCAAAAGCGTGACGCCCGCGAAGGTGAGCGGATCGGTGGCGGTCACGCCGAACAGCAGGGACGACGCGGTCTGGGTGAGCGCGAGCGAGCCTATAATTCCGGCCGCCACGCCGATCAGGATGGTGCGCATGCCCTGGCCCAGCACCATGCGCAGCACATTGCGCGGAGTGGCGCCGAGGGCGACGCGGACGCCGAATTCGCGGGTGCGGCGACTCACTGAATATGCCATCACGCCAAACACTCCGGCGCTGGCCAGCAGCAGTGCCGTGATGCCGAAGAATCCGGTTAAGATCACGTTGAATTTTCGCGAACCCAGGGACGCGGAATAGACCTGCTGAAATGTCTGGAAGTTCGGCGGGATTTGCGGATTCATGTCTTGCAGGATGGCGCGCGCCGAGGCGCTTACCAGGCGCGTGTCGGCATCGCTCAACATGGTCACCGTCATTTCCGCGCGGGGGCGCTGAAACAGATTCACATAGACAACCGGTCGCGGCGGCTCGTCCAGACCGTATTCGCGCGTGTCGCCCACGATTCCTACAATCGTCAGCAAGCGCGGATCGCCATCCATGTTTCCAAATTCAATGGTGTGGCCAATGGGATCTTGATGCGGCCAGCGGTCGCGGGCGAGCGACTCGCTGATCAGGGCGGCGTGGGGCGCGTCGGGGGCGTCGCGCTGGTCGAACATTCGTCCGCGGATCAGCGGAATACCCAGCACCTGGAAATATCCGTTGGTCGCGACACAAAAATCAGCGTTGCCGTGTTCCTTTTGATTGAAGGACGCGCCGGAATCGTCCATGGTTTTGGGAACTTCATTCTGCGTGATCAGCGCGAACATTCCGTCGGGAAGTCCGCCGGTCAGGGGCAGAGCGCTGGCCGCCCCTACGCTGCGCACGCCGGGGATTTGTTTCAGCCGGTCGATCAGGCTTGAAAAGAAAATTCCCTGGGCTGACCTGGCTTTGGGATCGTCGGTCCACGGCAAAGAGACGTCCATGGCGACGATCTTTTCCACGCGGAAGCCGGGGTCGACTTCGAGGACTTTCATCAAGCTGCGCCCCAGTAAGCCCGCGCCGATCACCAGCACTAACGTGATGGCAATCTGCGCCGCCACCAGCGCCCGCCCGACGCGCTGGCTGCCTTGCGAACCGGCCTGGCTGCGCCCACCTGCTTCGAGGCCTGTCCGCAAATCGCCACGCGTGGCTCGCGCGGCGGTAAACGCGCCGAGGCCGACAGCTACCCCAGTGCAGAGCAAGAACGCAAAGAGCAGTACCGGCACGCTCACGGAAACGCTTTCGAGCCGGGGTAGATCCGCCGGTGCCAGAGCCACTAACGCTGCGACACCCCACAGAGCGGCGAGCACTCCAAGAACTCCGCCGAGCAGCGAGAGCAAAAATGCTTCGGTCAGAAATTGGCACACCAGGCGGCCGCGGGCTGCGCCGAGGGCGCTGCGAATGGAAAGTTCGCGCTCGCGCACCGAGGCTTGCGCCAGCAGCAAGTTCGCAACGTTGGCGCAGGCTACGAGCAATAAGAATCCCACCGCGCCCAGCAGAATCAGCAGCGGCGATCGCACTGTGCCGGTGATGGACTCCTGCAGCGGAACTACTCTGGCATCGCGGAGCAAATAATCATTCTTTTCACTCGACGTCTGGTAGATTCGTCGCGCAATGGTGCTGATATCCTGGTGCGCCTGATCGGCGGTTACGCCATCATTCAAGCGGCCCACGGCAGAATAGTTGTGCGAGGTGCGGCTTAGATTCTCGCCTCCGGCATCGGCGGCGAGCCAGACTTCGGCGTCGTCGGGAAAGCGAAATCCTGCAGGCAGCACGCCGATTACGGAGTAGATCGCGTTGTTGATTTTCAGATGCGATTGCGAAAGATCCTGCGCGGAGCCGAGATATTCGCGCCAGTAACTGTAGCTTACGAGCGCGACGGGGGCGGCTCCCTTCTGGTTATCGCTTGCCTCGAAATCGCGGCCGATGATCGGCTCGACACGGAATACCGCGAGAAACTGCGGCGTTACCGCGGCTACTGTGGTGCGCGTGGGCTGCGATCCTCCGGAAACTGAAACCGGGTACGCCGAGTACTTCGCGATGGAGTGAAAGCTGTGGCTTTGGTCGCGGAAGTCGTCAAAGTTCGGATCCGCGAGCCGCGAGAGCATGCCGTGGTAGTTGACTTCAGAGATTGCCATGATCCGGTCCGCGCTGGAATAGGGAAGCGGGCGGAGCAAAACTCCGTAGACAACGCTGAAGATCGCGGTGGTCGCGCCAATGGCGAGGGCGAGCGTGAACACCATGATGGCAGTCACGCCGGGATTTTTGCCGAGCATTCGCGCCGCGTAGCGGAAGTCCTGCCAAAATCTGGTCATGTTTGCCTCGCTGTTAAATCCGGTCACGCTGCCGCTGCTTGCTGAACGCTCGCGTCTAAAGCCATCTGATAAGTCCGCGGCGTCCGTGCCCGGGCCAGGACCTCAGAGGCTAAAGCCCGATCTCTGGGCACTGGGACGGCACGACTGAAGTCGTGCCCTTCCCGAACGTTCTTACGGCTGAAGTCGTGCCCTTCCTGAACTTCTTTACGACTGAAGTCGTGTCCTTCCCAAACCCAATGTTGAGATCGGTTCTCGTATCGCCCGCAGCATCACTCCTGGCGCAGAGCTTCCACGGGTTGCAGCATGGCGGCTTTGCGGGCGGGATAGAGACCGGCGACCACTCCGGCCAGCGTCAGGCTGCCAATGGCCAGCAAGGCAGACATGGGCACAAGTTTTGGTGGATCAAATCCGCCCGGCCCTTGCACGGTTCCCAGCATTGCCATCAAGCCGGCGGCCATGCCCATGCCGATCAGGCCGCTACTCAACGTGAGCAGCAAGCCTTCGAGAAAAAAATGAAACAGAATGCTGCGATTGGTGGCGCCCAGAGCCTTGCGCAATCCGATTTCGTGAGTGCGCTCGCTGACTGCGACCAGCATAATGTTGATGACGCCGATTGCGCCCAGCGCCAGCGTGATCATTCCCACCGCTCCCAGGAACCAGTTCATGACGTCGAAAATGGTTCCTACGGCTTTTGAGGACTGGATCGAATCCCACTCGTCATAGGCGTTTTCATCGCTGGCGTCGAACTCGTGATTGCGGGCAATGATTTTGTGGACTTCCTTTTGGGCCAGCAGGTGGTCGGAGGTGACGGTCGGCTGATATTCGACGTAAGAAATGGAGTTCTGGTGGTTTTCTCCCTTGATTGGAAAGTACGTAGCCATGACCTGAAAAGGGATGTAGCCCCGCATGTTCAGCCAAGTGTTGTCGCCGCGGCCGAGATGCGGCGTGCTGCCGATGACTTCGAAACGGATTCCGTTGAGCAGCACGAATGCGCCTAGCGACGGACGCCCGGGGAACAGCGTTTTCTGCAGTTCGCTGCCGAGGACGATCACATTGCGTCGTTGCGAGTTGTCCATTTCGTTGAGCCAGCGTCCATCCTTGAGAGGGAGATAACTGATCTCGTTGAGTTGCGGCTCCACGCCCAGGATTTCGACGCCTGCGCTGGCGAATTCGCTCACCTCATGCAGATCGGTGCGAGAGAGCAACGGGCAGGCATTGCGGACGTGGGGGGCGGTGTTGCGGATGTCGAGGTAATCCTGGTAGGTGAGCAAATAGGAGCGGGCGGAACTCATGTTGCCCTGTACCGCTGGCGCGCGGCCGGGAAAGATAAACATGATGTCCTTGCCGAACTCGGCCATCTCGCGCTTGTTGCCGGAGCGGAAACCTTCCCCCACGCCCACCAGCAGCAGTAACGATCCCACGCCCCAGGCAATGCCGAACATGGTGAGGAACGAACGGAGTTTGTGGGCCCAAAGGTTGCGGAAGATTTGCGCGAAGATGTCGAAAACCATGCGCATAATCGAGAAGTATCAAAGATATATTGTACCTCTTCGACTTGTGTCCCTTGCGTGGCTTCCGCCGCGTGGATTCTGCACTGCGGCTCAGGGAAAGTCGGTTACCTTCGGAGTTACGCGAGGATGCATGGAGGTGGCCTCGCCCGTGTCGTCGATCACATGGTTGATCGCACCGTGATCGCCCAGGGCCACGGTGATCATGTCGTGGAACCGTACCGACGGCTTCTTCGGCGTCTCGATGGCGCGGGTCAGCACGACGTCCGGATAAATAAAGACGCTGTACACGCCCAGCCCCCACGCTTCATGACTGGTGACTCCATCCGCCACTTTATATGAGGCCCAGCCATTCACGCCCGGCGCACTCGTATAACTCGACTGGTTCGGAGGATCGTAAGGAATCTCGGACTGATAAAAATACGTCCGGCCGCCATTGCCATTCCAAAGAACCTGGAATTGCTGGTGATGCTCCACAAACAGGCCATAGATAGTGACATCGTTTCCATTCACCACCAGGCCGTTGTCGCTAGTGTTCAGCTCCCAGCCCACTCCGTCGCCGTGGTCCGCTCTCCAGATCCAGGTATGGTCCACCAATGTGTCGTTGCTATTGATCCTCAAATTCACCTTGGCGCGGCCCACTCCGGCGCCGCCCACGCGAAAGAAAACATCGTGCAGCGCGATTGGGTCCTTGGCATGGCGCGCCCGGCTTTCCTCGGGCCCCACTTCCAGCAGCACCGGAGACTCGCTCGGCCCCGCATCGAAGAGCAGCCCGGCAATCTCGATCCCGTCCGCGTCGGCGGTGGTCATCGCGGCTGTGCCTTTCACCGGACGCAGCGTCGCAAAACCGAGCCCGAGTACCACCGTATGCGGCCGGGTCACGCGAATCGGAGCGGTGAGGTCGTAGATCCCCGGCGTCAGAATCAGGTTTTTGCCCAGCGCAAGCTGCGCGTTGATTGTCTCCGCGGTGTCGGTATCAGGGCGCGCAATGTAAAACCGCTCAATCGGAATTGTTTCTCCCGCCGTTTCTCCGCCGTTGCGTGTTCCGGCACCCCAGGTAATCCCGACGCTATCGCTGCGGAGTGCAGGAACCTGCACGCTGTACTCGCCCGCAGCATTCACCTGCAGGAACGGCTTCTCGCGCACCACAGGCGTTTGCGCGACGGTCGTGTACGGCGGCGAAGGCCATGCGCCCTCCGGCGGATGTACGACGCCGACGAACACCATGTTCCAGTTTGAGCCGGTCCAACTTTTCCAATCGCAGTTGCGCGAGATCCACTGCTGCTGGCTGCCGGAGTCGACATTCCCGTCCACAAGCGAATCAGACATCCAGCCGCCGCTTGCCCAGCCATGATGCTGGTGCAACACCAGGTTGCCGCGCACATGCATGCGCCGCAGCGATACCGCCTGCGAAACCGCCCACTGCATGGTGCCGCCCGCCGGTTCTATCGAGAGCCCTTCCGCAGCCCTCCAGAAAGTTGTGGTCGCATTGTTGTGATCATGGCTGGCATCGGCATGCATGTTCCCCGCGATCCGCGTTGCATTGGGCGACGCGCCCAGCCCCATCACCTCTGTGTAGAAGCCCACCGGCAGGTCCACCGAATAGCTTCCGGGCAGGAACAGCAGCGCATTGCGTTGCGGCCCAAACTCGTTGTGCTGTTGTATGGCGTACACCGCATCGATCTGTTTCTGGATCGCCTGCGACGGCATCGACGGATCGAAGATAATTACATGGGGTCCGAACACAGGCTTCGCGCCCTTTGCCGCAAGCGCCGGCAAAGCCGCTATCAACAATCCCGCCGCGAAGCCCAACGGTGCCAGAAGCCGAAGCGCGCTCTTACCAGACATAAGCCCTCACTGACAGCCCTCACCGACTCAGAGGGTACCACCGTTTGGACGTTCTTTCCGTCGCAGTTGTGAGACCGGGTTGTGAGACCGGGCGGTAGGCGGCAGGAGATCGAACGGATTTCAGGAGTAGCGCCCCTGAACACGGTTGTCCTAATTCTTGGCCAGAACCAGCCGTGATAATCGGCTTTATCTGTTTCTTGTTGTACCCTTCGAGAAGGCAGTGGATTGTAGTCAGGGGTTAAGCGGTTTCGAGCCTCTGCAGTTTGGGCCACTGCAACTCAAATCTCATGTATGAACAGGACCGGAACACGAGCAGCGAGAACGCAGCCGAGAGCAGCCACACGGCGAAAAAGCAATATCAGGAACCTGCGTTCCGGCATGAGCGGGTTTTCGAGACCATGGCGCTGTCGTGCGGCAAAATTGAGCCCACTACTTTACAGTGCCATTTCAACCGGCATTCTTCGTAGTTGCGGGCCGTCCATGCCATACACGCTGCCACTGGAAGATTGCGAGAATCCTAAACTTGGTCTTGCGGCTGAGGTCCTTCGGCGCCACGGGGATGTTCAACTCAAGGCGTGGGGAACGAGCATGCTTCCATCCCTGTGGCCCGGCGATCTGCTCACTATTCAAAGAGCGGTCTACGACGAGATCGTTTCTGGAGACATCGTATTGGTTATGCGCGACAACCGCTTCTTTGTTCATCGACTGGTTGAAAGGCGGCGCGTTCACGATTATTTTTCATGGATCACGAGGGGCGACGCGATGCCCCACAACGATCCGCCGATAGGCGCATCGGAGCTGCTGGGTCGAGTGGCCGGTGTTCGCCGCGGCAATCGCAGCTTCGTTCCGAGCCGGCGAGTCTCCCGGCTCCAATCCATGCTGGCGTGGATGTTGTGCCGCTGGGGCCGATTCCGCAGTCTCACGTTGCGTATTCGTGCGGCGTGTCCGCAGGCAGGCTCGACGCCTGCCAACCAGTCCTCTCTCGGCGCTCTCGGGCCAGTGCGCGGCATTCGCGGCACTTCTTCATCCCATAATTATCAACTATGAAGACGGCCCTGCTTACTTCTGAGGAAGAGACAGTATCCATCGAGATCGGCGGAATGCCGATTGACCTGCGCACGCTCGACCCCTCGTTTCGCGGACTAATCGAGAATCGTTACGCCGGCTTCGTCGGCACTTCGCCGGATTCGCATCTCGAATTTGACATCGACTTGTGCGAGCCATCGCCATCCGCCGTCGGCGATGACCTGGAGGTGAAGATCGATGCCGGCGAATGGCTGTTGAAGCGGGGCGACTTCCGCGCACGCTGGAATCCGGAGACCGGCCGTGGCCAGATCCGTCAAGCGTGCAGCCCCTACGCCATCGATTGCGTCTTGCGCATCGTGCACACTCTCATCCTTGCCAGGCAGGGGGGATTTCTGGTTCACGCCGCCAGCGCGATTCGCGGCGGAAAAGCTTTTCTGTTTTCCGGAGTCTCGGGCGCAGGCAAGACGACGATCTCGCGCCTGGCGCCACCCGACGCGACGCTGCTCACTGACGAAATTTCCTACGTGCGGCGCGAAGGCAATCGCTACGTGGCCTTCGGCACGCCTTTTGCGGGAGAGTTGGCACGGGTCGGCGCGAACCAATCCGCTCCACTGTGTGCTCTTTTCTTGCTGGAGAAAGGTCTGGAAAACCGGATCGAGCCGGTGAGCGGCGCAGAAGCCGTGCAGCGGCTGCTGCGGAACATCCTATTTTTTGCCCATGATCCGGCGCTGGTCGAGTTGGTTTTTCAGGCGGCGTGCGAGTTTGCTAGTTTGGTTCCCGTCCACCGCTTAGTATTCGTCCCCGACGAGCGAGTCTGGGACATAATACGTTAAACATGTCAGGCACCGGAGAATCATGATGGCGGAAAAATACATTGCACGAAGCAGGGCAATCGCCGCCCGCATGCTGGGCGGTGAAATGATGGTGATGTCGGCCGCAGATTCGACTTTTTTCACGCTCAATGAGGTCGCTTCTGCGATTTGGCAGGCAGCGGACGGGTGCACGCCGCTGTCGAAAATTGTTGCCGGCAAAATCTGCCAGGAATTCGACGTCGATCAGGAACGAGCGCAGCGTGGCGCTGAGCGCTTCGTCGACGAGCTCTCACAACACGGCATTCTGCTCATCTCGGACCAGCCGCTGCTGGATTCCTCCGGCCCCCCGGAGCGCCCATGAGCCTGCTCGCCGAGATGAATCAAAAAGCCCTGAAGCTGGGACTGCCCATCAGCGTTCACCTCGACATCACCTATCGCTGCAATGAGCGTTGCGTGCATTGCTACCTGGACCACGACGATCATGGCGAGATGACGACGGCGGAGATCGTCGATGTGCTCGAACAGCTCGCCGATGCCGGCGTCTTTTTTCTCTCCCTCAGCGGGGGAGAAGTTCTCATGCGCCGGGACTTCTTTGAAATCGTCGAACGGGCGCGGCAACTGTTATTCAACGTCAAAGTGAAGACGAACGGCGTAATGATCCACGAGAAGGAGGCCGCCAGACTCCGCCAGCTCGGCGTCGAACAAATACAGATCAGTGTCTACTCGCATCGGCCGGAAGTTCACGACGCCATCACAAAGCTGCCGGGATCGCTGAAGGGAACCATCCGGGCGATTCGGTTCTTGAAGTCCCAGGGCCTGAAGGTGAGCATCGCCAACGTTCTTATGGCGGGCAATTTCGGCGACCAGCAAGGCGTGATCGAGCTGGCCAGGGAACTGGGAGTCGTTTACACGCTCGACCCCACCATCACGCCAAAAATGGACGGAGATCGATCGATCCTCGCCCTGCAAATTCCGAGCTCGGATCTCAAGCAGGTTTTCCATAACCAGGAACTGGTGGGAGACGTGGAAGAATTCTGCGCTCCTCCGCCTGCCCCCGGCGAAGACATCATGGAGGGTTACCCGTGCAGCGCCGGTCACACTGCCTGCTACATTTCTCCCTATGGCGATGTGTTTCCCTGCGTGCAATTTCCGCTTCCCAGCGGCAATGTGCGGCGGCAGAAATTCCTCGACATCTGGCACCACTCTCCGCAGTTGAACGACGTGCGATCCATCCGCGCTAGGGATCTTCCGACCTGTTCGACGTGCGCCCACGTGGGAACGTGTAGCCGCTGCCCCGGTTTGGCCTATATGGAGGGAAACATGCGTGGGCCGTCCACCGCAGATTGCGAGAAATCCTTCCAAAGGACGGGCATCCCCTCGGCAAACATGCTCCGACGCGCGGGAGAAGCTTCTACAGGTCCACTGATTCAGATCCAGGCCCCGGCAAACTTATCCCCGATCGCGCTTTTTCAGGGGGAAGAGAGCCTGCTCACCGCGTAGGCGTTGCTTGTGTTGGGAATAGAGCGCGTTTGAATGGCTGAGCAAGCACTCCTCGCGATTCTGAAGTACCGGGACAGCACTTCGGTTTACACGTCAGTACTCTGTACTGGGAGGGTACTAGTGAGGAACACTATAGTTCCCAATACGGGAAAAACCCTGGTTCATTGTTCATTCTTGGGAACTATTCGTGCGCTAGACATCGTTCCCTAGGGCGAAACGAAAGGTCTGCCCGTTTGCCATAGGAGGGGATATCTCGGTTCCTATGGGTTGAGTCCGGGATCCCGTTATTTCGATCGGAGGCGCGTTAGCCGTGAATAGGCGTAGAACTGCACAAAACCGGAATGGGGTCTTTTTTGCCAGGTGCGCCGCGCTGCTGCTGGCGGCGTTTGGGCTGACGGCTGGTTTTACCGCATCGCTATTCGGGCAGGCCTTTGCCCGGCCCGATGGTTCGATCCCCGTGCCGATCGACTGGAGCTCAAAGTATGTCGTTTTCACGGGCGGCTACACGCCGGAACAGATGGCGAAGACGTGGAACGAGCCACGAGCCTATGCCCAGTGGCTTCTGCATGGGAATGCGCCGGCAGGTTCAGGCCTGATGCGTCCAGATCCGGTCCGCCCAGATCCGGTGCCCTGGCCGCCACCGGCAATACCGCGAAGGCATTCACGGCAGCCCCTGAAAAAGGACTGGGCCATCTCGCTTGGCGCTGGCGGTGTTGCCCAAGGCATGTCGCCCGCTAAGTTCTCCTTCAATGTGAACGCGACGCCGAGCTGCACTTCGGATTTTGCGGTCTTCCCCATCGATGCCTCCACCGGGAGCACGCGCGCCAATGTTGCTGGCACTTTCACCGGCGAACCGACGTCTGGCCAGACTGCGACAATCACCGTAACTCCGACGGTTGGAACTGCGGTCACTCTGACCCTAACCGCATCGACCACGAACACAGGCCTGGACTTCGACGTGTCCGCCACGCCTGCCACCGATGCAGCCAATCTGGCGGCGGCGATCAATCGCAATCTCAGTAGTACCGCTCTCGACCGCATCGTGGCGGTGGCATCGGGAGCTAAAGTTACGGTCTACGCGCTCACGCCAGGGAGTCGCGTCAAGCTTACGACTCCGAACAACAACCTTAACAATTTCAACTGGGGCGGCGTCACTGCCGGGACGAATGGTTCCCAGGCCAACATAGTCGCCTTCAATCAGCTCTACAGCGGGTCCGGGACGTCGCTGTGCAATCTCTCGAACCCGGAATTCATCTTTTCCTACGCCTCCGGCGTCGGTCCGGTCGCCACCTCGCCCGGCCTCTCGCTCAGTGGCACAGAAATCTCCTACGTGGAGAATGACCCGAATATCGGAGCCATCCTGCACGTGCTAACGTTCGGCAGCGGCGGCACCGAGTACGGGGGCCGGGCCAATTGCGCCAACAACAACAACGGTGGGACCACCTTGCCGACCTGCGCCACCAACCCGGTGATCCCCGGAAGCACAGCGGGAAGCACTGCCACGGACTTCATGCTTCCTCTGGGATTGGTTGCCGCCAACGCCACCACAGGGGTGGCGGGAATGGCAGATAGCTTCTCATCTCCGTTCACCGACTATGCCAACGACACGACCTACGTCGGCGATAACAATGGCTTCCTGTATGCGATCACGCCCACATTCACCGCGACGCCCGCGTATGCGGGAGGGAATTATCCGGTGCATGTAAGCCCCAGTCCTGCGGCAATCATCCCGGCTGCAATTACGGCAACCACAACTACAGTGACTGTCACTGTAAACAACACGCTGAGCCTCGGAGAGTTGGTCACCATCGCGGGCGTAACCGGCAACGGCGGCAACGGCTGCACCGCGGGTGACGTGACGGCCATTAATGGAATGCAAACCGTTAGTAATACCGGCTTAAGCGGAACGCAGTTTGAATTCAATGCTACGATACCCAGCGCGACGACCGGCTGCACTACCACCAACGCGACGATTATCCCGGGATCGAACTTCCTCACGGTCCCCGTGGTCGATGTGGATGGTACCGGCAATATTTTTGTCGGCGATAGCAGCTCGAACTTGTACGCACTGACGCCGGCTGGAGCGACCGCGGCCACTGCGCTGGTTCTCGGCGTAAACGCGGGCACGAACTTCAGCGCGATCAACGGCGGCATTCGCGACGGTGCGTTGATTGACACGACGAACGGCGTAGGTTATGTCGTTAGCGCGTGCAGTCCCAATACCTCAGCGGCCAGCGGCGACACCGACACCGGCACAGCGGGCAACCCCGGCCTTGTCCAATTTAAATTCACAAGCAACACTCTGACCTCGGTTACCATCACGGGCCTCGACTCCGGCGCGAACCAAAGCTGTACGACCGCGGGCTTTCCACTCTATGCCCCCACCCCGGACAACCGCTACTTTACTTTGGGGATCGGCAGCGCCACCGAGGCAAGCAACGGAGAGATAATTGGGGCGTCCTCAGGCACAGGCGGCCAACAATTAAAACCCTTCTCCTTCGTGAGTTCCGTTCTACAACCAGCGCCCCTGGGGAAACCTCAGTTGGGCACCAACGCTTCGGTGATTTCGCCCCTCACCGAGTTCTTCAACAGCCAGGCATTCACCATTACGCAGGTTACGGCAACCGCAACTACAGTCACGGTCACGGCGAACAACAACCTCGCAGCCAATGATCCGGTGACAATCTCAGGCGTAACTGCCAGCCCCAACAATTGCACCGCCGCTGACGTCACCGCCATCAATGGCACGCAAACCGTGGTTTCGGCGACCGCAGCCACTTTCACCTTCAGCGCTACCATACCAAGCCCGACCACCGGTACCGGATGCGCGTTGACGAATGCTTCAGTTGGCGTGGATTACCTGTTCGTAGGCGTAAACGCCAATCCCAGCGAACTGTATTCCTTCGCCCTGCCTAACCCGCTTGAAATTGGCCAGGGAGACCTGCCCACTGCGGCGGCGACCAACACCGCCGATGTCGCAGGCGGGACCAGCGGCATGATCGTGGACAACGATTCCGCCGATGGGCAGGCGTCGAGCATCTACTTCGGCACGCTGGCGACGTCAACCACCGTTTGCGGAACCACGGCCGCGTTCTGCGCGGTCAAGGTAACCCAGTCCGGCTTGCAGTAACTCATGGCGGAGAACTGCGTGATCAACCTAAGTCTCATCGGAGTCGGACGGCTGGTCTCGAGGCTGCTGATTTTGCTGGCGGTTCTGCTCCTCCAATTGCCCGGTAGCCTGTTGGCACAGGAAGAAGCCAAAGGCGAAGAGCATATTGGGTTGCCCACGGACTGGAGCCAGCGGCACATGGTTTTCTCCGCTCCCGGGTCGTCCACGGAAGCTCTCAATCTGTCCGGGAATCCGCGTTACGTCCAGCAGTGGCTGCGCCGCAACATCGAAAGGCGACACAGGATACATAGGGCACATCGCGGCATCCATAGGGATTGGAGCGAGAACCTGGGTACGGGCGCCGCTGTAGGTGCCGGCCAGTATCCCGCGAAATACTCATACAATGCGACCGTTGATAGCTGCGCCAACGACTTTGTGGTCTTCAATACCGGCTTGGCCGGAGCGACCGGGCAGGCCAGCATTATCGCCTACAACAATTTATATGTCGGATGCACCGGAACCGTCCCCGCAGTGTACTGGGCGTATGACACGGGCGGCACGATCAGCACTTCGGTGACGTTATCCCTCGACGGCAAGCAACTGGCCTTCGTGCAGGCGCAGGGCGGCGTTGCGACACTCGTGCTGCTGAAATGGACCGCTTCCACCACCGAGTCCGTGACTGCGCCGATGCTTCTCACCGGCGTCGCCAATAGCAGCTACCGAAGCTGCACCGCGCCCTGCATGACGACCATTAGCTTCCACGCGACTACAACTACAGATCCCACCCCGGTGGATTCGAATTCCTCTCCGTATTACGATTTTACGCCCGGCTCGGATACGCTTTACGTGGGTGATAACGCGGGCTACCTCCACCAGTTCACCGGGGTGTTTGCGGGAACTCCCGCCGAAACCACAACCACCTGGCCCGTAGAGGCGGCCGCCGCACCGTTGAGCAGTCCGATTTACGATCCGGTGACCGGAAACGTCTTCGTGACCACTTCATTCCAGACCAGCGACAACAGCGGTGGCCGGCTTCAAACGGTCTGCGCAACATCTACCTGCGTCGGGATCAACAACGGAAACGCTACCACTGCTCTAGGAACGGCGACGCCCTCTGGCATTCTGGGTCCGGACACCACCGGCACTGGCAACTGTCGTGGAACCGGAGCTTCGGGAAATGGATCTAATCTGCGTCTCGATGCTCCGATTGTCGATTCCACCGCAGGGAAGGTCTACGTATTTCTTGGAAATGATGGCGGTGGCAATAGCGTTGTGATCCAGTTTCCGACGAAGGTCAGTGCGACGTCTTTTCATAGTTGCCCAGCGGAAACGACGGTTGGCACAGGTTCGACTACGGGAATTCCGCTTTTCGCGGGCACGTTCGATAACCTCTACTTCACCTCGGACGGCGGCGACACTCCAAGTGGTAGCTTGTATGTCTGCGGAAACACATCGGGGGACGCGACGCTCTACCAGGTTCCGATCACATCCGATGCTATCGCCGCGAGCGGTACGAGCGTACTTGCGGTTTCTACGGGGAATACCACCTGTTCCCCGCTGACGGAAGCGTACAACGCCGGCACCGATTTGATATTCCTCAGCGTGGAATCGCTGGGATCCACATCAAGCGCAGTGAATTGCCCGAGCAACGCGGGATGTCTGATGTCTTTCTCAGTACCCACAACTCTGGGCGGAACGCTGCCTGCGACTACCAAGGCCACGCTGGCTGCGAGCGGGGGTACGAGCGGGGTCGTGATTGACAACACCGTTGCGCCGGGTACGCTGCATACGTCACAAGTCTATTTTTCGACGCTGACCGGAGGGACCGCCGTGCAAGCCTCGCAAGCCGCATTAAAGTAACGAACTCCGCTGAGCTTTCGACAAACGAGAAGCGACAACTATACGCATCCCTGAAGAAACTCGGACTGCTCGCAGCACAGAAACTTCATGGTTCCCGCCAGCCGGTTCAAAAATAAGGCGTCTTGGAGGCCGGTGTGCCCCGTCAACATCGGCGGGCGAGAATTCCCGCCTAAGACTGCGCGAGTCGCAATTCGCGATATCTGAAAACGGCTTAGTCTACGTGCTCGCCCACCTCGAAGCCTTCTTCGGCATGGGGAAGCACGTCGCGCTCGCCGGCGACCCAGACGTAGAGCGTGGGCAGCAGGAAGATGCTCATGATCAGTGCGGCCACGAGGCCTCCGACGATCACGATGGCGAAGGGACGCTGGGAATCGGAACCGATGGCGTGCGAGAGCGCGGCCGGGAGCAAGCCCAGAGTCGCGACCAGCATGGTCATCATAATGGGGCGCAGGCGAAGGACTGCGCCTTCGACGGCGGCGTCTTCCACGGTGAAGCGGCGAGCGCGCAGCTGGTTGATGTATTCCAGCATGATGACTCCGGTCTGCACGGACACACCGAACAGGGCCAGGAAACCTACGCCGGAGGAAACGCTAAAATTTGTGCCGGTGAACCAGAGGGCGAGCAGACCGCCGATAGGCGCGATGGCGATGTTCGCCATAATCAGCAGCGCCCATTTGAAGGATTTGAACATGGTGTAGAGCAGAATGAAAATGATGAGAATGGTGATGGGGAGCACGATGAGCAGACGGGCGTTGGCTCTCTTTTGGCTCTGATATTCCCCTTCCCAGTAAATGCTGTATCCGGTGGGCAACTTAACTTGTTCGTTTACTTTCTTGATGGCTTCTTCCACCGTGCTGCCGAGGTCGCGGCCGCGGACACTGTATTTAATGGCGACGTAACGCCGATTGCCTTCGCGATACACTTCCGAAGCTTCGTCCGTAAGTTTGATTTTGCAGAGTTGCGCCAGCGAAACGCGTTCGCCGGAGGGCGATAGCAGGCGAATGTTCTCGATGGCTTCCTTCGTATTCCGGTATTGAGGCAGGTAGCGCAACGTCAGGTCGTAACGCTCCTCGCCCTTCAGAACCTGGGTAAGCGCGTTTCCGCCAACCGCGGTTTGCACCGCGTCCTGCACGTCGGCGACGTTGATCTGATAACGAGCGGCGGCTTCGCGGTCGACTGTGACGTTCAGATTGGGCTGGCCGAGTACGCGAAAAACTCCAAGATCTTCTATGCCCTTGATTTTGGCCATGATGCTGACGACCTCGTCGCTTTTGGCTTCGAGGACTTTCAAATTGTCGCCGTAGATCTTGGTGGCCAGCGCGCCTTTCACGCCACTCACCGCCTCTTCCATGTTGTCTTCAATGGGCTGAGAAAATCCCCAGACAACGCCGGGGATTTTGTCGAGTTCGCGCTGCATGGCGGCGATTAATTCGTCTCTGTTCTGGTGAAACACTGGCCGCCATTGTTCCTTCGCCTTGAGATCAACGAAGAATTCGGTATTAAAAAAGCCAGTCGTATCGGTGCCGTCATCGGGGCGCCCCACCTGGCTGGTGCATTGCGGGACTTCGGGAAACGAGCAAAGCATGATTCGGGCCTGGTCCGCGACGCGGATGCCTTCGTCTGGCCCTGTGCTAGGGGCGAGTGTGCCCCGCACCCAGAGCGCGCCTTCGTCCAGGTGGGGCAGAAATTCAGAACCGATGGTGCCGCTGAAGGCGAGATAGGCGCCCACGGCCGCCAGAATCAGGCAGGCCCCGACGGTGACGGCACGATGGCGAATGGCCCAGCGCACTGCACCGCGATAGCGCTCGATCAGGAATTGCATGACCGGGTTGTGCCATTCTTTTGCGCCCTTGGCGAACGCGAAACTTGCCAGCACGGGCGCGATCAGAATGGAGAAGATCAAGGCGCCGAGCAAAGCGAAGGCAACGGTCCAGGCCATGGGATGAAAAAGACGTCCCTCGACGCGCTGCAGAGTAAAGATGGGCAGGTAAGCGGTGATGATGATGGCGATCGCGTAAAACACGGGGCGCTGAACTTCGTGCGAAGCCTCGCTGATTTTTTCGCTGGGAGTCCTGGAATCGCCGTTGTGGTAACCCAGGTGACGAATAATGTTTTCGATCATGACTACCGCGCCGTCGACGACCATGCCAAAATCCAACGCACCCAGGGACAGCAGGTTGGCGGGAATGCTCCTCAAATCCAGGCAGATAGAGGCAAACAGCAGCGAAAACGGAATGGTGGCGGCAACAATGAGCGCGCCTCGCACGTTGCCGAGAAATAGAAACAGAATGATCGATACCAGGATCATTCCTTCGGTCAGGTTGTGAATTACGGTGTGGCTGGTGAAGTGAACCAGTTCGCTGCGATCGATGAAGGGCACCACCTTTACGCCTTTGGGCAGAATATGGTCGTTCAGTTCCTCCACTTTCCTGTGAATGCCCTGCAGGGCATTGTCCGCGGCTGCGCCTTTCCGCAGCAGCACGATGCCGGAGACTACGTCGTCGTTATCGATGATCGTGCCGTCTTCCCGGTGAATGGCCTTGGCAAACTGGCCGAGCCGAATCTTCGGACCTTGCGACACAACCGCAATATCCTTCACCCGGAGCGGCGTGCCATTCCTGGTAAGGATGACCGTGCGTTCAATGTCCTGACTGCGGTCGACCAATCCCACGGAACGCACGTTGATCTGCTGCAGGCCTTCCTGGATGAAACTTCCGCCGGCGTTAGCGTTGTTGTTGGTAAGCTGCTGTTCGACTTGGGCCAGGCTCAGGCCATAGGCAACGAGCTTGTTTGGGTCCACGCGAACCTGATATTCGCGGGTGGGGCCGCCGAAGCTGGAAACGTCGACAACGTCGGGTACAGCTTTGAAATTCTTTTCGATGACCCAGTCTTCGAGGGACTTCAATTCCATCGCGTCATAGGCCGGGTTCGTGCTGTGCAGGGTGAAAAAATAAATCTGGCCGACGGGGCTCCAGTCGGTGCCCATTTGCGGGCTGACGCCCGGCGGGAGGGTGACTTGGCTCAGACGCTCGAGGACGCGCTCGCGGTTCCAGTCGTTGTCCGATTCGTCGTCGAAAATCAGCTTGAGGTCGGAGAGCCCGAACAGCGAGAAGGAACGCAGGTGAACGACGTGCGGAATCCCGTTCATTACGACTTCGAGCGGAATCGTGACCTGCTGTTCGATTTGCTCTGCCGAAATTCCCGGCCACTGCGTAATGACTTCCACGTAGTTGTCGGCTACATCGGGATAGGCTTCGATGGGCAACCGCTCGAACGAAACGATTCCGCCGGCGAAAAGGATCAAGGCCAGGGCCAGGACGAGGAGTCGGTTGTTCAGCGCGAAATCGACGACGCGGCGGATCATTTATTTATTGCTCACCGTTATTGCTCCACTGTGTTCTGCAGTGATAAAGCGTTGGAGACCACTCGATCGCCGGGCTTGAGCCCGGAAATGACTTCCTGCATGTTGCCGGGAAGCATGCCGCCCGTCTGCACTTCGAGGCGCTTGAAGTGCCCCGGAGTTAGGGGCGCATAAACCCACTCGCGATCATGCAGGTGCAGAACTGCGGTTGCTGGAACCGCGGCGCGCGTTTCCGCCTGCTTGCCGTAGAACGTGGCCGTCACGAACATGCCCACCCGCATCATTCCCGGGTTGGCAACTTCGAGCCGGACTTTGGCGGTGCGGATATTCGGATCGAGAACCGGAAGGATGTTGTCGATGCGGCCCTTGAAAGTCTGGTTGGGATAAGCCGTCAAATGAATATCGGCATATTGTCCGACGTGCACCGCATCGAGATCATTTTCGTAAACGTCGCAGATAATCCAGACATAAGAGAGATCAGAGATAGTGAAGGGATTCGGCGAACCCAGGCCAGGTATGCCCGACGCATTGGTGACTTGCTGGTCGGTAATGACGCCGGAGATGGGCGCGGTGATGTCGACGATTCCGGAGGGGTGATCTTTGTCGATGCCGAGAAGTTTCAGTTGTTCAGTAGCGGCATTCAGATCGGCTTTGGCGTCGGCTTCGGCGTCATCGGCTTGTTCGAGAGCGCTCTTGGCGACGGCTCCCTTGTCGAAGAGAGTCTGAGCCCGATCAAGTTGCAAGCGAGCCAGGCGCTCGTCGTTTACGGCCTTCAGATACGTTTGGTAGGCGCCGGAGACGTCGGCACTCTGCACCCGGAGCAATAACTGTCCCTTCTTCACAGTGTCGCCGAGCCTGGCCTTCAATTCCACGACTCGGCCCGTAGCGATCGAAATTACCGGGACTGCACGTGCGATATCGGGTTGCACCACGCCGGTCACATTCAGGGCAGGCGCTGCTTTGTGCTCGACCGCCGTCGCCAGTGGAAACTGGTCCGGATGGTCCACCTTGAAATTGTTGGCGTCCATATCCGGCTCAACGGTTGCTGGTGGCGGTGCCTCGGCTTTCGGGTCCGCCGTGCCTTGATTGCAGGCAAGGAGCAGAGAAGCTCCCGACAATGAGATCGCCAGCAACACCAGGCGCAGGACTGATTGATTTTTCACTGGATTACCTCCCGCCCCACGGCCAGATTTAATTGCGCGGCCGCCGCCAAATACGATCCGATAAGATTTGCGTAGTTCAATTGCACGCTGCGGTAATCGCTCTCCGCATTCAGGAAGTCCAGCAGAGAAGCTCCGCCGTGCTGGTAGGCAAAGAAAACCGTGTCGCGCACGCGCACTGACTGTTCGAGATATTTTTCCTTGTAGGGACGCAGAAGAATCAGGCTGCTGTTGAGCGTGGCGAAGGCGGAATCGACGTCGTTGAAAACTTGAGCCTCAGTCGCCGCACGCAGTCTTTCATTTCGCGTAATGTCGATTTGAGTTCTCAGTTTCTCGCCTTGATTACGGTCGAAGATGCGCAGCGGAATGTTCACGCCCACCCCGAAGTAGGCATCAATGGGAGGGTTCCGGCCTACGTCGAAGCTGAGGGTGGGATCGGTAGAGCCGTTGGCGACGGCGAGCTTGTGGTCGGTCTCGGCTTTGTCGACGCCCTGGATTGCGGCGCGGAGATCGGGACGTGTATCGAGCGCGATGCGGCGATAGTCGTCCCGCGTCTGAACCTGATCGGAGAAATCGAAGACTCCGACCACGTCCATTTTCTCGACCGGAGTGCGGTCATTGAGGAGCATCAGGAGCTGGATTTTTGCGGTCCGCAGATTTACATCGGCGGTCTGCAGATCGGATTCATACTGCACGCGCTGCAACTCCAGGCGGTCGAGATCGATTTGGGCAATGTCTCCGGCCTGGAAACGGTCGCGGCTTATTTGCAGAACGTGGTCGTAGTAGTCGAGATTGTCTTTTGCCACCTGCAGCACGGCTTTGGCTTGCAGAATTTGCACGAAGGCGCTGCGCAGGGTGAAGAGCAAGTTCCGCTCCAGGTCCGACTGCTCCGAGACGCCGATTGCAGTTCCTTTTTTCGCGCTCTCGGTGCGCAACTCACGCTTGTGGGCGCGCTCGTGCAGGTAGCTGAACGTCCCGGTCGTTAGCAGGTAAGCGAAGGGGCCGTGGGACGGCCCGCTGTTGAAAGGGTCAAGCTGGTCGGCATTGAGTTGCAGGTTGGGGTTGGGGCGAAAATGGGCCGTGATTTCTTCGGTTTTCAGTTCATCGATATTGAGCTTGCCCGCTAGCAGTGTGGGGTTATCCGTTTCGAAACGGTCTTTCACTTGATCCCAGGTCCAGCTTTGGACAAGCTGCGGCGCCGGTGGTGCAGCCGGCTGTTGCGCGGACGCGGCTGCGGCAACTCCCAACGCTAAAAGGGAGAGAAGCCAAACGCGTCGCTGGGTTCTACTGCGCATCTCTAAAACTCCTCAATCCCTGAACTCCGTTTGACGCCATGATCGTTTCGACGGCCTGATTGATCGGTTTACTTACGAGCCGCCGTCGCCTGTTGACGGGGCCTCGACGAGTATGTCGGTTCACTCGTAAGAATTTCGTAAAGATGGGGGAAGGTCT
>JBAUAN010000022.1:0-69286 GCA_049675725.1 Candidatus Sulfotelmatobacter sp. | reverse complement strand
GGCAACGTCGCAACGTTCGACGGCGCATGCGAGTTGACGCGCGCCGGAGCCGACGGCATCAAAGTTGGCATCGGACCGGGATCGATCTGCACCACACGCGTAGTCACCGGAGCGGGTGTGCCGCAGATCACCGCCATCGCCGAAGCGTTCCGCGCCACCAAAGATGCCGGAGTTCCCATCATCGCCGACGGCGGCATCAAGTATTCGGGAGACATCACCAAGGCGCTGGCCGCGGGCGCGAGCGCGGTCATGATCGGATCGCTCTTCGCCGGTACCGACGAAAGTCCCGGCGAGTTGATTCTTTATCAAGGCCGCTCGTTCAAGTCCTATCGCGGCATGGGCTCAATCGGAGCCATGGCCGCGGGGTCCGGCGAGCGCTACTTTCAAAGCGTGGAAGGCGAATCTTCGGCCGCCGCGTCTTCCAGTCTCGAGCCCGACCCCAACCGCCTCGGCAAATTAGTCCCCGAGGGCATCGAAGGCCGCGTCCCTTACCGCGGATCGGTCGCCATGATCGTGCATCAGATGGTCGGCGGACTGAAATCAGGCATGGGCTACTGCGGCTGCGGCACCATCGGCGAGCTCTTGCAGAAAACCCGTTTCGTGCGCATCAGCGGCGCCGGCCTGCGCGAAAGCCACGTCCACGACGTCATGATCACCCGCGAGGCTCCCAACTATGCCATCGAGTAGTGTGCAGCATAATCACTTGTCATCCTGAGCGCGTGACTGGTTCGCAAAGCGAACCAGTCACGCAGTCGAAGGACCCCGTGCCCTCACAATGCCATCACGAACACATAACGGAATTCGCACGACGCTCCCGACCGCGTCGCAACCATCCGCCGAATTGCCGTCGCAGCCTCCGGCGTGCAAGGGGTCCCCTTCGGCGCGCTTTGCTTGCTCAGGGCAGGCTTTCGACTCCGTTGTCGTCCGCTTTGCGGACGATAACTCCGCTCACGATGACATCTCCGTGACGTGTCTCCAAACGGTGACAACGGGTGCTCGCCTCGCTTGAGCACAGACCGCCACCACGTTCTCAAGGCCTGGATCGCCGCAATTCTGTGGCTGATCGTCATCGCGATCGAGTCCAGCTCGCTGGGATCCTCCCACAATACCGGCCGCCTTCTTTATCCGCTGCTGCATTTTCTCTTCGGCATGGATCCAGTCCGCTTCGAGCACGTGCACTTCTTCATCCGCAAAGGCGGCCACGTTTTCGGCTACGGATTGCTGAGCCTTCTGCTGTTTCGCGCATGGCGCGAAACGCTGCGCCTGCCCGGGAGCGCGAACTGGACCCTGCGCTGGGCGAACCTCGCGGTATTAGGCACGATGCTGGTGGCCAGCCTCGACGAATATCATCAGAGCTTCAACCCGGAGCGCACCGGCTCGGTGCGCGACGTGATTCTCGACACCTGCGCAGGAATCGCGGTGCAGATTCTGCTGTTCCTGTGGGTCACCCTGAGGAAATCCCGCGACTCAGAAAACTAACCGGAGATTAGCAGATTACCGGTTAGGTGGGTTAAGGGAGTGATCGACCTAACCTATGGGAGCAGTTTTGCCGGTTAGGAAATGCCGCGGGAATGCCAGCAACATCGCCGACGCGACCGCCATCGCCGCAGAGAAGTAAAACGGAATCGCCGCTCCATACTGCTTCCATAATTCGCCAGTGATCAGGCTGGCGGCGAGGGTGGCGACGCTGGTTACGAAAAAATAAACGCCGAGCGCCCGCCCGCGGACACTTTCGCCGACCGCTTCCACCACCAGCGCTTTCAGCACGGGCTGCGTCAGCGCATAGTAAAAACCATAGACGGCCATGGCAATCCAGATGGCTAGCGCGGACGGTGCGCGGCCAAAAACAAAATACACTGCCGCGAAGATCAGGTAGCCGGCAGCGGCGATCCATCTTCTCGAAGAGCCGCTTCGTGAAGAGCCCTGTCGTGAAGCGCGGCGCGAGACGTGATCGCTGAACCATCCCGCAGGCCAGGAGCCGAGCGTGTAGGTGAGGTTGAACACCAGCCCCAGCAAAGGCGCGAGCGCAACCGGGATGCCCTCGTTCTGCGCACGCATCACCAGAAACATGTCGCTGGAGTTGCCCAGCGAAAAAAGCGTGACGGCGAACAGGACAAAATAAAAAGCTGCGGGCAGCTTGACGGCGCCCGATGTCGTGGCCGCGTTCACGAGCGCTGACGTGGATTGAGCCGTGACGACTTTCTCAGGTTGGAAGCCTGTACCGTTGACGGTCTGGCTGCGGCGCTTCTCGCAGATGCCGAACAGGGCGACCAACACGCACAGGGCTCCGGGCACTGCTGCGGCCCAGAAGACGGTTCGCATTCCGTGGTGTTCCAGTAAGACGAACGCGACCAGAGGGCCGGCAATCGCGCCCGCGGAGTCCATGGATTGGATCAGGCCGTAGGCCGCGCCCAGCCGGCCTTTTGGCACAGACTCGGCGACCATCACGTCGCGCGGCGCGCCGCGCACGCCTTTGGCGAGGCGGTCGGTGAAGCGAATCAGAAGAATGTGCCACCACGATGTGGCCAGCGCGAGGATTGGCTTCACCGCGTTGGCGACGAAATATCCTGCGACCACCAGCGGCTTGCGGCGGTCGATGCGGTCGGTGAGATATCCGGAGAAGAGCTTGGCGAACGAGGCAACGCTTTCGGCAACGCCCTCGATCAATCCCAACTGCGCCGGTCCCGCGCCCAGCGACACCAGAAACGCCGGCAGCACCCAGTAAGCCATCTCGGTCGCGGTGTCATTCAGGAATGAGGTGAATCCGAAGGCGTAGATGTTGCGGGCCGGGGAGGGCTCACGCTCGGCAGGAGGGGAGGGCATGAACCATTTTTACCACGGGAGGCACGGAGGCACGGAGAACGCGAAGAAAAAACGACGCCAGCGGCCAACGACTGTTTCAGTACATGGCGTCGTACTTGGTCACGACCCATTCGCCGTTTTTGTTTTCGGTGGTGACGGTGAACAATTCTTTGTCGGGCGCGCCAGAGCTGCTTTCACGCTTGCCGCGATAGTGGAGGATGATGAGCGGCGGGGCTTCTTCCCACTCCACCAGTTCCCAGGAGATCAGTGGGTGTTGCGCCTCGGAGGCGCAGATGTAACGGGCATATTTTTTGTGGTAGTCGCGCTCCCAGTTGGCCAGCAGCTCGTCGCAGTGGCCGTCGCGCATGGCGTGCAGGAATTTTCCGACGGCCTTTTCGGTGGAACGGTCGCGCAAGGGATTCATCTTGATGCTGACGGGCAGGCCGCTGAGCGGGTCACGCTCTTCCGAGCGCCCCAGCACTGGTCCCTGATTGCTGAGCCACCACACGTAGCCGAGAAACACCGATACCAGCAAAACGCCGGCGCCGACGGAGATGCCAATCTGGGTTTTGGTGAAGGCCATTACAAGAAGTTTATGGAGATGTTGGCAGAGGCGGCAAGATTACCGCCGGAAGGTTCCGAGCGGACATGTACTAGCGGGATGGGAATTGCGCGGCAAACCAGGGCAGGCTGGGTTGGCTGACGCTCCACGGAGGTAGGGACTGAGATCCCTCCGCCGCGATGAAAAACGCGGACGTTCGGGATGACAAGGAAATGGGCCTGACCCCCCTCGGCTTCGCGCAGGATGACCACGATGACAAGACCGAAACCTCGTCCCCGTGCAGGCAAAAAAAAGGCGCGACCGAAGCCGCGCCTTGTGCACGCGATCCACAGACTACTCTTTCTTGTCTTCGTCCTTGTCTTTGTCTTTGTCTTTGCCTTCGGCGGGTGCCGATTCTTTCTCGACTTGCGCTTGCGCCTCGGCTTCCTCCATGGCTTTCTTGGCTTCGGCGATTTTCTTGGCGCGGGCTTCGGAGCGCTTTTCCTTCTTTTCGTCGAGGATCTTCTCGCTGCCGAGAAGCTCGAGGAAAGCTTTGTCAGCGCCGTCGCCTTTGTTCCAGCCGGTGCGGATGATGCGTGTGTAGCCGCCTTCGCGATCGCCGAAACGGGGGCCGACCGTGTCGAACAGCTTGACCACGGCTTCGTCGGTCATGAGATAGGCCATCGCCAAACGGCGCGCAGCGAGATCGCCGCGCTTGCCGAGCGTGATCATTTTTTCGACGATGGGGCGCGCGGCCTTGGCCTTGGGAACGGTGGTTTCGATCCGCTCCTCGACGATCACGGAGGTGACCAGGTTGCGCAGCAGCGAACGCCGGTGCGCGGTGTTCCGTCCGAGTTTGTATCCTGCAACTTTGTGGCGCATTTCCGAACCTCAAGGGCTAAAGCCCCGATTCTTTTTTGACTCTGAGCGGCGCGGCTTGAAGCCGCGCCCTTTCAAAGCAGTCATTACAAAGCTCAAACCAGACAATCTTTGAAACCTTGAAACCCTGAAACTTTGAAACCTGACGACTACAGTTGGTCGTCAGGTCCGTAAGCGGAGGCCGGGAGGACCTGGTTTGACGTTGGGCCTGGGACGGCGTTGCCGTGTTCGTCGATCTTCATGCCCAGGCTCAGGCCCATCGAAGAGAGAATCTCTTTGATTTCGTTCAGCGACTTGCGGCCGAAGTTTTTGGTCTTGAGCATTTCGGCTTCGGTCTTCTGCACGAGTTCACCGATGGTCTGGATGTTCGCGTTCTTCAGGCAGTTGTAGCTGCGCACGGAAAGCTCGAGCTCTTCCACGGAACGGTTGAGGTTCTCATTGTGAATCTCGGGCTTGCGGTCGTCGGACGACGAGGTGCCAGTTTCGATTTCTTCCTCGAAGTTGATGAAGATGTTCATGTGGTCCTTCAGCAGCTTCGCGGCCAGGCCGATGGAATCGGCGGGCGTGATGGAGCCGTTGGTCCAGACTTCGAGCGTGAGCTTGTCGTAGTCCGTGATCTGACCGAGACGCGCGGCTTCAACGGTGTAATTGCACTTGCGCACTGGCGAATGCACGGAATCGATGGGAATGAACCCGATGCCGAGATCCTCGTCGAAATTCTTGTCGGCGGAAGTGTAGCCGCGTCCGCGCTTCAGGCGCATTTCCATGTCGAGCTTGCCGCCTTCGCTGACGGTGGCGATGTAGACGTCTTTGTCGAGGACTTCGACGTCGCCATCGGCTTCGATCATGCCGCTGGTGACTACGCCGGGCTGATCGGCGCGCAGGTAGATGGCTTTCGGGGCATCGCCGCTCAACTTGAACGGGATCTGTTTGAGGTTGAGGATGATGTCGGTCGCGTCTTCGACCACGCCGGGGATGGACTGGAATTCGTGCAGGACGCCTTCCATCTTTACGGCGGTGACGGCCGCGCCTTCAATCGAGCTCAGCAGCACTCGCCGCAGGGCGTTGCCCACGGTGGTGCCGAAGCCGCGCTCAAAGGGCTGCGCCCAGAAAATGCCGTATTTGTCGGTGAGAGAGGAGGTGTCAACTGCGAGACGTTTCGGTTTCTGAAAACCCTTCCAAAGCATGTGTTTCTCCTTCGGCCGTTTGGCTCGATTCTGACTCGCTGAGTGGTCCGACTCAGGTCAATGTCAGAAAGGGCTGATCTGGCACGAAATGTACAAGACCAAAAACTTTAACCACAAAGGACACTAAGTATCACGAAGGACTTCGTGTCCTCGCTTACTTGCTGTACAACTCGACGATCAGCTGCTCGTTGACCGGCAGCTGAATATCTTCGCGCTTGGGCAAACTCAGGACGCGCGCTTTGTAATTGTCGCGGTCCACTTCCAGCCAGTTAGGCATGGTGCCGTGGCTGGCGAATTCCTTGGCGAGTTCGAGCACGGTAAGCTTCTTGCTGTTCTCGCGGATGGAAATCTCCTCGCCCGCGCTCACTTCGTACGAAGGAATGTTCACCTTGCGGGCGTTGACGGCAACGTGCCCGTGACGCACCAACTGGCGCGCCTGGCGCCGCGACTGCGCGAAGCCCAGGCGGTAGACCACGTTATCGAGGCGGCGTTCCAGCTGCTGCAACAGCAGTTCGCCGGTGACGCCCTTGGAGCGGGCGGCCTTCTCAAAGTAGTTGCGGAATTGGCCTTCCTGCGTGAAGTAGATGCGCTTGGCTTTCTGTTTTTCGCGCAGCTGCAGGCCATAGCCTACGATTTTTGCTTTGCGATCTTTCCCGTGTTGTCCGGGAGCGAAGTTGCGCTTCTCGATGGGACATTTATCGCTGAAACACTTTGCGCCTTTGAGGAACAGCTTCATGCCCTCGCGGCGGCATAGACGGCAGACTGCATCGGTATAACGGGCCAAGTTTGTTCTCCTTTAGATGACCGGTTTACGGGTTTGGCTTCACCCTTCGTCCCGGACGAAAATCAGTGGTCAGGGGCTAGGGGTCAGGGATCAGTTTTTGAGAGTTTACTGATCCCTGGCCCTAACCTCTGGCCTGTTGCTACACTCTTCGGCGTTTCGGCGGACGGCAGCCGTTGTGCGGAATTGGCGTGACGTCGCGAATGGAACGCACTTCGATTCCCGAGGCAGCCAGTGCACGCACGGCCGACTCGCGACCGGAACCGGGGCCGCTGACGCGCACATCCACGCTGCGGACGCCATGATCGCGCGCCAGGTTGGCGGCGTTCGAGGCGGCTTGCTGCGCGGCGAAGGGCGTGCCTTTGCGCGATCCGCGGAACCCGAGCGATCCGGAACTCTTCCACGACAGGACGTTGCCGTTCATGTCGGTGATGGTCACGATCGTGTTGTTGAAAGACGCCTGCACGTACACCAAGCCGTGGGGAACGTGCTTGCGCTCCTTCTTCTTGAAGGTTTTCTTCTTGCCTTTTTTCTCCGGTGCGGCTGCTGGGCCGCCCGCTGCTGCTGGTTTTGCCATGAAATCAGTCCTTGGTCGTTCGTCGTTGGCCGTTGGCTAAAAACCCTCGACCATCTAATACCGTTCTGAATATGTCTCGCTGGTCGCGCGTAGCATGCCTCGTCTGCGCACCGCCTTTGGCCAACGACCAACGACGGTTCCTAAGTTTTCGCCGTTGCCTTCTTCTTCTGTGCGACTGTTCCTTTGCGCGGACCTTTGCGGGTGCGGGCGTTGGTGTGCGTGCGCTGCCCGCGAACCGGCAGATTGCGGCGATGGCGGAATCCGCGATAGGAGCCAATTTCGATGAGGCGCTTGATGTTCATCGAAACTTCCTTGCGCAGATCGCCTTCCACCAGGCCCTCGGCCTCAATGACGGTACGGATCCGGTTGACCTCTTCTTCGCTGAGGTCTTGGACCTTCTTCATGGGCTCGACTTTGGCTTCGTCGAGGATACGTCCGGCGCGCGGATGCCCGATGCCGTAGATGTAGGTCAGCGCGATGTTGATGTGCTTCTGGCGCGGAAGATCGACGCCTGCAATACGTGCCATTGTTCTTAACCTCGGCGGCTAAAGCCGCAACCAGGGAACGCCGTTAGTGGCACGACTGAAGTCGTGCCTTCCCGAACCCATTACCCCTGGCGCTGTTTGTGTTTCGAGTTGACGCAGATCACCCGCACCACGCCTTTGCGGTGGATGACCTTGCACTTGTCGCAAATCTTTTTTACCGATGCTCGTACTTTCATGAACCAGCCTTCAGCTGTCAGCTCTTAGCTATCAGCTAACCAAAAATCATTTGTAGCGGTACACAATTCGGCCGCGATTCAGGTCGTAGGGGGAAAGCTCCACTGCGACCTTGTCACCGGGCAGAATGCGAATGAAATTCTTGCGCATCTTGCCCGAAACGTGCGCCAGCACCTGGTGCTTATTCTCCAGTTCCACCTTAAACATGGCGTTGGGCAACGGTTCCAGAACCACTGCCATCACTTCAATCGCGTCTTCTTTACTCATGCACCCCTTAGGAACGGCTCTCAGCTATCGGCTGTCAGCTTTCAGCTACTACTCTTGGCTGACAGCTGAGAGCTGATAGCCGACGGCTGTTTTACTGCGTCAAAATCACCGGGCCATCTTTCGTTACCGCTACACAGTGTTCGAAGTGCGCGCTGAAGCTGCCGTCTTCGGTCACCGCGGTCCACTTGTCATCCAGCACACGCGCTCCCGGCTTGCCGTAATTCACCATGGGCTCGATGGCCAGCACCATGCCCTCGCGCAACCGGGCGCCGTGGCCACGGGCTCCGAAGTTCGGAACCTGGGGCTCTTCGTGCAACCGCGTCCCGATGCCGTGCCCGACAAAGTCGCGGACCACGCTGAAACCGTTCGACTCCACGTGCTCCTGCACGGCCGCACCTACATCTCCAACCGAGTTGCCGATGCGCGCCTGCTCAATGCCGCGGTAGAGGGACGCTTCTGTAACTTCCAGCAACTTCACCAATTCCGGTTTGACTGCTCCACTCGCGGGAACCGTGACTGCAGCATCGCCGTAATAGCCGTCGAGCACTACGCCACAATCGATGGAAACGATGTCGCCGTCTTTCAGCACCCGCTTTTCCGACGGGATGCCGTGCACAATTTCGTCGTTCACCGAGGTACACAGCACACAGGGATAATCGTAATATCCCTTGAATGCCGGCTTAGCTCCGAGTTCCCTGATCTTTTTCTCGGCGGCGCGTTCCAAGTCCATGGTCGTGACGCCGGGCGTCACGAGGGCGCGCACGTGATCGAGAACCTGCCGAACGATGCGGCCGCTCTGCCGCATCTTTTCAATTTCCGCCGCCGATTTGCACACAATCGCCATTCCTACGCTGCGTGATGATCCTCAAGAATCCGGAAAATCTTCTCTGTGACCTGGTCGATGGGAAGTTCGCCATCCACCGAAATCAACCGACCGGTTCGGTGGTAATAGTCGGCCACGGGACGAGTCTGTTCCTGATACGCCGTCAGCCGCGGCTGAATCACTTCCAGGCGGTCGTCATTTCGGGTCACCAGCTTGGTCCCGTCAAGATCGCACAATTCATCCACGCGGGGCGGCTGGAAGTGGACGTTAAAGATCCGTCCACAGGTGGGACAAGAACGGCGTCCAGTGATCCGGAGCAACAACTGATTATAGTCTACCTCCAGGCTGATCACAATCGGCCAGGCTCGAGTCGCGCGCGAGTTGTCAAAGAGCTGATCATCGAGCAGGGCATCCAGCCACCCAGCCTGCGCCGCCGTACGCGGAAAACCGTCCAACACATAACCGCGCCCGCAATCCGGCAGAGCCAGGCGTTCGCGAACCATGTTACAGACCAGGTCGTCGGAAACCAGCTCGCCCCGGGCCATCACCGCCTTGGCCACGAGCCCCACGTCGGTGCCGCGGGAAACATTCTCCCGCAACAGATCCCCGGTGGAGATGTGGGGAATCAGGTAACGTTCGTGCACCCGCTTAGCCTGAGTGCCTTTGCCGGCACCCGGAGCTCCGAGCAGCACTACGGGACCTACGTCACGCGAGGTTTCCTGCGCCATCGGCTTGGCCAAAGCCTCCCGATCTCAATTTCCCCGGTCCAGATCGCCCCACGCCCGGACGGAGTGCAGCAACCCCACAAAACCCGTAGAGACGTTGCCTGCAACGTCTCCATTGCTGGTGCTAACTTCTTCCAGTGCTAACTTCCCAGCCCACAAACAGCACACACCGCGCGCGACTCACGACCAGTTGCTGCGGCCGCGAATTCTTCCGCTGCGCTGCGTGAAACCATCGTAGTGGCGCATGATGAGTTGCGCTTCGATTTGCGTGACCGTATCCATGGCCACGCCCACTACAATCAGCAGAGACGTGCCGCCAAAATAAAAGTTCACGCCCAGCCCGTTCAGCACCCAGTTGGGCATCGCCTCAAAATATTTTCCCACCAGGAAGAGGTGATTCAGCCGGATTCCGGCAATCATCCACTCGGGAATGAAGGAAATGATGATCAGGTAAAGGCCGCCCACCAGAGTGATGCGGGTGAGAACTTCATTGATGAAGTCGGCAGTACGTTTTCCGGGCCGGATGCCCGGGATAAACCCTCCATACTTCCGCATGTTGTCGGCGACTTCGTTGGGGTTGAAGACGATCGACACGTAGAAGTACGCGAAGAAAATGATTCCGACCGCATACAGCAGGGTGTAGAGCGGTTCACCCCAACCCAGCCAGCGAATGAGATCTCCGACATAGCGCTGGTTGCGCAAGCCGTATCCGATGGTTTGCGGAAGCGTCAAAATCGACGACGCAAAGATGACTGGCATCACACCGCCCGCATTCACGCGCAGCGGCAAATGCGTGGACTGCCCACCCATCACTTTGCGTCCCACGACGCGCTTGGCATACTGCACCGGAAGTCGCCGCTCGCAGCGTTCCACATACACGATGAAGCCGACCACCGCAATCATGAAGACAATGAGGCCAATCATGAGAGGGAACGTGAGGACGCCCCAGGCGCCGTTCTTGGCCTTGTCGACCAGATCGAGCACGCCCCGGGGCAGGCCCACTACAATGCCGGCAAAAATCAGCAGCGACATGCCGTTGCCCACGCCGCGTTCCGTGATCTGCTCGCCCAGCCACATGATGAACGCGCTGCCCGTGGTGAGGGTCAGCATGGTCATGAGGACGAAGCCCAGCCCGGGAGTGAGTACGAAGTCGCCTTGCTTCTGCAAACCGTAGGCGATCCCGAGGGATTGCACGGCGCTAAGAATCACGGTGATGTAACGCGTCCATTGCGTGATCTTCTTGCGGCCCAGTTCGCCTTCCTTCTGCAGCTTGGCCAGCGGCTCGTAGACCACGGTCAAAAGTTGCAGAATGATGGACGCGGTAATGTAGGGCATGATGCCCAGCGCGAAGATCGTAAGGCGGCGCAACTGCCCGCCAGAGAACAGATCCACAAAGCCGAGAAACGATCCCCGGTTCGATTCGAAAAACTGCGCCAGCTTGTCGGCGTTGATTCCGGGCGTGGGGATGTGGCCGCCCAGGCGATAGACCGCCAGCATGGCCAGCGTAAACAGGATGCGTTTGCGCAGGTCCGGAATCCGGAAGATGTTGAGAAGCTTTTCGACCATTACTGCAAGACCTCAACCTTGCCGCCCGCCTTGGTGATTTTTTCCAGGGCTGACTTCGAAAATTTGTGTGCGTGCACGATAAGGGCGACGGTCAGCTCGCCGTCACCGAGAATCTTGACTGGATGCTTGGTCCGGATGACTCCGGCCTTACGCAACACTTCGGGAGTAATCGGATCGGCATGCAGCGCCGCGCCCAGCGCGGCCAGCCGCTCGAGGCTGACAATGTTGAATTCCTTGCGGAAAATATTGGTGAAGCCGCGCTTCGGCATGCGGCGGTGCAGCGGCATCTGGCCGCCCTCAAACCCGCGAATCATGCGCGAGCCGGTGCGCGAGCGCTGGCCTTTGTGTCCCCGAGTGGACGTCTTGCCCATGCCCGAGCCCATACCGCGGCCGACGCGCTTGCGCTTTTCCGACGACTTTTTCGGTGCTCGAATGTTGGATAGGTTCATCGGTTCACTTCTTTCGTAGAGACGTTGCTTGCAACGTCTTGCCTGAGCCAGCGGAAATCTTGCCGCCGGCAGAGACGTAGCAAGCTACGTCTCTACAAAAAACGTTAGTTCACAAACTCCACCAGATGCGGGACCTTCGCCACCATGCCGCGGATGGCTTGTGTGTCCGGACGCTCGATGACCTGATTCAGCCGGGTAAAACCCAGGCCTTTGATTACCAGCTTCTGTTTTACCGGGGCACAAATGGCGGAGCGCACCCACTTCAGGTGGATCTTTCCGCTGCCCGAATTTGTTTTCTTCGCCGTCATTGGGACCTCAGTTGCTTAACTTCAGTTGCCAGTGGCCAAGTTACTAGTGGCCAGTTAACTAATCCTTCAGCACCTTCTCGGTACTCGTTACCCGGGACTCGGTACTCTGTTTACAGTTCCTGCGCCGCTTTGCCACGCATGAGCGCGACGCTCTCGCGGCTCTTGAGCTGCTTCAACGCGTCGAATGTCGCTTTGATCACGTTGTGCGGGTTGGTGGTGCCGATGGACTTGGTCAGAACATTCTGTACGCCGACCGAAGTCATCACCGCGCGCACTGCGCCGCCTGCGATCACGCCCGTGCCTTCCGGCGCCGGCTTCAGCAGTACCTTGCCGGACCCATAGCGACCGAGCACGAGATGGGCAATGCTGGTTTGCGTCAGGTTCACCTTGATCAGATTCTTTTTCGCGGACTCGATTCCCTTGCGAATGGCCTGCGGAACTTCCTTGGCCTTGCCGGAACCGTAGCCGACGACAGCGGCCGAAGGATCGCCCACCACGACCAGCGCCGCGAAAGAAAGATTCTTGCCGCCTTTGACGACTTTCGTCACGCGGTTGATGGCGACCACCTGGTCCTTGAGCTGAAACGAACCCGCATCGAGTTTCTTGATTACTGTTGGCATTCTTCAAACCCAGCTTTCAGCTATCAGCTTTCAGCTATCAGTCTGCCGCTCCAGCTGATGGCTGAGAGCTGACAGCCGAGAGCTGCCTTTAGAACTGCAATCCCGCTTCGCGCGCCGCATCGGCCAGCGCCTTGACCCGCCCGTGATAAATGTAACCGCCGCGGTCGAAGACCACCTTGCTGACGCCCTTGGCTTTGGCGCGTTCGGCAATGGTTTTGCCTACGACTTTCGCTGCGGCCACGTTCCCGCCGGTGCGCCGGTCTTCCTTTTTGCCTTCGGCCGTGCTCGCCGAAACCAGCGTCTTGCCGTGCAGGTCGTCGACCAGCTGCACATAAATGTGGTTCAGCGAACGGTATACGTTGAGCCGCGGCCGTTCCGCCGTGCCCTGCATCTTTTTCCGGATGCGGTCGTGCACGTGTCCGCGCTTATGATTTTTCGAAATTCTTGTCAGCATAAAATCTGTCCTTGGTCGTTCGTCGTTGGCCGTTCGCCAAAGACCCCGACACCTTCAAAACGCTGCCGCCATACGCTTTGGCCAACGACCAACGGCCAACGACCAACGACCAACGGCCAGCGGCCAACGACGGTTACTTGGCTCCCGTCTTTCCAACCTTCTTCTTCAGGCGCTCGCCGGCATAGCGCACGCCTTTGTTCTTGTACGGATCGGGCGGACGCAGCGAACGCATTTCCGCGGCCACCTGACCGACCTTTTGGCGGTCGATTCCGGTGAGCGAGATCTTGGTCTGCTTGGGATCGACCACCGCATCCACGCCCGTGGGCAGCGGATACTCGATGGGATGCGAATAGCCCAGGCTGAACACAACCACGCTTTTGCCCTTCATCTCGGCGCGATAGCCAATGCCGACGATTTCCAGGTCACGCGTCCAGCCCTTGGTGACGCCTTCAACCGCGTTGTTGACCAGCGCGCGCGCCAGGCCATGGACGGCGGCCTGCGAGTCGTTCTCGCGGATGGCGACGATGTTGCCGTCTTTTTGTTCGACCTTGATTCCGGCCGGCAACGCCGTGTCCAGCTTGCCCTTCGGCCCCTGGACTAAAACGGTGTTGCCCTCAATCTTGACCGTCACCCCTTTGGGGATCGCAATCGGCTTTTTTCCAATTCTTGACATAAGATCAGCTCTTAGCTTTTGGCTCTTAGCTCTTAGCTAGAACCTTGTCCGTTCTGGCAGCTTCGCAAAAATCCCGCTCCCTCTTCCAAACTCCCGACCCCTGCGCGTCTTAGCGAAAAGCCAAGAGCTAATAGCCAAGAGCGCTTCTACCAAATCTCGCACAAAAGTTCGCCGCCTACGCCTTCGCGACGCGCCTGGCGTCCGGTCATCACGCCGCGCGGCGTGGTGAGAATATTGATGCCCATGCCGCCGAGCACACGTGGAATCTCGCTGCGCCGCACGTAGACGCGACAGCCGGGACGCGACACACGATTGACGGTGGAGATCGCCGCCTCGTTGTTGGCGCCGTACTTGAGGTAAACCCGGATGACCTTGTGGCCTTCTTCCTCAGCGGCCTTGAAATTCGAGATGTAGCCCTCTTCCTTCAGAATGCGGGCAATCTCCAGCTTCAGTCGCGAAGCCGGGATATCCACTTTCTGGTGCCGGGCCTGGAGTGCGTTCCGCACTCGCGTCAGCATGTCTGCCACCGGATCGGTCAACCTCATCGTTGGTTTCTCCTCTGAGCCACCCGTTCGCTCCGCGTTTCGCGGAGAACCTGCGGCAGCTTTACGTCCTTACATCAAATCCCAGCTACGGCCGTCGTCCCTGAAACTGGTTAACTATAGTTAACTGAGATTGCCAGCAGTTAACCGAAAGTTGTCATCCTGAGCGGCGCACTTTGCCGCGAAGGACCCCTACCCAGTGCACGAGCCCACTTCCCTACCAGGAGGACTTCGAAACTCCTGGAATCTCCCCGCGCAGCGCCAGCCCGCGGAAGCACAGGCGGCACACTCCGAACTTCCGCAGAAAGGCGCGCGGACGACCACACAGGCTGCAGCGGTTGTGCCGTCGCGTGGAAAACTTCGGCCGCGGCTTCTTGGCGTCGCGAGCCAGCTCAAACTTCTTTTGGATCTTCGCGTCTTTCACTCGTTTTGCTGTAGTTGCCAAACTTAGCTCCTAGCTACTAGCTTCCAGCTGCTAGCGAAACCTTGAAACTCTGAAACCTTGCCCTCACGCCCGGAACGGCATGCCCAGGTGCTTCAACAGCGAGCGCGCCTGGTTATCGTTCGCGGCCGTGGTCACGATGGTCACGTTCATGCCTTTCAGCTTGTCGACCTTCTCGTAAGAAATTTCCGGGAAGATCAACTGGTCATGCAGGCCAATGGTGTAGTTCCCGCGCCCATCGAACGACTTGGTCGACACGCCGCGAAAGTCGCGCACGCGCGGCAGCACGATGTTTACCAGCCGGTCGAAAAATTCGTACATGCGGTCGCCGCGCAACGTGACCATGGCGCCAATGGCCTGACCTTCGCGCACCTTGAACGCCGCGATCGATTTCTTGGCTCGCGTCACGACCGGCTTCTGGCCGGTGATCTGGCCGAGTTCGTTCACCGCCGGATCGAGCACCTTGGCGTTCTGCGTGGCTTCTCCGACGCCCATGTTCACCACGATTTTGTGCAGGCGCGGAACTGCCATCTGGTTGTGCAGTTCGAGCTCTTTCAGCAGAGCCGGCGCCACTTCTTTCTCGAACCGGGCACGCAACCGCGGACGCTCCTTGGCGCCATGCCGCGCCTGGTCCGGAGCCTTCTGCTCCTGTGCCGAGTCCTTCGATGCTTTTTTGTCTTTGGCCATTAGTTCTTCCACTTCCGCTCACGGTTTCGGGAAGCTTTTAGCTATTAGCTCTTAGCTTTTTCTGTGTCTGCCGGTTCGTGAGACTCAATTTCCATATTGTCCGCTGCGAGCTTAGCCACAAAGCTAAAAGCTAATGGCTAAGAGCTGACAGCTATTTATCGAGCGTCGTACTGCACTTCTTGCACACCCGGACTTTGCGATCGCCGCGCACTTCATGTCCAATGCGCACCGGGCCGCAGGTGCCGCAGACCAGTTGCACGTTCGAGATCGCGATGCGGCTCTCCTGCTCGGCGATTCCGCCCTTGATGTTGCGCTGCGGGTTAGGGCGCACGTGCTTTTTCACCATCATCACGTGCTCGACCAGAATCTTGCTGTCGTTCGGAAACACGCGCAGCACGCGCCCTTCCTTGCCCTTGTCGCGCCCCGTAATCACCTTCACGGTGTCGTTGCGCCGGATATCCACTCGCTTGTTTTCAGTGCTTTCGATTCGCATAAATCAAAGTCTCAAGGTTTCAACGTTTCAAAGTTTCAAAGTTTCAAAGGTTCACTGTCGCCGGCCTGCAAGATTTCCAAATTCTTCAAGGCACCTTGAAACCTTGAAACTCTGAAACCTTGCAACTTGCTCTAAATCACTTCCGGCGCCAGCGAAACAATCTTCAAGAATTTCTTCTCGCGCAGTTCGCGAGCCACCGGGCCGAACACGCGCGTGCCCACCGGCTCGCCCGCATCGTTGATCAAAACCGCCGCATTCGAGTCGAAGCGAATGTAGGTTCCATCGCGCCGGCGATGTTCTTTGCGCGTGCGCACGATCACCGCCTTCACGACCGTTCCCTTTTTTGTCTGGCCTTCGGGCGCAGCCTCTTTCACCGCAGCCGTGATCACGTCGCCCAGACCGGCGTTCAATCCGGTCGAGCCGCCCAGCGGCAGAATCATCTGCAGCTTGCGGGCGCCCGAGTTGTCGGCCACCTCCAGCATCGATCTCATCATCACAGCCATAACGTCAATCTCCCCTTGTGTCCCGCGGTTTGTGCCCGCGTACGCGGCTTACTTCACCGCGACTTCAACCACCGCTTCCGGAACAATCGCGGCTTTGCGGACAATATCTTTCAGCTTCCAGCGCTTCAGTTTTGACAGCGGCCGCGTCTCTTCCAGACGCACCACGTCGCCCACATGCGCCTGGTTGGTTTCGTCGTGCGCGTAAAACTTTTTGTTGCGCGCGATCACGCGTCCGTAGAAAGGATGCGCCTTTTTGCGCGTCACCTTCACCACGATGGTTTTGTGCATGCGGCTGGAAACCACTTCTCCGACGATTTCCTTGCGCCGTCCCTGCACCTGCTGGGTCTGGCTTGCGGTTTCAGCCATTATCGTTTCTCCGTTGCGCTGGCCGTAATTGCACTGGCCTGGGTTGCGCTGGCCGTGTTGCGCTCGCGCTCGCCTTGGATCGTCTTGACCCGGGCAATATCTTTGCGCAGGCCGCGAATCTTTTTCAGGCTCTCGGCCTGGCCCATGTTCAGCTGAAATTTCAGCTTAAACAACTGGTCCGCCAGGTCGCGCTCCTGATGAGCAAGCTCTTCTGCGGTCAGATTTCTGATTTTGTCTGCATTCATAAAATTGCTCTCAGCTCTCAGCCGTCAGCTCTCAGCTAAACCCTCAACCGTCTAAGCTGACGGCTGAAAGCCAATCGCTGACCGCTTCCTAATGCACCACACCTTCGCGCTTGACGATGGCCGTGCGCAGCGGCAGCTTGTGCGACGCCAGCCGCAACGCTTCCGACGCGTCGGCCAGCGTCACGCCTTCCATCTCGAACAGAATCTTTCCCGGGCGGACCACCGCGACCCAGTGATCGGGAGCGCCTTTGCCTTTGCCCATACGGGTTTCGGCCGGCTTCTTGGTGACCGGCTTGTCGGGAAACAGGCGGATCCAGATCTTGCCGCCGCGTTTCACGAAACGGGTCATGGCCACGCGGCTGGCTTCAATCTGCCGGTCAGTGATCCAGCCGGGCTCGAGCACCTTCAGCCCGAAGTCGCCGAACGCCAGCGTCGATCCGCGCCACGCCTTGCCGGTCATGCGGCCGCGCTGCTGCTTGCGATACTTCACTTTCTTTGGCATCAACATAGGAAATCAGCTTCTAGCTAATAGCTTTTAGCTCCTAGCTAAACCCTTCACTTCAAACAGTGGTGCTTAATCCTGACTTCTTCATTCTCACTTCGGACTTCTGCATTCTTACTTTCCTAGAACCCGCCCGCCACTGCCTGCTGCGGCTCGCGTTTCTTGGCCGGCAGGATTTCGCCTTTGTACACCCAGCACTTCACTCCGATTACGCCATAGGTAGTGCGCGCTTCGGTGAAGCCGTAGTCGATGTCGGCGCGCAGCGTGTGCAGCGGCAACCGGCCCTGCAGGTACCACTCCGAGCGCGCGATTTCATTCCCGTTCAGGCGGCCGCTGACCCGGACCTTGATTCCTTTGCAGCCAAAGCGCAAGGCCGAATCCACCGCCTTTCGCATGGCGCGGCGGAAACCAACGCGCTTTTCCAGCTGCAGCGCAATCGATTCGGAAACCAGCTGCGCGTCGAGCTCGGGCTTGTGCACTTCCTGGATGTCGACAAACACTTCGCGCGAGGTGCGCTTCTGCAGCTCGCCCTTGAGCTTGTCGATCTCCGCGCCCTTGCGCCCGATAATGATGCCGGGGCGCGCCGTCTTGATGATGATGCGCAGCTTGTTGCCCGGCCGCTCGATTTCGATGGTGCTGACGCCCGCCGACTTGAGCTTGTCTTTCAGCTCCGTCTTCAGCTTGACGTCTTCATGGAGCAGCTTGTCGTAGTCGCGTTCCACAAACCAGCGCGACTTCCACGGCTTGGTGTAGCCGAGCCGAAAACCATAAGGATGGACTTTTTGTCCCATTGCTTCTCCTAAATCTGTTTCTGCTAAATCAAACTCATCGCGAACCGAGTTCCGTAGCCGCATTAGATAGCGACAGCTCCTATCTACTTCGCCGCCACTTTCACTTTCTTCTTGCCCGCGGCCGCCGCCTTCACCACCGGCGCACGCCGCTTGCTCGGAGCCGGAGCCGAACGCTCCGCACCTGACACATGGGTAACCGCCTCGCCCTTGCTGCCACGCTCGGCCAGCACCAGTTCGATGTGCGCAATGCGGCGCTGGTAGCGGTAGGCGCGTCCCTGCGGCGCGGGACGGATACGCTTCATGCGCGGCCCTTCATTGGCCACCGCGCGCTTTACGTAGAGGTTGTCGATTTCAACCTCGATATTTTTTTCGCTGGCCAGAAAATTCGCATTGTCGAGCGCCGATTGCAACAGCTTGCCCACATGCGCCGCCACCCGCTTCTTGGTGTAGGCCAGCGTGTTGCGCGCATCCTCCACCTTGCGGCCCTTGATCAGGTCCAGCACCAGGCGGGCTTTCTGCGGCGAAACCCGCAGGTAACGTAATTCAGCTCGAAATTCCATAGTCGTAATCTCGCTCTTGGCTCTTGGCCTTTAGCTCTTGGCCAAAAGCCAAGGGCCAAGGGCCAAGAGCGGTTTCTCTTACGCCTTCGGCGCCGCGGGCGCTGACGGAGCCGACGGCGAAATCGCTCCCGGACCGCCCGGAATGCCGGCCGGCTTGGCGGCCACTTCAGTCGCCGCCCGCATGGAGTGTCCCTTGAACTGGCGCGTGAAACTGAACTCGCCCAGCTTATGGCCCACCATGTTCTCGGTCACGTACACCGGGATAAATTTTTTGCCGTTGTGCACTGCGATGGTGTGTCCCACCATCTCCGGCACGACGGTAGACCGCCGCGACCAGGTGCGCAGAACTTTCTTCTCGCTGCGCGAATTCATGGCTTCCACCCTGCTGAGAAGGTAGCCATCCACGAACGCGCCTTTCTTGGTTGAACGTGCCATAAAGTCAGCTCTCAGCTTTCGGCCGTCAGCTTTCAGCTAACAGCTCCTCAAACTTGTCATTCCGAACCGGCGTCCTTTGCCGGTGAGGAATCTGTTCTTTCCTAGCCACGCTTCTTGCTGCGGCGGCTTACGATGAACTTGTCCGTGCGCTTGTTGTTGCGCGTCTTGTAGCCGCGCGTCGGCTGGCCCCACGGAGTGACCGGATGCCGGCCGCCGGAAGTCTTGCCTTCACCGCCGCCATGCGGATGGTCGACCGGATTCATCGACACGCCGCGATTGTGCGGACGCTTACCCAGCCATCGCGAGCGTCCCGCCTTGCCGATAGTGACATTTTCGTGATCCAGATTGCCCACCTGGCCGATCGTGGCCATGCAATCCTGCGAAATCTTGCGCGTCTCGCCGGAAGGCAGTTTCACCAGCGCGTACTCTTCTTCCTTCGCGACCAGTTGCGCCGCGCCGCCCGCCGAACGCACCATCTGCCCGCCCTTACCTGGCTTCAGTTCCAGATTGTGAATCTGCGTGCCGGGCGGAATATTGCGCAGCGGCAACGCGTTGCCCACAAGAATGTCGGCGTCAGGGCCGCTCACCACTTTCTGACCCACCTTCAGCCCTTCCGGTTGAATGATGTAGCGTTTCTCGCCGTCCGCGTAGGCCAGCAGCGCGATGCGCGAGGAGCGGTTGGGGTCATACTCAATCGTGGTGACCGTGGCCGGAATTCCGGTCTTGTCGCGCTTGAAGTCGATGATGCGCAGCTTGCGCTTGTGCCCGCCGCCGATGAACCGCATGGTGGTGTCGCCCGAATTGCGGCGTCCGCCGGTGCGCGGCTTGGGCTCGACCAGCGGCTTGTGCGGATGCATGGTCGTAATGTCGTCATTGACGATCGTCGTGCGGTAGCGCAACGTCTGCGTCGTCGGTCGATAGGTCTTGATTGGCATAAAATCAGCTCTTAGCTTCTAGCTTTTAACTTTTTCTCGACGCTGCATCGGTTCGTGCTGGCCAACGGCCAACGACGAGCGACCAACGACTGTTTTACAAATTCTGCGCGTACTCCGGGATTTTTTCGCCGGCGCGCAAACGCACGTACGCTTTTTTCCAGTCCGCACGGTAGCCGGCAAACTTTCCGCGCCGCCGCTCTTTGCCAGGATAGGTGGCGGTGCGCACGGAATGCACCTTCACCTTGAAAATCGTTTGTACCGCTTCCTTGATTTCGGTTTTCGTGGCCTTCGGTGCCACCTGAAACACCAGCGTGTTCTGGAGTTCCTTGATGGCCAGGCCTTTTTCGGTGATCACCGGACGGCGAATAATCTGATATGCGGATTTCATGTTGGCTAGGCCACCTCCGCCGCTTTGTCAGGCCGCGCCCGCCGCCGCGGAGCCGACGCCGCTTTCTTCGCGCCTTCGTCTTCGTCTTTGCCGGTGCCAGCCTTGTGCTGCCGCTTCGAAACCGATTTCTTCAGCGACACTTGCAGCTTCTCGATCGCCGGGTGCGAAAAAATTACGCGGTCATATTTCAGCAGGTGATAAGGATGCACTTCATTGCCGCTCACCAGTTCGAGCCCGTGAATGTTGCGCGCGCTCAGTTCCAGATTGCGGTTTTCGTGCTTCGCGGCCTCGACGATCAGAACCGTCTTGTCGACTTTGAGAGCATCGAGCGCCTTGCGGAATTCCTTGGTCTTTGGTTCCTTGACGTCAAAGGCGTTAACCACGATTAACTTGCCATCCGCCAGCTTCGCCGCCAGCGCCGAGCGCAGCGCGCCCAGCAACTTCTTGCGCGGGAAAGCGTACTCGTAGGAACGCGGCTGCGGTCCATGCACGGTGTAGCCATGCCGCCACAGCGGCGAGCGGATGGAGCCGATGCGGGCGCGGCCCGTGCCCTTCTGTTTCCAGAGCTTTTTGCCCGAACCGGAAACTTCCCAGCGGCCCTTAGTCTTGTGCGTGCCCCTGTGCTGCCCGGCGCGGTAATGCTTGACCGCTTCCCAGAGCAGATCTTCGTTGACCGCGCCGAAAATTTCGTCGGCCAGATCGAACGTCCCCACCTTGGCTCCGCTTAAATTGTGTATATCAATCGTTGCCATATGTCCTAGTCCTGAGTCCTGAGTCCTGAGTCCTGAGCAATTCCTCCCGGCTCGGGGCTCGCGGCTCGTGACTCTTACGCTTTCTTCGCTGCCCTCTTAGCCGCCTTCAACGGATCGACCGTCGCCGAACCCGCGAATCCGCGGCGCTCTCGCGGCGGCTTCTTCGCTTTCGTGATCACGATGTATCCACCCTGCGGCCCGGGCACGCTGCCTTCGACCACCAGCAGGTTCTCGTCTTTATCGAGACCCAGCACTCGAAGGTTGCGTTGCGTGACGCGGGTGTTGCCCATGTGTCCCGACATGCGCATGCCTTTAAACACGCGCGAAGGAAACGCCGAAGAGCCAATCGAGCCGGTAATCTGAAACATGGAACCGTGCGATTTGGGACCACCGGCAAAATGATGCCGCTTCACCACGCCCTGAAAACCCTTGCCCTTGCTGACTCCCACGATGTCGACAAATCTTTCGCCATCAAAAATCTCAACCAGAATCCGGTCGCCGACTTTTACCGTAACTTCGGCGTCGGCCGCGCCGTCGGTCTCGAGCGGAACTTCCCGCATAAACTTTACCGGCGGAAGATTGTTCTTCGCCAGGTGTCCCTGGGCCGGCTTAGTCAGCCGCGACTGCTTCACGAATTCCACCAGGCCAATCTGCGCCGACTCGTAACCGTCGCGGGCAGCCGATTTGTGCTGCGTGACCACGCACGGACCCGCCTGCAGCACCGTGACTGGGCGCACGTCGCCCTTCGAGTCAAACAGCTGCGTCATGCCGACCTTCTTGCCCAGAATGCCTGTAACTCTCGTTGCCATTTCCTTATCCTTCTCCATGCCCAGCGTGGCTCGCCGATGTTCTGGCCGACGTCTATTGGCTGGGAAGCTGTCCGCCCTAGCTAGAAGCTAGTGGCTAGAAGCTTATTTATGTTCCTTGCCGAACGCTTTGATCTCCACATCCACCCCGGCCGGCAGATCGAGCTTCATCAGCGCGTCGACCGTCTGCTGTGTCGGCTCGAGAATATCGAGCAGACGCTTGTGGGTGCGAATCTCAAACTGCTCCCGCGACTTCTTATCCACGTGCGGCGAACGCAGCACGCAGTACTTGTTCTTCATCGTGGGCAGCGGAATCGGCCCGGCGATCTGGGCTCCGGTGCGGCGCGCGGTTTCCACGATCTCGCCCGTCGACTGGTCCAGGATGCGGTAATCGTAAGCCTTCAACCGGATGCGAATTCTTTCTTTTCCAATCACAGTGTCATCTCTCTAACCCCTCCCGGCTGTCCGGAAGGAAAGAACTGGCGGCAGGGTGCAAGCCGCGTTGGTTCAAGTTGTCATCCAGAGCGAGACGTTTTTTGTCTCGCGAAGGACCGTACTACATTTTTCTGTCGTCCCTACGGGACTCGTTCTCGTTTTGCCGCTTACCCAGGGCTTACGCCCTGGGCTAAAACATGCCGCCCCTTCGGGGCTGCCTCGCATCAGGTTCCGGCCATCGGGTTTTGCTGACGGCTGATGGCTTCCTTACTGCACAATCTCCGAAATCGTTCCGGCGCCTACCGTGTGGCCACCTTCGCGAATGGCGAAGCGCAGGCCTTTTTCCATGGCTACTGGAGTAATCAGTTCGATCACCAGGCTGACGTTGTCCCCGGGCATCACCATCTCGGTGCCTGCTGGAAGTTCCGCCACGCCCGTCACGTCGGTGGTGCGCAAGTAGAACTGCGGACGGTATCCTTTGAAGAACGGCGTGTGACGTCCGCCTTCTTCTTTGGTCAGGATGTAGACTTCCGCCTTGAACTTGGTGTGCGGCGTGATCGATCCACCCTTGGCCAGCACCATGCCGCGCTCGACATCTTCTTTCGCGATGCCGCGCAGCAGCAGGCCTGCGTTGTCGCCTGCCATGCCTTCGTCCAGTTGCTTCTTGAACATTTCGACGCCGGTGACAACCGTTTTGCGAGTTTCGCGGAAGCCGACAATTTCCACTTCTTCGCCGACCTTCACTTTGCCGCGCTCGATTCTTCCGGTGACGACGGTGCCACGGCCCTGAATCGAAAAAATATCTTCAATTGGCATCAGGAACGGCTTGTCCAGTTCGCGTGCTGGCTGCGGAATATATTTGTCCACCGCCGCCATCAACTCGTCGACTTGCGCCTCTGCCTTGGCTTCGCCGTTCAGCGCGCCCAGTGCCGAAACCCGCACCACTGGAACGTCGTCGCCAGGAAACTTGTAGCTCTTCAGCAACTCGCGAACCTCAAGCTCGACGAGCTCCAGCAACTCGGGATCATCGACCGCATCGACCTTGTTCAACGCAACGACGAGATACGGAACGCCCACCTGCCGCGCCAGCAGCACGTGTTCGCGGGTCTGCGGCATGGGACCGTCCGTCGCAGCGACCACCAGAATGCCGCCATCCATCTGCGCCGCGCCGGTGATCATGTTCTTGATGTAGTCGGCGTGGCCGGGGCAGTCGACGTGCGCGTAGTGCCGGTTCGCCGTCTCGTATTCGACGTGCGCCGTCGCGATGGTGATGCCGCGGGCTTTTTCTTCCGGCGCGTTGTCGATCGAATCAAACGACCGGAACGTGTTCTTCGGATTGTGCTTCGACAACACTTTCGTGATAGCCGCCGTCAACGTGGTCTTGCCATGATCGATGTGACCAATCGTCCCTACGTTGCAGTGCGGCTTGGTGCGATCAAATTTCTCTTTCGCCATAACGCAGCCTCTAGCTCCTAAGCTCAAAAAAACTCTTGGACATCCTGAGATCCTTCGCAAAGAACGCTCAGGATGATCGCAGCGATCAGTAGTACTGGTACAGCTTCTTAAACTTGTGCCGCAGCGCGACGTCCACGCCTTCGAGCTTCGACAGGTAAAACTCGCGCATCTGGGCCTGATCGGAAACTGGCAGCGACTGGTACAACTGCTGCGCGTTCAAACCAGAAACACCCGCGGCGCCTTCCAGCAGACGCGCGGCTAAGATCGCGTCGAAGTCCCGGACGCGAATTCCTTTGCGATCGAGCTGCTTCAGGAACCGCTCCGCTTTCCCGGGGAAGAAAGCCTGCTCGACGGCTGCCTGCAGCTTGCCGAACTCTTCGACCTTCTCGACCTTGATCGTCGCCTGTTCGAATGCCAACATCAGCTCCTGCTCAGATCCCTCGCAAAATGCGCTCGGGATTTCGGCTGCGGGTCATGCTTCGCTCACGCCCGCAAAACGCCTCAACTCTGGAGCGGGAGACGGGAATCGAACCCGCGACCAACAGCTTGGAAGGCTGTGACTCTACCACTGAGTTACTCCCGCCCTGAAACCGCTCTCAGCTATCAGCCCCTTCGCCATTCGGCTCAGGGCAAAGCTAGAATCCGCTTTCAGCTAAACCTCAGCGGCTAAAGCCGCTCTGCATCCGACTCCGTGCGGCAACGGCTAAACGCCGTGCCCTTCCCGAAACCTTCCCGTCCTCGAGAGATCCCTCGCAAACAACGCTCGGGATTTCGGCTGCGGGCTCCCGCTTCGCTCACGCCCGCAAAACGCCTCAATCTTCTGGAGCCGATGACCAGGATTGAACTGGTGACCTCTCCCTTACCAAGGGAGTGCTCTACCAACTGAGCTACATCGGCTCAAACCATCTCGGCTACAGATCCTTCGCGTACAACGCTCGGGATTTCGCCAGCGGGCTCCCCCCATTCGACTGCGCTCAGGGTCACGCCCGCTAAACGGCTCAACATCGGCTTAAACCCAGCTGTCAGCTTTCAGCTCTCAGCCACTTCCGCGGACGCCGGCTTCTCCGGCTCGCTTTCGGCATCCTCGTCCGGGTGAAGCACGTCTCTGCGGCGCAAAAGCGACTTCACCGCGAACAGGGCCAGAATCACCAGCGTGCCCGCTCTTAACTTCGGGTCCGTAATCGTGGCCCAAGTCAGCGCTCCCAGCACGACGTAACAGATCAGCGCGATGGACAGGCGGTTCACAGAATTCAGATCCCTCGCAGGCTCGTTCTAGAAAAGCAGGCTCAGGATTTCGGCTGCGGCCCTGCGACTTCGCTCAGGACTGCGGCTTCTCTAGCTCAGCCTCCGGCTACTCACTTGCGAGGCCAATCAAAATGGTGCACAGGGAAGGATTCGAACCTTCGTACCTCGCTAGGAGGGACAGATTTACAGTCTGTTGGCTTTAACCACTCACCCACCTGTGCAAAAAATCCCGGGCGATGCGGCCGTTACACCTCGTCCAGCAGACCACCAATGCAGGAACGCCGGAAACCGCTCACGGAAAACCCGCAGACCAACACCTTTTACTTTCGCAACACAGGGAAACCAAGGATCGCGCACAAGACACCGCGAAGATCACTACACGCCGGAAAATTTCCGAATGGAGTGGGTTTGGAAAAACCTGCTGCGCCGCTACCGAGTCCGCCGAACCGCCGGAAAATTCGTCTGCCTGTTATTCGTTTATTCGTTGTCTGGAGCTGGCGAAGGGATTTGAACCCCCGACCCCCTGATTACAAATCAGGTGCTCTACCGACTGAGCTACGCCAGCAACTCCTGGGAAAGACGCGCCTTCGCGCAAACTTATCCCTGTGATCCCTGCAGATGTCCGGGACAATTAATTAAGTTATCACAAGGGGAATTGCCGGCGCAACCCGGGGGTGATGTCGGTAGTGGACCAGTTTCGATTTGCACAGTCTCGCTTTAGCATCCCGCCTGTGGCATCATGGGAGCCATGATCGGCAAGGGCAAACGTCCGCGTGACCCGAACCAACTCGCCGCGTGGACTGTCGCTGTCTCCACAGGCCAGATTCCCGAACCGGAGCCGGAAGTTCCCAAAGTGACCGGGAGCGCCGCGCCTCAGAGCATTTCGGAGCACATGGCCGCTATCGGGCGCAAGGGCGGACAGATCGGCGGAAAGCGCCGCCTCAAGACCATGACCAAAGCGCAACGCTCCAAGATCGCTGCGAAAGCCGCAAAAGCCCGCTGGAAAAAAGCAAAGCGTTAGCCCTACATGTCCTTGCTGGGTTTAGACAACGGCTTCGCTTTCATGTAATCGTCCATCGCAAACGAAAGCGTCAAGGTCTCCAAGCCACCACCGTACTCGCTCAGGTGAATCGAAGATACCCCATTGTCCCAGATCAGCGATGCGCTTGCGACACGCGCACCCATTTTGTTTTGAACTTCCTCTGTGGCCCGGCTCGTCGGTTCGCCGAACTTGGCGATCAGGTTGTCTCGGAGCAGAGGATAAAAGACGTGCTTCATAAAAAGCTGAAGAAAAACAAAACGGTCTTCCTCGAACATGGCCGATTTGATTGTCACCGGAAGATCGGCATAACTGCCAGGAGCACCGCCCAGTTCTTCGGAGACCATGCACTGGCCGTGCCACTTCCCGGTATCTTTCGCTTGGTAGAAATTGGCAACGCCGCTGATCGGCTCTTTCTCCGTACACTCGGGGTTATTTAGCCGATATAGCGACAGCGATTCGCCTAGAACGTCCTTTTTCACGTGATACGGTTCTGGCGGTTGTGTTGGGCGCGCAGATGCCGGAGTCTGGCCTAGCGTGATTGCGGAGAAAAGCAAGATGGGAAGAAGGCTTTTCATCACGGCAGGAATTATCTCACCGGGCCAGAGTACAATGACGGGAAAATCACTCCAAGACTAAAACGCCCTGACTGGAATCAGGGTGCTTTAGAACTGTCGGATTTGTGGCGCATCGGACCGCAATCCAATCGTAACAGGTAGGGTGTGCTCCGATGCAAGAGAAAAATAAATGTCTTCGATTTGGCACGTCTTCGGAGCCGTTGCTCGCTGGGTCTACGCGCACTTGGCGTCAGTGGGAATCTCTATTGTCGTTACCACAATTGGCGGTGTCGTCATGTGGTTTCTCGGATTCCGTAAAGCCAGACTAGAAATCAACCGTATCAGGATTGACACGAAAAGGATTGAACTGGAAGTCGAAAGGCTCACGGCGGAAAAGGCCGCCCGCGAGCAGGCCCAAAACGTGTTCGCCTTGAGCGAGAGAATTTTAACCCTCGCCAAGGAGCGGAAGCGACAGAGCGGAACGGGAAGCGCGGTCGCTTTCTATGAGCAATCCTTGTGCTCTGACTTGAAAGAATCCGCAGAATCGGTAAATAAGGCATTACTGGCACTCCGAGAGAAGCGATTAACGAAGTACAGTCCCGGCGGTGGTGGGACATGGATTTTTGATGTGTAAAAAACGGAGAATCTTCAGATTTTACGCACCTTTCCGCACTATTTTCTTGACATGCTAAAGCGGCTGGAGTATAAGAGTAAGTATGAATTGCCTAGATAATGCGACCCGCGCCAAAGTAGTTAGCTGCCTGATCGAAGGCTGTTCCGTTCGCGCTACCGTTCGCATGACTGGAGTTTCCAAGACCACCATCGTAAAACTGCTGGCCGATCTGGGAACCGCGTGCGGCTCTTACCATGACCGCTACGTTCGCAATCTTCGCGTGCGCCATCTACAGGCTGATGAAATTTGGCAGTTTGTCGGAGCCAAAGCGAAGAACGCCAGCCCGGAAAAGAAGCAAGAAGGCTGGGGCGATGTTTGGACGTGGGTCGGAATCGACGCGGATACCAAGCTGGTCGTTTCGTACCTCGTAGGCGGACGGGATGCGGGATGGGCAATGGACTTTATGAACGATTGCGCCAGCCGGATTACGGGCAGCGTGCAAGTCACCACAGACGGCCACCGCGCCTATCTGGAAGCCGTCGAAGGCTCGTTTGGAATGGATTGCGACTACGCCCAGCTACAGAAAATCTACGGCGCTCCCGCTGAGAATCACACGCGTTACTCTCCGGCAACGTGCATCGGTTGTGACATGAAAGTCGTGAACGGGAATCCCGACCCAAAGCATGTAAGCACCAGCTACGTAGAGCGCCAGAACCTAACGATGCGGATGCACATGCGCCGCTTTACTCGCCTGACAAACGCTTTCAGTAAGAAGGTTGAGAACCACGCGCATTCCGTGGCCCTGCATTACATGTTCTATAACTTCTGCCGGATTCACCAGACGTTGAGAGTCACCCCATCAATGGAAGCCGGGTTGGCCAATCATGTTTGGACGATTGAGGAACTGTGCGCCATCCTGCCGAAACCGACCGTCAAGACTTCCACGATTGGCAGCGATATGGTACGCAAGGCGCTAGGCATCGCCTCTAGGGAGTGGGCCGATTCTTATCCCGTTCGCTTCTCGACATACGAATCAACTCAAGCGTTATCCTCTCGGATTCTGGCGCACGATCTACCGCATTCTTAACCTTCCGCAGTTTGTCGGAAAATGCTTTTAATTTCGCTTCAAACGCTTCGTTGGTTAACTTCTCACGTGGCGCACACACGGCCAGATGTAACGCTTCTTCCGCAATTTCCAAGAGCGGTGACTCTAAGTACCAGGTTTGCAGGATCGGGCCAGAAGGATGTGGGAGCCTCATTACTTCCGAATCTCCGCTGACTCCTTCCGCGCTTAATTTGGCTTCTGCGATGCACAGGAAGGCAATCGCGGTCATTACATCCGTGGGGCGCGGATCGGGAGACAGAATTGTCAGAAACCGCAGAGCGATGTCAGCGCCCATGCCTATAGCGAAGTGGTGCCCCATCCAAGTGACTCCGCCATCGCCAGCACAGTGCATGAGCTTTACCTGCTCATCCTCGCCCTTGAAATGCACCCCAATCAGCAATTCCAAGTAGATCGGCTGGTCGTCATAGGCTGGGAATTGCATGTGCTCTCTATGCAGTTCCCCAATGATTTTGTGAATAGCGTCTTGGAAAATCCAGACCCGTTCTTCTGTACTGACTGCCTGCTCGAATTGCTTGCGCTTCTTGCCTAGAGCAGCCTTGATAACGTCATTCGCCATACCAAAGAACGAACTGTTCCCTGTACCCGTAACAACGTACTCGCCCGATGCGAATGGCTCACGGCGCACCTTTTGAGCGTGGTATTTGAGTCCGCCACTAAACTCAGTATCAGCGCCTACAATCAGGCCATCCGTACAAAGAAATCCCGCGCATACAGTCATATCGCGTCCGACTGGCCGCCGTTTATACTTGTGAACGATGATGCCCTTGACGGGCAGCCTTTGGGCAAGAATCTTACACCTGTGCTTTCTGGGCTGGTAGCCCCGCTATGTGGACCTGTGACAATTGAAACTGGTCCACTACCGTGATGTCCCTTAGGCTTGATGACGAAGCCCTCGATCTGCGCTCGAGGGACAGCCGGGGGCGGCTGTCCCCACATAAGCAGATAAGCTGACCCGGTGCTATCATTTCAGCGCTAGTCGCACTTCATGCGAATCAGACGCCCTCTCCCCCTCGTGCTGGCGGTGGTGGTTGTGGCTGCGGCGGTTACCGTCGCGGTGCAACTGCGGAAGAACGCGCCACCGGAACCGGCCCGGCTGCTGCCCGGCGCCGATGCCTTCGTGTATGTGAATCTGGGCTGGGTGCGAAAACTGAATCCTGACAGCGGCGTGCCTGCGGTCTATCACGATCCGGAGTACCAGCAATTCATCGAACAGACTGGCTTTGAATTTGAGCGCGACCTGGACGCGGCGGCTTTTGCCATCCACTACCCGGTGAGTTGGCCGGGCGGCGGCACGGGAAGCTCCGCGCCGGAGCCTCGCTTTTCGGAAGTGTTTGTCGGCAAGTTCGACGGCGGGAAGCTGGGCGCCTACCTGAAACAGCATGCGCAGTCCGTAGAGAACTATAAGGCGGTGGACATCTTCACGATTCCGCTCGAAGGGCGATCGTTCCGGGTGGCGATTCTGGGCGTGGACTCGGTGGCTTGTTCCAACCACGATGATCCGGCGGTGATCCGCGGCATCGTGGATCGGTCGCGGCGGCTGGCGTCTCCGTTTGGCGGGCCGGCCTTGCTGCGCCGGTATTACAAGCGAGTGCAGTTTGCCAGCCCGGCTTGGGCCGTGGCCCATGTGGAGCCTGCCGCGCCGGGATTCGGCGGTTGGAGCGACGTTTTTTCGAAGCCCACGGATATTGTGATCTCCGCTGGGTACAATCCGCTGCATTTGCCGCTGCGGTCGGGCCCGCTGCATCTTCGGGCAGAAGCTCTCACCGCGAGCGCGGACGACGCCCGCAGCATCGCCGACAAGCTGAAGACTTATTTGACGGTTTTTCACGCGGCAGAAGGTTCGGCGGGCGGCTCCGGAACGGATGCGGACGTGAAAGCGTTGTTTGACAGTTTGCAGGTGCGGCAGGACGGCAACCGGGCCACGCTCAACGCCTCGATTCCGCCTGGATTCCTTAAAAAAATGCTGACCGATTCTGAGGGAGGGGCCGTCAGTACGGGCGCGCAGGGGGCGTCGCCTTCGGGATCGCGCTAGATCCTGACTGTGCGGCGGGCAAAGAAACTCAAAATGTGCGAAACGAAATGGTGGTCACGGCGTCTCATCACCATTGCGTGGTGCTCAGTTTTTCGGCCCCGTCGAAGGGGCCGTCGAGCTTTGCTCGACCGGACAGCCGGGGGCGGCTGTCCCCACATGGGCATCGCTAGAAACTGAGACGCTATTCATTGACAGGCATTCGGCTTTCGATCGAAGGCTACAGGTACAATTAAGAGTTGAGAACAGAAGCTGCTACGAATTAGAAGCCGATGTCGAATCTTCCACTGCCCATCGCCGCATTTCTTGCTGGCCTGATTTCGTTTCTCTCGCCGTGCGTGCTGCCGCTGGTTCCGGGATACCTTTCGCTGATCTCGGGGGCGGGCGTTGAAGAACTGAAATCGCCGCAGGGTCACCTGATGCGCCGCGTGATGGTGAATTCGGTGGGATTCATCCTCGGGTTCAGCGTGGTGTTTATTGCGCTGGGAGCGGCTGCCACGGAGATCGGGCAGGTGCTGGGGATTTACAAGCACACGCTGGCGAGAGTTGCCGGCGTGATCATTATTTTGTTCGGATTGCACCTGACCGGGATCTTCAAAATCAAGGCGCTGTATATGGACGCGCGGCTGCACAGCCTGAAAGGCAGCAACACTCCGATTGGAGCTTTTGTGATCGGCTTTGCTTTTGCCTTCGGCTGGACGCCTTGCCTGGGGCCGATTCTCACCGCGATCCTGACGATCGCCGGGGAACAGGACACGCTGGTGAAGGGGATCCTGTTGCTGGCGGTATACTCGCTGGGGCTGGCAGTGCCGTTTTTGCTCACGTCGCTGCTGATGGAGCGCTTCCTCAAGTTTTACAGCCGTTTCCGCTCGCACATGCATGCGCTGGAAGTGGCGTCCGGCGGGCTGTTGATCGCGCTGGGAGTGCTGCTGGTGATTGGCCGGTTTACGCTGATCTCGAACTGGTTTTCGTTTTTGAACCATTTCGAGCGGTGGATGTAGGACCGAGACGTCCGATTCTGCAGCATGATGACGCGAATGTCGTTGCACGACTAGTTGGTAATTAAGGAGTTTGTTTATGGAAACGTCGCTTCCGCCCACGCCTCCGCCCTCGGAGCCGGCCCCACCGCCGTCCAGCGGCTCGGGACGCAATCCTCTTGCGCTGGTTGTAGTCGCGGTGGTCGTCGCCGGGATGCTTTATCTGGGCCTTCACATGGCTGCCCGGCCGCGCCCCAATCTCACGCAAGCCGCGCCGGCCCCCGATTTCGCGCTGGAATCGCTCGACGGCAAGACAATGCGTCTCTCCGATTTTCGCGGGAAGGCAGTGCTGCTCAATTTCTGGGCGACGTGGTGCACTCCTTGCAAAATCGAAATGCCGTGGTTCGTCGAACTGCAACGTGAGTACGGCGCGCAAGGCCTGCAGATTGTCGGCGTGGCCATGGACGATGCCAGCAAGGAAGACATCGCCAAGTTTGCCAAAGATATGGGCGTGAATTATCCCATCCTGATCGGCAAGGAAGCGGTGGGCGAGCAGTATGGCGGCATTCCGGCCTTGCCGGAAACTTTCTTCATCGGACGCGACGGGAAGATCGTGGATAAGATTCTGGGGCTCAAGGGCAAGGGCGACATCGAAGACGACATCAAGAAAGCGCTCGACACGGGGACGCAACACGCATCGGCCGCGGGTGAGACGGTGCAGTCCCAGAACAAGCAATAGGTAGCAGCGGTCTCGGGCTTTAGTATTCTTGAATTAGTATTCTTAATTAGTATTCTCAGGGATCGCATGACTCGCAGCCCAAACTCGGGAAGGAAAAACTGGAGCCTGATGGCCGCAACGCTTGTAATGGTTTTGCTGGCGGTGGCGGCGAGCGCGCAAACCGCCAGCAAAGTTCCTGCGGTGGTGATGGCGCCGGTGCCGCTGGTAACTGCGCCCCGCGCCGCGCGAACCATGGTGAATCTGGATTTCCGTGTGCCGCGCGGGTATCACATCAATTCCAACACGCCCAAGTCTGAGTTTCTGATCCCAACGGCGTTGAAGATGGACCTGCCCACCGACATCATCCTGGGTAAGATTGAGTATCCTGACGGCGTGGATTTGGCTTTTCCCTTTTCGCCCGATGAAAAGCTGAACGTCTATACGGGAGATTTCAGGATTGTGGTGGCGGTGCATCCGCTGCTCTCGGTGACGCCCGGCAAGTACATTATGCATGGCGTGCTTCGCTATCAGGCCTGCGACAATTCCGCCTGCTATCCGCCCAAGACAGTGCGCGTGGAGTTCGATGTGAAAGTCGTGAAGGAACCCGCTACGCACCACGCCAATCCTGCGCAGAGTCCGCACGTGCATAGCTAGCTGTTGGCGGTCAGCTATCAGCCGTCAGCTAAAACCTGCCCACTTGTCATGCTGAGCGGAGCGGTGAGGACCGCGAAGCGATCGCTAGCGCGGAGTCGAAGCATCTCTATACCCATCACGGACGCGTAGCCAATGCGGACGCGTGCGACTGTGCCTTCTCATAATTGCTAGTCCGTGCCGCGCGTAGGGATGCTTCGACTGCGAACAACCATCGGTTCACGATGGTCGTTCTTCGCTCAGCATGACAGCCGCATGGGTATAAAGCATCTGCGAGAGATGCCGGTCATCAAGCCGTAGCTGGACAGGCTTACGCCCCGAGTTGAATTCCGCTCGGGGTTTTGTTTTTTGGAGGGTTGCACCCGCCTCACTGCTTATCGTCACTGCTTATCGCCTGTCTCCGCCGGAGCTTGTCCCTATGCGTGGCGTAGCGCGGGCCAGCGCGAGAATCGTTCCGGCAAACAGCAGCGTGTCGAAAAAGTAGTTGAGCCCCTCGACTTTGATGTCAGTGCTTGGATCCAACAGCGACGCGATCAGGATCGGACCATAGACGAACAAGACCAGCAGCACAATCCAGGTGCCAAGATAAGTCGCTGCCATGCGCGTTTTTCTGGCCACCAGAATGAGGACGCCGGCAACGATGAGAATTGCGCCTGTCAGATAGCTAATCAGCATGTGCGCCGGAATCCACCCGGGCATCAGTTTTTCGAGTGGGACTCCGGGAACGTTCGCCGGGTGCAGAAAATGCTCAATGCCATAAAATGTGGCGGCGATGCCGACCAACACGCGGCCTACGGTTATAAGAAACGCGGGCGAGATCGGGATGAACGCCCGGCCCACGAGAGTGAACTTGCTTTCGCCTCGCTCGCGCAGGGCGCTTCCCGCAAGAAGCCAGCCCCCGCCACCGAAAACCATTTCGCGGACGAGAAGCGTCCATGAAATCCGGTCTTTGGGGTTGGCGAGAGAGCCCGGGAGATCCATCATCGCCACAAAAAGAAACATCATGATCCCGAACAGCAGGCCGGACCAGCGCACCTGAATGTTTGAGGCAATGCTCAAGGACGCCGCCAGCAACCCAACGCCGACGAAATACGTCCAGAACAAATGCCAGGGCATGAACGAAGGCACGAGCATCATGATGGATTTTGCGGCCGCAAAATGCTCCGCGCCGAAAACCGCCAACGGGAGCGCGAAACACAAACTGCTCAAGACGACGATTTTGTCGAGGCCGGGGGCGCGCGTGAGATCGGTCTTCGCAGCCCAGAGCGCAATCAGGAAAAGCAGGATAGCGGCGCCGCACATCGAGGCCGGAGTGCGCGCAAACTCAAGAAAGGCTGCGAGAATGGTTGGGTGCATGTGGATGCCAGGGCGTTGCGACATCTGCGTGGGCAGTTTCGTCCGGGCAGTGCCGTGGGGCAGATTGTACTACCGAAGATTTGGCGAGGATATTCGATTGTGACCGGATCATGCAGCGCACTGACGAGCGTCCGGATTTCGATTCCCGGCTGACATTTCCGGGCCGGTGAAGAGTATCAGCTGCGGGTTCTTAGAAACGGCCATCACCCTTTCCCGCCTTGCTTTTTCTCCACCCTGGCCCAGGCATCTTTCAGCGCGACCGTGCGGTTGAAGACTGGCTTCCCCGGCTTCGAGTCGGGATCGGCGCAGAAGTATCCCAGACGTTCGAATTGATAGCGAGTTCCCGCGGCGGCGTTGGCCAGCGATGGCTCGACTTTCGCGTCGGCGATGATCTCGAGCGAGTTCGGGTTCAGATTGTCCAGCACATCTTCCCCCGGCTCCACGTCGGCGGGATTTTCCTTGCTGAATAAGCTCTCGTAAATGCGCACCTCGGCATCGACGGCGTGCTTGGCTGAGACCCAGTGGATGGTCGACTTCACTTTTCGACCGTCGGGAGAGTTTCCGCCCTTGCTGGCAGGGTCGTAGCTGCAGTGCACTTCGACTACTTCGCCTTTATCGTTTTTCACCACGCTGGTGCAAGTGACGAAATAGCCGTAGCGCAGGCGAACTTCGCGCCCCGGCGAAAGGCGGAAATATTTCGGAGGAGGAACTTCGCGGAAGTCGTCCTGCTCGATGTAGAGCACACGCGAGAACGGAATCTTGCGTGAGCCCGCGCTCTCGTCCTCGGGATTGTTCACGGCGCCCATCTCGTCGATCTGACTCTCCGGGTAGTTGTCGATCACAACTTTCAGCGGACGCAGCACCGCCATCACCCGCGGAGCGCGCTTGTTCAAATCTTCGCGCACGAAGTGTTCGAGCATGGCCAGCTCGATCGAGCCGGTCGTTTTCGAAACGCCGATCGACGCGCAGAAATTCCGGATCGCCTCGGGCGTATAGCCGCGGCGGCGAATGCCGCTCAGCGTGGGCATGCGGGGATCATCCCACCCGCGCACCCGGCCCTCCTGTACCAACTGCAGCAGCTTGCGCTTGCTCAGCAGCGTGTAAGTAAGATTCAGCCGGTCGAATTCGATTTGCTGCGACGGAAAGATTCCCAGGTGCTGGATGAACCAGTTGTAGAGCGGGCGATGGTCTTCGAACTCCAGCGTGCACATGGAGTGCGTAACTTTTTCAAGCGAGTCCGATTGCCCGTGCGCATAGTCGTACATGGGATATATGCACCATTTGTTGCCAGTGCGATGATGCTCGGCGTGCAGGATGCGGTACATCACCGGATCGCGCATGTTCAGATTCGGCGAAGCCATCTCGATTTTGGCGCGCAGTACGCGCGAGCCGTCGGGGAACTCGCCGGCGCGCATGCGCTCAAACAGATTCAGGTTTTCGTCGACCGAGCGGTTGCGGTGCGGGCTGTTCTTGCCCGGCTCGGTGAGCGTGCCGCGGTGCTTGCGAATCTCCTCCGCAGACAGATCGTCGACGTAAGCTTTGCCGTCTTTGATGAGCTTAACGGCCCATTCGTAGAGCTGATCGAAATAATCCGAAGCGTAGAAAAGCCAGTCCCAATGGAAGCCCAGCCACTGCACGTCGGCTTTGATCGACTCCACGTATTCCGTTTCTTCTTTTGCAGGGTTCGTGTCGTCAAAACGAAGGTTCGTGTGTCCGCTGAACTCGTCGGCAAGTCCGAAATCGAGGCAGATGGCCTTGGCATGGCCAATGTGCAGATAGCCGTTCGGTTCGGGAGGAAAACGGGTTTGCACGCGGCCTGCGTATTTATTCGTCTTCAGGTCATCGAGAATAATGTCGCGGATAAAGTTGGAAGGGCGAGACTCGGGCGCGCCGCCATACTCAGGTTTCGCGTCGGGAGTATTCATAGCTTTGATCTTATCGCAAGAAAACGCCAGCGCGCGTGGCGCTTCCCCCCGGACGAGGGCGTCTGGGGCTCCATTTGCGTTTCGTTTAGACGCCCGCCGATACGATCTGGCCGGGAGTGGAGACTGGAGCCGTCTGCTCGGCAAGTCGCTTTCGATACATCACGTGCCGCCAGCGCGTCATCTCGACCAGCGGTTTCCACACGGGGTTTACCAGGTCATGCTTGATCAGCAGGTGCCAGAAGCGGTTGGAACGTTTGTAGAGGTACGACATGGCGAGGTAGAGCGGCACGGACTGGGAATCTTGCGGCCGCCGGCGCCAGATCGACGAGTGCGAGAACAGGCGCTGATAAATCCAGGCGTAGCCGTGTTCGAGATCTTCGGGCGTCATGTGCTTTGGCTGGAAGACGGCGTGGCCGGTGTCGTAGAGAGTCCAGTCGCGATGCAGGATGCGGCCTTGCGCTTCCATCTGCTGAAACAGCGGGGTCGCGGGATAGGGTGTGAGGATATGGAAGGTGGCGCACTCCAGGCGATTCTCTTCGATCCAATCGGCGGTGCGGGCAAACACATCTTTGCGATCGTGGTCGAAGCCGAGGACGAACGATCCATTCACCTGAATGCCGTAGTCGTGCAGCATGCGCACGCGGCGCGCGTAGTCAGAAGTCTTGGGAGTTTTCTTGTGCGCGTCGGCGAGATTGTCGTCGGAGAGCGACTCAAATCCTACAAAGACGCCGGTGCATCCAGCCAGCGCCATGTGGCGAATCAGGCTGGGATCGTCGGTGACGTCAATGGTGACGGCGGCGCTCCAGATTTTGTTGATCGGCCGCAGCGCAGCGCACAACGCGTACAGGTAATCGCGGCGCGAGCCCAGGTTGTTGTCGATGAAGACGGCGTAAGGTTCGCCATTTTCTTGAAACTCGGAAGCGATCTGTTCAGGCCGCTTCATGCGATACGGCATGCGCAGGCCGTCGGTGGCGAGATAGCAGAAGCCGCAGCGATTGTGACATCCGCGCGTGGCGATCAGGCTGGTGGTAGTGAGAAAACTGTGGCGGGGAAGAATCGAGCGGCGCGGGGGAGGGTCGTCGCAGTAGTCGTTTTCGTAAGTTGCGACGTAGCGCGGCTGGAGAGAATTATTCTCGATATCGCGCAGGATACGCGGCCAGAGCTGGACGCCGTCGCCGAGAGCCAGCGCATCGGCGTGCGGCTCGCATTCGTCGGGACATGACAGAACGTGCAGCCCTCCGAAAATTACTTTGGTGCCGCGTGCGCGATACCAATCTGCCAGCTCGTAAGCCCGGCGCGCAAACGTGAGATGCACGGTGATGCCCACGACCTGCGGCATAGGACGAAACGGTGGGCGGCCGTCGAGCAGATTCTCATCCCAATATTCAATACGCCAGTGCGCAGGCGTGGTCGCGGCAAAGCTGGTCAGTGCGAGCGTGGGCGTGAGCACATGCTTGCCGAAGCTGGCGTTCGCGTCCTTGGCATAGAACGGATTGATCAGCAGCGCGTAGTGCGGATCGATCATGTTTGCGGGCTCGTTGGGATCGAGAGCTGGAGCGGTGGTCATTTCGGGAGGGATCCAGCGCTTCTTGACCGGGGTGAGGAAGGGTTCGTGGGTTGCGACCATGGACGTACTTTACGATACAAAGTACTTCATGTCAATACCACTCAACGTACCAAAAACCGCCGCAGCGCACTGTCATGCTGAGCGAAGAACGACCTAAGCGAAGCGCGGGGCGTTTGCAGTCGAAGCATCCCTGCCCCCTGCCAATGGCCGCGCCTTTACTTGTCGCCCTGCAGAAAAGTTCGGGAAGGCACGGCAGAACCAAGCCGCACGCAACCTTAGGGATGCTTCGACTCCGCAGTGACGATCGCGTTGCGATCGTCACCGCTACGCTCAGCATGACAAAGCCGCGGTAGGCTGTGCCGTTAGCCGTAATCAACGCACTTTGGTCAGAGGAAAAAATGCGCCCGACGGCTCGCAACTAGCTCATGGTCAGCACGACCCGGAATCTCGCTTTACCGCTAATCATTTGCTGGTACGCTTCGGCGGCTTTTTCCAGTGGATACTTCTCGATCATGGGGCGAACCCCGCTAAGAGAGCTGAAGCGGAGCGTGTCTTCGGAATCTTTGCCGGTGCCCGCCGCCCAGCCTTGCAGGCGCTTGCGGCCGCTGATGAGTTGGATGGGCGTGACGGTAAGCGAGTCGAACGCGGCGCCCACGACCAGGAGCGTGCCATTCACGGCAAGACCATCCACCACCGAGGAAATCGATTTGGAATCGGGGGCGGTCGCGAGGATCACGTTGGCTCCGCCAAGTTTTTGCAGCGCCTCGGCGGGAGCGCCGGCGCTGGTGTCGATGTATTCGTGAGCCCCGAGTTTCGTGGCCAGCGTCTTCTTGTCGGCGCCGCGGCCGATGGCAACGGTGCGAAAGCCCATCTGGCGGGCATATTGGATGCCGAGATGGCCCAGGCCGCCGATGCCCTGCACCGCCACCAGATCGCCGCCGCGCGCGCCCGAACTGCGCAGCGCATTGAAGACAGTGATCCCGGCGCAGAGCAGTGGCGCAGCTTCGTCGGCGGGCAAGTCATCGGGCATCGCGGCAACCGCTTCCGCGAACGCGACCATGTATTCCTGATAGCCGCCGTCGAAGGTGATGCCGGTGATCTTCGCGTTCTGGCAGTTTACGAAATCGCCGCGGCGGCAGGGATCGCACTGGAAACAGTGTCCGCCGTGCCATCCCAGCCCGACGCGCTGGCCCGGCTTCCATAGCGTAACGTCGGCGCCGAGGGCGTCGATGCGTCCGGCTATTTCGTGGCCGGGCACGCGGGGATATTGAATTCCGGGCCAGTGCCCTTCTTTCACGAGCGCATCGCTGTGGCAAATGCCGCAGGCCTCAACTTTAATGCGCACCTGGCCGCGAACGGGCTGAGGGACGGGGCGCTCGACGACTTCGAAATTTCCACCGGGCTTGCTGATTTGGACGGCTTTCATGCAAATTCCTTCCTATCGATTTGCGACGGGCTCTGGAGTGGTATTGTGCGGTGGGATTTCCTGTCCTTCTGGAACGTTACAAAACCCTACAGATCGATGGAGATTGGGGACGGATGCAACAAATTCAGAAAAGTCATCCTTGGATGCCCGCGATCTTCTCCGGAGAAGATTTCGCCTGAAGACCTACCTCTCCGCTAACGCACCGTCAGCGGTCGCGAGATCGCCCTGACGCGAGACTTGGACGTACTTACCATTCTCCATCTTGAGAGTCTCTACGCCGTGCACTTCTTTTGTGTGCGTTCCCACCAGGTCGGTGCCCTTGAGTTCCAATTCAAGATTGTAGAATCCGGCCCTGTCATTCCGGATAAAATTGACTTCGCGATGGTTCTCATAACATGGCAAGGCTCCCTCTGAACCGCAGGCACCGAGGTCATTGTCGGCAATGATGCGGGATAGTCCGAGGTTCACCGTGCCATTCCACGGAATCAGGAGTTGCAGCAACTTTGTAGTTTCACCTTGGCCTCCACCGACGTCCTCGACGGCGCGGTGACCCGGCCCCACTTCTACCACCTTGACGTCCGCTGGCGGCTTTCCCCATGCGCCTAGATGTGTGACTGCGCGGTTAGACGCATCCATCGTCCATTTGAGTCCCTTCTTCGAAAATACGGCCATCCCAATGGTCGGGGCGCATGCGTGACTGACACAGTCGGGCGAGATTGCGTAAGTGACGAGAGTGAAACGTTTTGCGCCAGCGTCGCCACTGAACGCGTTGAAGAGCGGCCTAACGGTCACTTGCTGTTGATCCGCAGCCGGAGAATTACTTTCCCACTGGGGAAGCTGCGCGATCGATGTTTGGCTTTTCGTGTCGCAATTCCCGTAGAACATCTGCATAGCTTGCGCAAGATCAAGAGCTGCGTCTGTCTGCAATTGCTCTCGGGGAGGCACGATATTCTCTTTGTGACAACCTGACGCAAGCATGAATAGGGCTGCCAGTAGAGTCGGCGAAAGACCGGTTCGCAAAAACGTTCTCCCCTTTGGACCACAATGTATTTAGAGCTTCACAATAGCCTGTTGAATCCTTATCAGCGTCGTCGCCCGTCCCAGTACTTCCAGCGTTTCGAACAGCGGGGGCGCGTTTTTGCGGCCGCAGACCGCTACTCGGATGGGCTGGAACATTTGTCCGGCTTTCACGCCTAGCTCTTGAGCGGCGGCGCGGAGGGCTTGGTCCAGCGGGTCGTGTTTGAATTCGACGGTTGGCAATACTTCCTGCGCGCGCTTTAGAACTTTCAGCGCCATCGCCGCGTCGCCCTTTTGCGGGATCAGTTCGGCGGGGTCGTAAGGCGGGAGCTGGTCGACGAAGAAGAAGTCGGCGGCGGTGAGCACTTCGCGGAGCAGTTTGATGCGCTCGCGGATCAGCGGCGTGATGCGCAGCATTTTTTCTGGCGCGATGTTGAATCCGGCGGCGTGCACGATCGGCAGCAGACGGGCGCTCAAGTCTTCGACGGGCAGGCCACGGATCTGTTCGGCGTTGAGCCACACCGCTTTCGGATCGAACGTTTCCTCTGGAGTTGCGGCCGGCTCCTTGAAGTTCACCACCGCGTTCGAGCGGTTGATCCCTTCGAGCGAAAAGGCGTCCTTGAGTTCCGGGAGCGACATATTCTCGCGGTCGTTTTTTGGCGACCAACCCAGCAGGCAGAGGAAGTTGATGAACGCTTCGGGCAAAAATCCAGCGTCGCGGTAGGTGGTGACGCTGACTACAGGGCCGTGGCGGCGCTTGGAAAGCTTGGTTCCGTCGGGCGCGACCAGCAGCGGGAGATGCGCGAACTGGGGCGGCGTTGCGCCGGCGGCTTCGAAAATCAGGACGTGCTTGAAAGTGTTGGTCAGATGGTCCTGACCGCGAATGATGTGGGTGATGCGCAGGTCGGCATCGTCGGCGCACGAGGCCAGGTGATAGGTGGGCATGCCGTCGGAACGCAGCAGCGCAAAGTCTTCGATGTCGGCGGCGGATTTTACCTGCTCGCCGTAAACCGCGTCGGCGAATCGAACGGGCTCAGCGCTTTCGCGGGGCACGCGGAAGCGCAGCGCGAAGGGCTCTGCCGCGGCGGCGCGGCGGTCGCTTTCGGCGCGCGAAAGCTCACGCATTCCAGGATTGAACAGCCACGTGCCTTGCACCCCGGATCGTTCGCTATCCCCGGTATGCGCGGGAGTGAAGTCGCGGTAGGCCAAGCCTTTCTCGAAGATCGCCTCGGCAGTTTTGCGGTGAAGCGCTCCGCGTTCCGATTGCTTGTATTGCTCATCCCAGCCCAGACCGAGCCACTTGAGACCTTCGAAAATGGAGTTGACCGAAGCGTCCGTGTTGCGCTCCACGTCAGTGTCGTCGAGGCGCAGGATCATGGTTCCGGCGTTGTGGCGGGCGTATAACCAGTTGAAAATAAAAGTCCTCGCGCTGCCTACGTGCAGAAAGCCGGTGGGCGAGGGTGCGAAGCGAACGCGCGGCTTCAGTGTGGCGGTTGTACCGGCCGACGATGCGGCACCCGGCAAAGGGTTGCTTGAAGGATGGGTCATTAGGAATCTCTAGTGATGTTACGGGCGGTGGAAAACTATCGTCAAGCAACGAGCCCGGGCCTACGTGGCTTGAATCCAACACCTTACAGGAGATTGCGAGGTTCTTAGAGTGTACTTAAATCCTGTTGTATCGGGACGCGGCGTATGAAAACATAGAGTTGCCGTTTCCCCCCGAAACTGTCTGGGAGAGTCTTCCCTTGGGACCCCAACCTCGGAAGTCTTCCCTCAGGAGTATTCGTCGGCATCATGGATAATCTTGTCATTCCCGCGGTCGTGATCCCGGGTTTCGTCTCGGTGTTGCTGTTCCTCGTCTTCACCTACCTGTACGAACAAAGCCGGCAGGCATATTTCCGCGCGTGGCAGATGGCGTGGGCGGCGTATTCGCTGCACTATGTTCTGGATGCGTTTTCCTTTTATCGCGCCTCGCCGCCAGCGTTTCTGGCGAGCTCGCTGTTCCTGGTGGTGATGGCGCTCTGTATTTTCGTTTCCACGCGGCTCATGCGCGGCCCTTACCGCTTCCGCTGGTATGACGCCGCTGTGGGGGCTGCTGGGTTGGTTCTGGTAGGGATCAGCTTTAGCGGACACATTGTCGGCGGTGCTTTTGTTCCCGACGCCCAGCCCGCCATCCGGCTCGGTGTGGGACTGGGGCTCATCCTGCTGTATTGCTCCGCCGTGTTTTATGTCAACGGACACCGGCGCGGGTCGCTGGCGTTTAAGGTGCTGGGGCTCGCGTTGGCTTTGTGGGCGGCGCTCATGGGGATGGGCCAGCTGCATAGTCCCTGGGGCGAAACTCTGGGCAGCGCCAGCCGCTTGCTGGGGCCGGTGCCGCAGATGCTGCTGGGAATCGCGATGGTGATGGTGCTGTTCGAAAACCAGCGCAACTCGCTGCAGGAAAGTACGCTGGCCCTGTCGACGCTGGGGGCGGATCCGCGCCGCCTGCTGGCCGCGAGTGACCTGACGCCGAACATGCAAACGGCTCTGGAGCGCCTGGTGAGCTCGCTCTCGATGCCGCGCGCGGCCATCTGCATTGCACAACGCTGGCGCGGGCTGTTGCCCTCGGTGCAGCATGGCTTCTCGGCGGAGTTCCTGCGCGAGATCGAGACCAGCGGCGCCGCCGATTACATCTGCCAGGTTGCCTACCGGCAGAGCGGCATCTTCACCGTCTACGACTTGGCGCAAATGAACGAGCCGCTGCTCGCGGGTCCAGTGGGAACGTTCGCGGATTTCAAGCGAGTGTTCTCGCAGGCCGGCATTCGTAATCTGACCGCCGTCAGTTTGCAGACCCGCGAGCACAATTTCGGCGTGATTGTGTTTCCGCATGCGGAACGCGAGGGGTTCGGCGCCTCCGGTCCGCGTCTGATGGTGGGGCTGGCGCTGCAGCTGGCGCTTACGCTGGAAAACTACGTGATCACTCACGATGCCCACCGCCGCACCCAGGAGTATGAACTGCTCACCGAGATCGGGCAGGCCATCAGTTCGCGTCTCGACCAGGATGAAATTCTGCGCACCATTCAGATCGAGCTGGGGCAAATTTTCGATACCAGCAACTTTTACATCGCCTTTCAGGAGGGCGACCGCATCCAGTTCGAACTGGAAGTGGAAAGCCACCGGGTGTGCCCCAAGCGGTCGCGCAAGGTGGAGAATGCGTTCACGGAATATGTGATCCACAGCGGGCAGCCGCTGATCGTCCGCTCCGATCTGGAGGCGGTACGCGCGCGCCTCGGAATCACTCACGTTCCGCAGCATCCGGCGAAATGCCTGATTGCAGTGCCGATTTTTCTCGGAAACAAGCCCGCGGGAGTGATGGTCGCGATGAACCGGGAAAGAGAAAACGTTTTTGAGCAGCGCGATCTCGACGTGCTCATGACGGCAGCCGGCCAGGTTTCCGTGGCGATGGAAAATGCCCGTTTGTTTGCCGAGGAACAGCGACGTTCCCGGCAACTGGCTTTTCTCAACAACGTGTCGCGCACCGCGATCTCCAGCGACGATCCGGTCCATATGCTGGGCCAGATCGCGAGCGAGATCCAGAAGAACTTCAGCTTCGATCACATCGGCATCGGGCTGCTCGACTACGGCACCAAGGAGATTGAAATCAAGGCAGAAGCTGGGCTCACCGCCCACGCCATGGGCCAGCGCATTCCTCTTGGCACCGGCATCCTGGGACGCGTGGCTCGCACCGGCGAGCGGGCATTGGTGCAGAACGCCAGCCTGGGCCAGCTTTCGGGAATCCTGACGGATGCACGCGCGGTGCTTTGCATTCCCATCACCTACGGCGAAAATTTGTTGGGCGTGCTCAACATCGAAAGCCGGAACGAAAACGCATTCGCTCCGCAGGACGTGCTGATTCTCAACACCCTGGCCGATCTGCTCGCGACTGCCCTGCATAACGCCTTCGTGTTCCAGAAGCTGCAACAGCAATCCATTACTGACGGCCTGACCGGAATCAAGACTCGCCGCTTCTTCTGGGAAGCGCTCTCGGCGGAGTGGAAACGCGCTTCGCGATCGGGACGCGCTTTCTCGGTGGTGCTCATCGATCTCGACAAGTTCAAGGAAGTCAACGACACCATGGGACATTTCGAGGGCGACCTGGTGCTGGCCCGGCTGGGCCGGTTGCTGGAACAAAAATCCCGCCAGCAAAACGTGGTGGCTCGCTATGGAGGCGATGAATTCATTGTTTTGATGCCGGAGACCGGTCCCGATCAGGCCATTGTTCTGGCAGAGCGCCTGCGGCAGTGGATTGCCAGCGATCCCATGCTGAGTGAACACAAGATTACTGGCAGCTTCGGCGTGGCCAGCTTTCCCATGCACGGCTTTTCCATCGAAGACATTATTCGCGTGGCCGATGCAGGCATGTATGTTTCGAAACGCTCGGGCGGGAATCGAGTGTCCACGGCGGAAGAGTTCGCCGAGGGCCAGGATTTTGCGCGGCAGCGGCAACAGATTTCCGCCTACATCGAGGGCTTCCTGCAGCGCGAGGACACCGGTTTCGAGCACGTTGAAGAACTGACAACGACGTTGCGCAAGCTCTGCGGCGGAGATGAAGAGACCAACCTTGCGCTGCTGCGGGAGTCGATTGAGATTCTGAGCCGCGCGGTGGAATCGCGCGAACTGCGCACCGCCGGCCATGGCGACCTGGTAGCGCGTTACACCGAAATCATCGCGCGGGCGCTGCGCCTGCCCGCGGAAGAAACCGCCGACCTGGTTTATGCCGCGCGCGTGCACGATGTGGGCAAAATCTTCGTACCCGAGCGCATCCTGAACAAAACCGGCCCGCTTTCCGATGATGAGTTCACCCGAGTGCGGAGGCACGCTCAGGTGGGAGCCGAGATTGTCGCCATGCTCCCGCACAGCGAAAACATGTGCGCCGCAATTGCCCACCATCACCAGCGCTTCGACGGATCAGGCTATCCCGATGGCCTGATCGGCGAACAAATACCGGTGTGGGCGCGCATCATCGGCCTCACCGATGCCTACACCAACATGCTGACGGAGCACCCCATTTCGGCAGCCAGAACTCCAGATCAGGCGCTCGACGAACTGGCCAAGATGAGCGGAACACGCTTTGACGGCATGCTGGTGCGGCTGCTCATGCGCGAGCTGAAATCGGAGCGGATGTCGTTTCCGGGCCTGGGAGGGTAGTAACTTCGGGCTTCGGGCTCCTGGTTTTCCGCTTTCTTGCTCTCCTCCTCCCTACTTGCAACTGGAAACGGGAAACTGGACACTAGCTGCCATGTCTATTCCTCTTTCTCTTTCTGGCAAGGTGGCGCTTATTTCAGGCGGGTCGCGCGGCATTGGGGCGGCAACCGTGCGGATGTTCGCGGCGGCGGGCGCGAAAGTCGTGTTCAGCTATCAGAAGGCGCGCGCTCAGGCTGAGGCGCTGGCTCGGGAATGTGGCGGGGCGAATTGCCATCCGGTCGCCAGCAACCTGGACAGCCCGGACGCAGCCCGCGCGCTGGTCGCTGAAACCGTCAAGCATTTCGGACGGCTCGATATTCTTGTGGCGAACCATGGGGTCTGGCCTCCGGAAGACGTTGCCATCGAACACATGACCGATGAACAGTGGCGTTCCACCATGTCCATTAATCTGGATGCGGTTTTTGGGCTGGTGAAACACGCCGTGGCGCAGATGAAGTCTCAACCGCGCGCCGGGATTACGGCGGGTGACGACATGTCGGCCCGCGACATGTCGTCGCACGCCATGTCCGGGCACATCGTGCTGATCAGTTCCACCAGCGGACAGCGCGGCGAAGCGTTTCATTGCGACTATTCCGCGACCAAGGGCGCGCTCATCAGCATGACGAAAGGGCTCTCCACGGAACTGGCGCCGGCCGGCATTTATGTGAATTGCGTGGCCCCGGGGTGGGTCGACACCGACATGTCGAAGCCCGCGCTGGAAGATACGCAAGTGGGGGCGAAGATTCGCAGTACGATTCCGCTGGGCCGCGCCGGCCGCCCGGAGGAGATCGCTGCGCCGGTGCTGTTTCTGTGCACCGAATTCGCCGGGTTCATCACCGGAGAAGTCTTCAACGTCAATGGAGGCGCGGTCTTGGCGGGATAGAGCGCGCCGGAGGACGCGGCAAAAAATCGCTCTTCGGGCTCCGCAGGCGGGCCTGTTCGTGCATCCAAGAACTTGAGGATATTCGCAGCTGCGAGCGGGAATTCCACGCGAAACGCTACAATTCTGTTTGCAGGTACCGACCCGTTCAACCTGGATGAAACGGCTTCTTCTTATTTTGTTTCTGGCGATCCCCGTTCTGGCGACCGTCTTTTCGGCGACCGTCATTTCGACGATGCCAGCCTGGGGACAGGCGGCGGCTGAGGGAACTGCGTCCGCCTCGCAATCCGCCCCGGCATCGACTGCCGCGAGCACGCCAGCGTCGGGCGTCCCACTCGACCAGGAGAATGCGCGGCAGGCGAAAGATCTGCTGAATCAGGCGATCCAGGCGCTGGGTGGGCAGGCTTACCTCAGCCTCCACGACAGGGAGATGCAGGGGCGCGGGTACAACTTTTATCATGGCCGGACCACCAGCACGGGCGTGCTGTTCTGGAGTTTTTTCGAGTTCCCCGACAAGGAGCGCGACGAACTCAGCAAAGAACGCGACGTTGCCGAGCTTTACGTTGGAAACAAGGGATACGAAATCACTTACAAGGGCATTCATGCCATCGACGAGAAAGATCTCAGCCCCATTCTGAGGCGGCGTAAGTTCTCGCTCGACAATGTTCTGCGCGTCTGGGTCAATGACCCCAAAGTGGCACTTTTCTATGAAGGCAACGCCATCGCCGCCGAAAAGCCTGCGCTCAAAGTAACGCTGATCAACGGTCAGGATGAGGCGGTTAGCTTGTACGTTGATGCCGACACACATCTTCCGCTGAAAAAGACATTCAACTGGCGCGACCCGGTGGACCGGCAAAAAAATCTTGAGGAAGAGATCTACGATAACTATCGTCCGGTGCAGGGGATCATGACGCCTTACAGCCTGACCCGGTATTTCAACGGAGATATGGCGGGGCAGCGCTTTCTCAGCGGAGCGAGTTACAACCAAAATCTGGACCAGGCCATGTTCGATCCACATTCTGGCTACAATCCGAACAAAGTGCCGAATAAACCATCGGGCAAGCACTAGTGGGGGCGGGCGGCCTGGTTCTGCCCCTGCGTGCGAGTTATCTCATAGAGCCGCAAGGGTTTCCGATCGTTGAGCGGCAGATACCAAGTTGGCTCCACGTCTGCGATCTGCCACGGAGTGTGGCTTTTTTGCCACACACGGATTTCCTCGCCGAGCGGTAAGCTATTGGTTCGCCGAAACATAACAGGTTTCTTATTTGACCGGTTCTTATTTGACCCAGGAGCAGACAATCCGCGCTGCCGTGGAGTGCACTGGCATTGGCCTGCACAGCGGCGCTCCGGTTTCTTTGCGGATGCTGCCGGCCGCGCCCGCCACGGGCATTCGGTTTCGCCGCACCGATCTCGACGGTTATGAAATCGAGGCGGTGGGCCTCAACGTGGCGCGCGTGAGCTACGCCACCAGCCTGATGAAAAAGGGCGTGCTCATCTCCACGACGGAACATATCCTTTCCGCCTTCATCGGCATGGGGATCGACAATGCGATTGTGGAGCTGGATAACCTGGAGTTGCCTATCCTCGACGGCAGCGCCCGGCCGTTTGTGGAGATGATTCAAAAGGCGGGCATTCGCAAGCAGAGACGGCCGCGCAAGTATCTGAGAATCCGGCGCGAGTTGGAAATGCGCGAGGGTAACAAGTTCATTGCGGTCTATCCTGCCGAGACTTATTCAGTATCCTATTCCATCAATTTCCCTCATCCTCTTATCGGAAAAGAAACCTTTCAGGTAGAACTCTCGAACGGCAACTATCTGCGGCACATTGCGGGGGCGCGCACGTTCGGTTCGCGCGAGGATGAACGGGCGATGCGCAACATGGGGCTGATTCGTGGCGCGTCCCGCGAAAACTGCATTGTCCTGACCAAGGACAGCGTGGAGAACGGACCCTTGCGTTTCGCCGATGAATTCGTCCGGCACAAAGTGCTGGATCTGGTGGGCGACCTGGCATTGCTGGGCAAGCAAATTCTGGGAAAGGTAGTGGCGGACCGCGCGGGTCATGCCATGCACACGGCGCTGGTCTCGCGCATCCTGCGCGACAAGACGCTGTGGGAAGAAGTCACCCTGGATCAGGAAGAGGCTGCGAGCGTGCACGGGGCGGTGGCGCATGCATCGGCGGGGTCGGTTTTTTAGGTGGAAGTCTTCTGTGGCTCTACTGTCGAAACAGTAAAGCGATTTCAGATTGTTGATTTTAGATTGTAGATTGAAAGCATTAAGGTTTTGACTTTTAATCTGAAATCTTCAATCTGAACTCTGAAATGTCCGCTCCACACAATCAAGACCTAACGTCAGGCAACAACTGGCTTCAGATCCGCTAGTCCGCGGGTTCGCAAGAGGACTGGTCGGAATGGCAGATCTCTTCTGGCTGCAGCTGCCGCAGCCTTTCCAGTTCGGCCCGTGTCTGATGAATCAGGGCGGCGGCAAACTGGCGCGCGGATTCCTGGCGCTCGGCTGACAGTTCCTTTACTCGCAGGTCGAGCAGCGGCATGTCTTCTTCAAACCAGCGCAGGGTTTTTTGCACGCGGGCGATGCGAAAGTCGTTGGTCAGCATGAGGATGGGTCTCCCGTAAACTTCTAGGGTGCCACGGTTATGGGGAGGCGCAAGTCTCAAGGCAGATACCGGGTTGGATGCGGGCGCAGGCTCAGAAGGCCGAGTGACAGAAACGCCTGTCGAGGGTGATGCGGGCGGGCAAGGGATCCTTCGACTGCGCATGACCGTCCTTCGGACGGGCATGCTTCGGCTCAGGATGACAGAGTGAAGAGGAAGAACTACTGAAAGTTTTCCGGGGCGGAGGCGATGCGCTCTTTGGCGCCGGGAAATTCTTTTTCCATGCGCTCGTCGAGCCACTTTTCCAGCAGCTTTTGCGTGCTTTCGGCAAGGCCGTGGAAACGGAAGCCGACACGGCCTTTCAGGTCGGCCCAGGCCACTTCGGTTTCGACATCGATGCTCAGGTTGATGTCGGGAATCACAAACTTCAGGCGCGGCGTGGCGCCCTTGGGCATGGCGTCGCGCATGGCGAGCGCGATTCCGCCCTCGCTGACGTTGGTGCTCGTGGCTTTCAATTCCTTCTCACCCAGGAAAACGCTGACCGGCATTTTCACCGGCTGCCGGAAATAACGGCGGCGTTCCTTCAACATGAAATTCAAGGCCGCGTGGAAGCAGCGCGAGGCGTTCAGGTTGCTGATCGGCTTCTGCAGCACAAAGTTCGCGCCCATGCCGAAAGCATCCTGCGTGGTTGTCTTTTTTCCGTTGAGGATGGCGAAGGTTACGGAGTTCTTATTGCTGGGGGTGCTGCGCAGGCCCTGCAGCACTTCTAAGCCGCCGGTCAAGTCGTCGCAATCGACGATGACAGCGTCGAATTTTTCGGAGACCAGAATATCTGCAGCGGCCCGCGCCTCCTGGCAGATTTCCACGTCGATCGACAGCTTTTCGAGCGTGGGGCGAATGACCCGCACTAGATCGCTATCCTGGCTCAGCAGCAGAGACTCCAACGTCATAGGCTCGATTCTAGGAGTACGAGGGGCCACCCGAAAGTAACAAAGGTAACGGTCGGCGACTGGCCTGGCGGACATTACCGGACAGGAACCAGCGGTGGCGCCGCCTTCAAGCTGGTAGTCCAAGCTGGTAGTCTGACGGAGCGGGACTCATGAGTACACTCGTCTATCTCTCGCTGGGCGCGAATGTCGGTGACTGCGCGCGTAATATTCGTGACGCCATCAGGCGCCTGGGGTTGTTGGGGCGCGTGGCGTCGGCTTCTTCCTTCTACGAAACGGAACCGGTGGAATTCACCGACCAGGCGTGGTTTCTGAACTGCGCTGTGGCGCTCGAAACCGCGAAGACGCCGGCCCAGCTGATGGCGGCCCTGCTCACCATCGAACGGGAAATGGGCCGGCAGCGCACGCAGAAAAAGGGACCGCGCACCATCGACATTGACATTCTGCTTTTCGGCGACACGGTGGTGGATTCGCCGGAGCTAACCATTCCGCATCCCGCGATGCAGCGTCGCCGCTTCGTGCTCGAGCCACTGGCGGAGATCGCACCTGGGGCGCGGCATCCCGTGCTTGGGAAAGCTGTCCGCGAATTGCTGGCCGCGTTGCCTGCGGGGCAGGCTGTGCGGAAAATTCCAATTCGAGCCACGGATTAGCACGGATTAAAACCTCTACTTAATATTGCATGCGGTCACTTCTCTGGACTGGTCCGAAAATCCCCACTTCTCGCAAAGGACGCGAGAAATGGCGCACCCGGCGCCGCTACAGTTCACGCCCGCGGCAAAATCCGGCTGAAGCCGGTTTTTGGTTTATCGGTGGAATCCGTGAAAATCCGTGGCTAACTTTACCTACGGGACGATGATGCGGCTGCCGGCTTCCTGCGGCGTGATTACGCTCGATTCTTTCTCGGGAAACTGTGCTAATAGAAACTCTGCGAAGGCTCGCGCCTTCGGACGGCCCGACGTGCGCCCGTATCCCAGGCGCACCAGGAATACCAAGGCCTTCAGCACATCGGAGTCGCGCACCGTGGAGTAGCCCATGTGTTTCTGCTCGGTCTCGCGATATTCCTTGAGCATGGTTTCGACCTCGGCGGCCACGCGTTGTTGAGAGACGCTCGGGATCGGCTGTTCGTAGTGCAGGCCGGAATTCACCAGACGCTCATAGCTCGTAGTGAGTGCAGAGAGCGCCGCGATCAGGTCGCCATCGTTCAAGCTGCGGTCGGCGCGTACGGCCTTGGCGAGGGCGAAGGTCAGGCCCATCAGCAGATGCTCACGCTCGTAGAGAAACTGATCGGGAACTTCGACCTTCAGAAACAATGCTTCCGGATCAATCTGACTGATCTGATCTTTCGAACGCGGCTTGTCGTGCTGCCGCGCCTGCTGCAGATAGGAACAATCGCTGGGGCAATCGAGCGTGACTTCGCGCTGTTCGCCGCAGCACTGCCGGCAGATGCGGCCGTGCAAGGCCGGGCAAAAGCGTTTCTCTTTTCGGACTTCGCAGATGGCACAACTCAAGAAGAAATCTCCTGGGAGTATTATGTCATCCCGTCGGTGGGACGGTTTGCCGGTGGATACGGAAAAAACGTGGACCACAAAGGACACTAAATATCACGAAGGATTTCGTTGGCGGAATCCTCTCGTGTCACTCGTGCCCTCGGTTAGTGAACGTGCACCGGTGTTCACAGAAACGCTTTTAATGGCCCGTTTTGGGATCCGAGTCTATGGAACACTGCGTAAAAAGGCCCTCCTCCACGTACCACATTTGCCAAACCCGCGTAAAATCAGGTGTTTTTCCACAGGGTTGTGGTAGTAAAATGGCGGTCACGGAATTACATCACAGTTTTTTCCGAGGAGGAAGTACATGGCTTCTGGTTTGACTAAAACGCAACTCGTCCGCCTTCTGGCGGAGAAGAATGAACTCAACAACAAGCAGGCCGCGGCGTTCCTGGAGCACCTGGCCGATACCGCTATCAAAGAGACGAAGAAGAACGGCGTGTTCGTGGTGCCTGGACTGGGCCGCCTGGTGAAGGCGCACCGCAAAGCCCGCGTAGGACGCAATCCGCAGACCGGCGAACCGATCCAGATCAAGGCCAAGACCGTGGTGAAGTTCCGCGTCGCCAAGGCCGCCAAGGACGCGATCGCTCCCAAGAAGCCGTAATTTTTGTTTTGAGATCACCTCGAAGGCCGGCTTAGGTCGGCCTTTGGTTTTTTCACACTCGTTTCGGCCAAGCTTCCGGAGAGGTTTGCGACGATGCTCAACTGGATCGTGATCGGAATCGGCGACATCGCGATTCGCCGCGTGATTCCTGCCATCGAGGCGGAGCCGCGAAGCCGGCTGTACGGCGTGGTCACGCGCGATCCGGCTAAAGCTGCGGCGCTGCAGACCCGCGTCTGGTGTTCGCTGGATCAAGCGCTCGCCGATCAAGGTGTCAAGGGGCATGTTCGAGGCGAAAGTCAGGGCGAAGCTCACGCCGTCTACATTGCTACGCCTGTATTTCTGCACGCGCCGGAGACCATTCAATCATTTCAGGCGGGGATGCACGTGCTTTGTGAAAAGCCGCTAGCTATGAATCTCGCCGAAGCGGGCTTGATGCTGCAGGCTTCGAAGGGCGCCGGGAAAACTTTTGGCGTCGCCTACTATCGTCGTTTGTATCCCAAAGTGCAGCGCGCCAAACATCTGCTCGAAGCGGGAGCCATCGGAAAACCTGTGCTCGCAGAGCTCACCTGCCATTCGTGGCTCGACGGCACGGAGAGCGAGCGCAATTGGCTGATTGATCCGGCGATGGCTGGGGGCGGACCGCTTTACGACATCGCGTCGCACCGCATCGACGTGCTTAATTATTTGTTTGGCGAGCCGCTGCGAGTTTCGGGACATCTTTCGAACGCGGTTCATCATTACGCGGTCGAAGACAACGCCACGGTCATGATCGACTACGCAAGCGGCGTGCGCGGCATTGTGGACGTGCGCTGGCATTCAAAGGTGAGGCGCGACGAATGTCGCATCCGCGGCACTGAAGGAGAGATGGAGTTGAGTCCGCTGAACGGGCCTGAACTGATGTATCCCGGCGGAAAGGAACATCTTCCGCCGCACGACAATCTGCACTATCCGATGATTGAGAACTTCGTGGAAGCGGTTTTAGACAAGTCTTCGTTGATTTCCAGCGGGGAGTCGGCGATGTGCACGGATTGGGTTACGGAAGAAGTCATGCAGCAGTCGCGAGAGTAGCGACGCTATCCGGCGATTGGGAGCAGGCGACGCCGAGGGCGAGAAATCCCTAGAACAAAACTCAGGGCAGGCCCGCGGACAGCCGGTAGGAGCGGGCGACACGTGGTCCTACCCTCCCGGGCCATCGTTGGAAACGTATTGCTCGAGCGACGCGAGCTCCCGGGTCAAGTCGTCCACGCGCCACTCCAGCAGGTTGCGGATGGAAAGAATTCCCAGCAGTTTGCCATTGTCGTCGGCCACGGGGAGATGACGGAAGTGGCGCTCGAGCATGATGCTGAGCGCTTCGCCGGCCCCGGTACCGCGCGTGGCCATTTCTACGGGCGTGGTCATGAGCTCGCGAACGGAGGTGGTTTGCGGGTCGGTGCGGCTGAGCGCCATTTTGCGGAGCACGTCGCGTTCGGTAAAGATTCCGGCAACTCGGTATTCGCTATCGACAACCACAACCGCTCCCACGTGATAGTCGAGCATTTTGTGAATGGCGTCGGCGACGCTGGCTTCAAGCGGTACTGCAGCAATCTCCTGATCACAAAGGTCGAGCACACTCATAAGCGCCTCCCTCGGTTTATTCGGCAACCTCACTCGACAATTTCACTCAGCTGACCTCGGGCTGGAATCTCCGCCCCGTTCGCAGTGGCGCGCCACAGCAAAGCATGATTGACGCATTATGATCGCAGCCAGACGCTTGTCAAGGAAATTGAAACGCTGGCCGCGAAAATTCCTACCGCGAGCCTCTCGCCGAAACCGAGGCTGAATTATCATTTGATCTACTGGGGGGCTGAATTTCACTGCCTGGGGAAGATTGATTGAGGGAGGCCGTTTGCTGATTCGAGGCGCGGATTCAGAAGACGCGGAGGCCGTCAGCCGCGTGATCAACGCCGCCTTTCGCAAGGCGGAGAGCTTTCTGATTGATCGCGACCGCATCGATCTGCAGACCGTGCAGGAGCTTCTCAGAACCGGGACGTTCCTGGTGGCCGAGGAAGATGGGGCCGTCGTTGGATGCGTGCACGTCGAGATGAGGGGCGAGAGGTCTTATCTGGGGTTGCTGTCCGTGAATCCCGATGGTCAGAAGGCCGGCGTGGGTTCGAAGCTGATGACCGCCGCCGAGGACTACTGTGCCAAAGCCGGCAGCCGTTTTATGGACTTGCGGATCGTCAATGTGCGCAAGGAACTGCCGGAGTTCTATCACTGGCGAGGGTACGTTGAAAGCGGCACCGCTCCATTCACTCGGGGGCTGGAGCCGAAAGTGCCCTGCTATTTCGTGAACATGTCGAAACCGCTGCTGGGGTCGGACTGAGAGTTGCTTTCGCCGGCCTGGCCGTCCACTCCCGCCGCACGGTTCGTCCTTCCGTTACTCCGTCACTATCGCGTCCGCCTCGATCTCGACAAGGATCTCGGGTGAGATAAGCGCGCTCACCTGCACCATGGAGGTTGCCGGACGAATGTCGCGAAATACTTCTCCGTGAGCTTTGCCGATTTTTTCCCACTCCGCAATGTTAACTACAAAGATGCGCGTGCGGACCACATCTTTCAGGCTCGCGCCTGCCTTCTTCAGCGCGGTTTCAATGTTCTTCAGGATCTGCACCGCCTGAGCGTACACATCGCCGACGCCCACAATTTTTCCATCGGGTCCGGTTGCGGTCGTTCCGGCCACGTAGACATTTGGGCCAACTTTCACCGCACGCGAGTAACCCACAATCGGTTCCCACGGTGCTCCGCTGGAAATGTTCCGCCGTTGCATCGAGATCTCCTCTCGCCTCATTTTACAAGCCGGTTGAGGAGCGCGCCGGAAGTCTCGTAGATCGACCTGATTAGCAGCCGATCAACGTGACTGCCAGCAAAATCGCCCTGATAGACTCGCCGCGCGCGCCTCGCATCTAAGCAATCAGGAAAACGAATCGCGAGGATAAACAAAAGTCACTTGCGTGCAAGTGAAAGCTGATGTATGTAACACGCTAGGCAGTTGAAACTCCGTGCCAGCTGCGGGGTTTCGGGAGCCCAAAGTTATGATTGAGGAATCGCATCCGCTGCAGCAGCTGTTTCAAGCTCTGGTCGGACGCCACTATGCCGAGGAAATCGGCATTCGCGATCCGCAAGTCGTGGCGTATGTTTCGCACTTGCTGGCGGAATTTTGCGAAGCGGATCAGCTATTCAAGATTCGCGGCACCGCCAATCGCCCGCTCGCCGACGTCGGCGAAATGCTGCTCGAATCCGACCCGGTCTACGGTCCTGCGCCTTCTTTTGACCGCGAGCGCCAGGTGCGCAAGCATATCGGCGACTACACTCTTTTCTTCGCCGGAATGTTTCCCGAGAGCATCAATCACTTCCGCCTGCGCCGCAACCGCCTGGAGAATTTTGTGGATTGGATGAAAGCCGGCAAGGAAAGCTATTACGTCGTCTCCAAGTTCGAACACTTCGAGTACGCCAAGGTCGCGCCGCTGTTCGCCAGCCTCTCCAAGAATTTTGAAGCTTGCGTCTATGGTCTCAACATGGTGAAGAACGATCTCCAGGAGATGCAGCACCCCATCATCAGCAAAGACGATGAATTGATCATGTAGCGGCCGCATTTAAGTGCGGAGCGTCGCACGAGCTCAGGATTTATTCGCCGGTCTTTCGCCGCCGAGGTTCATCGTCCGTTTCATTCTCTTGTTCGTCTTCTTGTTCATCCCCCTGTTTCATCCCCGGACCAGCGCCCCGCTTGTCATGCGGTAGAAACTGAGCGCGGCGCCGCCTTGCACCAGTTTCCGGAACCTGCGCAGAGCGCCGAACTCGTCTCCCGGATCGAACCTTTTTTCGTGTTCTGCAATCACCAGTGACATCGCCCAAATCACGCTGGAATTTTCCAGCGTGCGAAGGGTTTCCGCGTAAGCATCCTTCATATGGTAGGGAGGATCTAGATATACGACGTCGGCCGTGATGTGCTCGCGTTCCATGCGCCAGCAGGCGCGCGTCCACTCCTCCTGAAAAATCTTGTGCACGCCGGTCACCCCAAGGCTTTCAAGATTGTTCCGGATCAGCTGCGCCGCCGGCTCGGAGGATTCCACGAAATACACTTGCTTGGCGCCGCGGCTCAAGGCTTCGATGCCTACGGCCCCCGTACCCGCGAAAATATCGAGCCAGACCGTGCCTTCGAGCGCGGCTGAATTTCCCGCAGTCAGCACGTCGAACAGGGTTTCCCGGAGCCGGTCCGAGGTGGGGCGGATATCCATCCCGCGCAACGAGCGCAGCGGCCGGCTCCGATATTTCCCCGCAATCACTCGCATGACTCTGCACTTTCGATTGGCCGGACGAATACTTCCGCGCATGTAGAATAAACATGAAGGGAGCGGATGAGAAGAGGATGAGAAGCTGGTCCATTCCGATCGGGCGGTTGTTCGAAGTTGAGGTCCGCATTCACCCCACTTTTCTTCTGCTTTTTCTTTTTGTGTTCGCCACCGATTACCGGGCGCACAAAGACCTGGCTAGCGCACCGCGCGACCTGGCTGTGGTCGGCATCATTCTTGCTTGCGTTGCGGCTCGCGAATGCGTTCAGATGCTGGTGGCCCGGCGTGTGGGGATGATCCCAAAGGCTGTGATTCTTCTGCCTCTGTGCGGCGTTACGGTGTTCGAGGAAAAACGAGACGAAGCAAAGCGGCTTGAGGAAAAACGGCTCGAGGAAGGGCGCTCGGAAGATCACCGCGCCGGCAAACCCGCGCTGGGCGGCGCGCGCGGCATGCGGGAGATTCGTCTCGCGCTGGTGGGGCCGCTTACCAATCTGGCGCTTGCGTTTCTGGCTGCCGGGTGTGCGCTGGCGTTTGTCGGCCATCCCGATCTCTGGACCTGGCCCTGGCTGCAGGGCGCGAACCTGCCGCGCAGCCTGGTGTGGGCCAATCTCTATCTCGCCGCGCTGAACCTGTTGCCGGCTTATCCTCTCGACGGCGGTCGGATTTTGCGGGCGTTCTTCCTGAGTTCACTGGACGCGCCCATCGCGACGCGTCGCGCCGTCTCCATCAGCAACGCGATTGCAATGGTCTTCATGATCGCCGGACTGTTCAGCGACACGTGGCTCACCATGGTCGGCGTCATCGTTTTTTGCGCGGCACAATTGGAAGAGCGCGCCATCGTCTTCCAGTCTGTGCTCGACAACGTTCGCCTGGAAGAAATCATGCTCACCGACTTCGCCACGCTCTCTCCTGCCGACACGTTGGAGGGCGCGCTGGAAAAGGCGGTGCACTCGCTGCAGGACGATTTTCCCGTGGTCCGCGGCAGCGACATGGTGGGGGTGGTTTCGAAACAGCGCATTCTGGAGGCGCTGCGCGTGGAAGGGAACGGCTACGTGCAGGCCGTGATGAACAAGATTTTTGAAGTATCGATGCGGCAGGAATCGCTCGGCACCGCGTTTCGCAAACTTAACGCCCGCAATTCCAGCATCATTCCCGTGGTGGAAGACGAGCGTCTGATCGGCATCGTGACTCTGCAGAATTTGATGCACTCGATGACGCTGCTGGCTGAGAGCCGCAAGTTGAAACGCGACGAGAGCGAGTCGTAATCGTGCTGCTGAAGTTGCTTCGTTTGATCGTTGTGATCGCCTGTCTTGCCGGAGCTCTTTCCGCCAGTTCAGCGCAAGAAGGTCGCTCCGCCCAACCCCGAGACTCGAAATCCCAAGCCGCAAACCTTGCCGGGTGCTACAAGTTGCAGATGGGACGATGGTGGCCCTGGTCTCTCGGTGAGGATGCCAAATTCGTGACACCCCCAAACCAATTTGAGCTGACTCTTCAGCGGGCCACTGAAGGATTCGTGATGAAGGACCAGCTAATAATTCGGCAGGGGCCTTCTGGCGGGCGGCCTTGGCGAATTTCGTATTGGATGTTGACCGGGACTAGCAAAGCGGCCGTGATATGGAGCGACGGCCTTTCAGGAGTAAGTATCAACTTTACGAAGCATGATGATGAACTCCGGGGTTGGGCGCATGCTCATTTCGATTTTTGGCGACCACCACATATTCGGCACGTTACGGCCCGCCGGATTGCGTGTCAGTCAGCACAATAGTCGCCTGACACCGTTCAAGGAGTCAGAACAACCGCACTGCCTTGGCCTGCTGCACCGCCGGAATTTTCCGCAGCTTGCTCAGCACAGCCTCCGAAACCTGGCCGTCCACGTGGACCACGGCGATCGCCTCACTGGGCTGATCGGATCCGACCTCGGCGCTGCGCCGCCCCAGCGAAAAGTTCGCGATGTTGATCTCTTCCTCACCCAGAATTGTGCCCACTTTGCCGATGACGCCGGGAACGTCGCGGTTTCGCAGAAAGATCAGGTTGCGTTCCAGCGGGGCTTCCACATCGATGCCATCCACGTGCAGCAATCGCGGCGCGTTCCCGTGCAGCACCGCTCCCTTCACAGCATGTTCTTCCGCGGCGCTTTTCAACTCGATCGAAAGCACGCTGGCCGTGCCGCCGGTCGGAGTTTTTGATTTATGCGACTCATGCACGCGCAAGCCGCGCGAATCGGCGATGGCCGCGGCATTCACCAGGTTCGCTTTCTCCTCGAGCGCCTGATTCAGGATGCCTTTGATGGCGGCGTTGCGAATCAATTCCGTCTTCCACTCGGCGATGTGGCCGCTGTAACGCACTGAAATTTCCTCCGCCGTTCCCTCTGAAACCTGCGCCAGAAACGCGCCCATTCGTTCCGCCAGAACGATGTAAGGCTGCATCGCGGCATACTCTTCGGCGGAAACCGAAGGCACGTTCACGGCGTTCTGGATGACTCCGTGTTTCAGATATTCGCGAACTTGCTGCGCGATCTGCACGCCCACGGCTTCCTGCGCTTCGTGCGTGGACCCGCCGATATGCGGCGTCAGCAAGGCATTGTCCAGCGCCTGCAGCGGAGAATTCTTCAGCGGCTCTTCGGTGAATACATCGAGCGCCGCCGACGCCACGCCCTTCTCTTTCAGGGCGTGCGCCAGGTCGGCCTCGTTCACCAGTTCTCCGCGCGCGCAGTTCACCAGCCGCACGCCTTTCTTCATTCTCGCGATCGACGCCTCGTTGATCATCCCCGCAGTCTGCGGCGTCAGGCCGAGATGCAACGTGATGTAATCCGCCGCGGCATAAAGTTCGTCCAGAGTCGACATGCGGATACCTTGCTCCTTGGCGACTGCGACCGAGACGAAAGGATCATGCCCCACCAATTCCATCCCAAACGCCCGAGCCCGCCGCGCCACTTCCATGCCGACTCGCCCCAGCCCAACAATGCCCAGCGTCTTGCCGCGCAACTCCGTGCCTTGCAGCGATTTTTTCTCCCACTTGCCCGCGTGCATGAGCGAGTCAGCCCGGCACAAGTGCCTGGCCATCGCCAGCATCATGCCCAGCGTGTGCTCAGCCACGGCCACGGCATTGGCGCCGGGCGTGTTCATTACCGCGATGCCTTTGTGCGTGGCCGCGTCGAGATCAATGTTATCCACGCCCACGCCCGCGCGCCCGATCACGCGGAGCTTCTTCGCGTGCTCCAGGAGCTTCGCGTCTGCCTGCACCGCCGAACGCACGATCAATGCGTCGGCCGATTCCAAATGCTCTGTCAGATTTCCGTCCAGCTGATCGGCCGTGAGCACGGTCCAGCCTGGCTCCTTGAGCTGTTCCACTGCCGACGCCGAAATCTTTTCTGCGATAACGATTTTCACCGAGTCCCTCAATCCTTCCAGATTCGATACAACTCGCTCAACCTAAGCTTATGAACTGATTTTTCTGAACTGATTACTGAACTACCCTGCTGAAAATGATTTTCTGACAATAGATTGACAACTAAATGACGCGCTCCTGACACGCCCTCTCCCCGCAATTCGTAGGCTCTCTGCATGGGCCATCGCCCAACGAGAGGACCAATGAAAACCTTACAGATTCTGCTTTTGACCGGCTTGGCCGCGTTCACCCTCGCGTGCGGCTACAGCTCCAAGTCTTACACCAACCCCGCGCCTGGAAACGTTCCGGCGATCGCCGAGCTTTCGCCAAATGCCATGGCGGCAGGCAGTCCCGCGTTTATGCTGACCGTAAACGGCAGCAGCTTTTCGTCAACCGCAAAGGTGAACTTCGGCGGTACGGCCATGACCACGACCTACGTAAGCGGGAACCAGTTGATGGCTTCGATTCCCGCCGCGGCGATCGCCACCGCGGATACCATCCAGGTTACCGTCACCAACCCCGGCACTCCCGGCGGCCAATACGGTGGCGGCACGCAGAGTGAAACCTCGGCCGTCATGACCTTCACGGTCAACTAGTCACCGAGAGGCGATTGATCAAGAGTGCGGCGCGCTTCCAGGTTCTCACACGCCGACCAGTTGACGCTTGTCGGCAAGCGCCTGCGCATAGACTTCCTGAGCAGCCTTCACCGCCGCGCCGTACTCCACGGCTCGGCCCGTGGTCCGGACCAGAACGTGCTCGAGCGCGGCCAGAATGCCGATGGTGTCCAGGTAGTCGTAGTAGCCGATGTGCGCGATGCGGAAAAGCTTGCCCTTCATCTCGCCCTGCCCGTTGGCCACTACGGCATCGAACGATTCGCGGAATTCCTTCACGATTTTTCCCGAGTCGATTCCGTCAGGCGACGTGATCGCCGTCAACGCTGCCGCCGGCGGCGCAGAGTAGAGGCTCAGCCCCAGCGCTTTCGCGCCAGCGCGAGTCATCGCCGCGCACAGCTCCGCGTTGTTGACCAGCTCTTCGCGTCCTTTGGCTAGGTCGCCGTTGCCCATGCCGCGCACGAATTCCAGCGCCGCTCCCAGCGCGGCGAATAGCGAAGTGGCCGGCGTGTACGCCGATTCACCCTTCGCCGCCGATTTCCGCTCCTTGCGCAGGTCGAAGTAATAGCGTGGAGAAGTCGTCTTCTCCATGCGCTTCCATGCCCGCTCACTGACCGCGCAATACCCCAGCCCCGGAGGCATCATCAGCGCCTTCTGCGAACCGCCGATGATGAAGTCCACACCCCAGCCGTCAACGTCGAGGTGAGTTGTGCCCAACCCAGTGATCGCGTCCACCACCAGCAGCGTCTCGTTTCCCGAAGCCCCGCCCGAGGCGCGCACGATTTTCGCGATGCCTTCCACGTCATGCCGCGCGCCCGTGGAACTCTCGGTCGCCTGCACGAATACGGCTTTTGTGTCGGGAGTAATCTTCGCCCGAATCTCGCTCAGCGAAAAAGTCTGCCCATAGGGGAGGCTCAGCACGTCCACGTTGCAGCCGAATGCTTTGGCCAGCCCCGTCCAGCGCTCGCCGAACTTTCCGGCAGTCAGCACTAGCACCTTGTCGCCCGGTGACGTCAGATTCGAAACCGACGCCTCCATCACGCCCGTGCCCGAACAAGCCAGCACCAGCACGTCATTCTGCGTGCCGACGAAATCTTTCATGTCGGCGAGCACGCGCTGAAACAGTTGTCGAAAATCCGCGGTTCGGTGGTGAGCCGTAAAGGAAGCCATGGCCGTTTGCGCCGCCGGCAGCAGCGGAGTTGGCCCGGGAGTAAAAAGACGATTCTTGTGCAGCATTTCCGATGAAGTCCTTAGAGATTACGGGATTCTTGTTGCCCCACCATTCTATCGGAAGCAGGGCGGAATTGGATGCAGTTGGAACACACTTCGCGCCTGACAGGGAGGCGCGAAATGCCCTGTTTCATAGGTTAATTCCGGGTTTTGCCGCCAAAACTTCGGGCTTTGCAATTTCTGGAGCCTTGGCGAACAGCTCGTCCGCTTTGGCAAATAATGCCTTGGCAATGGGGCCGGTCAAATGAGCGTTGCGGCCGTGTTCGTCGGCAAACGTATCGAAAATGCCATACTTGCCCGGCCCCATCTTGATGGCGTACCAGGTGACCGTTTCTTTTTCCTGCTCGGCCAGCGGCAGCGCCGACTTCAGAAACTCTTCAACTTCCTTCTCTTTGCCCGGCCGAGCTTCCAGTTGGGCCCAAATCGCAAGTTTGCTCATGGTTGGTTCCTCCTCCGCATCAGATGCGCGACCGGACGGTCAGGTAGCGAATTTTGATTTAAGAATCTTGATTTCATCAGGGATGAGGGTGCCCCATTTCTCGCGCGTTTTGTGCGCGAGAAGTGGGGGTTTTGACTCTCTCCACTCCGGCCGCGGTCGAGCGTACCGTCTATAATCCCATCATGAGCCTCACCGAACAGATCCAAAAAGACATCGTCACCGCCATGAAAGCGAAAGAAGAAGCCCGCCTCTCCACCCTGCGCATGGTCAAAAGCGCATTGCACCTTCGCCAGGTCGAGAAAATGGCTCCGCTCGATGACAAAGAGGCCCAGGCCGTTCTGGCCACCCTGATCAAGCAGCGCAAGGAATCGGTGGAGCAGTTCACCAAAGGCGGACGCCAGGAAATGGCCGACAAAGAAGCCGCCGAAATCGTCCTGATCGAAACCTACCTGCCCAAAGCCGCCAACGAAGCCGACGTGATCGCGGGAGTAAAAGCCGCCATCGCCGAAATGGGCGCGCCCAGCATGAAAGAAATGGGCACAGTGATGAAGAATGCGATGGCACGGTTCAACGCCGCGGGCATGCGTGTGGATGGGAAGATGGTCAGCGAGATTGTGAAGCGGGAGTTGGCGGGGAAGTAGCCGTTCCCGTAAGACGGTCGAAGGCCGGAGGCGCCACATGATTTTGGTAAAGGTCCGTTTTGCCGAAACGATCGACCGAATTAGGAAGGTGCCGGTTTTTTTGGCAGCCATGATACTCGTCTCTGCCCTGCCAGCGTGCGCACAGACGATTCCAAAGGAGCGGTGGCAGAAGTACTCATCTGCCGGAGGATTCACCGTTCTTATGCCGGGAGAACCGCATGAATCAATCCACGATGCTTCCAGTTCCCCGCTCTGTGCGGACGCTACTAGGCTATACGCCGCCGACGTTGGACTCGACCAGGGCTACTTCTCGGTAGTTAGCTGTGTTTACCCGCAACCGATGGGTGATGCTAACGCGTCGTCCGTTACCTTCGATCGCTTACAAGCGATCGCGGCCCGCGGCACCAGGGGAAAGATCGTCGCTCAAAAGGACTGCATCGTCGGAGGCATGCCAGCCCGCCGAATATCCGTCGCTTTCCAGATCAATGGGACGCCGCAAAACATTGATGAGATGTTTGTATTGGCTGGGACACACCTTTTCCACTTGATAGCGATGAACGGTCAGTCACAACTCACGTCTGAAGATTTAAATCGTTTTTTCGACTCGTTCAGCATCCTTCCAGAATCGGCACAGATTCCAGAAAAGCCCCTTGAGCCCGCGACGCAAGTCACACGCGGTGTCACGTATTTTGAATGCCCGACATATCCATTAGAAGCAATGGCGATGCGACTACAAGGCCAAGTGTTTATGCGGGTTACAACGGACGGCAAGAAGGTGATCGATCTAAAGACTAGTGGGCATCCGAGACTGGCGCAGGCGGCAGAAGAAAATATAAGGACTTGGAAGTTCGCAGAAGACGCTCCCAAGGAGTTTTCTATCACATACTCTTACGTCAATGAAGGCAAGTACGGGGCCGATCCGGTCACGAAGTGCGACGCAAAGATGGAGCTGTTGAGCAAAGTGCAAGTTAGCTTCTAAAGATAACGCCCGCATTTGGTGATCAATCGGCTGCCTCATTTGCTCCTCTGCAACTCCCGGTATGCCTCGCTCTTTGATACTCCCCGCTCTTTCGCTACTTTTTTCAGCGCGGCTTTTTCATCCACTTTCTCTTCTGCCATGATCTGCTCCAACCTCTGCCGCACCGAAAGACGGGCAAGAGTGCCCGTCCCCACACTGGCCTTGCCTTCTTCGGCTTTGCCGATCAGCAGCGTGATCTCGCCTTTCACTCCGTCGCGCGACTTCAGCGTTTGCAGCACCTCGCCGGCGCGGCCGCGCAGGAATTCTTCATACACCTTGGTGACTTCGCGCGCGATCACAACGTGTCGAGCTTCGCCCAGAACCTCGCAAACATCTTCCAGCGTCTCTATCACCCGGTGCGGAGCTTCGTAGAAAACCTGCGTGCGCGGCGAAGTTTTGATCGCTTCCAGCGCGGCGCGCCGCTCGCCGCGCTTGGCGGGAAGAAACCCGCTGAAGCGGAACGAATCGGTGGGCAGGCCGCTCGCCACCAGCGCGGCCAGAAACGCCGACGCCCCCGGCACCGGCACAACCGGCACGCGATGCCGGATCGCCAACGCAATCAGCCGGTAGCCGGGATCGGAAATTCCCGGCATGCCCGCGTCGGTCACCAGCGCGACGCTCGCGCCCTCTTGCATCTCTTTCACCAGCTCAGCCGCGCGCGTCATCTCGTTGTGCTCGTGATAGCTGGTAGTTCGCGTCGAGATCGCGTAGTGGTTGAGCAATTTCTGCGTCTGCCGCGTGTCTTCGCACGCAATCACATCCACTTCTTTCAGCACGCGCAGCGCCCGCAGCGTGATGTCCTCGAGATTGCCGATCGGCGTGGCCACCAGATACAGCGCCGGACCTGCAGCGGCTTCGCTCATGGCCGGAAGTTTACCATTGCGGAAGAATTGCAGATTTCAGATTGGAGATTGTAGATTTGTAGTTTCGTAGATTTGTAGTTTTAACGACGGTTCGCAATCTGCAATCTCAAATCGGAAATCATATGACCGCCGCCGATTTTCGCAAGCTCGCCATCGCCCTTCCCGAAGCCGAAGAACGCGCGCACATGGACCATCCCGACTTCCGCGTGGGCGGCAAGATTTTCGCCACGCTCGGCTATCCCGACAAATCTTGCGGCATGGTGAAGCTTTCGCCCGAAGAGCAACACTGTTTCTCAAAAGCCGAGCCCGATGTGTTCGTCCCCGTAAAAGGCGCGTGGGGACGCGGCGGCGCCACCAGCGTTCACCTGAAAACCGCCAAAAAAGAAACGCTGAGTAACGCCATCCAGGCCGCCTGGTGCAACACTGCACCGAAGCGCCTGCTTGAAAAATCGTAACCAGATGCGGCGCCCTCGGCGCGGCGGGCGGGGAGGCCCGCCGGACAGCCGCCGGGACGGCGGCGCTACACGCCCACAAAATTGACGCAATCGCTCCCGCGCCCCTAGAATCAATATGAAACTGTGTTGTTCCTCACAACCGTCTCACACTCATGCCACTTTACGAATACAAATGCAAGAAGTGCGGTCATCAGTTCGAGAAAATTCAGAAATATTCCGACAGGATGGTCAAGAAGTGTCCCGACTGCGGCGGCCGAGTCGAGCAGACCATCACCGCGCCCGCCGTGCAGTTCAAGGGAACGGGCTGGTACGTCACCGACTACGCCAAGAAATCCGGCGGGTTGTCGTCGTCTGACGGCGGCAACAAAGATTCCAGGAAAGAAGATAAATCCAAGTCGGACAGCGCTTCGAAAGATACCTCGTCCGTGGAGAGTTCCGCGAAGCTAACATCGTCGAAAGAGAGCTCGTCGAAAGAGAGCTCCTCGAAAGACAGCACTTCCAAGGAAAGTTCGCGCAAAGGCTCAGGCCGGCATAAATAGACCGCCCCGGGTGTTCGAGGCCGGCTGAGATGTTCTGAGCCCGCACCAACCGATAGCCGCTGATCTACTTCAGCTCCCTTTCAAAGTGGTCTTCGATCATGGTGAACAGATGCACGCGCGCATCCGGGCCCGCGATCCCGTGTGTTTTGCCGGGATAAATCATCAGCCGGAACTGTTTCCTCGCGCGGATCAGCGCATCAATCATCTGGATGCTGTTCTGGAAATGTACGTTGTCGTCGCTGGTGCCATGCACCAGCAGCAGCGCGCCGTGCAGCTGGTCGGCGGCCTTGGTCACATCGGACATGTCGTAGCCCGCCTTATCTTCCTTGAGCAGGCCCATGTAGCGCTCGGTGTAGATCGTGTCGTAATTCAGTTGATCGGTCACGGGCGCAACTGCGACGCCCGCGCGGAAGCGGTCGGAATGGGTCATCGCGTACAGCGTCATCGAGCCGCCGTTTGACCAGCCCCAGATTCCGGTGCGGTCTTTATCCAGCTGCGGATATTGCGCGTAAAGCTGGTCGAGCGCGGTGAGTTGATCCTTCAACTCGATGGCGCCAAACTCGTGCCGGATTGCGGTCTGGAATTTGCGATCCCGCCCCGGCGTGCCGCGGTTGTCCACGGCGAAAATCGCAAAGCCCTTGCGCGCCAGAATTTCATCGAAGGCGTTGGGCGGGCCTTTCATCACCTCTTGCGCGGCCGGTCCGCCATAGATATTCACGATCAATGGAATCTTGCCGCTGGCGGCCGCGTCGGGAGGAAGCAGCAAGCGCCCGTAGAGCACGGTTCCGTCGTCGGCCTTGAACTCCAGCATTTTCGGAGGCCGCAACCCGTATTCCGTGACGGTATCCCGCGCCGCCCACAGCGGGCTGCACGCGCCGCCCACTGCGCACACCGACGTGGTCGCAGGCGTGGTCGGCCCTACAGAGCTGCGGAGATAGTGTTTGCCGTCTTCGGCGAACTCGCCGGAGTGTAGTCCCTCCTCAGTCGTGAGAGCCTGGAAGTCCGTCCCGTCCAGCTTCACGGAGAAGATATGCCGTTGCCGCGGGTCGTCTTTATTTGCGGCGAAGAAAACCACGCCCGCCGCTTCATCCACGCCCTCGATTCCTTCCACTTCGAAATCGCCGTGCGTAAGCTGCTGATCGAGATTGGCGTCCGCTGCCAGCGGATTCTGCTTATCAAAACTGTAGAGGTAGATGTGCATGTTCCCGTCGCGCCAGCTCGGCCACAGGAACCGCCCGCTGGATTTCAGGAAACGAACTTCGACATGCTCGAAGTCGATCCAAGCGCCGGGGGTGGTTTCCGTTAAAACAATCCGCGACTTGCCCGATTTCACATCCACGAAATACAGATCCATCTTGTCTTCGGTGCGGTTCAACACTTCGGCCCAGATCACGCCTTCGCGCACCCAGCCGAAGCGCGGAATATAAGTCTCCTGGTCGTCGGTCAATTTGAGCCAGCGCGTTTTTCCGTTGTCCGCGTCCAGCACGCCCAGCTTCACCACGGGGTTAGGATCACCCACTTTTGGATACTTTTCGTTGTCCACTGTCGGATGCGTCGGCATCCAGTCGGTGATGGGATACGTCGGAACCTTGGTCTCGTCCATGTGCATGAAAACAATTTCTTTGCCGTCGGGCGACCAGAAATAATTGCTGCGCACTCCCAGTTCTTCCGTGTAGACCCAATCGATGTCGCCGTTGAAAAGGCTGTCTCCGTTATCCTTGGTGAGCTGCTTCTCGTCTTTGCCATTCACGTCGTGCACAAACAAATTGTGCTTGCGCACGTAGGCCAGGCGGCTTCCGTCAGGCGAGAACTTGGGATCTCCGCTCGGATCGCCGGACGAGGTAAACTGCACCGCCGTGTTGGTGCCGAGGTCATAGAGCCAGAGCTGGCCCTGCGAATCGAAAATCAAGTGTTTCGAATCCGGCGACCACAAATACGCCGCCACGTGATACCGCGTCAGACGCTCTTTTTCGCGCTCGTCTTTCACCTTGGCGTAGTCGGGAGCCAACGACGCCAGCTTCGCCGCCGTCACCAAAACCTTTTTCTCGCCGGTCGCCGCGTCCACATACCACAACTCTCCCTGCTCGCCCTTTGCGTCGCGCTGAACATAGGAAAGCTTCGTCCCGTCCGGACTCCACTCCATGGTCTCCGGACCGCGTCCGCCCATGGCTCCGGGGGTAAATATCTGCTCAATCGTCAGCGGCTTGGTTTCCTGCTGCCCCGTCGATTGCGCGCCCGCTCGGACCAGCCAGAACTGCGAGACAAACAGCAGAGCAACCATCCCAACCCTGAGAGTAGTAATTCGCTTCACAAGCACGCTCCCGATAGAAAAAGTGACCGCAGATTTCACCTTGCGTGACGCAAACGAATGAGTTTACACCGCCCAGCCGGTGCGCGCATGAGCTGTGTGCGATTTGGTAGTGGTGCCGTTTGATTTCCACAGGGCTTACGCCTCCCCTCGCCAGTGCGCTAGACTCGGATCATGGCAAAGCGCAAACTGCGGATCGTAAAACAGGGCCTTGGCGTGTGCGAACGGTGCAATGCTCAGTTCAAGGACGCCGATATTCAGGCACAATTCGACGCCCATAAGTGCAAGCCCGTAGACAGCAGTCAAAATGCTCTGCGGATCGTGCGCGAATCCACCGAAGGCAAGTAACGGCTTCACTCTCCCTCGCTTTTCAATATCTTCTCTTGCATCGCCAAAAAGTGCTCGTACTTCAAGAGCACAGCCAGCGGTTTATCGTTATCCTGAATCACTAGCGTCTTGTCGAGTTCTCGAAGTTGTGTGACGTTCAACGCCCGCAACTTGCTAATCCCTACGTGCTGAACGCTTGGGTCAAGATATGGAATCTCAATATGATTAACTTTAGCCATAAAATCCCCTTAGTTGGCGCGTGCCAGCGCCTTGAATACCAGTTCTTTGTCTGCCCGCGCATTCGGTTTCCGCTGAGGCAGGATGGCGCACAGTTCAGCCAGCGTCCAAACGTGGTCAGTCAATCCCGCTTCCATTGCCGGAGTCACGCGCAACGATGAGTGAATTCGGCAGAAATTGTAGTGGAAGAAGTACAGCGCGACCTGATGGCCGTGATTCTCAACTTTCTTGCTGTGTCCATTTGTGAGCCGCGTAAAACGGCGCATTCCCATCCGCATGGAAAGGTTCTGCCGTTCTACGTAGCTCGTAGAGATGTATTTCGGGTCCGGGTTGCCAGCCAGCACACCTGTGCGGCACCCGATGCAGGTTGCCGGAGAGTAGCGCGATTCGCCGTCATTCGATGCGCCGTAGAGCTTGACCAGCATTGCGTAATCAATTTCGGAGCCGAATGCATTCTCGACAGCCTCAGCGTAGACGCGATGGCCATCTGTCGTTAGCTGAATCCGGTTTGAGATGCGGGATGCAACGTCCCGCATGAAGGCTTGCGCCGTCCCTGCGCCCCGATCTCCGAGCATGTAGGAAACGATCAGCTTTGAATCAGCGTCGATTGCTGTCCACGTCCAAACGCTGCCCAAACCTGCCTGTACTTGTTCCAGCGTGAGATTCTTGTCCTTGCCGAGCACAAACGCCCAGATTTCGTCGCACTGCACCCGGTTTACGCTAAGGCCGCGAACCATCGCATCGTGATATGCAGCGCAGGCGCATCCGGCATCTTCCAAGAGCCGCAGTACGGTATGTTTACCCACTCCAAGCATTCGGCACGTCGCGTTAATCGAGTTTCCCTCGACTAGAGCCGCTATGATCTGCGTCCGTTTTGCTGTGCCTAGCTGATTCATTGACTTTCAACCTAGGCATAATATAGGCACTATAACGGCAAATGTCAAGCACACAATGACTGTTTAAAAATAGTTTTATGCTTTTTTTAATGCCTATGCTAAACTCCCAAATGCAAAATTGTTTTGGCTCAGCGTGAAATGGAGAAGGGGCGTTCTCCGTTAGTGTAGATTCCGCCCCTTCGGGGCGGGGATTTTCAAGGCATGGGGGTCTATCGTCCGATGACTCTTGCCTCGCAATGCACAGC